>NZ_JBIBAK010000005.1:0-628876 GCF_042899865.1 Streptomyces sp. NPDC013157 | reverse complement strand
GACACACCCCACCCAACGCCACACCCCCGGCCCGGGACACCCCCGGACCGATCACACCATACGAATCAACGACCCGCGAAGTACGGGTCTAGCGTGGCGGTCATGGACGAGCAGCGGGTACGGGAGCGCGGTCCCGCCCAGTGGTGGCACTCCGGCCCCCCGTGGTGGAACCACCCGGAAGGCACCGACACCGCCAACGGCCGCGGCCCCGGCACCGATGGGATCCGTCGCCCCCGCATGCCCTGGCGCTCCACCCTGCTGCTGACCATCCTCGTGCTGGCGGGCTCGCACTTCGCCGCCCACACCCAGCCCCACCGTGAGCACCTCGACGCCTGCGCCCGCCTGCTGCTCCTCGCCACCTGTGCCCTGCTGCTGTGGCGGCACCGGCATCCGGTGACGGTGGCGTTCGGCACCGCCGCGCTCACCCTGGTCTATCTCGGTGCCGGCTACCCGTACGGGCCGGTCTTCGCGGCGGTCGCGGTGGCCTGCTTCAGTACCGTCGTCGCCGGGCACCGCCGGGCCGCCTGGGCGGCGCTCGGAATGCTGTGGGCCGGGCATCTGCTGATCTCGCTCTGGCTGTACCGGTGGCTTCCGCCGCCGGGCGACAGGGGGGCCAGCCTCGGCCAGGAGGTGATCGTCGCCACCTGGGTGCTGATCATCGTCTCGCTGGCCGAGCTGGTCCGGCTGCGGCGCGAGCAGTGGGCACGGGAGCGGGCCGACCGCGCCCAGGCGGCCCGGCGGCGCGCGGACGAGGAACGGCTGCGGATCGCCCGGGAGCTGCACGACGTCCTGGCGCACAGCATCTCGGTCATCAACGTCCAGGCCGGCATGGGCCTCGCGCTGCTCGACTCCGACCCGGAGCAGGCCAGGTCGGCGCTCACCACCATCAAGGCGGCCAGCAAGGAGGCGCTCGGCGAGGTGCGCCAGGTGCTCGACACCCTGCGCTCCCCGGGAGACGCGCCGCGGGCGCCCGCGCCCGGTCTCGGCCGGCTGCCGGAACTGGTGGAACAGGCGGCGGGCGCCGGCCTCGCCGTGGACGTGACGGGGGAGCCGCCGCGCCTGGGGCCCGGCGCGGACCTGGCCGCCTTCCGCATCGTGCAGGAGGCGCTCACCAATGTCGTACGGCACTCGGGTTCGCGGCAGGCGCGCGTGCGGCTCGAACACGGGGGAGGGGAGCTGCGGTTGCGGATCGACGACGACGGTCCGGCGACCGGGGCGGACGCGGGCGGCAGCGGGAACGGGCTGGCCGGGATGCGGGAGCGGGCGGCCGCCCTGGGTGGCACGATCGAGGCGGGGCCGCGCGCCGACGGGGGCTTCCGGGTACTCGCCGTACTGCCCTTGGACGACCGGACCGACCGGGAGGACCGATGATCCGGGTGCTGCTCGCCGACGACCAGTCGCTGGTGCGGGCCGGTTTCCGGGCGCTGCTCGACGCGCAGCCGGACATCGAGGTGACCGGTGAGGCGGCGGACGGCGAGGAGGCGCTGCGCAAGGTGTGTGAACTGCGCCCCGACGTCGTCCTGATGGACATCCGCATGCCGCGTCTGGACGGACTGGCCGCGACCCGGCGGGTCACCCGCGAACCGGAGCTGGCGGACGTCAAGGTGGTCATGCTGACGACGTTCGAGCTCGACGAGTACGTCTTCGAGGCGATCCGTTCCGGCGCCTCCGGCTTCCTGGTCAAGGACACCGAACCGGACGAACTGGTGCGCGCGGTCAGGGCGGTGGTGGCCGGCGACGCGCTGTTGTCGCCGGGGGTGACGCGCCGGTTGATCGCGGAGTTCGCGGCCCGTTCCAAGGAGCCGGCCGCCGCCGACGTGCTCGCCCGGCTCACCGAGCGGGAGCGTGAGGTGATGGCCCTGGTCGGCATCGGCCTGTCCAACGAGGAGATCGCCCGCCGCCTGGTCGTCAGCCCCCTCACCGCCAAGACCCACGTGAGCCGCACGATGATCAAGCTGGGCGCCCGCGACCGCGCCCAACTGGTCGTCCTGGCCTATGAGTCGGGGCTGGTGCGGCCGGGCTGGCTGGGCTGAGCCGAGCGCTGGAAACGGACCAGCACGCTCACCACCCGGGCGAGGAACACCACGGCGGCGAGCACCGCGCCCACGACGGGCAGCACGCGCTCCGGGCCGCGGGGCAGCGAGAACAGCAGCGCCGGACCGGCCACCGCCCCGAAGACCAGCACGGCCGCGAACACCGCACTGCACAGCGCGTATCCGATCTCGACGGTGATCGCGTCCCGCTCGGCCTGACCGCGCCGCCCCCCGTACGTCGTCATCCCGGCAGTCTCACAGCCGTGTGCCCGGCGGGGCAACAGGCCCCGCCGGGCACAGGTTCGCAGGCGTCCCCGTTCAGTCGCGTGCGGACACGCGCTCCGCCTCCAGGGAGGTGGACTTGGCGATCACGACGGTCTGCTGCGGGCGCCGGGTGCGCAGACCCGTGAGCGTGATCAGCAGCCCGGCGAGGGCCACGACCGCCACCACCAGGAACCCGGGACGATAGCTGTCGAGCACGGCCTGCGGGGTCGCGTGGGCGGGCGCGCCCGCGGTGACCACGGCCGTGACGATCGCCAGGAAGATGGCCCCGCCCACCTGCACCGAGGTGTTGAGGAGCCCGGAGACCATGCCCTGCTCGTGGTCGTCGACGCCGTTGGTGGCCTGGATGTTGAGGGAGGGGAACACCAGCGCGCAGGCCGCACCGATCAGCAGCATCGACGGGAGGATCGCCGCCGCGTAGGCCGGGCTCAGGTCGACGCGGAGGAACAGGGCGTATCCGACGACCATGAACGCGAAGCCCGCCGCGATGAGCCGCGGGGTGCCGAAGCGGTCCACGATCGCGCCGACCTTGGTCGAGGACACGGCCACCAGCGCGCCCGCGGGGAGGAAGGCCAGGGCGGTGTGCAGGGCGGACCAGCCGAGCAGGGACTGCATGTAGAGGGTGGTCAGGAACTGGAAGCCGACGTACGAGCCGAAGAAGGCGATCGCGCCGAGCTGGGCGCGGACCTGGTTGCCCGAGCGCAGCACGCCGAGGCGGATGAGCGGTCCGGGGGAACGGCGTTCGACCTGGACGAAGACGGTCAGCAGGACGGCGACCGCGAGGAAGGAGAGCAGGGTGCGGGCCGACGCCCAGCCCACCTGCGGCGCCTCCACGACGGTGAACACCAGGAGCAGCATGGAGGCGGTGCCGAGGATCGCGCCGGGGATGTCGTAGCCGTTGTGGTCGCGCTCACGGGAGCTGCGCGGCAGCAGCCTGAGGCCGGCCAGGAGCGCGATCAGGGCGATGGGTGCGGGCAGCAGCATGGTGAAGCGCCAGCTGGCCTCGGTGAGCAGGCCGGACAGCACCAGGCCCATGGAGAAGCCGGTGGCCGCGCAGGTGGTGTAGATGGAGAGGGCGCGGTTGCGCAGCGGGCCCTCCGGGAACGTGGTCGTGATGATCGAGAGGCCGGCCGGCGCGGTGAAGGCCGCGCTCAGGCCCTTGATGAAGCGGCTGGCGATCAGCAGCGGACCCGAGTCGACGAGGCCGCCGAGGAGCGAGGCGAGCGCGAAGACGCCGAGGGCCACGAGGAACACCTGGCGCCGGCCGAGCAGGTCGGCGGTGCGGCCGCCGAGCAGGAGCAGGCCGCCGTACCCCAGGATGTAGCCGCTGACGATCCATTGCAGCGTCGAGGTGGACAGGTGCAGGTCGGAGCCGATCGACGGCAGGGCGACACCGACCATCGACACGTCCAGTGCGTCCAGGAACATGGCGGCGCAGAGCACCAGCAGGGTGCCCCAGAGCCGGGGAGTCCAGCGTCCGTCGGAAGCGGGGGCGGTGAGCGGAGAGGTCATGGACCGAGACACTACATGCACATGCATGGAATGCAAACGCATTTAATTACGATGCAACAATCCGAATTCTCTGCTACGGTGCCCGGATGGCGGCGAAGAAGCCCGAACAGGCGCTCGTGGAGCAATGGCGGGACATCCTGGCCCTGCACGCCCGCACCCAGTGCGAGCTGGACCGTGCCCTGCACGGACACGGCCTGTGCGGCAGTGACTTCGAGGTCCTCGACCTGCTCTCCGACGGCCCGGCGGCGGACGGCGTCTGCAGCTTCCGGGTGCAGGAGATCGCCGAGCGGGTGCACCTCAGCCAGAGCGCGCTCTCCCGGCTCATCGCCCGCCTGGAGAAGGACGGCCTGGTCGAGCGGGCCATGTGCCCGGAGGACCGGCGGGGCGTGCGGGTGGCGCTCACCGGCAAGGGGCGTGCGCTGCACGGCGAGGTGCTGCCGGTGCAGCGCGCGGTGCTCACCCGGATGCTGGCCGCCGAGGCGGGCTGAGCCCGGCGGGTCCGGCCCAGGCCGGTGAGGCCGTTCGCCGTCGCCGGCCGGTCAGATCCCGGAGTTCGTCAGCCACAGGTCGGCCAGCTCCGGATCGCCGACCACCTTCGGCACCGGCACCCGGTTCCACAGGGCCAGGTACAACTGATCGGCGGGACCGGCCAGTTCGGCCCTCGCATCATGGGGCGCACCGAGTTCCGTGACCGGCGGTCCCTCCGACAGCCGCACGGTCCAGGCCGCGTCCGTGTCCACCGTGCGCACTCCCAGCACCCGCGGGTGCTCGCTGCGGACCCGGCTGCGCGTGCGGGCGTGGAAGCCGCGCAGCAGTTCGTCGATGCCGTCGACCGCGAAGCCCGTGCCGACCGGCGTCGCCGGGCCGCCCCGCGCGGCCTCGGCGTCGTACCGGTGCACGGTCGTCTCATGGGCCTGCCGGCGGAGCCAGAAGGCCAGCGGTGAGGAGACGGGGGCGGGGTGGAAGGTCCAGCACGTCACGTCCTGCGGCGCGCCGCCCAGGGTGTCGATCAGCCGGCGATGGCCGTCCCGGTACCAGTCCGTCAGTTCCGTGCCGTCGATGTCCGGGGGCTCCGGGACGGGGCGGGGCGAGGTCCAGGCGTCGGCGACGACACCGGCGGCCCACCGGTGGATGGTGCCGGTGTGCCGCAGCAGATCGCGCACCTGCCACTCCGGGCAGGTGGGCACCGGGGCGTCGAGCCCCGCCCCGGCGGCGGCCGCGGCCAGCAACCGGCCCTCCCGGTCGAGGATCTCGAGAAACTCAGCAGTCTCCATGCCGCGAGTCTGCCGGAAAGCGGCCGTTCCTGCCGTCAGCGCAGCAGGAACCCCACCGCGTACCCCAGGGCGTTGACCGCCCAGTGCAGGGCCATCGGCGCCAGCAGGGAGCCGCTGCGATCGCGCAGCCAGCACAGCAGACAGCCCGCGACGGCCGTGAACAGCACGGCGCCGACGTCCACCAGGACCGCCCCGGCGGCCGAGTGCCCGAAGAGCGAACCCAGCGTCGGCTTCTCCTTGCCGAGGTTCAGCGAGGGCAGGATGTGCCAGAGGCCGAAGAGCACGGAGGACAGGACGGCGGCCGTCGTGGGCGTGCGCAGACGGCACAGCAGCGCGAACAGCACCCCGCGGAAGGCGGTCTCCTCCAGCAGCACCGTCCCCACGGGCACCGCGACCAGCGCCTTGAAGGCGATCTCCGAACCGCTCAGCGCGTCCGTCCGCTGGTCCGCGAACAGCCCGCGGGTGACCGGGGGCAGGGCCGCGCACAGATAGACCGCCGCGACGATCCCGATCAGGGCCGCTCCCCAACGCACCCCGTCAGCAAGGGTGTTCCGGCCCAGCCCCAGCTCCGGCCAACTGCCCCCGGCCCAGAACAGCAGCCCCACCAGGACGGCCGGGGCGACGACCGCGGTGAGCAGTATCCAGGAACCGGCCCAGCGATTGTCCAGCAGGTTCGCCAGCACCAGCACGGCCACTGCCGCCGCCACGGCGGCACGGGTCGGGAGCCGGGGGAGCGGCATGGCGGGCGCGATGTCAGGACCCGGCCGGGTGGCGAAGCGGCGGGCAGGTCATGCGGTGCCCGCCGCCACGGGCCCGGCCCGGTGCGGCGCCGACGACGGTGACGACCTCGGTACCCGCCTTCCGCAGCGAGGTCTGGGGCCGGCCGGCGTGGTCGCAGCCGGTGACCACGCCCGGCTCCGGCGCGACCACGCCGGCGAACGGGGTGGCGCGCTCGGTCGTCCGGGCCTCGGCCATGCCCACCACGATGGGACACCTCGTGTGGCTCCGCACCTTTTCCCGGAGGGGAGAGGGGTCCGGAAGGATCTTCCGGATGCGGCGGCGGGTGCGGTGGCCGATCGTGGTCCCGAGGTGGCGAAGTGAGTGGTGCGGGCAGGGCTCTGAATCGTACGAAGGACTGGACCCGGCGGACGGCGGAGCGGGTGCGCGGGCACCTGGGCCCCGACCGGGTGGTCCGGCGGCGGCCGTGCTGGGGCGGGATCGCGGTGGCCATCCTGTGCTACTGCCTGTCCCTCACCCCCTCCCTGCTCCCGCGGGCCTGGTGGCTGCAGGGGCTCGCGGCCGGCGTCTCGGCGGCCGTCGGCTACGCCGTCGGTGCCGTACTGGAGACCCTCGCCCGGCTGCTGCTCCGCTGGGCGGCCGTCCGCGTCCGTCCCCGTGTCCGCCGCACCCTGCGGACCGCCCTGGGCGTGCTCGGTGCCGCCGCGGTGATCACCGTCACCGCCTGGAGCGTCCGCTGGGAGGGCCAGGTCCGCCGAGCGGTGACCCTGCCCCCGGACATCGTCCGGTGGCAGTGGGCGCTGGTCCCGGTCGTGGCCGCGCTCGTCGCGACGCTCCTGCTCCTGGTCGCCCGGACGGTACGGCTCGGCACCCGCCTCGCCGCCCACGCGTTCGACGCCCTCGTCGCGCGCCCCGTCGCCTGCGCCACCGGGGTCGTCCTGGCCGCCTTCGTGATCGTCGGAGTCGTCCAGGGATTCCTGCTGAACGCGGCACTGGACGCGATCGAGAGCACCGCCTCCCTGGCCGACCAGGGCACCGCCGAGGGCGTCCACCAGCCCGGCCTGCCCACCCTTTCCGGCAGCCCGGAGTCCGCAGCCCACTGGGACACGCTGGGCGCCCAGGGCCGCAACTTCGTCGGTACCGCCACGACCCGCGCCGACATCACCGCGTTCACCGGCCGCCCGGCCGACGATCCGGTACGGGTCTACGTCGGCCTGCGCTCCGCCGACACCCCCGACGAACGCGCCGCCCTCGCCGTACGCGAACTCGAACGCACCGGCGGTTTCTCCCGCAGGATCCTCGCCGTCATGGGCACCACCGGCACCGGCTGGATCAACGACCAGGGCAGCAGACCCCTGGAGTACATGTGGGGCGGCGACACCGCCATGGTGGCCATGCAGTACTCCTACCTTCCCAGCTGGGTCTCGGCGCTCACCGAGGACGAGGCCGCAGGCACCGGACGAGCCCTCTTCGACGCCGTCTACGCCAAGTGGCGGACCCTCCCCGCGGCCTCCCGCCCCCGGCTGCTCGTCTACGGCGAGAGCCTCGGCTCCTTCTCCATGGAGTCCGCCCTGAACGGCTCCCTGCCCACGCTCGTCGCGGAGACGGGCGGCGCGCTGTTCGTCGGGCCGACCTACGACAACCCGCTGTGGAAGTCCGTCACCGTGCAACGGCAGCCGGGCAGCCCCGAGTGGCGGCCGGTGGTCGCCGACGGGGCGCATGTGCGCTTCGCGCAGGTACCGGCGGACTACGGCATCCCGGCCGCGCCCTGGGGCGAGCCCCGCGCGGTCTACCTCCAGAACGGCTCCGATCCGGTCGTCTGGTGGTCGCCCGGCCTCGCCTTCCACCGGCCGGACTGGCTCGACCGGCCACGCGCCCGGGACGTCTCACCGGCGATGCAGTGGTATCCGCTGCTGACGTTCTGGCAGGTGGCCTGCGACCTGGCCGGCGCCGACAGCGTGCCGGAGGGCTTCGGCCACCGGTACGGAACCCTGCCGACGAGCGCCTGGGCGGAGATCACGACCCCACCCGGGTGGACGGACGCCGACACCGCGAGACTGGCCGGGGTGCTGGAGTCGGTGCGGGAGCCGGGGTTGCTGGACTGAGGGGGCGGGAACTCCGTCAGTGCCCCGCCGTGCGCCGGGTCAGCAGTGCGATGGCCGCGGCGGTGGCGGCGAGGGCGGCGACGGTGGTGAGGGCGGTGGGGAGGGAGAGCCAGTCCGCCATGAAGCCGATGGCGGGCGGTCCCAGGAGCATGCCGCCGTAGCCGAAGGTGGAGGCGATGGCGACGCCGTCGGGGCCGGCCAGTCTGCCCGCGCGTTCGATGGCCACGGGGAAGAGGTTGGCGAGGCCGAGCCCGGTGATCGCGAACCCGATGAGGGCCGCCCACAGGGCCGGGGCGAGCGCGCCGACCAGCATGCCGGCCGCGGCGGTCGCGCCGCCGAACACCAGGGTGCGTGTCTGGCCCAGGGCCTCGAGCAGCTTCGTCCCGCTGAGCCGGCCGACGGTCATGGCGAGCGCGAAGCAGGAGAAGCCGACGGCGGCCGCGCCGGGTGCGGCGCCGAGGTCCTGCTCCAGGTGCAGGGCGCTCCAGTCGGCCATGGCCCCCTCGCCGTAGGCCGTGCACAGGGCGATCAGGCCGAACGTGACGACGAGCAGCCGGGTGCGGCGTGCCGGGCGGTGCGGCGTGGATGCCGCCCGGGGTGCGTCGTCCTCGGGGGTGACCGGCGGGGGAGTGCGAAGAAGCGTGCGGCCTGCGAGAAAGGTGACCACAAGGCCGACGGCGGTGAGGCAGAGCAGGTGCTGCGTGGGGGTCAGCAGGCCGGCGATCAGTGAGCCCAGGCCGGAGCCGAGCATGCCGCCCAGGCTGAAAGCGGCGTGGAAGCTGGGCATGATCGGGCGCCGGAGGGCTCGTACCAGGTCGACCGCGGCGCTGTTGAACGCGACGTTGATGCCGCCGTAGGCGCTGCCGAACACCAGCAGTACGGCGCCGAGGGCCGGGACCGAGTGGGTGAGCGGCGGCAGGGCGACGCTCAGGGAGAGCAGGACGGCGCAGGCGACGGTCACGGGGTGGGAGCCGTAGCGGCGGCACAGCCGTCCGGTGAACGTCATCGTGATCACGGCTCCGGCCGAGACGCCGAGCAGGGCGAGCCCCAGGGCGCTGGCCGAGGCGCCGGTCTGTTCCTTGATGGCCGGGATGCGGACGACCCACCCGGCGAAGATGAAGCCGTCCATGGCGAAGAAGACGGTCAGCGCGATGCGGAGACGGGTCAGGACGAGCGGGCGGCCCGGCACGACGGTGTGCGAACGGGTTTTGTTTATTGGCGGCACAAACTCAGGCTAGGTGAGACCGCCGACCCGGGCAAGGGCGTATGCCGCGCGCTCGGCGGCCGGGATCCGCAGGACCGGGGAGAGTGGGCGACGCCCCTCTTTCGCGCCGCCTGGACGGTTGTCCAGGCGGCGCCCGTCGCCTTCGGACTGCTGAACTCGTCCCGGCTGGACACCCGGATGGCCTGGATGGCCTGGATGGTCGCCACTGTCGCCCCGGGACGTAAGACGACGGCAAGTTGACCCAGTGGTTGCGAGGGCGAAGGGCCGGTTTGGGGCTTCCATGACGGTGCGTTGAATCTGCTGTGCTGTCCTGTTTTCGTTGACTTTCCGGGGGAGGACAGCGCGTGATCGTGACTCTGCGCACCGAGGACCTGCCGGTCGCCGACCGGTTTCCGTGGTGGTGCGAGCAGATGGCCCAGGACGTCGTGCCGTCGATGGTCAGCAGCCCGCACGCCGACGACTTCCGCTCCGAGGTGACGGTGGCGGAGCTGGGCCCGGTCGTGCTGACGGCGCTGGACTACCCGGAGATGCGGTCCGTGCGCTCGTCGGCCCTGGTGCGCCGCTCGGACCCCGAACGGTACGGGCTCAGCATCGTCATGGCGAACGAGCTGTACTTCGCCCAGGGGGACAACGAGGCCCGGCTGACCGCGGGCCAGTTGCTGCTCCACGACACCTCCCAGCCCTTCGAGACCCGTGCCCTGCCCGGGGCCGGCCGCGGGGAGCTGGTGATGCTGCAACTGCCCAGGACCGCGCTGCCGTTACGCCCTGAGCGGCTGAACCCGCTGCTCGCGCGAGGCATGTCCGGCGCCACCGGGATGAGCGCCGTCTTCGCCCGCTGCCTGGTCGGCGTCGCCGGGGTGGTCCGGCGGGGAGAGGTCGGCGAGCGCGAGGTCCGGCGGCTGGGCGAGGTGGCCCTCGACCTGGCCGCCGCCACACTGGCCTCGTACATCGACGCCGAGGACCGGCTGCTCCCGGAGACCCGACGCCAGGCGCTGCTCACCCGGATCGAGGCGTTCATCGAACTCAACCTCGCGGACCCCGAGTTGACGCCCGCCGTGGTCGCCGCCCACCACCACATATCCCTCGGCTATCTGCACCGGCTCTTCCAGCACCGTGAACTCACCGTCGCGGCCTGGATACGCCACCTGCGCCTGGAGCGCATCCGGGCCGACCTCGCCGACCCGCGGCTGCGCCACCACCCGGTCCACGCCCTCGGCGCACGCTGGGGTTTCCACCACGCCGCCGACTTCAGCCGCGCCTTCCGTACCGCGCACGGTGTGCCCCCGGGCGACTACCGCCGCCAGGTCCTGGCGGCGGGAGGTACGGCGGTGGACGCAGCGTCAATGAACCGGTGACGCTGCGCCAACGACGTCACCCCCTGCGCACTGACACCGTGTCCAACAGGTTCACGAACAGGAGTGCAGGATGAGTACTACCGCTCAGGCAACCACGGCACAGGTCCGGCAGGCGATGGTGAGCAACTGTCTGTGGGGGGTCCAGCACAACGCGGACATCCACTACTCGCAGGCCCGGCCGATGCCCATCGGCATAGCCGTGCACGCGCTTCCCTTCTCCACCGACTGCTCGGGCTTCGCCACGATCATGGCGAAGTGGAGCGGGGCCGGGGACCCGAACGGCTCCGGGTTCAACGGGCAGGGCTACACCGGGACGATGCTCGACCACTGCGAGCACATCACCGCTGCCGAGACCCGGCCCGGGGACTTCGTGGTCTTCGGCGCGGGCACGGGTACGCACGTCGTCATCCTCGTCGAGAGCGCGGCCAAGGGCCTCGGGGCGCTGTGCGTGTCCCACGGCCAGGAGGCCGACCCGATCCGCACCACCCTTGCGGACGAGGCGAACTCGCACCGGGGCGAGCCCCTCACCTGTCTCCGGTTGCCCGGCGGCGGCACCGGCTCGCCCACTCCGCCGTCCTCGAACCACAACCCGTACTGCCCGCTCGCCGTGGACGGCGGGTTCGGACCGAAAACCATCAAGGCGCTGCAGTGGGTGCTCGGCGTGACCGCTGACGGCGCCTTCGGACCGAACACCAAGAAGGCACTCCAGAGCCACCTCCATGTGCCCGTCGACGGGCAGATCGGTCCGCAGACGATCAAGGCTCTCCAGGTGCACGTCGGTGTCACCCAGGACGGGGACTGGGGTAAGCGGACCACGGAAGGGCTCCAGAAGGCGCTCAACGCGGGCAGCTTCTGAGAATCCGGGGGGGGCAGCCCGGCCCAGAGCTTCGGATCCGGGAGGGCGTTCGCCCGTTCGGGCCGGGGGGACGCACCGGCCCGGCATGCCGTGCGAATCGTGTGTTCGCGCGGCACCGTTTCGTCCACCTCGACCCGTGGGCAGGGGCCGGGCCCGAAGCACCCGCGCGAACTGCCCGACCACACGCCGCCTACTCCGGGCGTCCGGCCGCTCCGGGAACGGGCCCGTCGAGCGGACCGGTGCCCACCGCATCGCCGTCCCGCCGACCGTGTCTCCCGGCCAGGGCCGTGAGGTAGGCGCGCAGCATGACCTTCGCCTCTTCGAGGAGGGCGGCGTCGCCCTCGGCGTCGCAGCGGAAGGCCTCCTGGGCGAGCGCGTCGGCGGCGAGGACGGCGGCATGGCAGGCGTGGCCGAGCCCCTCGATGTCGCCGGCGATGCCGAGCGCGAGCAGGACCCGGCACACCCCGTCGGCCATCCGGCGCTTGTGCTCCCGGTCCGCCGCCCGGGTCCGGTCCGTCAGACCGCTGCCGAACCACAGGGCCCTGAAGCCCTGTTCGGTGCGGTAGAGCCCGGCGTAGGTGTCGATCAGCACGCCGACCGGGTCGGACCAGCGCTCGGTCGCCGCGCTGCGCACGAACTCCTCCATCACCGCTTCGAGCTGGGCGAAGTAGGTCGCGGCCAGCGCGTCGATGATCGCGTCCCGGTCGGGCAGGTACTGGTACAGCGAGCCGACCGAGACCCCGGCCTCGGCCGCGACCCGGGTGGTGGTCAGGGCCGGTACGCCCTCGGCTGTCAGAACGCGCTCAGCCGCCTTGAGTACACGCGCCAACCGGGCTTTGCTGCGGGCCTGTTGGGGAGTACGGCGCAGCACGGCCCCGGTCTCCTCGGCGGCCGGCCCGCTCACGTGACCACCCCTGAATCTGAACGTGACTTTGTTTCAGGTTTACGTTACCGTCGCGGCCATGACGGACTCAAGCTCCGCGCTGGTGCAGGAGCGGGCCGCGGTGGCGGACGTCTGCCGACGCCTGGGGGCGGCGGGCCTGCTGATCGGCACGGCGGGCAACGTCAGCGTGCGGGTGGGGGACCTGGTCGCGGTCACCGCGACCGGCGCGGTGCTCGCCCAACTCACCGCGGGCCAGGTGACGGTGGTCGATCTGGACGGCAAGGTCGTCGCCGGGACCCTGCAGCCGACCTCCGAACTCGACCTGCACCTGGGGGTCTACCGGCGCTACGGCGCCGGCGCGGTCGTCCACACGCACGCCCCCATGGCCACCGCCCTCTCCTGCGTCCTCGACGAACTGCCCTGCATCCACTATCAGTTGCTCGCCCTCGGCGGCACTGTGCGAGTGGCGCCGTACGCCACCTTCGGCACCCCGGAACTCGCCGAGTCGGTACTCATCGCACTCGACGGCCGCAGTGCCGCGCTGATGGCCAACCACGGCTCGGTCGCCGTCGGCCCGACCCTCGACAAGGCCGTCGAGAACGCCCTGCTGCTCGAATGGGCCTGCGGTGTCTACCAGCACGCGGCGGCCCTCGGAACGCCCCGCGTCCTGGACGAGCGGCAGCAACTCGCGGTGATCGAGGCCGCGATAGCCCGGAACTACGGCACCACCCGATCCCTGCAGGAGGGCAAGCCATGAGAGTCGTCACGATGGGCGTGCACGTGCTGGACGTGCTGGTCCGGCCGGTGGACGCGATACCCGAGGGTCAGGGCGCCACCCTGGTCGAGGACATCAGGATGACCGCGGCCGGGACCGCCGGCGGCACCGCACTGAGCCTCGCCAAGCTCGGCGCCACCGTGCGGAGTGCCGGGGCCGTCGGTGCCGACGCGACCGGCGACATGCTGGTCCAACTGCTCGGCAGGGCCGGGATCGACACCGCCTTCCTCGTCCGCCGTGCCGACACCGCCACCTCGGCGAGCGTGCTGCCCATCCGCCCCAACGGCGACCGGCCCTCCCTGCACCTGCTCGGCGCCAACATCACCTATGGCGTCGACGACGTGCCCTGGGACGCCCTCGCCGAGGCCGACCATCTCCACCTCGGCGGCCCGGAGTTGATCGGCGTCGAGGCCGCCGCGCGCATCCTGCACTTCGCCAAGGAGCACGGCGTGACGACCTCCGTGGACCTGCTCGCGCCCGGCGTGCTCGGCGGCTTCGAGCAGATCGCGGCCGCGCTGCCGTACGTCGACCACCTCCTCCCCAACGACGACCAGGTACTGGGCTTCTCCGGCGAGGACGACCTGCTGGCGGGCGCGAAGAAGCTGGTCGGCGCCGGCGCCGGGCTGGTCGCGGTCACCCGGGGCGGTGACGGCGCGCTGCTGGTCACCGCCGAGGGTGCCGAGCCGGTGCCCGCCTTCGAGATCGACGTCGTCGACACCACCGGTTGCGGCGACGCCTTCTCGGCCGGATTCGTCTACGGCATCGGGCTGGGCCGCACCCCGCACGACTCCGCCGTCCTCGGCAACGCCGTGGCGGCCCTGGTCGCCCAGGGTCTCGGCAGCGATCACGGGGACTTCGACCTCGCCGCCGCCGACGCGTTCGCGGCGACGGCCGTCAGGCGCGCGTAGGGCAGGTGTCGGACCTGCGTGCAACGTGACGCCGGCCACGGCCGTCCCGGACGCCCGAGAGGTACCTTCCGTCCCTCGAACCACTGAATTCCTGCGGATATGCACTCGTCCCGGGTGTCTGTGTTCGGACGGAGTCCGGCAACAGCTCGGTTAATAACTGCTCGCTAGTTGGTTACCGGAGAGTGAGCGGGCCATGATGGCCCCATGACGTTGGCCTCGCGCGCTCTGGCGCAACTGGCGACCTGGCCCGACCTGACCCAGGCCGTACCGAGCTGCGGTCTGGGGCAGGCCGTGAGCTCGGTGCAGGGCGAGATCGCGCACTTCCACTCCGACCGCGACGTGGACCTGCGTCTCACCACCCACGCCATCCGGCACTTCGCCAAGGACCTCAAGGGCACGGGGGCGATCCGGATCGTCCCGGGCTCGCAGTGGGTGACCATACGACTCGACGCCGCGAGCGACGTCGACCTGCTGCTGACCCTCGTAAGTGTCGCCCTCCAGGCCCAGCAGAGCTGGCCCGACCCGGCCGACCGGCCGGTGTTCGGCTGCAACGACCAGCGGGGCGCGGGATTCGTCAGCGCCGACACCAGCGGGATGTGACAGCGAGCCGAGTCGCAGGGCCGTACCGCGTCACACTCACACGGCCAGGACCCGGATCCCCGCCTCCTCGAACCGGCGCACCGTCTCCGGCGCCGCCGCCGCGTCCGTCACCAGCGTGTCCACCAGTTCCGCCGCGCAGATCCGGGCGAACGCCCGCCCGCCCAGCTTGCTGGAGTCGGCGGCGACGACCACGCGGGCCGCACGCTCGCACAGCAGCCGGTTGACCGCGGCCTCCGCCTCGTCATGGGCCGCGGCCCCGTGGACGACGTCGAAGCCGACCACCCCGAGCACGGCCACGTCGAGGGTGATCTGTCCCAGCACCCCGTCCGCGAGCGGCCCGATGAGCTCGTACGACTGCGGGCGCGCCACCCCGCCCGTCACCACGATCTTGAACTGGGGCCGCACCGCGAGCTCGTTCGCGATGTTGAGCGCGTTCGTGACGACCGTCAGCGCCGGCGTACCGGTGCCGAGGTCTCCGCGCACGGCCAGGGCGCGGGCCACCTCGGTGGTGGTCGTACCGCCCGTGAGCCCCACCGCCTCGCCCGGCGCGACCAGGTCCGCCACCGCCTTGGCGATCCGCTGCTTCTCCGAGGCCTGCCGGGCCGTCTTGTAGCGCAACGGCAGCTCGTACGACACCCCGTGCACCACCGCCCCGCCCCGGGTGCGCACCAGCATCTGCTGCTCGGCGAGCTGGTCGAGGTCCCGGCGGATGGTGGCCGCCGAGACCGCCAGCTCGGCCGCGGCCTCCTCGACCTCGAGGCGGCCGCGCTCGACCAGCAGCTCGAGCAGTGCCTTCCAGCGGGCGTCGCGGGACATCCGCCGCCTCCGTTCCTCGCACTCCTGGTGACCTTAGCGCACCTGGTTTTCGGCAGGATGCTTGATTGTGATTGAAAGCTGGCCTTATCTTGCAAGAACAATCACATTGGCCGTCCAGGGGAGGGGCAGTGGTATGTCACACATCACCGAGGAGCTGAACAGCCAGCCCGACTGCTGGACACGTGCCGCCACCGAGGCCACCCGCCAGGCCCACGCCCTCCCGGCCCCGGGCGAGCGGGTCGCGATCGTCGGCTGCGGCACCTCGTACTTCATGGCCCAGGCCGCCGCCGTCCTGCGCGAGTCCGCGGGGCACGGCGAGACGGACGCCTTCGCCGCCTCGGAGTTCCCGCACGGGCGGTCGTACGACCGGGTCCTGGCCCTCACCCGGTCCGGTACCACCACCGAAGTCCTTGAGCTGCTGCTTGAGTTGAAGGGACGGGTGCGCACCGCAGCGATCACCGCGGACCCCGCGACCCCCGTGACGGAGGCCGCCGACGACCTCGTCGTCCTGGACTTCGCCGACGAACGCTCGGTCGTCCAGACCCGGTTCGCCACCAGCGCGTTCACCCTGCTCCGCGCCCACCTCGGCCTGCACACCGACGCCGCGGTCGCCGACGCCCGCACCGCACTGGCGACTCCGCTGCCGCCGGGGCTGGTCGACTGCATCCAGTTCACCTTCCTCGGGCGCGGCTGGACCGTCGGACTCGCGAGCGAGGCCGGGCTCAAGATGCGCGAGGCCTCGCTGTCCTGGACCGAGGCCTACCCGGCGATGGAGTACCGGCACGGCCCGATCAGCATCAGCACCCGCACCACGGCCACCTGGATGTTCGGCCCGGCCCCCGCCGGACTCGCCGAACAGGTCGGCGCCACCGGAGGGTTGTGGATCCAGGGCACCCTCGACCCGCTCGCCGAACTGGTCCGCGCCCAGCGCCTCGCCGTCGCCGTGGCCGCCGCCCGGGGCCTCGACCCCGACCGACCGCGCCACCTCACCCGCTCGGTGATCCTCACCCCGACCGGCGAGGAGTGAGCGTGCCCCTCGCAGCCACCGGCACACTGCTGGCCCGCGCCGCCGAAGCCAGGTCCGCCGTCGCGGCGTTCAACGTCATCACCCTGGAACACGTGGAAGCCGTCGTCACCGGTGCCGAGGCCGCCGGTTCCCCCGTCGTCCTCCAGGTCAGCGAGAACGCCGTGAAGTTCCGGCACGGACGTCTCCTCCCGCTGGCCCGCGCCGCCACCGCGGCCGCCGAACGTGCGCACGTGCCCGTCGCGTTGCACCTCGACCACGTCCGCAGCGACGACCTGCTCCGGCAGGCACCCGACGCCGGATTCAGCTCGGTGATGTACGACGCGTCCCGGCTGCCGTACGCCGGGAACCTCGCCGCGACCGCGGCCGCCGTCGACTGGGCGCACGGCCAAGGCCTCTGGATCGAGGCGGAGTTGGGCGAGGTCGGCGGAAAGGACGGTCGGCCGGCCCTGGACGCGCACGCTCCCGGGGCGCGCACCGACCCCGCCGAGGCACGGGACTTCGTCGCCGGCACCGGTGTGGACGCGCTGGCCGTGGCGATCGGCAGCACGCACGCCATGACCACCCGCACCGCCGCCCTCGACCACGACCTGCTGGGACGTCTCTCGGCCGCCGTGCCGGTCCCGCTCGTCCTGCACGGCTCCTCCGGCGTCCCGGACGAGGGGCTGGTCGCCGCGGTCGGCGGCGGCATCGCCAAGGTCAACGTCGGCACGGCGCTCAACATGGCGATGACCGCGTCCGTCCGCCGTTTCCTCGCGGACCACCCCGATGCCGTCGACTCCCGTACGTACCTCGGTGCCGGCCGTGCGGCGATGGCCCGGGAGGTGACCAGGATCATCGGCGTACTGGCCGGCGGGACTACCCGCGGCTGACCGCCTTCAGCACCACGAACTTAGGGTCGCTCGCGACCAGTTGACTGTTGCCGAACAGGCGGCGCAAGGTCACGTGGTAGCCCAGGTGCCGGTTGCCGACCACCCACAGCTCGCCGCCCGGCCGCAGTGCCCGCTTCGCCCCGCTGAACATCCGCCACGCCGTCGCGTCGGTGGTCGCCTGATGGGAGTGGAACGGCGGGTTGTTCAGCACCACGTCCACGCTCCCGGCCGCGACCCCGGCCAGCCCGTCGCCGACCCGGAACTCGGCATGCCCGGGCACCCCGTTGGCCTTGTAGGTGGCCTCCGCCGAGGCGACCGCCTGGAACGACTCGTCCACGAACAGCACCTCGGCCGTCGGGTCGGCCAGCGCCACCGCCGTGCCCACGACCCCGTTCCCGCACCCCAGGTCCACGATCCGGCGGCCTCCCTCCGGCAGATGCGCCAGGAAGAACCGCGTACCGATGTCGAGCCGGTCGGCGCAGAAGACGCCCGCGTGGTTGACGACCGTACGCCCGGAGACCGCGCCGATCCCGGCGGGGAGCGCGTAGCTGTACGGCCACGGGTTCTCCGGGCGCTCCAGTGACGGATCCGGCGTGCAGTGGATCAGCCGGGCCTTCTGCTCGGCCAGCGAGGTCCGGGTCGGCCCGAGGATCCGCTCGAACAACCGGAGCGTCGACGTGTGGATCTCCTTGACCATGCCGGTGCCGATCACGACCGTCCCCGCGTGCACGGCGGGCGCCAGCCGCAGCAGCTGGTCCTCAAGGAGCGCCAGGCTCTTCGGCACCCGCACCAGCAGCACGTCCACCCGCTCCGGCGGCGGATCCTGGGTGGTCAGCAACCGCACGGCGCCCGGCTCGACACCCGCGCGCGCCAGGTTCGCGCGGGTCGCCTCCTGACTCAGGTACGAGTCGGTGATCTGCACCGGACGGTGCTCCGCCAGCGCGGTGACCATCGCGCCCCAGCGGTCGCCGAGCACCACGACCGTGCCGGACAGCCCGGTCCGGTCCTGGTCGAGATACCGCAGCAGGTACGCGTCGGAGGCGTCCCAGGCACGCAGCCGGTCGCGCGGATCCTCCGGGAAACGGGACAGCTCGAACTCGCCCCAGGCAGTCGTCATACGGTCGCTCATCGTGTGTCCAGGCTAGCGGAACCGCAGCTCAGGCCTGGTCGGGCAGGATGGGGGCATGGAGGACGAACTGTTCCCGAGGGCGTGCGCCCGCATCGCACCGGGCGCCGTGCACGTCCCCGACTGGCTGGACCCGGACCGGCAGCGCGCGCTGCTCGCCGCCTGCCGCGACTGGGCCCGGCCCCCGGCGGGCCTGCGCACGGTCCGCACGCCCGGCGGCGGCACCATGACCGCCCGCCAGGTCTGCCTGGGCTGGCACTGGCACCCGTACGCCTACGCCCGCACGGTCGTCGACGGCGACGGCAGCCCCGTGAAGCCGTTCCCCGCCTGGCTCGACGAACTGGGCCGCCGCGCGGTGACCGACGCCCTGGGGCCGGAGGCGGTCGGCGGGTTGTCGTACGACATCGCGCTGATCAACTTCTACGACGCCGACGCCCGCATGGGCATGCACCGCGACGCCGACGAGAAGTCGGACGCACCGGTGGTGTCGCTGAGCCTGGGGGACACGTGCGTGTTCCGCTTCGGCAACACCGAGAGCAGGGGCAGGCCGTACACGGACGTGGAGCTGCGGTCGGGGGACCTGTTCGTGTTCGGGGGAGAGTCGCGGCTCGCCTACCACGGGGTGCCGAGGGTGCACCCGGGCACGGGACCGGCGGAGCTGGGCCTGACCGGCCGGCTCAACGTCACACTGAGAGTGAGCGGCTTGGGAGGTGCCCTCACTTGAGCGCCCTTTCAGGGGCGCGGGGAACTGCGCGACCAGCCACAACGCACCCGCGGCGTTCAGGACTACGGATCATGGCAGACTCCCTCCCATGAGCGGAAAGGCGGCCCCCGGCCCGACGGGGAACGGAACCTCGAAACCCCGGTTGGACCGAGGACGCGGCGCACTCGGCCCCGCGCTGGAACTCGTGCACACCGGCCGCGCCCCCACCCGCGCGGTGCTCACCGCGGAGCTCGGCGTCACCCGGGCCACGGCCGGCGCCGTCGCCGCCGAACTGGAGGCGCTCGGCCTGATCAGGGTCGACGCCCACCCCGGCGCCGCCGCGGGTTCGCAGGGCCGCCCCTCCCACCGCCTGGAGGTCGCCGAGAGCGGTCCCGTCGCCCTCGCCGCGCAGATCCACGCCGACGGTTTCCGCGCGGCGCTGGTCGGCCTGGGCGGCCGGATCGTCGCGACCGCGCCCGGCTGCGAGGCCGTCGACGCCGACCCGGCGAAGGTGCTCGGCTCGGTGGTCGAGGCGGGCGCCGACCTCCTGCGCAGCACCGGCCGCCGCTGTGTCGGCGCGGGTCTCGCCGTGCCGTCCGCCGTAGCCGAACCGGAGGGCCTGGCCCTCAACCCCCTTCACCTGGCCTGGCCGGTGGGGGCGCCGGTGCGCCGGATCTTCGCGGAGTGCGTGCGCGCGGCCGGGATCACCGGCCCGGCGTTCGCGGGCAACGACGTGAACCTGGCCGCGCTCGCCGAGCACCGGCACGGCGCGGGCCGGGGCGCCCGGGACCTGCTGTGCGTGGCCACCGGGCATCGGGGCGTCGGCGGCGCGCTGGTCCTGGACGGCCGCCTGCACACGGGCAGTTCGGGCCTCGCCCTGGAGGTCGGCCACCTGGCCGTGAACCCCGAGGGCCGGCCCTGCCACTGCGGCAGCCGGGGCTGTCTGGACGTGGAGGCCGATCCCCTGGCACTGCTGATCGAGGCGGGCCGCGATCCCGGCCCCGAGGTGTCGCTGCTCCGGCAGGCCGAGGACCTGATCCGCGACCACTACGCCGACCCGACCGTCCGCAGGGCCACCGAGGCCCTGATCGACCGCCTCGGCCTGGGCCTGGCGGGACTGGTCAACATCCTCAACCCCGACCGGATCATCCTCGGCGGCCTGCACCGCACCCTGCTGGACGCCGACCCGGAGCGGCTGCGTGCCGTGGTAGCCGACCGCAGCCTGTGGGGCCAGAGCGGCAGCGTGCCGATCCTGCCGTGCACGCTGAGCCACAACAGCCTGGTGGGCGCGGCCGAGTTGGCCTGGCAGCCGGTACTGGACGACCCGCTCGGGGCACTTCGGTAACCCGCCACCGCGGCCCGGTCACCACTGTGCCGTCAGGCTCCACAAGGCCGCCACCAGCGGCCGCCTGAGGTCGGACCGGCGTACGCACAGCCCGATCGGGAAAGGCTCCGGCGCGGGGTCGGCCGGCAGCACCGCGATCCGGTCCCGCACCGCGCTGTGTTCCAGGACCAGCCGGGGGACCACCCCCGTACCGCAGCCCAGGGCGACCAGGGTCAACAGGGCCTCGTGGCCGTCCGGTTCACAGGCGACGGCCACGGGCCGCCCCCGCGCCCGGAACCAGCGGTCGGCCGCCTCGCGCACCAGTCCGCGCTGGGGGAGGACGAACGGGCCGTCCAGGCCGGGGTCCGGGCGGTCGAGTGCGGTGACCAGGACCAGGTCGGTGACCGTCACCGTGCGGCCGACCAGGGACTCCGGGAGCCGCGCCGGGATCCCGGCCACGGCCACGTCGGACTCGCCCTCGTCGAGCCGGGCAAGGGCGGCCGCCTCGTCCCCGGTGCGCAGATCCAGCCGTACCTGAGGGTGCGCCGCACGGAACGGCGCCAGCAGGCCGGGCAGCAGCGCCTGACAGGCGGTCACGGTGGCGAACACCGCGAGTCTGCCGCTGAGTTCGGCCGGGTCCGGGCGTTCGTCGCGGTAGGCCTGCCACAACTCCAGTGCCTGTACGGCGTATTCGCGGAAGCGCTGGCCCTCAGCCGTCAGGGACACCTCGCGCGGACCCCGGTCGAACAGCCGGTGGCCCAGTTCCGCCTCCAGCCGCTGCACGGTCCGGGTCAGCGTCGCCGGGCTGACGTGGCAGTCCAGGCTGGTGCGCCCGAAGTTCAGTGACTGCGCGAGGTGGAGGAAGAGCCGCAGCGCCCGGTGATCGTCCCGCACTCCCTGACCAGGCCCTTTCGTGATCCGCAACAGTCCGCTGCGGAAGTTGCGCTTGCCGCAACGTCCTTCCGGAGCCTACAACTCGGCCATGACCTCGACGACCACCTACACCTCCGGCGTCTTCGCAGTGGAAACCATGGACGTGCCCGGCGGCACGGAGACCATCCTGCGCGGCGGACGGCACCTCTTCCCCCTGCTGCCCCGGGCGTTCGCCGGGGTGCGCAGGATCGGCGTCCTCGGCTGGGGCCCGCAGGGCCGCGCCCAGGCCCGCAACCTGCGCGACTCCCTCGCCGGCACCGGCATCACGGTCACCGTCGGCCTGCGCCCCGGCTCCGCCTCGGCCGCCGACGCCCGCGAGCACGGCTTCACCGAGGAGAACGGCACCCTCGGCGACTGGCTCGCCGTCGCCGCCGACAGCGACCTGCTCCTGCTGCTGATCGCCGACGCCGCCCTCGCCTCCCACCACCGGGAGATCTTCGCGGCCCTCAAGCCCGGCGCGGTCATCGGCCTCTCGCACGGCTTCCTGCTCGGCCACCTCAGGGCGACCGGCGGCGACTTCCCGGCCGGCCACGGCGTGATCGCGGTCTGCCCCAAGGGCATGGGCGACTCCGTGCGCCGCCTCTACGAACAGGGCGCGGAGATCAACGGCGCCGGGATCAACAGCAGTTTCGCCGTGCACGCCGACCCCGACGGCCGCGCCACCGACCTCGCCCTCGGCTGGTCGGTCGCGCTCGGCGCGCCATACACCTTCCGCACCACGCTGGAGAGCGAGTACCGCTCCGACATCGTCGGCGAACGCGCCGTTCTGCTCGGTGCCGTGCACGGCATCGTGGAGAGCCTGTACGCCCGCTACCGGCTCGCCGGGGACGACGAGGTGACGGCGTACGAGCGGTCCTGCGAGAACGTGACCGGGCCCGTGGCCCGGACCATCTCCCGGGCCGGGCTGCGGGCCGTCCGCGAGGACCTCGACCCGGCCGGCCGGGAGGTCTTCGACCGGGCGTACACGGCGGCCTACGGGCCGGCCCGCGAGCTCGTCGCCGAGATCTACGACGAGGTCGCCGACGGCACCGAGCTGCGGAGCGTGATCCTCGCCGAACGGCGGCTCGGGAAGCGGGAGATGAGCCGGATCGGCGGCTCGCCGATGTGGGCGGCGGGGGAGCGGGTACGGGCCCGGCGGGCCGGACGGGAGCTGCCCGTCGAGCCGTTCACCGCCGGTGTGTTCGTGGCCACGATGACGGCGCAGATCGACGAGTTCGCCGAGCGCGGCCACCCCTGGTCGGAGATCGTCAACGAGTCCGTCATCGAGGCGGTCGACTCGCTGCTGCCCTACATGCACGCCCGCGACGTGGCGTACATGGTCGACAACTGCTCCCGCACGGCCCGCCTCGGCACCCGCCGCTGGGGCCCGCGCTTCCAGGCGGCCCTCGAGCAGATCGCCTACCCGGCGGCCCAAGTCCCGGCCGACCAGGACCTGCTGGCCGCCTTCGACGCCCACCCGGCGCACGAGGCGCTGGCCGCGGCGGCGAAGCTCCGCCCGTCGGTGGACATCTCGGTGGCCTGAGCGCATCGGGGCCGGCCACGACGGCGCCGCAGCCGGCACACGGCACACGGCACACGGCACACGGCACACGGCGGCACTGTCGGCGGAGCGCTCGGCGCCAGTCGACGGCGAAGGCCCGGGCCGGGTTGTCGGTGAGGATGCGGGCGACGTGTTCCGTGCCCAGCTCGACCACCAGCCGGGGCCGCACCCGCCGCAGCAGGTACGGCATCGCGGGGCCGCCGTCCACCGACTGCCTGCGCCACCACGGTGTCCCCGCCGAGCAGCACCCGGTCCCCGAACCCGGCCTCGGCCAGGGCCCGTACGGCCTCGGGCATCCGCCAGTCGGTGGCGTGGTTGGCCCGGGACGGCCCGTCGAAGGCCGGCCAGCAGCCGGAGGCGGCGGCCTGCCGCTGGACGACCATGTCGGGGGAGCGGTTGAGATGACCGGGGATCACCCGGAGCAGCTCCGGTGCGCAGTGGGCCGCTTGGTGGAGTCCCGTCGTTCTCTCGCCTGTTGCAAGCTGTTGCTCCCAAGGTCAAACGGTCAGTGCCTGCTTTCGAACTCCGGGGCGAGATCGCGCGAAGCATCGGTCTGATGTCCCGTCAGCGAGCCGCCGTTCGTCGTCCGTGAGAGTGGTGGTTGCATATTTCCTGGATGTCAGTGATGGCGCATCCCCCTGATGAGGACGCAGGCATGTCCCGCGGGTTCTTGGCCGTGGCCGCGCCGGAGGGCGAGGACGCGGTGGACGCGGTATTGCTGGTGGTGTCGGAGCTGTTCACCAACGCGGTGCGGCATGCGGGCGGGGTGACCGGGTTCCGGCTGGAGGCCGGGCCGGGATGGGTGACCGTGGAGGTCCATGACGCCAGCACCGTTTGTCCGCGGATCCTGCTCTTGGACGCCACCATGGGTGGTGCCGTCCGGGTGGTCAGTTGTGGTGCTCTCGCTGGCGGGCATGTCGCCTCGCGTGGCCCGTCGTTCAGTCGGGTGTCTCGCCCGAGTCGGCGGGCTCGGAGTCGTTGGCCGGCGCGGACCGCTCGATGTCCTCGTTGCCCGTGGCCCAGCTGGCCAGCAGGTTCAGGGCGTCCTGCGAGGGTGAGTGGGGCTCGGCGGTGTAGGTGAGGAGGAACTGGCTGGGGCCGTCGGGGAGCGGGAAGGTTTCGAAGGGCAGGTCGAGGTCGCCGACGACCGGGTGGTGGAGGAGCTTCACGCCCGTGGTGTGCATCCGGACGTTGTGGGCCGCCCAGCGGCGGCGGAATTCCTCGCTGCGGGTGGACAGCTCCCCCATCAGGTCCGTCAGCCGCCGGTCGTACAGATCGCGGCCTGCCTCGGCGCGCAGCATGGCGACCGTGTCGTTGGCGACTTCGTCCCAGTGGCGGAAGAACTCGGTCGCGTGCGGGCTGAGAAAGACGAACCGGGCGTTGTTGGGCGGCCGTACCGGGTCGGCGTAGACGGGGGAGAACAGGGCACGCCCGAGGTGGTTGGCGGCCAGGATGTCCCCGCGTCCGCTGAGGATGAACGCGGGTGTGCCGCTCATCGAGTCGAGGACGCGCTGCACCGTGGGCCGGACCCGCTGCTGGGCCGGGCGGCGGCGTGGCGGGCGGGTCGTGGCGGCGCCGCGTAGGAGGTCGAGCAGGTGGATGCGTTCGGCCTCGTCGAGCTGAAGTGCTTGCGCGATGCCGTCGATGACGCTCTCAGAGACGCCGGTGGCGTTGCCGCGCTCCAGCCGGGTGTAGTACTCGCTGGAGATGCCCGCGAGGAGGGCGACCTCCTCGCGGCGCAGCCCCGTGACCCGTCGGCGCTCTCCGCCGTACACGGGCAGCCCGGCCTGCTCAGGGGTGACCCTGGCCCGCCGCGTGCCCAGGAATTCCCGGATCTCCACACGGAAATCGGCACGAATGTCGCGGTTGCTGCCGTTGGGGTCGTTTCTGCCTGCCATGCGCTTCACTCTACGAGCGCTTCCGCCGGGTTGGGGGTCCCTGTCAGTGACCCCCTCATCAGGGACTCCCACCCTCGCGTGACAGCCGGTTTTGTTGGTGATGCACCGCCCACGGCGGTGTGAGCCGTCCAGACAGACGGCGCTCGTGCCGCCGGCCTCAGCCTCCTCTACGGCGCCGTCGGCGATGCATCTCCCCGCACACAGCGGGTGCCGGATCACGGCGCCTGAAAGGAACCCCCCCATGAGCAAAGTCATTCTCGTCACCGGTGCCGGACGCGGTCTGGGTACGGACATCGCCCGCGAGGCCCTCGCCGCGGGCCACCAGGTCGTCGCCACCGGCCGCCGCCCCGAGGAGGTCGAGAAGACCCTGGGTGGGCCGCAGGACAATCTGCTGGTCACCAAGCTGGACGTCACCAGCCTGGACGATGCCGAGGCTGCCGCGCAGGCCGCCGTCGACCGCTTCGGCCGTATCGACGTACTGATCAACAACGCCGGGAACCTCTTCACCGGCTACTTCGAGGAGATCTCGCCCGCGCAGATGCGCCGGCAGTTCGAGACCAACCTCTTCGGCCCGATGAACGTCACCCGCGCCGTCCTGCCGATCATGCGCAAGCAGCGCGCCGGCCACGTCATCACCATCACCTCGACCGCCGGGCTGGTCGGCATGGAGTTCACCTCCGCCTACGCCGCCTCCAAGTTCGCGGAAGAGGGCTGGATGGAGTCCCTGCGCTACGACGTGGAGCCGTACAACATCCACACCACGGTCGTGGAGCCCGGCTACTTCCGCACCGAACTCCTCGTGGACGGCTCCACCACCTGGCCCGAGCTGTCCATCGACGACTACGCCCCGCGCACCGCACCCCGGATCGAGGGCATGAAGAGCATGAACGGCAAGCAGCCCGGCGACCCCGCCAAGCTCGCCCGCGCCCTGCTCACCATCGCCCAGCAGGAGAAGCCGCTGCTGCGATTCGTCGCCGGTGCGGACGCCATCGAGGCCGCCGAGGCCAAGGCGAAGGAGCTCCTCGCCCAGGCCGAGGCATCCCGCGAACTGGGCGACAGCCTGGCCTACGACGACGCCCACGCCTGACCAGCACGCAGAGAGCCGACATGCCCCTCAAAGGCGAGTACGAGCCGAGCAAGGCGCAGTTTGTACGTGACCAGGTGGAGCTGTACGAGAGCTCCGGCGGTACGCAGGGAACGACGCTGAGTGTCCTGGTCGCACGGGAGGAAGACGAGAGGCTCCGGGACCTGCCCGTCGTCATCCTGACCACCCTGGGCGCGAAGAGCGGCAAGATCCGCAAGACCCCGGTCATGCGGGTGGAACACGACGGCGTCTACGCCGTGGTCGCCTCCATGGCAGGAGCTCCCAAGCACCCGGTCTGGTACCACAACGCGGTGACCGACCTCCGGGTCGAGCTCCAGGACGGCCCGGTGCGCCAGGACATGCTGGCACGCGAGGTGACCGGGGACGAGAAGGCCCTGTGGTGGGCCCGAGCCGTCGAAGCGTTCCCCGACTACGCCGAGTACCAGAAGAACACGGAACGTGAGATCCCGGTCCTCGTTCCGGAGCCGGCGGCCCACGAGCACTGACCCGGCGCAGCCGGTTCAGCCCCGGACCCACCGCAGCCCGGCCCTGGCAACACCGGCGTCGGACCCCACCTGACAGCGGCCAGCTCGAATCCCCCATGGCCGGCCCGCCCGGCCGCCTGGACGAAGCACATCACCGGCGACCGCGGCATCGATGTCCTCGGCAGCCTGACCTACGACGACACCCACGCCTGAGCACCATGCCCGGCCGAGGCCGGAAGCCGTCGGGTGCACCTACGGCGCTGACCCGCTACCCGGCAACGGCGCCCGCGCCGGCAGCGCGCGGACCACCGAAGCACGGTCCGCCAGCTGGTGCCGCACCCCATTGATCACACCGGCCTGACGGCCGTCACGAAAAGGAGTCCCTGATGAAGCACGTATCACTGGGCGGGCTCGATGTCTCCCGCATCGGGCTGGGAGCCATGACCATGGCCGGCATGTACACCACGGGCGGGGGGCTCGACGACGCAGAGTCGATCCGCACCATCCACCGGGCGCTGGACCTCGGGGTCACCCACATCGACACCGCCGAGATCTACGGCCCCTTCCACAGCGAGGATATCGTCGGCAAGGCGATCAAGGGCCGCCGCGACGACGTCGTCGTGGCGACGAAGTTCGGTCTCGTCTCCCACGCCGGCGACGGCCCCGGCGTGATCGACAGCAGCGCCGGCAACGTGAAGGCCGCGGTCGAAGGCTCGCTCAGGCGGCTCGGCACCGACCACATCGACCTCTACTACCAGCACCGCGTCGACCCGAACACGCCCATCGAGGAGACCGTCGGCGCACTGGCCGAGCTGGTTGCCGAGGGCAAGGTCCGTCACATCGGCCTCTCCGAGGCCGGTCCCGAGACGATCCGCCGGGCGCACGCCGTGCATCCGGTGGCCGCGCTGCAGACCGAATACTCGCTGTGGACCCGCGACGTCGAGGCCGAGATCCTCCCGTTGCTGCGCGAGCTCGGCATCGGATTCGTGCCCTACTCGCCGCTCGGGCACGGCCTGCTGACCGGGCAGATCCGCACCGTCGACGACTTCGCCGACGACGACTGGCGCAAGACCAACCCGCGCTTCATCGGCGAGAACTTCCAGCGCAACCTGCGCATCGTCGACGAAGTACAGGCCATCGGGGTCGACATCGGCGCCACCCCGGCCCAGACCGCGCTGGCCTGGCTGCTGACCCGCGGCGACGACATCGCCCCCATCCCCGGCACCCGGCGGGTCGCGCGCGTCGAAGAAAACACCGCAGCCGACGGCATCGAACTCAGCACCGCTCAGCTCGACCGCCTGAACAACCTCACACCGGCCGCGGGCGAGCGCCACGACGAGGCGAACATGGCCACCATCGACCGGTGATCTGACGCCCCGGCGACGTACTGACCCGTCGCACCCGACCGACCCGCTTCCCTTCACCCATTTCACTGATCACTGAAGAGGCTTTCTCATCATGTCCGAGGTTCTCCTTGTCGTAGGCCACCCCGACCTGTCCCAGTCGAAGGCCAACAAGGCTCTGGTGGACGCCGTCCGCGAGCTGGCCCATGTCACCGTGCACGACCTCTACGCCACCTACCCCGACTTCCAGATCGACGTCGCCGCCGAGCAGGCACTGCGGGCCGAACACGATGTGATCGTCTTCCAGCACCCGGTGTTCTGGTACAACACCACCCCTCTGCTCAAGCAGTGGCAGGACAAGGTCTTCACCCTCGGCTGGGCCTTCACCATGGACGGCTCTGCCTCGCAGCTGGCCGGCAAGAAGGCCGTCGTCGCCGTCACCGCCGGCGTCCCCGCCGAGCACTACACCCCCGAAGGCGCGAACAAGACCACCCTCGAGACGCTCCTCAGCAACTGGCACGCAACCCTGCGGCTGTGCCAGTTCGACATCCAGCCGATGGTCAAGCTGTACGGCACCGCCTTCGGCCTCTCCGACCAGGACCTGTCCACCGCCGCCAAGCAGTACAACGAACTGCTCGCTTCCTTCGCCGCCTGACCGCACTCCCACGTGAACGGCCGCCCTCGCCGACAGCGGCGCCACTCAGCACTGGGCCACCGCACCCCGATCGAATACGAACTACTCTCCGAACAAGACACCATCCCGCCGCCAGTTGGCCACCGCAGCTGGAACCCGAACAGTGGGGCAGGTCAAGATGTCACCCGATCGTGCGGCAGACCCCATCGATCATCAAAGAGTGGACATAAAGCCACCCACAGTCACTGAAATCCAAGCAACAGTTGCTTGTGGCTGGAGACCGCCTGCGCAGACCACGTGCACACCGGCGGACCGGGACAGCAGGGACAGGTCCGCGGCCCGCCGTCCCATCCCGTGGTCGTGCGCGTCGCAGACGCCCAGGTCCGTGGGCCGGATGTCACCGAGGACCGTACGGACAGCGCTCACCACTGCCGCCCGCGCGGCAGCGCGCCGCGCCCCGGCTCGGACAGATGCAGTACCTGGAAGACGTCGCCCTCGGCCTTGGGCGTGTCGTGCTCCCAGAGTGAGAAATGGACCAGTTCCCAGGCGTAGGTGTCCACGGCGGCCGCCGCCAGCACGGCCCCGTCCGCGGCCGCCAGCCGCCCCGTCTCGTCAGCCGCCCCTGCCATGAAGGCGGCCAACTCCACACCGTCCGGCACCGGTTGCCGCCGCCGCACGGCGTACGCGGCGGGGGAGCCGGCGGCGGTGCCCTCCTCGAAGGCCAGGCCCGTCCACTGCCGTACGCGCGGCCGCCCGAAGTCGTCGACAGGCCCCTGGAAGGCGCCTCCCCAGAGGAAGCCGTTCATGCCCTGCACGGTGTTCCAGAGATAGAACGGCCCGTACTGGTTCACCGGCGAGCCGTGGTGTCCCCGCTCGCGCATGAGGTAGGTCTTGATGCCGAGGCCGTCCCAGTCGTCCAGCAGATGCCCGACGCGCGCGACGCGGGAGCGGATGACGCGCATGTCGTAGTCGGCGGGCAGGGTGAACTCGTACTGCATGGCGTGCATCGCGCTGATCGCTCCTCAGGCCGGTTAGTCGGTCACGTGCTCGTGCCACTCGGTGGTCGTGCCGTCCTCGGCGGCCTCCACGACCGCGAGATGCGTCATGAAGCTGCGCGGTGCGGCGCCGTGCCAGTGCCATTCGCCCGGCTCGATCCACACCGTGTCACCCGCGCGGATCGCCTCCGGCTCGCCGCCCCTGCGCTGCACCAGCCCCGCGCCCTCCAGGACGTGCAGCACCTGGCCGTGCGGATGCCGGTGCCAGGCGGTGTGGGCGCCGGGCGCGAAGTGGACGCTGAACATGCGCAGCCGGGACGGTGCGGCGGGCGCGGCCGGCTCGTCCAGCCACACCGTGCCGGTGAAGTTCTCCGCCGGGCCCCGCCGGGTGTCCGGGCGCTCTCTGGTGATGTGCACGTACGTCAACTCCTCAGCAGGGACAGCAGTCCGCGCACCCCGGCGTCGAACGCGGCGGGGGAACCGGACGCCCGGGCGAGCACGTAGCCGCCCTGCACGGTCGCGAGCACGGTCGCGGCGATCTCCCCGCCGTCCAGCCGGGGCCCGAACTGCCCCTGTTCCTTGCCCTCTTCGACGATCCCGGCGATCAGCTCCCCGATCCGGTCGAGCGTGTCGTCGACCGGCGCGCGCAGTTCGTCGCTCGCGATGATGTCCGGGTCCATGGTCAGCCGGCCGACCGGGCAGCCGCGCAGCACGTCGCGCTCGCGCCGCAGATACGCCTCGATCCGCTCGTAGGGCGTGCCCGGTCCGGTGAGTACGGCCTCGGCGGTGGCCAGGAGCTCCTCGGCGGTTCGCCGGATCGCGGCCAGCGCCAGGTCCGGCTTGCCCTTGAAGTGGTGGTACATGCTGCCCTGGCCGGCGCCCGCGCGCTCCAGGATCGCCTTGGGACTCGTGCCGACGTAGCCGCGCTCCCACAGCAGTTCGCGGGTGGACTCGATCAACCGTTCCGACGTGCTCATACATCGACTGTACATACTAGTAGTTACAGAGTGCCGGCCCTTTCGGGGAGCAGGGCCCCACCCGCGGCGTACTCCCCGGGAGGTACGGCCGGTGCCGTCGGCCGCACGACGACCGAGACCCCTCCCGGCGGTCAGTCTCGGTACATCACACCGAGACCCTGGGGAGTTGACCGACATGCAGACCCTGGCGAACTGGAACGGCGGGCCCGGCCCGTGGATCCTGTTCTTCCCGCTGATCTGGGCGGCCGTCGTGATCGGCGTCGGCACGTTCCTGCGCCGCACCGGGTGGCGCGGCCGCGGCGGACCCTGGCGCCCGATGGACGCCGGCCGTCCGTCCGGTGACTCGCCGCTCGCGGTCCTCGGCCGCCGGTTCGCCTCCGGCGAGATCGATGAGGACGAGTACTGGCGGAGGCTGTCCGTCCTGGAGGAGCAGTTCGGCCGCATCGGCAAGGGCGGCGCGGTATGAGGAAGCGGTGAAGCCGGGGAGAGACTCGGCGAGGAGACTCACCGCCCGCTCAACTGGCGACAGCCGAGCGGGCGGGAGCGTGTGCGGCACCGGGAACGGCGGCGGTCGCGTGTGCGGGGGCCGGGGCGCCGACGGGTGCGGGTGCGACGGCGGGCGCACCGGCGGTCGTGGGTTCCGGCTCGACGATCCGGCGGGGTGCCGGTTCGGCGGCCCGGCGCTGCGGACGGGCGGCCGCCTTCGGCGTGGCCGTCGATGCCGGCAGGGTGAACCACACGACCTTGCCGTCGTCGTGCGGCCGTACCCCCCAGCTCTCGCTGACCGCGGCCACCATCGCGAGCCCCCGCCCGCAGGTGGCCATCGGCGCGATCTCCGTGCCGTCCCCGACCACCGGAAGGCGCGGATCGTGGTCGCGGACCGACACCGTGAGGCGGTCGAGCTGGAGCTCGATCTCCACGGTGCAGTTCTTGTCGGTCTGGGCGTGCCGGTGGACGTTGGTGAGCAACTCCGTCACACCGAGCGCGGCCCGGTCGATCAACGGGTCGAGATGCCAGTAGCGCAACTGCGCAGATACGATTCTGCGGACCTGGCCGATCCGCGAGGGCAGTGCTTGGAGCTCCACCGAGCAGTGTCTGCTTGGGTGTTTGATCACGGCTGCGACTCCCCGACGTGAGGTCCGGAAGAACACGGAGAACGGATCCAGCAGGGCGCCGCCGTCCATGGGGCCGCCTGCTGTCGTGTCCGGCGGGCTGGTTCGCAGCGTTATCGCCGGTAAACCCAGAGTGACGTGAGACAAGCGTGACCCAGTGCGTACGGTCCCGCAACTCGCCGTGGCCCGGCGGTCACGCCCCGCAGGTCCGTGCGGTTCAGCGGTCACGCCCCGCGGCCCGCCGTACCGCCTCGATGAAGCGGCGCGCCGCGGGCGGACCGGGCTCGCCCGGCGCGGGGTCGTGGTCACCCAGGGTGAGTGAGTAGCGCTGGCCGTTGAGGTCGGCCAAGGCCCGGTCCTCGGACGCGAACCACGGCTTGGAGGCGCGCACCGCCTGCACGGGCGCGCTGTCGATCTCGCTGCCGTAGCTCGTGAGCAACTGCAGCCTGCCGTCCCTTATCCGGACCTGCCCGGCCCGGGTGAGCGAACGCAGCCGCTTGTCGATCCGCACGCCCTTCGCCGTGAACTCCGGCTCCGCCATCCTGCCCCGCCCCTTTTCGAGTACGTCGGTCGCCGTCCGGAAGCTTGTGGCACCGGCCCGGCGCGCTCCGGCTCGTTCGTGATCCAGTGTGCGCCCCCGTTCGAGACGTTCGTCCCGTCCGGTGGCAGTCTGCCCGCCCTCGGCGCGGAGCACCAGTACGCACGGACCGCCGGGCGGGGGGCGCTCGGAGCACTCGTCGCCGTGCGCCCCCGGAGGGTTCGCGCCACTGTTCATCCCTGTTCCCCAGGGGTGCCTTTGAGGCGCCCAAAGATGCGTTTATGCAGGTGAGAAGCGTGCGGAAGGTGTTTATGATCGATGCGTCGGCCGCGTTCGGACGCCGTCGGCGCGAAGCGTAAGGAGTCCCGTCGTGAGCACCACCCCGCAGATCCGGACCGGCGCCACCCTCGACGTCGACCGCAGTGACGCCGCCTACCGGGACTGGCTCAAAGAGGCCGTCCGCAAGGTCCAGGCGGACGCGAACCGCTCGGCGGACACGCACCTGCTGCGCTTCCCGCTGCCCGAGGCCTGGGGCATCGACCTCTACCTCAAGGACGAGTCGACGCATCCGACGGGGAGCCTCAAGCACCGGCTGGCGCGCTCGCTCTTCCTCTACGGCCTGTGCAACGGCTGGATCCGGCCGGGCCGCCCGGTGATCGAGGCGTCCAGCGGGTCGACGGCCGTCTCCGAGGCGTACTTCGCCAAGCTCATCGGCGTGCCCTTCATCGCCGTCATGCCGCGCACCACCAGCGCCGAGAAGTGCCGGCTCATCGAATTCCACAGCGGGCAGTGCCATTTCGTGGACGACTCCCGGAAAATGTACGAGGAGTCCGCGCGCCTCGCGGTGGAGACCGGCGGCCACTACATGGACCAGTTCACCTACGCCGAACGGGCCACGGACTGGCGCGGCAACAACAACATCGCCGAATCAATCTTCCGTCAGCTGGAGTTGGAGCGGTTCCCGGAGCCGGCCTGGATCGTCGCCACGGCGGGCACGGGCGGTACGTCCGCGACGCTCGCGCGCTATGTCCACTACACCCAGCGCGATACGCGGATCTGCGTCGCCGACCCGGAGAACTCCTGTTTCTTCGAGGGCTGGACCACCGGCGATCCGGACGTCACCTGCGACTGCGGGTCCCGCATCGAGGGCATCGGGCGGCCGCGGATGGAGCCGAGCTTCGTGCCCGGGGCCGTCGACCGCATGATGAAGGTGCCGGATGCGGCGAGCGTGGCCGCGGTGCGGGCGCTGGAGCGGACGATCGGGCGGAAGGCCGGAGGGTCGACCGGGACCGGGCTGTGGAGTGCGCTGAAGATCGTCGCCGAGATGGTGGCCGAGGGGCGGCGGGGGAGCGTGGTGACCTTGCTCTGCGATCCGGGCGACCGCTACCTCGACAAGTACTACTCGGACACCTGGCTCGCCGAACAGGGCCTGGACATCGCGCCCTACGCGGCGGCGATCGAGTCGCTGCTGGAGACAGGGGTCTGGCCCGACTGAGGCGCTACCGCGCCAGGCGCCGGTCCAGTTCGGTGACCGCGCCCCGGAAGGCGCGGCCCAGCCCGGCGCGTGCCGCCCTGACCACGAGACGGAACGGTGCGTTGCCGTCCACGGCGAAGGTCCACTGCACCCGAGTGCCGCCGCCGGACGGCACGAGCCGCCACTCCTCCGCGAGGGCGTGCGCACCGGGCGCGTTGGTCAGGTCCACCCGGTAGGCGTACACCTCCGCCTCCTTGGCCGCGATGACCGTCTCCCGGAACCGCCCGCCGCCCTTGAGCCGGATGTCGCGCCCGGCACCGTCGTCGACGGACTCGGCGTGGGTCACCGCGGCGAACCACTCCGCCCAGCCGGGCACGTCGTCGTTGAGCGCGTGGAAGACCCGCTCGGGTGGCGCGGACATCTCCTGCGCGAAGACCAGGCGTACGGGCGCGGTCTCGACGAAGTCGAGCCCCACGGGGCGCAGTCGGCGTGCCATGGGCAAGAACCCCCTTGGCCGGTAAGGCGGTTGACCGGCGTCGCCACGATAACTGGCGGCCCGTCAGATGTCTGTACCGCCGACGCGATCAGGCCTCGGCCTCGCCCGCCACCACCAGCCGGCGCAGATGCTCCGAGATCTCCGCACGCGCGTCGGAGGGCAGTCCGGCGTCCGTGACCAGCGTGTCGATCTGCTCCAGCTTGGCGAACGAACTGAGGCCCACCGTGCCCCACTTGGTGTGGTCGGCGACCACCACGACCCGCCGGGCCGACTGCACCAGGCGGCGGTTGGTCTCCGCCTCCGCGAGGTTGGGCGTGGAGAGGCCGGCCTCGGTCGATATGCCGTGCACGCCGAGGAAGAGCAGGTCGAAGTGGAGCGCCGCGATCGCCTGGTCGGCCACCGGGCCCACGAGGGAGTCGGACGGGGTGCGCACCCCGCCGGTCAGGACCACCGTCGCCGCGCCCTGACGCTGCCCGGAGACCCGCTGGGCCGCGTGGAAGACGTCCGCGACCCGCACCGAGTTCGTCACCACGGTCAGGTCGGGGACCTCCAGCAGATGATGGGCCAGCGCGTACGTCGTCGTACCGCCGGACAGGGCGATCGCCGTGCCCGGCACGACCAGTTCGGCAGCTGCCCGCGCGATGTCCTCCTTCGCCGTCAGTTCCAGCCCCGACTTGGCCTCGAACCCCGGCTCGTGGGTGCTCGCCTCGACCACCGGCACCGCACCGCCGTGCACCTTCTCCAGCACACCCTGCCGGGCCAGCGCGTCCAGGTCCCGGCGTACGGTCATGTCCGACACACCGAGCTTGCGGGTCAGCTCGTTGACCCGTACGCCGCCCCGGCGCCGGACCTCGTCCAGGATCAGGGCGCGGCGCTGCTCCGCGAGGAGGTTCTGGTTCTCGCTCACGTACGCTCCGGTCCTCTCGCCTCAAGCCGTCCGACACGCCCTGCGTACCGGCTCCGACCAGGACATTCCGTCCGGCTCCGGTGTGCGGGCGCCCCATCCTTTCACGGGACCACACAGGTTGCGCTACTCCCTGTGTCGGTGCGCACATGTCATTTGGACACCACGTGTTGCCCTGGGTGTCACACACAACGGGGAGATTCCGTGGCGAGTGGTGTGTGTCACACCGGAATCGGCGATCCTGAGACCCGCACGGACACAGACCATCGGCGCGTCACGGGGGAAGTGCGACAAGAGTGGAACGCGCGCAGGAACGCACCACCGGCACAAGCCCCGCCGAGCGACTGACGGAGACGGGGACACGGACGGAGGCCGCGTCCGCGGACCGGCCCGCCGCACCGGAGATCGACCTGGAGCTCCTGGTCCACGGGGTCGGCGGTACCACGCCGGAGAAGATGCTCGACGATCCGCGCACGGTGCGGATCACCGGCGACGACACCGCCGCGGTCTTCCGGCGTGCCGAGGACGTCGACGCCGAGTCCCGGCCCGGCGACTACCGCGACCGGACGGTGTCCGAGGCATACGTCTGGTGCAACCTCACCTCGGGCAACGCCTCCCGCGCGCTGTGGCTGCTGCTCCTGCCGTTCATGGTGGTCAACCTCGCCCACTGGATGCGCCCCGCCGCCGAGGACCGGCCGCGCACCGTGCGCTTCTACGGCCTGCTGGTCCGGATCGCCGGGCTCACCCTGACCGTGCTGCTGGTCGCCGCCGCCTGCGAGGTCGCCCTGGACCTCGCCGCCTGGCAGTGCGCGGGCGTCACAGCCTGCGCCCGCCGGCACACCTGGCTCGGTTTCCTCTCGCCCGCCGGCTCCCACGGCGGCTGGTGGAGCGCACCCGGCCGCCGCCTCGCCCTGGCCGCCCTGGTCCCCACCGCCCTGACCGGCCTGCTCTGGTACCTCTCGCACCGCACCTGGAGCGCCTACGAGTCCACCCGTCCCCTGGCCAACGACACCGAGCCCGGCCACACCTCCCTCGGCAGCCCCGGCTTCTGGTACGGACGCCGGCTGGTCGCCCGGCTGCGTGCCGCCCACACCGCGGCGGGCCTGCTCACCGTCGCCGCCGCGGTCCTCGCGCCGGCGGCCGCCTTCGACCGCCGGCCGGGCGGAACCGCCAAACTGGACACCATCGGGTGGCTGCTGACCGGCGCCCTGATCGCCGGGGCCCTCGCCGCGGTGTGGGTGGTCTGCCGCCGGGGCCGCAGCGAGAACCTCCTCGACCAGGAGCTCGACCGGCATCTCGTACGACGCCTGCCGCTCGGCGCGCTCGCCCTGCTGGTGCTCGTGGTGGTGTACGCCGGCTGGTCCCGGCCGGGGTGGCGCTCGGTGGGGCGGCTCGCCGGGGACACCACCTTCGGCGGTCTGGCCCTGGCCCAGGGCGTGCTGGTGGTCGTCCTCGCGGCCGTCGCCCACGACCTGCACCGCCGGCTGCCCGATCCGCGCGCCGCGATGCGCGGCCTCGGCGGGCCCGCGGTCGCGCTGCTCGCCTGCGCGCTCGGCGGGGTGATCTCGGGCGGGGTCGCCCAGCGGGTCTCCGACTGGCTGGACGGCACCGGCACCTCCATCGCCGGCCCTCCGGTGCTGCTGACCTGGCAGGCGTCGGTGATCCCGCCGGTGCTCGTGGTGCTGCTCGCCGCGGTCGCCTGGCTGTCGTGGCGCACCTCTCGCCTCGGCCGCGTGGAACGCGCCGCCGTCGACCTCGGCCACCCCGGGGAGCCGCAGGACGCGGCCCGCAGCCGCCGTATCGCCCGGGTCCGGGCCATGGCGGTCCTCACCGACCGGACGCCGCTCGTGGTCACCGTGCTGAGCGCCGCCACGCTGGTGCTGGGCGCCGGGGCGCTGGTGGGCGCGCTGGCCACCGGCCGGACCCCGGACGCGGCGGCCGACCGGACGTACGCCCTGGTGCACGGCGCGGCCGAGACCTCGCAGGCGCTGGGCTCCTGGCTGGTCGGACTCGGCTTCGTACTCTTCGTCACCTGGGGCCGGCGCGCCTACAAGGACGCCTCCGCGCGGCGCACCATCGGCATCCTCTGGGACGTCGGCACCTTCTGGCCGCGCGCCGCCCACCCCTTCGCCCCGCCCTGCTACGCCGAGCGCGCGGTCCCCGACCTGACCTGGCGGATGGTCACCTGGACCCGCCGCACCGGCGGCCGGCTGGTCATCTCCGGTCACTCCCAGGGCAGCGTCCTCGCCGCGGCGGCCGCCTGGCAGCTGGCCCCGTCGGTCCGCAGCCGGGTCGCCCTGCTGACGTACGGCTCGCCGCTGGAACGGCTGTACGGCCGCTGGTTCCCGGCCCACTTCGGTCCCGCCGAACTCGGCTCCCTGCACCGCGAGGTCGCCTGCTGGCGCAACCTCTACCGCCTCACCGATCCCATCGGCGGCCCCGTGCGGATCCCCGACGGCGACGGCCCCGAGGTCGACCACGCGCCGCTGAAGGACCCCCTCGCCTACGGTCGCACCCCTGGTCACCCGCTCCCGGCCCCGATCCTGGGTCATTCCGACTACCAGGCGGACCCGGCCTTCGCCGAGGAACGGGAGCGGCTGCTGGCCCGGCTGCGCCCGGAGCTGCCCGGGCAGCGACCGCAACCGGGCGGCTGATCAGGCGAGTTCGGGCAGGTCCTCCGGGTACAGCAGGGTGAGGTCGTCGGTGGTCGGGTCGGCGAGCTGGGCGACCCGGCTCGCGTGCCGTTCCACCATCGCCTCGAAGGTCTGCCGGGCGGTACGGCCGTTGCCGAACGCGGGGCCCTTCGGGAGCACCGTGAAGTATTCCAGCAGTGCGTCGGAGGCACCCGGCGCCAGCCGGTACTCGTGCTCGTCGGCCTGCTGCTCCACGATCCGCAGCAGTTCGTCCGGGCCGTAGTCGCTGAAGGTGATGGTCCGGGAGAAACGCGAAGCGACACCGGGGTTGACCGAAAGGAAGCGCTCCATCTCCTCGGTGTAGCCCGCGACGATCACCACCACGGCGTCCCGGTGGTCCTCCATCAGCTTCACCAGGGTGTCGATGGCCTCCTTGCCGAAGTCCCGCCCGGCGTCCTCCGGCGACAGCGCGTAGGCCTCGTCGATGAACAGCACACCGCCGTGCGCCCGCTGGAAGGCCTCCTGGGTGCGGATCGCCGTGGAGCCGATGTGCTCGCCGACCAGATCGACCCGGGACACCTCGACCAGATGACCCTTCTCCAGCACCCCGAGGGAGGCGAGGATCTCGCCGTAGAGCCGGGCCACCGTCGTCTTGCCGGTGCCGGGGGAGCCCGTGAACACCAGGTGCCGCTTGACCGAGGCGGCCTTCAGCCCGGCCTGCTGGCGGCGCCGGCCGACCTCGATCATGTCGGTCAGCGCACGGACCTCCCGCTTGACGCTGTCCAGACCCACCAGCGCGTCGAGCTCTCCGAGCACGGCCTTCGAGGTCCGAGCCGGCTCCTCGGGCGCGGCAGGGGCGAGGAGCGGTTCCTGCTCGGTGCTGCGCTGGCCGGGGATCGCGCCCAGCAGGCCGGGTGACTGGTGCGGGGTCTGTACGACCGTCTCGCGCGCCGCGGGCGGGCGCAGGCTGCCGCTCTCGTCGCTGGTGCAGTCCTCCACCACCGGGCCGGTGCCCGCCCCCGCATCCGGACCGCCGTCCGCGAACTCGTAGCCCCCGCGCGCGCACCGCTCCGTACGGCACCTGCGCAGCGTCGTCCGGCAGCCGTCGATCACGTGGAAGCCGTAGCCGCCGCTGCCCGTGACCCGGCAGTTCTGGAAGGTGCCACGGCCGCCCGCCGACACGTAGAAGCCCGCCTCGGCCGGGGAGTCGACCGTGCAGCGCTCGATGGTGGGGTCCGCGCCCTTGGTGACGATCACTCCGGTCTGGGTGGCGTCCACCGTGCAGTTGTTGAGGGTGCCGCCGCTGCCGTGGTCGCGGAACCAGGCGCCGGTGGCCGCGTCCCGGATCCGGCAGTCGTCGAGCTGCGCGGTGGCGCCGTCGCTCACCGACACAGCCGTGTTGCGCACCTGGGAGAGATCGCTGTCGACGACGTCGGCGCGGGAGCCGCGGTCCAGCACGAACAGGGCGTCCGGCACGTCGTGCACCCGGCAGGAGTCCAGGACCACGGTGGCGCCGTCGCTGACCCACACCGCGGGATAGTCGCCCGTGCTGTCGAAGATCTCGCACTGGTTCGCGTCCACCCGGGTACCCGGGTCCCACACCGACAGGCCGTTGCGGCCGAACTGACGCACGGTCGTCCGGGTCAGCGTCAGCACTGACCGCGAGCGCAGGTCGACCGCGTTCTCCGGGATGTCGTGGATGCGGCAGTCGGCAAGGGTGAGCACCGCGTCGGTGTCGAGGGTGACCCCGTCGGCGGTGGTGCGGTGCACATCGCAGTCGGTGAGGTGTGCCGTGGCCCGCGCGGTGACCTGCACCCCGGAGCCGCGCACCTCGTAGATCTCGCAACCCACCGCTTCCAGCGCGGAGTTCTCCCCGGTCGCCGTCATGCCGGTGCCCGAGGCGTGGTGCACCCGGCAGCGGTCGAGCCGCGGGTGGCCGCCGCCGCGCACCGCCACACCCGCCTGGCCGGCCGCCACGACCTCGCACTCCTCGAACACCCCGCCGCCGCCGTCGAGTACGGCGATCCCGATGCCCGCCGGGTTGTCCACGGTGCACCGCCGCACGGTCGGCCGGGCTCCGCCGCGCACCTCGATCCCGGCGGCGGACCGGGTGACGATCCGCACGTCCAGCAGCTCGGGGGTGCCCTCCTCGACCAGCAGCGCGGGCGCGGCCGCGTCCTGGCCCTCGACATGCAGGTCCTGTACGACCGCCGAGGCGCGCACGGTCAGCGGGACCCCGTCCGCGGGGGCGATGCGCACCGAGCCGGGCGAGCCCTCGGGCCCGCGCAGCGTCACCGCGCGCTGGACGACGAGGTTCTCCCGGTAGGTGCCGGGCGCGACCGTGAGGACGTCGCCGTCGGCGGCGGCCTCCAGGGCGGCGGCGAGCGACGCGTACTCACCCGTGCGGCGCCGCCACCTCGATGTGCCGGTGTGCGTCACCTGGACCGTGCCCTGTGCCATGGCGTTGCCGTGCCCCCACCTCGTCGTACAGATCGCTCGCTCGCCTTGCGGGCGGCACCGCGGACGGTGCCCGGCCCTGTGGTCCGCTCGCGCGCGGGTCGATGCCGAATGCGCTTCGGCCGGTCCACCGTAGCGTGCGCCGAGGTGGTGGGTTGACCAGAGACGGAAAGGCCGTCAGCTGCCCGTCCCGGCCTTGCCCCAGTCCGGGCCCGCCCGGTCCCAGGCCTGGTCCCACCGTGCGTACCTGCGACGGACCATACGCCAGACGATCGTCCGTCTGCCGCCCTCGACCAGCCCCGCGGCCAGCAGGGCCGCGCCGAACCCGGCCAGCACGGCGTGCGTCGTCGCGGTCGCGGTGTCCAGCGGACGGGCCGTGACGACCCCCTGCCGGTCCGTCCAGACGTCGAAGTGGTCGCCCTTGTGCGGGGATTTGATGGTCGTCAGGACCGGGCCCTCTTGCCGGGTGCCGTCCGGTGCCGTCCAGTCGGCGAGGACGCGGCTGCGGGTGTCGTGGACGCTGGTCGCGTCGGGGTCGGGCTCCACCGGGGCGCCGCCCAGCTTGCGCACCACCGTGGCCAGGACCAGATGCCGGTCGTGCTGCTGCTGCCGGACCGACCGCTGGAGGCTGTCCTGGGCGGCGGCGCCGACGAACGAGCCGAGCAGTGGCGCGGCCACCACGATCAGCACCAGTGCCGCCATGGCCACCCAGGCCTCGGCCAGGTCGGTCGCGCGGCGCAGCGGATTGCGCCGCCAGCGCCACAGGCCGCGGATCGCTCGCACCGGCCACCACCCCCTTCCCGCTCCGTGATAACCCCCGCCCGGTCCGTTCACCTGGGACCCCGGCCGAAGAGAGAGCGAAATCACCCCCGGCAGGGACCCTCATGAACTTCTCACGACCCCCAACGACCGGGCCGCGGGCTCGGGTTCCCGGAACGCGACGGTGATCGCCCGACGCACGGTCACCGACATCGTTCGGCCCCCGGGGTCTCAGCCGAGGACCCGGACCGGGTCCCCCACCCGGATCGTGCCGGGGGAGCGCGGTACCAGGTTCTGGCCGAAGACCAGCTGGTTGCCGAACCTGCGGTGCCGCGCCAGCGTCCGCAGCGGCTCTCGGCCGCGCTCGGCGGTCGCCTGGTCGGTGGTGGTCACGATGCACCGCCCGCACCTCTTCGCGACCCGGAACTCGACCTCGCCGATGGCGATCCGGCTCCAGTCGTCCTCCGCCCAGGCCGGGGTGGACCGCACGACCACGTTCGGCCGGAAGCGGTCCATGGGCAGCGGGCCCTCGCCGGGGTGGTCGCCCTGCGCGACGAGGGAGTTGAGGGCGTCCAGCGAGGCCTGCGTGGTGACCAGCAGCGGATAGCCGTCGGCGAAGCTCACGGTCTCGCCCGGCAGCGCGTGGTCCGGATCGACCGGGCGGCGGCTCGCCGGGTCGTCCATGTGCGCGAGGCGGACGTCGGCCTCCAGATACGCGCCGCACCACGCATGGGCCGGCTCCGCGGCGAGGACCGCCTCCACCTTCGTGCCGAAGATGTCCACCGGCACCGTGACCCCCGGCTCCGGGACCGGCACGGTCAGGGGTGCGCGCCCGGGCGCGGACAGGCGTACGCCGCCGCCGGGCAGCAGCTCGGCAGCGGCGAGCGCGAGACGCGGCTGTACCCGCTGGGTGACGACCTTTCCCCCGTCGTCGATCAGAACCCAGCGTCGGTCACCGGCCAGCCCCCAGGGCTCCACGACGGCCTCCCGGGGCGAGAAGCCCCGGAGCGCCTTGACCGGGTGGACGTGGATCGACTGCAGTTCGGCCATTCCCATGACGCCATCGTGCCAGGCCGCACGGACATCGGGGGCTGCCGGTCAGTAGCCGCGGTACTGCTGCTGTTGCTGGTTGTTGTACGGGTCCTGGTACGGAGCCGTCGGCGCGGGGCGCGGAGCCGCCGGGCGCATCGCCTCGTAACCCGTGCCGCCCATCATCGGACGGGGCGGCTGCGGCTGCTGCGCGGGGTAGCCGCGCGGTCCCGTCGCCTGCTGCGGGATGTACGCCGTGGGCGCCTGCTGCAGCGGTGCGGGCTGCTGCATCTGCTGCGGGTAGCCGTAGCCCGGGGCCGGCTGGGAGGGGCCCGCCGGAAGGGCGGGCAGTGCCGACGGCAGCGCGGGCAGGTTGCTGAAGCTGCTCGGCGCGTCGTAGGCGGGAGGAACCCGGATCGGGGCGATCTGAGGGGTGCCCCGTTCGGCCACGAGCGAGTCGTAGATCGGAGTGTCCGGGAAGGAGGCGGAGTAGTAGCCGCCGCCATAGGTGGAGCGGGGGGAGGTCATGGCACATAAGTTAAGCCCACGATGTGCTGGTTGGGGAGACCGATAAGAGGGTTGTTTTCCGTGTCGGCGGTGACGCCGGATCCCCAATCCGAGCGAACTCGGCAAAAAAGGACGGCAATCAGCGTTCGGATCGTGTAAAGGCCGAGTTCCGAGCCGGTTACCGCCAGTTGGCCAGGGATCTTCCTGTGCCGCTCATGGGAGATCCCTGTCCCCGGGAATAGGTTGTGAGGGTAGGGATGACCTGGGGTGGCCGGGGCGCACCCGGCGTGCGGACACAAGATGGGGGCGGACATGTCAATGCCGAAAGGATCGAATACGCCGGTGCCGACCACGGCACTGCGTGTCGAATTGGGTTGGCGCTCCGGCCCGGGCGCCCCGGACGCGGACGCCTCGGCGCTCCTGCTGGTCGCCGGGAAAGTGCGCTCCGACGGGGACTTCGTCTTCTACAACCAGCCGGCGCACGCCTCGGGCGCGGTCCGGCACGAGGGCAAGCGGCGCTCCGGCGACCTGGTCACCGACACACTTTTCGTCGACCTCGCGCGCGTGGAGACCCCGATCGAGCGGATCGTCCTGGCGGCCTCGGCCGACGGCGGAACGTTTGGGCAGGTCCCCGGCCTCTACGTCGAGGTCCGGAACGCGGCCGACGGGCAGGTGGTCGCCCGGTTCGACAGCGCGGGCGCCACGGTGGAGACCGCTTTCGTGCTCGGTGAGTTGTACCGCCGCCAGGGCGGCTGGAAGTTCCGTGCGGTGGGGCAGGGGTACAGCAGCGGGCTGGAAGGGCTCGCCACCGACTTCGGGATCACGGTGGACGAGCCGCAGCACCCGGCGCGGCCGCCCATGCCGCAGGGTGCCCCGCCGACTCCGCCCCCCGCCCCGGCTCCGGTCGCCCCGCCGGTACCCGGGCCGGTCGCCCCGCCGTGGCCCGCCGGCCCGCCCACCTCGCAGTACCCGGCGCCGACCTCCGCCGCTCCGCCCGTCCCGCCGCCCCCGCCGGCCGCACCGGTACGGCTGTCCAAGGTGACACTCACCAAGGCGGCCCCCTCCGTGTCGCTGGCCAAACAGGGCGGCACCTCGGGCGCGCTGCGGGTCAACCTCAACTGGCAGGTCCGCAAACAGCTCCCGGGCTGGGGCGGCCGGCACGGCGGGGCGGGCGACCTCGACCTCGATCTGTGCGCCCTGTACGAGCTCGCCGACGGCCGCAAGGGCGTCGTCCAGGCGCTGGGCAACGCCTTCGGCTCCCTGAACCGGCCCCCGTACATCCACCTCGACGGCGACGACCGCACCGGTGCCGTGTCGAGCGGTGAGAACCTCACCGTCAACCTCGATCACAAACAGGACTTCCGGCGCATCCTGATCTTCGTGACGATCTACCAGGGCGCCACGTCCTTCGCCGACCTGCACGCCACCGTCACCCTCCAGCCCCAGCACGGCGCCCCGGTCGACTTCTCCCTGGACGAGTGCACGGTTCCCTCGACCGTGTGCGCGCTCGCCCTCCTCACCGGTGCCGGCGGCGACCTCGTCGTCCAGCGCGAGGCCCGCTACCTCGTCCCGGAACGCGGGGTGAGCCCGCAGCGCACCGTCGACCGCGCCTACGGCTGGGGCATGAACTGGACGCCCGGCCGCAAGTGACGGACGCGGGCGGTCAGCCCTCGTCGGTGACGGCGTCGGGACGCGCGTACGTACGGCCTTTCCAGGCCGCCCCGCGCCCCCCGTAGTGCTGCACCGCCGAGTCGACCGTCATGAGGAGGTAGAGGAACGCGGTGAACGGCAGCAGGGGAGCGAGCCACAGCGGCTGCCGGTAGTAGCGGAGCATCGGCAGGTACGTCGCGGTCATCACCAGCCAGGCCGCGGCGCCGACGAGCACCGCCGGCGTGCTGCCGGTGACCGCCCCTGCCAGTACCGCCGCCGGCGGCACCAGGTAGACCAGCGCGAGACCGGCGACCGTACCGAGGAGCAGCAGCGGGTTGTGCCGCAGTTGCGCGTACGCGCTGCGGGAGACCATTTGCCACAGGTCGTGCAGGCGCGGATAGGGGCGCACGCTGTCCACGCGGTCGGCGAGCCCCAGCCAGACGTGGCCTCCGGTGCCCTTCACCGCGCGGGCGAGCGCCACGTCGTCGATCACGGCATGCCGGATGGCGTCCGGGATGCGCGCCCGCTCCGCCGTGTCGGCGCGCAGCAGGACACAGCCGCCCGCCGCCGCCGCGGTGCGCGAGCCCTTCCGGCCGATCCGGCGGAACGGGTACAGCTGGGCGAAGAAGTAGACGAAGGCGGGCACCACGAGCCGTTCCCACAGGCTCGCCACCCGCAGCCGGGCCATCTGCGAGACCACGTCGAAGCCCCCGGTGCGGGCGGCCGCCACCAGCAGCCGCAGGCTGTCCGGCCCGTGCGCGATGTCGGCGTCCGTCAGCAGCAGGTACTCGGGGCCACGCGCGCGTGCCAGAGCGATGCCGTGCCGTACCGCCCACAGCTTGCCCGTCCAGCCCGCGGGCGGCTCACCGGGCGAGGTCACGGTCAGCGGCAGCCCGCCGTGGCGCGCGGCCAGCTCCCGGGCCAGCTCCCCGGTGCCGTCCGTACTGCCGTCGTCGACCAGGAACACCTCCGCCCGCCCCGGATAGTCCTGCGCCAGCAACGACGGCAAACTCAGGGGCAGTACGGCGGCCTCGTCCCGGGCCGGCACGACCACGCACACGTCCGGCCACTCCGCGGGCTCGCGCCGGGCCGGCAGCCGGACGTCGGTGCGCCAGAAGAAGCCCTGGCAGAGCAGCAGCCACAGCCAGGCGGCTAGGGATACGGCGGCGGTCCACGCGATGGCGCTCACCCGCGCAGTCTGCCCCATCCGACCTGCCCCCAACGGCCCATCGTCTATCGTGGCCGGGTGAAGATCGCGCTCATCGACTCCGGAATCGGCCTGCTGGCGGCCACCGCAGCGGTACGGCGGCTGCGCCCCGACGCCGATCTCGTCCTCTCCTTCGACCCCGAGGGCATGCCCTGGGGACCGCGCACCCCCGAGGGCATCACCGAGCGCGCCATGGCCGTCGCCGAGGCCGCCGCCGCCCGTCGGCCCGACGCGCTGATCATCGGCTGCAACACGGCGACCGTGAACTCGCTCGCGGCGCTGCGCGCACGTCTGGAACCGGGCATCCCGGTCATCGGCACGGTCCCCGCGATCAAGCCGGCCGCCGCCGGCGGTGGTCACGTCGCCATCTGGGCGACCCCCGCCACCACGGGCAGCGCGTACCAGCGGGGTCTCATCGAGGACTTCGCCGACGGCGTACCGGTCACCGAGGTGCCCTGCTGGGGGCTGGCCGAGGCCGTCGAGCACGCCGACCAGGCCGCCATCGACGCCGCCGTGACCGCGGCGGCCCGGCTCACCCCCGCCGACGTCACGACCGTCGTCCTGGGCTGCACCCATTACGAACTTCTGGCGGAACGTATCCGCACCGCCGTCCAGCGCCCCGGCGCCGCCCCCCTCGTCCTGCACGGCTCAGCCGGCGCCGTAGCCGCCCAGGCGCTGCGCCGGATCGGTGCGCAGCCTGCCCCCGACGCACCGGCCACCGGCACGGTGACCGTGCTGCTCAACGGCCGGGAGGGCGACCTGCCCGAGGCCGCGCTCGGCTACGCCGAGGCCCGGCTGCTCCGCACGGCCAGTCCTGCCGCGTCCCCGTGAACCGTCCGGGGCCGGGGATACCCCCGATGTGAGCAGTCACCCTCCGCAACGCGGTGCCCGCGCAGCGAAACCTGAGTAATCTCGTAGACATGAGGGACCACCCCCGCGACCACTCCCCGGACGAGGACGCCTCGCACTCGGACGTCTGGACCGGGCGCGCCACGAACCGGGTGCAGTGGCTGCTGGCGTTGGTCGGCGCGGCCTGCATGGCGCTCGGTATCGAACTGGCCGTGGACTCCGCCTGGACCTCGGGCGTCACCGCGCTGGTGATGGCCGTCGTGGGCTGTATCGCCGCCGGACTGCTGGTCCTCTTCGGCACCCTCGCCTTCGTCCACGTCGACCTCAGGCTCGACAGGGAGTGTCTCGAAGTCCGCTGCGGTCATATAGGAGTACCGCGCCGTCGTATTCCGCTCTCCCACGTGGTCGGCGCCGACTTCTCCCCGCAGATCACCCCGCGCCACTGGGGCGGCTGGGGCTACCGCTGGCGCCCCGAGAAGGGCACGGCCGTCGTCGTCCGCCGAGGCGAGGGCATCGTCCTGAGCCTGTGGGACGGCCACACCTTCACGATCACCGTGGACAACGCCGAGTCCGCGGTGCGGGCCATCCGGGAACGCCTGCGGACCATCACACCGGGCACAGCGCACTGACGCGGGCCGCACACAGGGCTGGACCACATGGGGCTGGGGCACATGTGCCGGGACCTTGCGTGGCGTGACCACATGTGGCTGGGCCATACGGCCGTACCTGTGGCTCGGCCACACAGCTCGACCACACAGCTTGACCCCACACTCGTACGGCCTAACTGCCTGGCACCCCCGCCACCCAGGGACGTGCCGTCGCCAGACCCGCCAGCAGGCCCGCGCCCGCCGACACCGTCGTGAAGCTCAGCGCGTTGCCGACCGCGGCGATCACGGCCAGGGCGGTCAGTGCAGCGCCGGCGGTGAGGGCGACCGGTGTGGAGCGGGCGGACCGCCACAGGGCGTAGAGGATCCAGCAGAACGCGGTGGCCAGGAGCAGGACGCCGACCAGGCCCTGTTCGGCGGCCAGCTGGAGCGGCGCGGAGTGCGGCCTGCCGTCGGGCCGCAGGGCCTCGGACGCGGTGCCGCTCAGCTCGCCGAAGCGCCCGGGGCCGACGCCCACGGCGGTGTTCCGGTGCGCGAGACGCACCGCGTCCCGCCAGAGCTGGACGCGGTGCTCCGTGAGGGGGCCCTCCAGGGCGGCGGCGAGGCCGGCGGGCAGAACGTCCGCGGCGACCGCCCAGACCGTACCCGTCACCAGCGCGGCCGTCAGTGCCAGCCCGGCGACGGCCGGCCCCCGCCGCCGCGTCCGGCCGGCGGCGAGGGAGCACAGCAGGACGACGGCACTGACCGCGCAGCCGGTCGCCGAACCCACGGCCGCCCCGGCCACCGCGATGCCGGCGGCCAGCATCCGCAGTCCGAACCGCAGCGCCGGAACCGGCGTCGCCCATGCGGCGCAGCACGCGCCGCCCGTCGCGAGTACCAGCAGCGCCGCGACGGCCCCGGCATGGCCGAGCGGCGTCCCGAACGGGGGGCCCGGCGCCAGCCGGGGCATCGCCACCGCGAACGCCAGCCCGGCCAGCGCGCCCGCACACGGCGCGGCCACCGGCAGCAGCGCCCCGGACATCCGGCCGGCGGCATAGCCCGCGGCAACCGCGAGCACGGCCAGCAGCACCCCCTCGGGCCGTCCGTCGCGGCCGGTCGCCGAGATCAGCGGCCACGCGGCGCACGCCCCGAGCACCACGACGCCCACCGCGTCAGAAACGTTTCGTCTGTCGCTGTCCGTGTCCCTGTCGGCAGCGGACGTCATCCCGGTCGATCCCACCGTCGCCCCCCGTACCCCGGTCCCCCGACCTGCGGCGGGCCCCGCCGTCCGCCTCGGCACACCGTAACCGGTGATGCCCGCTTTGTGGACGACTTGGACCGGAACGGTGCGGTTCCTGCATGCCGAGACCGTGCTGTCGACCGCAAGGTCAACCGCCGTACACTCCCCGGGTGACCGTCACCGCAACTTCCTTGGACCAGTCGGACCAGCTCACGCCGCGTCCCGCGCCCCGCGCCCGCGCCCTCCGGCTGCTCCGCCGTCTGGTCCCGGCCGCCGCCTCCGCGCTCAGCGGAGTGCTGCTGTACGTCAGCTTCCCGCCGCGCACCCTGTGGTGGCTGGCCCTGCCTGCCTTCGCCGGCTTCGGATGGGTGCTGCGCGGCCGCTCCTGGAAGGCGGCCCTCGGTCTCGGCTATGTCTTCGGGCTCGGCTTCCTGCTGCCCCTGCTGGTGTGGACCGGTGTGGAGGTCGGCCCCGGGCCGTGGCTCGCGCTGGTGGCCATCGAGGCCGTCTTCGTCGCGCTGGTCGGCGTGGGTGTGGCCGCCGTCTCCAAACTGCCGGCCTGGCCGGTGTGGGCGGCCGCCATATGGGTCGCGGGCGAGGCGACACGCGCGCGCGTGCCCTTCCGCGGCTTCCCCTGGGGCAAGATCGCCTTCGGCCAGGCGGACGGTGTCTTCCTGCCGCTGGCCGCGGTGGGCGGCACCCCGGTGCTGGGTTTCGCCGTCGTCCTGTGCGGGTTCGGTCTGTACGAGGTGGGCCGGCTGGCCGTCGAGGGCCGACGCACCCGCGAGATCCGGCGCGGGGCGGCGGCCGTGGCCCTGCTGAGCGTGGCCGTGCCCGTGGTGGGCGCGGTCGCGGCGCGGGGGCTGGTGAGCGACAAGGCCGAGGACGGCTCGGTCACCGTCGCGGTCATCCAGGGCAACGTGCCGCGGGCCGGCCTGGACTTCGCGTCGCAGCGGCAGGCCGTGCTCGACTACCACGTCAAGGAGACGCTCAAGCTGGCCGCCGACGTCAAGGCGGGCAAGGCCGCCAAGCCGGACTTCGTGCTCTGGCCGGAGAACTCCTCCGACGTCGATCCGTTCGCCGACGCCGACGCGGCCGCCGTGATCGACCAGGCCTCGAAGGCGATGGGCGTGCCCATCTCGGTCGGCGGGGTAGTCGAGCGGGGCGGCAAGCTCCTCAACGAGCAGATCCTGTGGGACCCGGTCAAGGGCCCGACCGCGACGTACGACAAGCGGCAGATCCAGCCCTTCGGCGAGTACCTTCCGCTGCGCGGCCTGGTCGGTGCGATCAACAAGAACTGGACCAGCATGGTCCGCCAGGACTTCAGCCGCGGTACCAAGCCCGGTGTGTTCGACATCGACGGCACCAAGGTCGGCCTCGCCACCTGCTACGAGGCCGCCTTCGACTGGGACGTGCGGGACACCGTCACGCACGGCGCCGAGATGATCTCCGTGCCGAGCAACAACGCCACCTTCGACCGCAGCGAGATGACCTATCAGCAGCTCGCCATGTCCCGGATCCGCGCGGTCGAGCACAGCCGTACCGTCACCGTGCCGGTGACCAGCGGCGTCAGCGCGGTCATCATGCCGGACGGGAAGATCACCCAGAAGACCGGCATGTTCGTGCCCGCCTACCTGGTGCAGAAGGTGCCGCTGCGCACCTCCGAGACGCCCGCGACCAAGCTGGGCATCCTCCCCGAGATCGCGTTGGTGCTGGTCGCGGCGGGCGGGGTCGGCTGGGCCATCGGGGCCGGGGTGCGCGGCCGGCGCACCGGTGACGCGTAGCCGTACACCCGCTGTACACCCCGTGGCTTCGGCCGGGTGCGGGGAGGCGGGCGGTTAGGGTCGCCTCATGGCTACTCCTGACTTCATCCGCACGATCCGGGCCGCCGCCGGCCACCAGCTCCTCTGGCTGCCCGGGATCACCGCCATCGTCTTCGACGACGAGGGCAGAGTGCTGCTGGGCCGCCGCACCGACACCCGCAAGTGGTCGGTCATCGGCGGCATTCCGGAGCCGGGGGAGCAGCCTGCGGCCTGTGCCGTGCGGGAGGTCTTCGAGGAGACCGCGGTGCGCTGTGTCGCCGAGCGGGTGGTCCTCGTCCAGGCGCTGAACCCCGTCACCTACCCGAACGACGACGTCTGCCAGTACATGGACATCACGTTCCGCTGCCGGGCCGTCGGCGGCGAGGCCCGTGTGAACGACGACGAGTCGCTGGAGGTGGCCTGGTTCGACGTGGATGCCCTGCCGGAGCTGAACGAGTTCGGGGTGTTCCGGATCAAGCAGGCCATGTCGGATGCACCCACATGGTTTGACCCTACGGCTTATAGCTGAAGTATGTGTGCCGACGCTATGTGGGAGTGGGGGGTCGGCACCTAGGGTCGCCCCATGAGCTCGCCCAGCACCCGTACCGCCCCCGCCCTCGACCTGCACGGCCGCATCGCCCTCGTCACCGGCGCCGCCGGGGGCATCGGCCGCGCCTGCGCCCTGCGTCTCGCGGCCGCCGGGGCCCGGGTCAGAGCCGTCGACCGGGACGAGCCCGGACTGGCCGAGCTCGTGGACTCGGCCGGGCAGGCCCTGGGCCCGGCGGGCGGCGGGGCCGTCGAACCGTACGTCCTCGACCTCACCGACCTGGACGCGGCCGAACGCGCCGCCGCCGGTACCGACGTCCTCGTCAACAACGCGGGCCTCCAACTGGTCCGCCCCATCGAGGAGTTCCCGCCGGACGCCTTCCACACCGTACTGACCGTGATGCTGGAGGCGCCGTTCCGGCTCATCAGGGGCGCGCTGCCGCACATGTACGGGCAGGGCTGGGGCCGGATCGTGAACGTGTCCTCCGTCCACGGGCTGCGCGCCTCCGCTTACAAGTCCGCTTATGTGGCAGCCAAACACGGTCTGGAGGGGCTGTCGAAGACGGCCGCTCTGGAGGGCGCGCCCCATGGGGTGACCTCCAACTGTGTGAACCCGGGCTATGTCCGCACCCCGCTGGTCGAGAAGCAGCTCGCCGACCAGGCACGGGCGCACGGCATCCCCGAGGAGCGGGTGCTGTCCGAGGTCCTCCTGACCGACAGCGCCGTCAAGCGGCTCGTCGAACCGGACGAGGTCGCCGAGGCCGTGGCCTACCTCTGCGGCCCCCAGGCGTCCTTCGTCACGGGCACCTCGCTGGTGCTCGACGGCGGCTGGACGGCCCACTGACGGACCGAGTACCCGGCGGCCCGCGAGTTTTCCACAGGCCCGACGGGCCGGAGCGGCGATGCGGAATCCTGTGACCATGTCTCGCAATCACGTGCAGTCCGCCAGGCGGCCGGCTCCGGCCCCCGCGGCCGGTGCCCTCGACCTGGGCGCCGAAGCGCCCGGGGGTGCCGAGCCGGCGTACCTCGAACTGCTGGCCAGGGGCGCCTCGGCGGAGGCGTACGAGCAGCCGGTGCTGCTCGCCCGCGCCGAGAACCGGCCACCGGAGCGGATCGCCGCCCTGGAGCGGGCCAAGCTCCTCGCGCTGCGGGTGCGCAGCGAGCTGGAGGGCAGACGCCGACGCGAGGCCGAGCTGTCCGCCCTGTTCGAGACCGCGCACGACCTGGCAGGACTGCGGGACGTGGACGCCGTGCTCCAGGCCATCGTCCAGCGCGCCCGCTCCCTGCTCGGCACCGACGTCGCCTACCTGAGCCTGAACGACCCGGCGCGCGGCGACACCTACATGCGGGTGACCGAGGGCTCGGTCGCGGCCCGCTTCCAGCAGCTGCGGCTGGGCATGGGGGAGGGGCTCGGCGGACTCGTCGCACAGACCGCGCGGCCGTACGTCACCGACGACTACTTCAAGGACGACCGCTTCCAGCACACGCTCACCATCGACGCCGGAGTGCGCGACGAGGGGCTGGTCGCCATCCTCGGCGTCCCGCTCATGCTGGGACCGCACGTCATCGGGGTGCTGTTCGCGGCGGACCGGCGGGCACGCGTCTTCGAACGGGAGCAGATCGCGCTGCTCGGTTCCTTCGCCGCGCTCGCCGCGGCCGCCATCGACACGGCGAACCTGCTCACCGAGACCCGTTCGGCCATGGCCGGACTGGAGCGGGCCAACGAGATCATCAAGGACCACAGCGCGGTCATCGAACGCGCCTCGGACATCCACGACCGGCTCGCCGAACTCGTGCTGCGCGGCGGCCAGGTCCACGACGTGGCCGCCGCCGTCTCCCAGGTCCTCGGCGGCACGGTCGAGTTCACCGACACCGCCGACGCACGGTCGCTGGAGACGTCGCGCACGGAGGGGCACGCGGTACGGCACGGCAGCGACTGGATCGTCCCGGTCGCCGCGGGCGGCGAACTCCTCGGCGCGCTGGTGCTGCGCGGCCGTGCCGGCCTCGACCCCGTCGACCAGCGCACCCTGGAGCGCGCCGCGATGGTCACCTCGCTGCTCCTGCTGGCCCGCCGCTCCGCCGCCGAGGCCGAACAGCGAGTGCGCGGCGAGCTGCTGGACGACCTCCTCGACGCCCGGGTCCGCGAACCGCGCCAGCTGCGGGACCGCGCCGCCCGGTTGCACGCCGACCTCGACGCCACGCACGTCGTGCTCGCAGCCCGCCCGGAAAGCCCGGTGGCGGACGCCGAGGAGGCGGCGGCAGTGCGCCGCCGGCTGTGGTCGGCCGCCTCCCACCTCGCCACCACCCGGCACGGCCTGGCCGCCGCCCGTGACGGCGGCACCGTCCTGCTGCTGCCCCTCGACCCCGGCGACACCGCCGCCGACGTGGCCCGGCGTACCGCCCGGCACCTCGGCACCGCCGTCCACCAGCCGGTGACCGTCGGCGCCTCCGCCCCCGTCGCCGACCTCGCCGCCCGCCCCGACGCCGTGGCGGCCGGCTACGCCGAGGGCCGCCGCTGCCTCGACGCGCTGAACCTCCTCGGCCGGGGCGGTGACGGCGCCGCCGCCGAGGACTTCGGCTTCCTCGGCCTGCTCCTCGCCGGTGAACGGGACGTCGCCGCGTTCGTCACCCGCACCATCGGCCCGGTGGTCGCCTACGACCGGCGGCGCGGCACGGAACTGCTGCGCACCCTCGACGCGTATTTCGCGTGCGGGATGAGCCCGGCCCGCACGAAGGACGAACTCCACGTCCATGTGAACACGGTGGCCCAGCGGCTGGAGCGGGTGGCCCGCCTCCTCGGCGACGGCTGGCAGAGTCCCGCCCGCGCCCTGGAGATCCAACTGGCGCTGCGCCTCCACCGGTTGGGGGCGCCGCCGGAGCGCCGCTGATCCCCCGGGGACGGGGGACCGGCGGCGCGGGCTCAGCGGGCGGGCACGTCTTCGCCGCGCGCCGGTTCGGTCGCGGCGCCGTCGTCGGCCAGGTCGCGCCGCCGGGTCTCCTTGGCCACGCCCACCGCGACCAGGGTGAGCACGGACGCCGCGATCACGTACAGGGCGATCGGGGTCGGGCTGTCGTAGTCGGCCAGCAGGGCGGTGGCGACGAGCGGGGCCGGCGCACCCGCGGCGACGGAGGCGAACTGGGCGCCGACGGAGGCGCCTGAGTAGCGCATCCGGGTCGCGAACATCTCGGCGAAGAACGCGGCCTGGGGCGCGTACATGGCGCCGTGCAGCACCAGGCCGACGGTCACCGCCAGTACCAGGTACCCGAACCGCCCGGTGTCGGCGAGCGCGAAGAACGGGAACATCCACAGTCCGATCCCGGCCGCGCCCAGCAGATAGACAGGCCGCCGCCCGACCCGGTCCGACAGCGCGCCCCACGCCGGGATCACGGCGAAGTGCACGGCGGAGCCGATGAGTACGGCGTTCAGCGCGGTCTGCTCGGAGACACCGGCGGAGGTGGTGGCGTAGACGAGGACGAAGGCGGTGATGACGTAGTAGCTGATGTTCTCCGCCATCCGCGCGCCCATCGCGACGAGCACGTCACGCCAGTGATGCCGCAACACGGCGACGAGCGGCGGCTGTTCGGCCCTCCCGGCGCTCCGCCGGGCCTCGGACCGGGCCAGCGCCTCCCGGAACACGGGCGATTCGTCGACGGAGAGCCGGATCCACAGCCCGACGACGACCAGCACTCCGGAGAGCAGGAACGGGATCCGCCAGCCCCAGCTCGCGAAGGCGTCGTCCGACAGGACGGAGGTGAGCAGCGACAGCACACCGGTCGCCAGCAGCTGGCCCGCCGGGGCCCCGGTCTGCGGCCACGACGCCCAGAAGCCGCGCCGGCGCGCGTCCCCGTGCTCGGAGACGAGCAGGACGGCTCCGCCCCACTCACCGCCCAGCGCGAACCCCTGGACGAGCCGCAGGAGGGTCAGCAGGACGGGCGCCGCACCGCCGACCGTCGCATGCGTCGGCAGCAGACCGATCGCGAACGTCGCCCCGCCCATCAGCAGCAGACTCAGCACGAGCAGCCGCTTGCGCCCGAGCCGGTCGCCGTAGTGCCCGAACACCAGGGCACCGAGCGGCCGGGCCGCGAACCCGACGGCATACGTCAGGAACGACAGCAACGTGCCGACGAGCGGGTCGGAGCCCGGGAAGAACAGCTTGTTGAAGACGAGGGCGGCCGCGGAGCCGTAGAGGAAGAAGTCGTACCACTCGATGGTGGTGCCGATGAGGCCGGCGGCGACGATGCGCTTGAGACTGGCGAGGGTGACGGGCGTCGGTGGAGCGGATGCTGCGGAGGTCATGTGCGCCACTTCCTCGTGTGCGGTGGGGACGGGTACGTGTCGGCACACCGTAGGAAGAGGCAGGTCAGGCGGACATGTGGTGGGACTACATAGTTCGGGGGGAGTGTGCGTGCGCCCCCTATGCCTCCACTTCGAAGTCCGAGTGAGGAGCTTTGTGCCCATCACGTAGCGTCACGACGGTACTGGGCAGACCTGGGCTTTGTGGGCGGTCTGCCTTTGTTCAGGCGTCGTACGCGTAGAAGCCGCGGCCGTTCTTACGGCCGAGGTGGCCTGCGGCGACCATGCGGCGCAGTAGTGCCGGCGGGGCGTACAGCGGTTCCTTGAACTCCTCGTACATCGACTCGGCGACGGCTTGGGCGGTGTCCAGACCGATGAGGTCGAGCAGGCGTAGCGGGCCCATGGGGTGGGCGCAGCCGAGTTCCATGCCTTGGTCGATGTCCTGGGGCCGGGCGCCGCCGGACTCCACCATCCGGACCGCGCTGAGCAGGTAGGGCACGAGGAGGGCGTTGACGACGAAGCCGGAGCGGTCGGGTGCCTGGATGGGCTGCTTGCCGAGTTGCGTGACCAGGCCGCGGGTGCGCTGCACGGTGTCCGGGCTGGTGGTGAGGGCGGGAACGAGTTCGACCAATTTCTGTACTGGAACGGGGTTGAAGAAGTGCATGCCGATGACCTGGCGGGGCCGCTCGGTGGCGACGGCGAGGTCGACGACGGGGATGGAGGAGGTGTTGGTGGCCAGGATCGCCGCGGGGTCTTCGACCGCCTTGTCGAGGGCGCGCAGGACGTCGGTCTTGATCTCGCGGTTCTCGGCGACGGCCTCGACGACGAACTGACGGTCGGACAGGTCACCGAGGTCGTGGGTGAACGAGAGCCGGGCGAGGGCATGGTCGCGCTGTTCCTCGGTGATCTTGCCGCGCTGCACGCCTCGGTCGAGGGAGGCGGTGACTCGACGGCGGCCTGCCTCGACGGCATCGGGGGTGGCTTCGGCGACGCGGACGTCGAGGCCGTTGCGGGCGGCGACTTCGGCGATGCCGGAGCCCATGAGGCCGCAGCCGACGACGCCGAGACGGGTGACGGAGTCCATGTGATGTCCTATCCGGTCAGTGGTCGTGGTCAGACGTTGCGGCGGTATTGGCCGCCGACCTCGAAGAATGCGTCGGTGATCTGCTGCAGCGAGCAGACGCGGGCGGCGTCCATGAGGACGGCGAAGACGTTGTCGCCGCCCACCGCCGCGTCCTTGAGGATGGCCAGGGCGGCGTGAGCCGGCTCCTGGTGGCGGGCCTGGAAGTCCTGCACGCGCGCCAGTTGGGACTGCTTCTCCTCCTCGGTGGCGCGGGCGAGTTCGATGACGCCGGTCCCGGCGATGTCGGCGTGGGGGCTGCGGAAGGTGTTGACGCCGATGATGGGCAGGGTGCCGTCGTGCTTGCGCTGTTCGTAGAGCATCGACTCGTCCTGGATACGGCCGCGTTGGTAGCCGGTTTCCATGGCGCCGAGCACGCCGCCGCGCTCGTTGATCCGCTCGAACTCCGCCAGGACGGCCTCCTCGACCAGGTCGGTGAGTTCGTCGATGATGAACGACCCCTGCAGGGGGTTCTCGTTCATGGCCAGGCCCCATTCCCGGTTGATGATGAGCTGGATGGCCAGGGCCCGGCGGACGGAGTCCTCGGTGGGGGTGGTGACGGCCTCGTCGTAGGCGTTGGTGTGCAGGGAGTTGGCGTTGTCGTAGATGGCGATGAGGGCCTGCAGGGTGGTGCGGATGTCGTTGAAGTCCATCTCCTGGGCGTGCAGGGAGCGTCCGGAGGTCTGGACGTGGTACTTCAGCTTCTGGCTGCGTTCGTTCGCGCCGTACTTCTCCTTCATCGCGACGGCCCAGATCCGGCGGGCGACGCGGCCGAGGACGGAGTACTCGGGGTCCATGCCGTTGGAGAAGAAGAACGACAGGTTGGGGGCGAAGTCGTCGATGCGCATGCCCCGGGCGAGGTAGGCCTCGACGTAGGTGAAGCCGTTGGCCAGGGTGAAGGCGAGCTGGCTGACGGGGTTCGCGCCGGCCTCGGCGATGTGGTAGCCGGAGATGGACACCGAGTAGAAGTTGCGGACCTTGTGCGCGATGAACCACTCCTGGATGTCCGCCATCATCCGCAGGCTGAACTCGGTCGAGAACAGGCAGGTGTTCTGGCCCTGGTCCTCCTTGAGGATGTCGGCCTGGACGGTGCCGCGCACGTTCGCCAGCGCGTGCGCGCGCAGTCCGGCCGCTTCGTCGGGTGACGGGTCGCGGCCCTCGGCGGCGCGGAAGCGGTCGAGCTGCTGGTCCACGGCGGTGTTGAGGAAGAACGCCAGGATGGTGGGGGCGGGTCCGTTGATCGTCATGGACACCGAGGTGGTGGGCGCGACCAGGTCGAAGCCGTCGTACAGCGCCTTCATGTCGTCCAGTGTGGCCACCGAGACGCCGGAGGTGCCGACCTTGCCGTAGATGTCGGGGCGTTCATCCGGGTCGCGGCCGTAGAGGGTGACGGAGTCGAAGGCGGTGGACAGGCGGGTGGCCGGCTGGTCTTCGGAGAGCAGCCTGAAGCGCCGGTTGGTGCGGAACGGGTCGCCCTCGCCGGCGAACATGCGGGCCGGGTCCTCGCCGTCGCGCTTGAAGGGGAACACCCCGGCGGTGAAGGGGAAGTGGCCCGGCAGGTTCTCCCGGCGCCAGAAACGCACGAGCTCGCCGTGGTCGGTGAAGCGGGGCAGGGCGACACGGGGGATCCTGTTGCCGGAGAGGGACTCGCGGGTCAGCTTGGTGCGGATCTCCTTGTCCCGCACCTTCACGACCTGCTCGTCGCCGGAGTACGCCTTCACCACGGCGGGCCAGTTCTCGATCTGCTCCGTGATGTCGCGCGGGAGCCGCCTGCGGGCGTCCTTGAGCAGCGACTGCACGTTCGCGGGGTCGGAGCCGGCCTCCACGAGCTCGCCCCTGACCGCGTCCAGGCGTTGCACCCGCCGTGCCGCCTCGGCCAGTCGACCGGTCTCGGTGTGGTAGCCGCGGACGGTGTCGGTGATCTCGGCGAGGTAGCGCACCCGGTCCGCGGGGACGACCTGCCGGATGCCGGAGGAGTGGCGTACCTCGACCGGTGCCAGCGTGCCCTCGTACAGTGGCAGCCCCTTGCCGGCCAGATCGGCCTTGAGGTGCTGGTAGAGCGCGGTGACGCCATCGTCGTTGAACGTGGCCGCCGAGGTGCCGTACACCGGCATGCCCTCGGGCCGCATCCCGAACGCCTCGCGGTTGCGGACCAGTTGGCGGCCCACGTCGCGCAGCGCGTCCTTGGCGCCGCGCCGCTCGAACTTGTTGATCGCCACCACGTCGGCGAAGTCGAGCATGTCGATCTTCTCAAGCTGCGAGGCGGCGCCGAACTCCGGTGTCATCACGTACAGCGAGATGTCGACGAACGGCACGATCGCCGCGTCGCCCTGTCCGATGCCCGGCGTCTCCACGATCACCAGGTCGTAGCCGGCGGCCTTCACGACGTCGATCACGTCGGACAGGTGCTCGGGCAGCTCGCGGCTGCCTCGGGTGGCCAGGCTGCGGAAGAAGACCCGGCTGCCGTCGAGGGAGTTCATCCGGATCCGGTCACCGAGCAGGGCACCGCCGCCGCGGCGCCGGGTCGGGTCGACCGCGATCACCGCGATCCGCAGCTTGTCCTGCTGGTCGACCCGGAACCTGCGCACCAACTCGTCGGTGAGCGACGACTTCCCCGAACCACCGGTGCCCGTGATGCCGAGCACCGGAACCGACCCGGCGACAGCCGTGGCACGCAGCTGTGCGAGGAACTCGGGAGGCAGTTTGCCGAGTTCCGCACCGGTGATGGCGCGGGCGATCGCGAACCGGTCACCGGCCAGTACGGCGGCCGCGTCGGCCGGCTTGCCGTCCCAGAGGCCGAAGTCGCAGTCCCGCACCACCGAGTTGACCATCCCGGCCAGGCCCATTCGCTGGCCGTCCTGCGGCGAGAAGATGGTCACCCCGCTGTTGCGCAGCCGGGCTATCTCGTCGGGCACGATGACGCCCCCTCCGCCGCCCACCACGCGGATGTGGTCGGCGCCCTGCGCACGCAGCGACTCGACCAGGTACTCGAAGTACTCGACGTGCCCGCCCTGGTAGGACGAGACGGCCACGCCGTGTGCGTCCTCCTCCAGCGCCGCGTCCACGATCTCCCGCACCGACCGGTTGTGGCCCAGGTGGATCACCTCGGCACCCTGCGACTGGAAGATCCGCCGCATGATGTTGATCGAAGCGTCGTGCCCGTCGAACAGAGCTGAAGCGGTGACCAGGCGAACAGGGTGCACGGGCCGGTGCAGATCGCTCATGAGGGCCTTCCCGGACGGAGCGGGGTACTGCTGACGCGGAAATACTAGGACGTCCTAATAAATTGCTGGAGGTGATCGCCGTCACAGGTCGAGGACCAGGCGCGGCCCGCACGAGCGGGAGACGCAGATGAGCATGGTGTCGCCGGCGGCCCTCTCGTCCTCGGTCAGCAGCGAGTCGCGGTGGTCGGGCTTGCCGTCGAGTACGTCCGTCTCGCAGGTGCCGCACGTGCCTTCACGGCACGAGAAGTCCACCGCGACGCCTGCCTCCTCGACGGTTTCGAGCACCGAGCGGTCCGGCGGCACGGTGAGGGTGAGCCCGGAGCGGGCGAGCACCAGCTCGAAGGCCTCGGCCGGGCCCGCCCCCGTTGTCTGCGCCGGGGCGAACCGCTCGATGCCCAGCGTGCCGGGGGGCCAGCCCGCGCACTGCTCCTGTACCGCTCGCAGCAGGGGTTCGGGACCGCAGGCGTGCACGAGGGTGCCCTCCTCGGGTACGCCGAGATGGGCGGCGAGGTCCAGCAGGCCGTACTCGTCCTGCGGACGGATGAGCACGCGGTCCCCGTGCGGGGCGAGACGGTCGAGGAACGCCATGGAGCTGCGTGTGCGGCCGCCGTACAGCAGAAGCCAGTCGTCTCCCGCGGCCTCGGCGGCCTCGACCATGGGAAGGACGGGCGTGATGCCGACGCCGCCGGCGATGAACAGATGGCGTGCGGCGGGCCGCAACGGGAAGGTGTTCCGCGGTCCGCGGACGCGCACGGTGGTGCCTGCGTACAGGTTGTCGTGGACGTACGCGGAGCCGCCCCGGCTCCGCGGCTCGCGCAGCACGGCGATCTGCCAGGCCGCACGGTCGGCCGGGTGCCCGCACAGGGAGTACTGACGGATCAGGGCGCCGTCGTCGCCGTCCAGGAGTACGTCGATGTGGGCGCCCGGCGTCCAGGAGGGGAGCACACCGCCGTCGGGGCGGCGCAGGGTGAGGGAGACGACGCCGTCGGCGGCGGTGGTGCGGGTCGCCACGGTGAGGGTCGTCCAGGCGGGCAGTTGGTCGTTCATGGTGGGTCAGCTCCGGGGTTCAGGCCTGCGTCGGCACATGAAGCAGCAGCGCGTCGCCCTGGCCGCCGCCCCCGCACAGGGCCGCCGCTCCGCTGCCGCCTCCGCGCCGTCGCAGCTCGGTCGCGAGGGTCAGCACCAGCCGGGCTCCGGTCATGCCGACCGGGTGCCCGAGCGCGATCGCGCCGCCGTTGACGTTCACCTTGTCCAGAGGGATGTCCAGCTCCCGTACGGAAGCCAGGGCCACTGAGGCGAACGCCTCGTTGATCTCGAGCAGGTCCAGATCGGCGCACTTCAGCCGGCCGTCCCGGGACAGGGCGTCGCGGACCGCGCCGGCAGGCTGGACGAGCAGCGAGGGGTCGGGGCCCGCGACCGTGCCGTAGGCGCCGATCTCGGCGAGCGGGGTCAGGCCCTCCCGGCGGGCGCGCTGCGCGCTCATCACCACGACGGCCGCGGCGCCGTCGGACAGCTGTGACGAGTTGCCCGCGGTGATGGTGCCCGCGCCGGAGAAGGCCGGCTTGAGCCGCCCCAGGCTCTCTTCGGTGCTCCCCGGCCGTACGCCCTCGTCGGTGTCGACCACCGTCTCGCCCCGGCGTCCGGTCACGGTGACAGGGGTGATCTCCTTGGACAGCGCACCCGACTCCTGCGCGTGGGCGGCCCGTTGATGGGACAGCGCGCTGTACTCGTCCTGTTCCTCGCGCGTCAGGGCGTACGGCTGCTGGTACCGCTCGGTGGCCGCTCCCATGGAGACGCCGTCGAAGGCGCAGACGAGGGCGTCACGGTCGAGAGCGTCGTCCACCGCGGCCGAGCCGTACTTCCAGCCGGTGCGTGAACCGCGCAGCAGGTGCGGGGCGCCCGACATGGACTCCATGCCACCGGCGACGACCACCTCGTGACGGCCGGAGGCGATCATGAGGTCGGCCAGGGCGATGGCGTGCAGACCGGACAGGCAGAGCTTGTTGACGGTGCTCGCGGGGACGGTGAACGGAATGCCGGCGCGGATGGCGGCCTGCCGTGCCGGGTTGGGGCCGGCCCCGGCCTGCACGACGTGGCCCATCACGACGGCTTCCACGGCTGCCGGGTCCAGGTGCACGGCGGCCAGCGCCGCGCCGATGGCGTGGGCGCCGAGGCCGACCGCGGACACGGTGCTCAGGGTGCCCATCAGCTTGCCGATGGGTGTCCTTGCTCCGGCGACGATGACGGATCCGGGCATGGCCGGGACCTCCTGGAAGTGGGATGGAGTCAGGCGGCCGCGTCGACGGCACGTCGGGCGATCATGTGGGCCGTCTCGTTCACCGAGTGCAGAACGATCCGGCCGCCGGGCATGCGCCGCACCCGGCTGACGGACGTGTAGCCGGGGTGGAACCAGAACATCGTGGGCAGGCCGAGCACCGTCGCCAGGTAGGTGTTGGTGATGCCGCCGTGGCACACGGCGGCGACCCGCCCGCGGGGATGGGCGTCAAGGATGGTGTCCATGGCCCGTACGGCACGCGCGCGGAAGGCGTCCCAGTCCAGATCGGGCACGAAGTCCTCGTAGCGTCCCTCGGCGAGTGCCGCCGCGCGGGGATCCTCCGCGCCGATCTGCTCCGGTGGCAGGTAGGGGTGGGAGACGTCGGTGTCCCACTCGCGCAGGTCGTCGAGGACGGTGGCGGTCATGGCGGTGAGCCGTTCCAGGGGAGCCACCGTCTCGCGGGCACGCTTGAACGGGCTGGTGTACAGGGCGTCGACGTCCTCGTGCACGAGCCAGGCGGCGAGACGCTCCGCCTGGGCGCTGCCCTCCGGCGACAGCCCCGGGTCGAACACGCCCGCCAGGGGGAGGCCGTGCCGGATGAGGAGGAGTTCGGTCATGGTGATCCTTCGTACGCGTGAGGGGCGGGCGGGTCGGCTCAGCCGGCGATGGTCCGTTCCGAACGCCAGTAGGGGCGGCGCATCGCACGCTTGTCGAGCTTGCCCATCGCGTTGCGCAGCAGCTCGGGGACGAACTCGTACGACTTCGGGCACTTGTAGGCGGCGAGGCGGTCGTGGCAGAACCGGTCCAGCTCTTCGGCCGGCGGCGTGTCCGCCGCGGCCACGACCAGCGCCCGCAGCGACTCGCCGAAGTCCGGGTCGGGCACGCCGATGACCGCGATCTCGGCGACCGCCGGGTGCTGCCGCAGGACCGCCTCGCTTTCGGCCGGGTACAGGTTCACGCCGCCGGAGACCACGACGTCCGCGGCCCGGTCGGTGATGAAGATGTAGCCGTTCGCGTCGACGTAGCCGATGTCGCCGAGCGTGAAGACGCCGGGGGAGAGATAGGCGGACCTGGTCTTTTCCGGGTCCGCGTGGTAGCGGACGCCCTGGTCCTCCGGAGCCCGGAAGGCCAGCAGTCCGCGTTCGCCGGGCGGCAGTTGCCGGCCGTCGTCGTCGGTGACCAGGACCTCGAACGGGGGCCGGACCCGCCCGACCGAGCCTGGGTGCGCCAGCCACTCGGCGCTGCTGATGCGGGCCACCGTTCCCGCCTCGCTGGCGCCGTACGACTCGGTCAGCACCGGGCCGAACCACTCGATCATGGCTCGCTTCACGTCCGGCGGACAGGCGGAGCCGGTGTGGGAGACCTGCCGCAGGCTGGAGACGTCGTAGCGGGCGCGGGCTTTTTCCGGGAGGGCGAGCAGCCGTTGGAAGTGGGTGGGCACCATCACCGTGGAGGAGACTCGCCACATCTGCACTCGGCTGAGGAACGTTTCCGCGTCGTACCTGCCGAGGACGACCACCGGTTGACCGGCCGCCAGATGCCGCAGTGAGGTCAGTGGCGCGTTGTGCTGAAGGGGGCCGCACACCAGGTGCGGTCCCGGCGGGAATCCCGGCCGGGCGGCCATCGCGGCGAGGTAGGCGGAGCTGTCGGCGACCGGGCCGCTCACCCAGCGCACCTCGGTGCCGCGCGCCCGCCCGGTGGTTCCCGAGGTGTAGACGAGCGGAGGCCGGGCGGGCCGGTCCGTCGGGACCGTGCGCCCGGCGGGCGCCGCCGCGAGCCATGCGTCCCAGGCGAAGGCGTGCCCGATCGCCGGGGTTCCGTGCATCACGACCGGAAGGCCCAGTTCCCGGGCCGCGTCGAGGGCGGCGCCCGCGCCCACGGGTCCGGCGATGATTCCGGTCACGCCCGCGTCGATGATCTGGTCGACGAGTTCGCCCGACGTGAGGTTCCGGGACGCGGCCACGGTCCCCACCCCGGCACGCAGGCCCGCCAGATGGGCCACCAGCGTCGGGATCGCGTTGTCGCCGAGGACGGCGATCCGGTCGTCGGGGCCGGGCGCGAGCTCCAGCAGCCGTGCCGTCGCCCGCGCCACCTGGTCGGCGAGGCCCGACCAGGACAGCACGCCCAGGTCGTCCGCCAGGGCAGGCTCGTCGGGTGTCTCCTGGGCGCGACGGTCGAGTGGCAGCAGCGACATTGGCTCCTCCGGCGGCTCCTCGGCCTCTCCCGATTCGAGGGGAGAGGGGATGCGGAGACTGTAGCGTTTATCAAGAAAGTACGGAACACTCTGATCCCAGACGCAGTCATTCCCCATGTTTCAGCAGTTGGTGGGCTGCACACCCCGATCACTGTTACTGAAACTGTCGTCTGGTAAGTGTCCTAGGAGGAGCCATGTCCCAGCCCGATCCGGACGCATGGCGCACGCAGGTTCGCCAGTGGCTGGCCGGCGTGCTCGAACCGGCGCGGGCGCCGCAGTCCGCCACCGGGGCCGCCGACCTCGCCGTGTTCCACAATCTCCCGGAGGACGAGGAGCGCCTGCTGCTGGAGCGCTGCCGCGTCTACCAGCGGGCCCGCTTCGACGCCGGGTACCAGGCGCTGACCCTCCCCGTGGACAAGGGCGGCGCGGGCCTGACCGCCGCCCACGTGGCGGCCTTCGCCGAGGAGGAGTCGGCCTTCGATGTGCCGGCGTCCACCGAGCTGATCAGCGTCACCGTGCGCCTGGTCGCGATGGCCGTCTCCCTGTTCGGGACGGCCGAGCAGCGTGAGACGTACGCGCGCGGGTTCCTGCGCACCGACCTGCTGGCCTGCCAGCTCTTCAGCGAACCCGGTGCCGGATCGGACCTCGCGGCCCTGCGCACCCGCGCCCGGCAGGAAGGCGACGCGTGGGTGATCGACGGTCAGAAGGTGTGGACCTCGGGCGCGCAGTTCGCCGACTACGGTCTGCTGCTCGCCCGCACCGACCCGGACGTGGTCAAACAGGCCGGGATCACCGCCTTCCTGGTCCCGATGGACGCCACCGGGGTGGAGGTGCGCCCCATCCGTCAGATGAGCGGCGGCGCCTCCTTCAACGAGGTCTTCCTCAGCGGCGTCCGTGTTCCGGACCGGCTGCGGATCGGGCGACCGGGCCAGGGCTGGGAGGTCGCCACCACCACCCTCGCCTTCGAGCGGACCGCGTCCGGCGGCGGCAACCGTCGCAAGGGCGGCACTTTCGCGGACGTCCTCGCACTCGCCCGCTCCCTCGATCGCACCGAAGACCCGCTGGTCCGCCAGCGCCTCGCCGACCTGTACGTACGCGCCGCCCTGCGCGCGGCCACCGTGGACCGCGTCGCCAGGACGAGCGCCGCCGGCGGCCGGCCGGGCCCGGAGTCGTCGCTGACCAAACTCATGGCCTCCGACCTGCTCACCCGCACAGGACAGGTCGCCGCCGAGCTGATGGGCGCGCGGATCAGCGCCGACACCGGGGAGGCGGGCACCTTCGCCTGGGCGCAGCACCTGCTCGGCGCACCCGGCTACCGGCTGGCCGGAGGCACCGACCAGATCCAGCGCAACCTGATCGGCGAACGGGTGCTGAAGCTGCCGCCCGAGCCGCGGGTGGACCGGGTGCCGTTCTCGCAGCTTCCCGGCAACTGAGGCACCAGGACCTTTTCGGCCGTCGCATTCGGCCGTCGCATTGGGCAATCACAAAGGAGTGACATCGATGGATCTGGGACTGACAGGCGCGAAGGCGCTGGTGACCGGCGCGAGCCGGGGCATCGGCCGGGCGATCGCCACCACTCTGGCGGCCGAGGGCTGTGCGCTGGCGCTGTGCGCCCGGGGCGAAGAAGGCCTGGCCAAGGCCGCGGCCGAACTGCGGGCCGAGGGAGCCACGGTGTTCGCGGAACCGGTCGACGTCACCGACCCGGCTGCGCTCGCGGGCTTCGTGGAGCGGGCGGCCGGTGAGCTCGGCGGCCTGGACCTGCTGGTGTCCAACGTGTCCGCGGGCAATGTGAAGGGCCCCGAGTCCTGGGAGGCCAGCCTGCGCGGCGACCTGATCCCGTTCGCAGGACTCGTCGAGGCGGCCCTTCCGCACCTGGAGACCTCCGACCGGGCCGCCGTCGTCGCCATCGGCACCACCAACGCCTCCGACACCGCGCGCCCGGCCGGCGCCAACTCGTACTCCGCGCTCAAGGCAGCTGTGGTCCAGCACGCCTCGGCACTCGCGCACGCCCTCGCGCCGAAGGGCATCCGCGTCAACACCGTCTCCCCCGGCCCGATCGACTTCCCCGGCGGCGCCTGGGAGACCATCCGCACCAGCCGCCCGGAGGTGTACGAGGAGGTGCTCGCCAGGCTTCCGATCGGCCGTTACGGCACCGCGGCGGACGTGGCCTCGGCGGTGGCGTTCCTGCTCGGTCGGACCGGCTCCTTCTGTGTCGGGGTCAACCTCGTGGTGGACGGCGGGCTGCTGACCCGCGTCCAGTACTGAGCCGTGGCGGGCCCGGTCGGCCGCCTGGACGCCGTACTGGTCTGCGGCGGCCGCTGGCACGACTTCGACTACGCGCGGCTCCGGCTGCTGGAGATGCTCGGGGAGCATCCACGGGTGCGCACCACCGTGTATCAGGACTACGACTGCGTGGCCGCACTCGAGAGGGCCGACCTGCTGGTCACCTACACCTGTGACGTCCGGCCCCGCCCGGCGCAGGGGGCCGCACTTGCACGGTTCGTCGAGCGGGGCGGCCGCTGGCTCGCCCTGCACGGCACCAACTCGGTGATCGAGCCGTCGACGAGTGGCGGGCCGCGGTTGTTCACGACCCCGCGGCTCCTGGGGGAAGTGGCGCCGGTGCTCGGCAGCCAGTTCCTGGCCCATCCGCCGATCGAGCCGTACGAGGTGCGCGTCACCCGGCCCGGCCATCCGCTGGTCGCCGGGATCGGCCCGTTCACGGTCACCGACGAGCTGTACGTGTGCGAGCTGCACGGGGAGTTGGAGGTGCTGCTGCACGCCGAGTACACGGGGCCGTGCCGCGGTTTCGCCGAGGGCGACACGGCGGCCCTCGACGGCGCGCCCCGACCGGTGCTGTATCTCAAGCGGCACGGTCTCGGCGAGGTCTGCTACTTCACCCTCGGGCACTGCAGGGGCCGTTACGACGTACAGGACCTGGGCGTGGACGACACCGGCCGGGTGGACCGGGGGCCGTGGGAAACGCCGGAGTTCATGACGGTGCTGCGGCGGTGCGTGGAGCGGACGGTGAGTGGGCGAAACCCGGCAGAGGAGCGGGCCGACACCTGAGCGGGACTCGGGCGCCGGCCCTGCACGGGGCGCGGCTCAACCGTGTGGCAGTACCACCGCGCGGCCGTTGATGTCGCCGGCGTGCAGACGCTCGTAGGCCGCGGGCGCCTCGTCGAGGGGGAAGGTCTCGACGTGGGACGAGATCAGGCCCTGCCGCGCCAGCTCGACGACCTCCATGAGTTCCGGGCGACTGCCCCAGTACGGGAACGAGGCGGAGACCTCGAACGGCAGCCCGCCGCCGAAGCCGACCGCCAGGGTGCCCCCACCGATGCCGACGATCGTCACGTCGCCCGCCACCGCCACCGACGCCGCGGCCACCGCGAGCGTCGCCTCGGCGCCCACGAAGTCCAGCACCACTTCCGCTCCGGTCCCGCCGGTGAGCTCCCGGACCCGTGCGGCCGCCGCGCCGTCGGAGAGGAGCGTCTCGTGGGCACCGACGGCGTGTGCCAGCTCGAGCTTCTCCTTGCTCACGTCGAGAGCGACCACCCTCGCCGGTGTCAGAGCGCGGAGCAGCTGTACGGCGAGGTGACCCAGGCCTCCGACACCGATCACCACCGCCGTGCTTCCCGGGACCAGTTTGGGCAGTGACTTCCTGATCGCGTGATAGGGCGTCAGCCCCGCGTCGGTGAGCGGGGCGGCCTGCACCGGGTCCAGTCCGTTCAGCGGCACCAGGTGGTGGGGCGAGTCCACCAGCATGTACTCGGCGAGAGCACCGGGGGCGCCGAGTCCCGGCGGCAGGATGCCGAGCCCGGCAGCACGATGGCAGGAGTTCTCCTTGCCCTGGGCGCAGTTGTGGCAGTGCCCGCAGCCCCACGGGCCGTACACCGCCACGTCGTCGCCTTCCGCCACTGCAGTGACACCGCTGCCCACGGCCGCGACCGTGCCGACACCCTCGTGGCCGAGGGTCATCGGCAGCGGGTAGGGGAACTGCTCCTCGGGCCAGCCCATGACCGCCAGGTCGGAGTGGCACAGCCCCGCCGCCGTCACCTTCAACAGCACCTGGCCCGGGCCCGGTCCGGGCACGGGAACGTCGACGACCTCGGGGGCGTGTCCCACCGTCCGGTACTGCACAGCCTTCATGGTCGGATCTCCTTGCCGGTGACAGGCGGGGGGCCGCTCTCCGCGGGCGTCTCGGCGCCGGAACTCGAGGGGATTCCCTTCCGGCGGCGCAGCACGGCAGGCAGGGCGATCCGGCCGCCCGTGAGGACCAGCGCCACGATGAGGACCGAGCCGGTGAACAGGCTCGCGGCCCACTGCGCGCTGGTGGCGAGTCCGAGTCCGGTGATGCCCGTACCGAGCAGGAGGACCGCGAGCACCGTGCCCCAGGCGTTGAAGCGGCCCGCGCGCAACTGGGTCGCCCCGACGAAGGCGGCGGCGTACGCCGACAGCAGATACGGGGTGCCCGCGGTCGGCGAGCCGGATCCGACCGAGGACGCGAAGACGATGCCGGCGAAACCGGAGAGCAACGCGGAGGCCACCAGGGTCAGAAAGCGCAGTCGGTGGGTGCGTACGCCCTGCAGCCGGGCCGCGTCGGCGTTGAAGCCGGTCGCGTACAACCGGCGCCCGGTGGCGGTGTGTTCCAGCAGGAACCAGATGGCGAGCGCGGCGAGCAGCAGATACAGCACCGGCAGGGTGATGCCGCCCGTGTCCAGCTGGGCGATGCTCGCGAACGGCTTGGCGAGCAGCTGCACCCCGGTGATGGAGCTGTCGTCGGTGACCATGGTGATCAGTGACTGGATCAGCGCGCCGGTGGCCAGGGTGGCGATGAACGAGTCGACGCGCAGGACCACCACCACGATCCCGTTGACGACTCCGATCAGCAGCGCGGCGGCCATCGCCAGGGTGATCGCCGCGCCGGGACCGAGTCCGGCGGAGACCAGGAAGCGGGCGGTCAGCACGCTGGTGAGCGACATGGTGTAGGCGACCGAGAGGTCGAAGACGCGTGCGGCCAGTGGCGGTACGACGCTGAGTGCCACCAGGCCGGCCACGGCGTTGCCGTTCAGTACCTGCTTGACCGTGATGGTGGTCGGGAACGTGTCCGGCGCCCACACGGAGAAGAGCACGACGATGACCAGCCACACGTATACGGCGCCGATGTTCCGGAACGACAGGGCGGCCACCGCCCGTCGGCCCAGTGCCCCGGGGACGAACACCGCGGACCTTTGTGGTGCGGACGGCGGCAGCTCCGCCGCCCGTGTCGGTGTGGATGTCATGTCAGAGAGTCCCTTCCAAGGCTCATGTCACTCGGTTCCTTCCATGGCGTGCACGAGCGCGGACTCGGTGATGTCCCGGCCACTGATCTCCCGTGCGATCCGGCCGTCGCGCACCACCAGGACGCGGGTGCACAGCGCGAGCAGGTCCTGCGTGTCGGAGGAGCACACGATGACGCCCATGCCCTCGTCGGCCTGACGCTCTATCAGGTCGTACAGCTGCAGGCGGGTGGCGACGTCCACGCCCGCCGTGGGTTCGCACAGCGCCAGCACCGGCGGGCGCTGTGCCAGACAGCGGGCCATGACGACCTTCTGCTGGTTGCCGCCGCTCAGGGTGGTGATCCGCGCCCCGGGTCCTGCCGTGCGCACCCCGACCCGCCTGATCCAGTCCTCCGCCAGGGCGGACTCGCGGCGCCGGCGCAGCCGCCCGGCCCGGGCGCGCAGCCGGTGCAGGAGCGGGAGGGTGAGGTTCTCGCCGACCGAGAAGTCGCCGATCACTCCCTCGACCGCCCGGTCCGCCGGGACCAGGGGAAGGCCCAGCGCGCCGGCGTCACGCGCCTCGGTCCACCGCTCGGAGCGTTCCGGCAGCCGCAGCCTGCCGCTCACCGGCCCGGCATGGGCCCCGCACACCACGTACGGCACGATCTCGTGGCCGGCGCCGACCAGACCGGTGATGCCCAGACGCTCACCCCTTGCCAGGTCGAGGTCGACTCCCCGCAGGGGCCCGGCCCACAGGTCACGCACCTCCAGCACCGGGTCGGCGGGACCGGCGGAGGGTGCCGGGCGGTGGTCGGTCTCCGTCTCCTCGCCCGCCATCAGTTCCGCCAGCGAGCGCGGAGTGAGCTCGGCGACCCGGCGTGTGGCGATCCGGCGTCCGCCGCGGATGACGGTGACCCGGTCGGCGAGGGCGAAGATCTCGTCCATCCGGTGCGAGACGTACAGGACGCCGGCGCCGGCGTCGCGGACCTCCCGCACGATGTCGAAGAGGCGGGCCACCTCGCCGGGCGGCAGCACGGCGGTGGGCTCGTCGAGCACCAGGACACCGCGGCCGCCCTCCCAGCCCTGCAGCGCGGCGGCGATGGCCACCACCGCGCGCTGCACGGGGGTCGCCGTCACCAGGGGGCGGCGCACGTCGATACCGAGTCCGAACCGTTCGATGAGGGTGGTCGTGCGTCTCTCCATCTCCGGCCAGCGGATGTTGCCGAACGCCGTGCGGGCGAAGCCGTGGCTGAGCGCCAGGTTGTCGATGGCGTTCAACTCGCCCACCAGCCCCAGCTCCTGGTGGACGAAGCGGAGCCGGTCGTGGCGGGAGGCCGTGACATGGCCGAGGTCGAAGGGCTCGCCGTCGAGTTCGGCCACCGCACCCGGCTCCGCGGGGTGGAAGCCGGCGAGGATCTTGATGAGGGTGGACTTGCCGGAGCCGTTGGGCCCGATGAGGGCGTGGATCTCGCCGGGCGCGACCTCGAGGTCCACGTCCCTCAGGGCCTGGGTGCCGCCGAATCTCTTCGACAGGGCGGCCACGCGCAGTACCGGCCCGGTCAACTCAGGCCCCAGAGCGCCTTGAACTGCTTCTGGTAGCTCTCGACGATCGGGAAGTCGCCGTCGGCGGAAGGCAGGTTGTCCTTGGTGACGAGCATGTTGGGCAGCGCCGCCTTCTGGTCCACGGCCATGGACTGGCCGGTGAAGTGCCGGGCCAGGGCGTCGACCTGGAGCCAGGCCGTCTCATGGGAGTTCAGCGCCATCGCGCCGTCGGTGAGACCGCTCTGGATGTACTCGTAGTTCTGCGCGTCACCGACGTTGACCACGATGTGCTTGCCGGTGAGGCCGGCCGTCTTCAGCGCGGCGGGCACGCCCACGTTGAGCAGGCCCAGGGAGAAGACGACATGGGTCACCTTCGGGTGTGAGCGGAGATACGACACCACGCGGTCCGGCATGTCCTTTCCCACCGCGGTGATCGGCACGTCGACGTTGTCCAGCGCACAACCGGAGCACCAATCCTTGTAGTTGGCCGCGAAGGAGTCCTTGACGGGCTTGAGGATCGTGTACGCCGGCAGATCGAAGTACACGGTGTTCGCCTGGGCGCCGCTGTTCGACACCACCCACGAGGCGAGCATCCGGCCCTGGACGCCGACGTCCTTCGGTCCGTTCTTCAGCAGGGAGATGCCGTCGCCGACCACGTCGTCGGCGTTCGACTGGATGACGGGGATACCGGCCGCCTTCAGCTGTGCCAGCTGCTTGGCGTAGACGGCACGCGGGAAACCGGAGGCGACGACGGCGTCCGGCTTGTCGCGTACGGCCTGTTCGTAGGCGGCCTGGACGGACTCCGGCGTGCCCTGGGTGGCGATCTGCTCGACCTTCCAGCCGAGTTGTCCCGCGGCTTCGGTGAAGAAGTCGGCGAGGTCCTTGCAGGACTGGACGCCGCACAGGATGAAGTCGATCTTCTTGCCCGTGGGGATCTTCTTGCCGACCGGCTGGGTGACGGAGATCGCGGCGGGGCGCTGCGCGTACGACTTCAGAGCCGCGCGGGCCGCCGTCAGGCCGGGCGATCCGGGCGCCGCCGCCTGCGAGGAGCCGGCGGCCGGGGTGGTGGCACTGCCGCACGCCGCAAGGGTGAGCAGGGCAGTGACAGGGACGATCGCGGTGAGGGCGCGGCGGACCGCGCGACCGGGTCTGGAACTCATCGTTGAGTACTCCCGTGGTGTGGCGCCTGGGCTGCCGCGGCCCGCGTCGCTTCCGCGTGTGCGGTGGTCGGCTCCGGTCAGGCGGATCGATGCCGTGCCGTCCCGGGGCGGGACGGCACGCAAGAGGTGCCGGGGGATACAGGGCTGCGTCGATCGCCGGCGTGGGGTACGGCGCGGGCCTCCGGGGTGAGACCCCCGGGGCGCTGGGGCCGGGACGGGCAAAGACCGTTCCGGAGACGGAGAAACTTGTGAGGAACTACAGCCTCAAGTGGGTCGGAGTGTGACACGCCCCGGCGTCCTTGGGGAGAGGGCCGCCGCAAGAAAATCCAGGATCTCAGAACGATTCCCCCATGACCTCGGGAGATGCGGGTTCATTCACCGTCGCGAGTGTTGCTCCTGAACGCGACCCGTAACTACACTCACTCTAAAGTTTCTGCCGGAGGAGAGATGATGGACGAAACATCGGAGCTGGGCACGGCGCGGTGCCCCGGGCCCAGCGTCCAGGACTACCTCGACCGGGACAGCCGCCCTGTTCCCCCCGCCCTGAGGTACGAGAGGAACGACCACCTCGGCAGCGAGGACATCGACACCGCCCGCTTCACCTCCCGCGCATGGGCTGAACGCGAGATGAGGCAGGTCTGGCGCCGCGTCTGGCAGTTCGCCTGCCTGGAGAGCGAGATTCCCGAGGTCGGCGACCACGAGGTCTACGAGATCGGCGACGACTCGCTCATCGTCGTGCGCACGGCCCCCGACGAGATCCGGGCCTTCGTCAACGTGTGCCTGCACCGCGGACGCAAACTGCGCACCGGCGGCGGCAACGTCAGCGAGTTCCGCTGCTCGTTCCACGGCTTCGCCTGGAACCTCGACGGCACGATGCAGACCCCGCCCTGTGCCTGGGACTTCCCGCACGTCACCCCGGAGAAGTTCGCCCTCCCCGAGGCCCGGGTGGCCACCTGGCGCGGCTTCGTCTTCATCAACATGGACCCGTACGCGGAGTCCTTCGACTCCTACCGCGGCACCTTCGACGACTACTACATCTGGCCGCTGGAGAACCGCTACAAGTCGCTGCACATCGCCAAGGTGCTGCCCTGCAACTGGAAGATCGCGCAGGACGCGTTCATCGAGTCCTTCCACGTGATCGCCACGCACCCGCAGATGCTGCCGTGGCTCGCCGACGCCAACTCCCAGTACGACGTCATGGCGGACCAGCCGAACTGGAACCGGATGATCAATATCCAGGGCGCGCCCAGCCCGCACGTGGCGGACTCCGTCACGGAGGAGGACGTCCTCGAGACGTTCTACGACTCGCGCGCGTTCTACGCCGCGGCCCAGGGCCGTGACCTGGTGATGCAGGAGGGCGACGAAATGCCGGCGATCCCGCCGGGCGGCACCGCCCGCCAGGTCCTCGCCGAGCGGATGCGCGCGCAACTGGCGGCCACTTCGCAGCAGGACTTCTCGCAGACCGCCGACACCGAACTCCTGGACGCCATCAACTACTTGCTGTTTCCCAACTTCAACCCCTGGGGCGGCGCCAAGTCCAACATCATCTACAGGTTCCGGCCCAACGGCCTGGACCCGGACTCCTGCACCGCGGAGATCATCTTCATGTCCTCCCCGAAGCAGCCCGGCGACATGCCGCCCCCCGTGAAGATCCGCTGGGTGCCGGAGGACATGCTCTTCGCCGACGTCCCCGAACTCGGCGTGCTCGGCCCCGTCTTCGACCAGGACTGCGAAAACCTCCCCTACGTCCAGCAGGGCCTCAAGGCGATGCGCAAGCCGGGCATCACCCTGGCCAACTACCAGGAGAGCCGCATCCGCCACTTCAACCGGACGCTCGATCAGTGGATGGACAAGTGACCCACCGCGTGGCGGTCAGACCCCTGGGCGTCGAGCTCGAAGTCCTCGACGGCGAGGACCTGTTCACCGCCGCCCAGCGGCTCGGCTACCGCTGGCCCACGGTCTGCGGCGGCAAGGGCACCTGCCGTACCTGCTTCGTCCAGGTGGAGGAGGGCGCCGAGAACTGTTCCCCGGTGGGCGCGTTGGAGCGCGAGGGCATCGAGGCCCTGCGCAGGCCGGTGGACGGCCTGACCCGGCTCGCCTGCCGGCTCCGGGTCGAGGGCCCGGTGACCGTGACCAAGCGCGGCGTGCGCCGCCGAGTGCAGGAGTAAGGCCCCATGTCCAAGCAAGTGATCCATCCGTTGACCGGGCATGTGTACCGGCTCACCGAGGACGGTCTGGTCGAGGTGACCGACCCCGGGACGGGGGCGCAGGGCGTCTTCGACTTCCAGGCCCGGTGGCAGTCGGGCGAACTGCGCCACGCCGACCTTCAGATGGCCGGCTGGGTCGGCCGCCTCGCACAGCGGCGCACCCCGCCTCGGCCGGAGGGGTGACGCCGTGTCCCCGCGCACCACCCGCGTGGTCTGTCTGGTACGCCGCCCCGAAAAGGAGCCGGCCCCCGGTGACTTCACCGTCGAGGAACGCCCCTTGCCACCCCTCGGTCAGGACCAACTCCTCGTCCGCAACCTCTACATGAGCGTCGACCCGTCCATGCGCGGGCGGCTGGAGAGTACCGAGAAGCACTACACGCACAACTTCACCCCCGGATCACCGCTCGACGGCCGGGCCCTCGGTGTCGTGGAGGAGAGCCGCTGTCCCGGCGTGCCGCCCGGTGCCTACGTCCGCCACCAACTCGGCTGGCGGGAGCGGGCCGTGCTGGACGCGGCGGACACCGACGGAGCGGATCGCATCGACCCTCGACTCGCCCCGCTGCCCACCTGGCTGGGGCTGCTCGGCCAGACCGGATTCACCGCGTACGTGGGCCTGACCCGGATCGCGGCGCTGCGCCCCGGCGACACCGTCTTCGTGTCGGCGGCGGCCGGGGCCGTCGGCACCGCCGCCGGCCAGTTCGCACGCCTGCTGGGCGCGGACCGAGTCGTCGGCACCGCAGGCGGGCCGGACAAGTGCGCCCTGCTGGTCAAGGAGTTCGGCTACGACGCCGCCGCGGACTACCGTGCCGAGCCGGTGCGCGACGCCCTGGCCCGGATGGCACCCGACGGCATCGACGTGTACTTCGACAACGTCGGCGGAGAGCAGCTCGCCGCCGCCCTGCACGCGCTGCGGACCGGTGGCCGGGTCGCCCTGTGCGGCATGATGTCGCAGTTCGGCGGCGCCCGACGGACCGTGGACATCAACCATTTGATCCAGGCGGTCCTCAAACGGCTGACGCTGTGCGGTTTCATCGTCCGCGACCACGACGACCTGCGGCCGGAGTTCGAGCAGCGCGTCGCGGGCTGGCTCGCCGAGGGCCGGATCACCGCGCGCGAGACGGTCGTGGACGGCCTGGAGAACGCCGCGGCGACGCTGCTGTCCCTGCTCGGCGGCGGAAACGTCGGCAAGATGCTGGTCAGCCTGGGCGATTCCGGCTGAACGGCACTCGTCCGGCAGGCTGAAACGGCGCCCCCGGCCGGAGGGCGCCGTTTCAGCGCATGGGGTGTGACGCGGCGACGGTGTGGGCCGTCAGGGAGACCCCGACTCGGGTCAGCCCCGCCACGGCTGCCCGGAAGTCCTTGATGTGCGCGGTGGTGAAGTGCTCGTCGAGGGCCTGCCGGGAGGACCAGTGCTCGTACACCCGGATACGCCGCTCGTCGGTGGGATCGGCGGTCATGGCGTAGTCCAGACAACCGGGTTCCTGCTCGCGGGTGCGCCGGCCCAGCTCGACGAGGGCCGTCAGCATGCCGGCGCGGTCGTCGGGCTCGTAGTCCATCCAGCCGGCGACGATGACTTCCTCAGCCACGGGATTCCTTTCGCGGTCGTGCCCGCGGGCCCGTCGCCCCGGTGCAGGGGAGCGACGGACCCGCGGTGTCTCAGATGCCCAGCGGCGCCGGAACGCTGTCCACGGTGACCGTGCCCCTGTCACCGTCGACCGTGATCACCATCCCGTCCCGCAGGCGCTGTGTCCCGCCCTCGACGGAGATGACGGCCGGGATGCCCAGTTCGCGGCAGACCACCACGGCGTGGCTGTTGAGCGCGCCCACGTCGACCACGGCCGCTCCGGCGACCAGGAACAGCGGGGTCCAGGCCGCGTCCGTGATCGGCGCGACCAGCACCTCCCCGGGCTCCAGCGCCTCGCACGAGGCCGGGTCGGTGACCACCCGCACGCGGCCCGTGTAGGTGCCGTGGCTGCCGCCCACACCGCCGAGGACATCACCCTCGACGGCTGCCTGCGTCCGCTCCTCGGCGCGCCGCGGCCAGGTGCCGACGTCGGTCTGGGCGTCGTCCGCGACGAAGAACGGCGGTTCCAGGTCGTGCAGGGCGGCGTACTCCTCGAGTCGCCGCGCGATGACGGGGCCGAAGGACTCCGGGGCGGCGACATAGTCGTTGAGCTCGGTGTCCAGAAGCATCATCACGTCCTCGGGCCGGGCGAAGAGGCCCGCCTCGACGCCGCGGCGACCGAGCTCCCGTACGGCCATGCGGATCTCGTTGACGACGGTGACGCAGTTCGCCTTGGTGCGTTCGCGGGCCGGGATCCACACCTGGGAGGCGTGCATGCCGGCGTCGAACATGGGCTGTGTCTCCTCGGGCAGCACGGCCCGGATCTCCTGCGCCGTCCGCTCGCGCCGTTCGGTCAGCCGTGCGCGGCGGGCGGCGGGGGAGTCGTCGTCGGGACTGTGGCGGATGCGGTCGACCAGGGCCAGCGCCTGGACGGGCGCCGCCTCCCAGGACAGCGCGTGGATGTCCCACTCGTTGGGGCCGCGGTCGCCCGACTCGGCCAGGAACTCCTCGAACGCGTCGCGGAACGTCTTGACGTCGCCGGTCGCCCCGTCGAGGGCCTGCTCCACGGCGGCCGGACCCCGGTCGAACAGCGCGCTCAGCTCGGCCGAGGCCGCCACCTGGCGGGACAGTGTCCACAACCCGGTCGAGGGGGAGGCGGAGTCGACGTCGCCGAGACCGCCGATGAGATCCAGCATGGCGCCGGGTCGGTCCACGCTCGCGCACAGCGGGCCGAGGATCGCCGGTCCGACGGACGCGGGCAGCGAGGACTCGACGTGCCGCTGGAAGGTCGTCTCCACCTCGTCCAGCAACGACCGTGCGTACGCCACCAGTTCGGCCTCGGACAGCCGTGTCGGGTCGGGCCGGGAGCGGCGCAGTGCGCGCAGACGCCGCCGGTCGGCGTCGGCCTCCGGGAAGCTGCTCTGGCCGAGCATCCGCTGTAGTGTCCCGCCCGCTTTGGCGGTCAGCTCCTCGTCCTGGTCGTCCGGGTGCGCCAGGTACACCGGCGTGTCGGAGCGCTGTCCGACGAAGGCCGCGTCGATCTGGTCCGCCGTCTGGCCCATACGGATGCCGAACAGCCGCATGTGGGACAGGTTGAGGTAGAAGTGGCCGCCGAACATGCCGACGAACGGCGGTCGGGGGCCGGCGACCTCCTCCTCGCGGTAGATGCCGAACCCGACGAAGCCGCGACGCCAGCCCTGCAGGCCCTGCCCCCACACCAGGGTCCAGCCCAGCGGGCTGGCGGGTTCCGGCAGCGTCTCACCCGCGTTGGCGCGGGTGTAGTGCGGCAGCCGCTCACTGCGCTGCCAGTCCGTGATCCAGCTCTTCATGACCCAGGTCTCCCGCTGTCCGTACCCGCGCCTACCACTGCGCCGTTCCGCCGTCGACGCTGATCAGCGCGCCGGTGATTCCTGTGCCGGCCTCACTCGCGAGCAGCGAGGCGACAGCCGCGATCTGCTCCACCGTGGTGATCTTCTTGGTGGCGGCGTGCTCGGCGAAGCGGCTCAGCCACTCCTCGTAACTGATGCCCTCGGCCTCGGCCGCGGCCGGCCCCGCGGCACGCATCAGGTCGGTGTCGACGGCGCCGGGGCAGATGGCGTTGCAGGTGATGCCCTGGGTGCCGTACTCGAAGGCGGTCGCCTTGGTCAGGCCGTGGATCGCGTGCTTGTTGGTGATGTAGTGGCTGATCCCCGGCTTGTTGGCCTGCTTGCCCTCGACGGAGGAGATGTTGATGATGCGGCCCCAGCCGTGCTCCAGCATCTTCGGCAGCGCCCGGCGGGTGCCGTAGAAGTAGCCGTTGACGTTCAGTTTGAGGGCGTCGTGCCATGCCTCGTCGCTGAGCTGGTGGATGGGGGCGAAGCCGGAGCTGCCGCCGACGTTGTTGACCCAGATGTCGAGCCGGCCGAAGCGCTCGGCGGCGAAGTCGGCGAGGCCCTCGATGTCCTCCTGGCTGTTGGCGTCGCAGGGGTGGAAGACGGCCCGGTCCCCGGCGCCCATCTCCTCCAGGGCCTGCTTGCCCTTGATCTCGGAACGGCCGCTTATGACGACCGTGGCGCCGTCGGCCACGAAGGCCTCGGCGATGGCACGGCCGATGCTGCGCGTGCTGCCCGTGATCACCGCGACACGTCCGTCGAGGCTGCCCGTAGCCACCATGCTGTTCTCCCGCGAGTGTCGTTGGTTCGTCACCTGGTGGCTCTGGCGGCCTGGGCGCCGTCTTCCAGGTGTTGGTGGATGGTGCGGTGGAGGTGCTGGAGTCCGGGCTCGTTGCGTCCGAAGACGAATTCGGTCCCGTCGAGGGCCTTCAGACCCTGCTGGACTCCGTAGGTGGTCGCGTAGTCCTCGTCGCGGACCACCTCGTGGAACCACTCGCCGAACCGGTCGGCGGCCTGGCGCTCCTCCTCGCTGACCGCCGGCTCCCGCAGCAGGATGATCTGCTGGGTCACCGACTCGGTGGCCGTCCGCGGCAGCACCAGGGAGACGGCGATCTTCTGGCGCCAGCCGCCGGCGATCGCGAGGCCCGGGAAGAGCCAGTAGATGGGCCCGACGCAGTCGCCGGGATCGCGTTGGTCCGGGGGCAGTTCGACCGCCTGCGCGATGGGGCGCAGAGCCGGTGCGATGCGCTGGTGGGGGCCCCAGGTGTCGTGGGCCATCATGTTGGAGAGGTTCGTCTCGAACACCGTCTTCGGGTGCAGCGAGGCGAAGTGGTACGTCTCCAGATATCCGTCGAGGGTGACCTTCCAGTTGGGACTGGTCAGCTCGCGGGTGGCGTAGTGGTGGCACTCCGCCAGCCGGAGCCCCTCGAGGAGCGGCTGCAGATCGCCCAGCCAGGCGTCCAGGTCGGGCTCGGCCGCCGGGGCCAGCGAGACGAAGACGATCCCCGCCCGCTCCCCGGCAGGAAGCCTGACCAGGCTGCGCCCCTCGCGTGGAACGTCGCCGAAGGTCTTCTCGGCGTAGACGCCCCGCAGTTCGCCGGCCAGGTCGTACGACCACGAGTGGTACGGGCAGGTGAGCCGCCTCGACACCCCGCAGCCGGGTTCGAGGAGCTTGGCTCCCCGGTGCCGGCAGGCGTTGATCATCGCGTGTACGGCGCCCTGGCGGTCCCGGGTGATCAGCACGGGGATGCCGAGCACGTCGATCGCCTTGTAGGTGTTCGGACCGGGCAGCTCGCAGGACATGGCGAGCGGCAGCGGGACGCTCCGGTGGACGGCGTCCGTCTCGCGTTGCCAGCGGTCGGCGTCGAGGTAGTTGGCGATGGGTTCCGTCCACTGACCGTCCGCCTCGTGCGTCGTGTTGGCGCGGTAGTGCGCCATCACGCGCTCGACGAGTTCGGCGGCCTCCCGCCGCATCGTCAGGGACGCGGCGTCGGTGGACCGGACCTGGCTGATCCACGAGGAGTATTCGGGGGCCGAGGGCGGGTTGCGGTCGGCGTCTGTCTCCCGGATCTCCGGCGAACTGGTCTGGACCACGATGTCCTCACAATCCTCCCAGCCGCGAGCCGGTGACCGGCTTCGGAATGCGACAGCTGGGCTGTGTCCGAAACTGCAACAGGACTTAGTGTGGTCTGTCAATAGAAAGTGGCGAAGTTTCGGCTCGGTCTCCCGTAGGGGTGGGTGCGATGGTCATGGTCCGACCGTTCGAGGTGGGCGTGGTGGTACGGGACTTGGGGTCGATGGAGCGCTTCTACCGCGACGTGATCGGTTGTCGCGCCGTGCACCGTTCGCGCGTACCGGTGGGTGTGGGCGGCCCGGCCGGACTGGGCGGCGAGGTGGTCGTCGTCTGGCTGCAGGTGCCCTCCGGGGGATGCGTCAAGCTGATTCTTCCCTCGTCGCCCGCGGTGCCGGCCCGCGCGGCGCATCCACTGGCCGGACGTCAGGGGCTGTCGTATCTCACCTTCCATGTCGACGACGTGGACCCGGTGGTGGCGGCGCTGGGGGCCGCCGGTGCCAAGCCCCTGTCGGACCCGGTCGTCGTCCGCGCGCACGGTCGGCGGATCAGCTTCTGGACGGATCCGGAGGGTAACGCGGTGGAACTGGTGGACGGTCGGGGCGAGGAGTCGGGTCCGGGGCGTAGTAATTAGAGAGCCCGTTCAGTAAGGTGCCTGGTGCTGGTTACTGTAGACAGACACTAGAAAGTCCACGTGTGTGGCACACCTCCCTCGGGCGAAGGGGCGGACGATGGCTCAGAAGAAGTCGGCCGATGCGGCCGCGCACCAGGTATCCGCGCAGGTCATCAGGGATCTGCACGAGCGCATGGTGCGCATCCGGCTGTTCGAGACCGAGGCGGGCAAACTCATGGAGGCGGGCAAACTGCCCGGCTTCCTGCACCTCTACGTCGGCCAGGAAGCCGTGGCCGCCGGCGTCATGGCGGCCCTGCGCGACGACGACCAGATCACCTCCACCCACCGGGGTCACGGGCACGCCGTGGCCAAGGGCGTCGGCCTCCGCGAGATGTACGCCGAGCTGTACGGACGCGTCACCGGCGCCTGCCTCGGTCGCGGCGGCAGCATGCACATCAACGACCTCACCCGCGGCATGCTCGGCGCCAACGGCATCGTCGGGGCGGGCGTCCCGATCGCCGTGGGTGCCGCCTTCGCCGCCCGGTACAAGGGCGAGGACAGCGTCGCCGTGACCTTCTTCGGCGACGGCGCCACCAACATCGGCGCCTTCCACGAGGGCGCCAACATGGCCGCGATCCTCGGCCTGCCCGTCGTCTTCGTCTGCGAGAACAACGGCTACGCCGAATTCACGCCACAGTCCGGGCACATGCTGCTCACCGACGTGGCCGACCGGGCCGCCGCCTACGGCATGCCCAGCGTGATCGTCGACGGCATGGACGCGCTCGCCGTCCACCGCGCCGCCGCCGACGCCGTCGAACGGGCCCGGGCCGGCGAGGGCCCGATGATGATCGAGGCCAAGACCTACCGCTACTTCGACCACCAGGGCGTCAAGGGCCTCCGGCACCCCTACCGCTCGGACGAGGAGGTCGCCGAGTGGAAGGCCCGCGACCCCATCGACCTGCTGGAGACCCGGGCCGTCGCCGACGGCGCCGCGACCCGCGCGGATCTCGACGACGTATGGCAGCGCACTCGCGACGAGATCGCCGAGGCCGTCGCGTACGCCGAGGCGAGCCCGCTGCCCGACCCCGCCGACCTGCTGCTCAACGTCTACTCGGGATGACCGCCATGACCACCACCACCGAAGCACCGGCCGTCGCCCCGAACGCCGCGGCCCGCAAACTGACCTACGTCAAGGCCTTCAACGAGGGACTCGCCCAGGCCATGCGCGAGGACGAGAACGTCTTCGTCGCCGGCGAGGACGTGGCCGGATACGGCGGCGTCTTCCGCATGTTCGACAACCTGCTGGACGAGTTCGGCCCCCGCCGCATGATCGACACCCCGATCTCCGAGGCCGCCCTCGTCGGCCTCGGCGTGGGCGCCGCCGCCCGCGGCCTGCGCCCCGTCGTCGACCTCATGTTCATGGACTTCATCGGCGTCTGCCTCGACCAGATCGTCAACCAGGCAGCCAAGATGAAGTACATGTTCGGCGGCGCGCTGTCCGTGCCGCTCACCATCACCACCGCCTCCGGAGCCGGCCTCGGCGCCGCGGCCCAGCACAGCCAGAGCCTGGAGGCCTGGCTGGCCCACGTGCCCGGCCTCAAGGTCGTCATGCCGTGCGACGCGTACACCGCCAAGGGCCTGACCGTGTCGGCCATCCGGGACGACAACCCGGTCGTCGTCATGCTCAACAAGGTCCTGCTCGGCAGCGCCGGCGAGGTGCCGGAGGAGATCTACGGCATCCCGCTGGGCCAGGCGCACACCGCGCGCCAGGGCAGCGACGTCACCGTGATCGCCTTGGGCCGCATGGTGGGGGAGGCCCTCGCGGCGGCCGGCGAACTCGCGGCCGAGGGCGTCGAGATCGAGGTGATCGACCCGCGCACCGTGCAGCCCCTGGACACCGAGACGATGTTCGCCTCCGTCCGCCGCACCAACCGGGTGCTCGTGGTGCACGAGGCCGTCACGTTCGGCGGGCTCGGCGCGGAGATCGCCGCCCAGATCCAGGACGCCGCCTTCGACCACCTGGACGCGCCGGTTCTGCGCATCGGCGCTCCCTTCTCGCCCGTTCCCTTCTCCCCGGTCCTCGAGAGGGCGTACGTCCCCGATCGCACCCGGATCGCCCAGGGCTGCCGGCGTCTCCTCGAAAGGTCGTGACCGACGTGGCGGTCGAGGTTCTGCTGCCGAAGATCGGCCTGACGATGCAGGAAGGCACGATCGACGAATGGCTCGTGCCCACCGGCGCCGCGGTCGCGGAGGGCGACGCCCTGCTGCGGCTGGCCACCGACAAGGTCGACGTGGACGTCGAGGCGGAGGCCGGGGGACTGTTCCACCCGGTGGTCGCGGCCGGGGCCACCGTGCCGGCCGGGGCCCTCATCGGCTGGCTGCTGGCCGAGGGCGAACAGCCACCGGACCCGGCGGGCACGCCCACGCCGGTCGGGTCCGGGACCACTGCGCCCGCCCCCGACGCCGGCGCGGCGCCCTCCGTGAACGGCACGGGTGAGAAGGGCGTCGGTGACCGGCTTCTGTCCTCACCGAACGCCCGGAGGGTCGCCGCGGCTGCCGACGTCGACCTCACCGCCGTACGGGGCACCGGTCCCGGCGGGCGGATCGTCTCCGAGGACGTCGAGGACTTCCTCGCGGCCCTCCCCGGCGACCTCGTCACCCTCGTCCCGTCGGGCGACACCCCCGCCTCACCGCTGGTCCGCAAGCTGGCGAAGGAGCGGGGCATCGATCTCTCCGGGGTGAACGGCACCGGTCCCGGCGGCCGCATCCGCAGGGCGGATCTGGAGGGAGTCACTCCGGCGCCCGAGCCCCCTCTCGCTCGTCCCGGCAAGGTCATCCCGTTCACCGGGATGCGCGGCACCATCGCCCGCAGGATGCACGCCAGCCTGCAGGAGATGGCGCAGCTGACGCACGGCTACGAGGTGCGGATGGACGCCGTGGTGTCCCTGCGGGACCGGCTCAAGGAGGAGTGGGCCGGCAGCGATCTGCCGGTACCGAGCATCAACGACTTCCTGCTGAAGGCCGCGGCCCTGGCGCTGCGCGAGCACCCGCTGCTCAACGCGACGGTGCGGGAGGACGGCGTCCATCTGCTCGACGAGGTCCACCTGGGCTTCGCGGTGGCGGTTCCGGGCGGCCTGATGGTCCCCGTGATCGAGGACGCGGTGGCGCTGCCGCTGCCCGAGGTCACTCGCCGGTCGAGGTCCCTGGCCCAGGCCGCGCGCGAGGGACGGATCTCGCCCGCGCAGCTGGAAGGGGCCACCTTCACGGTCACCTCGCTCGGCGGATACGGCGTCGACTTCTTCACCCCCGTGATCAACCCCGGCAACGTCGCGATCCTCGGGGTGGGCAGGCTCAGGGACGGCGTCGAGTGGGTGGACGACCGGCCGCTGCGCACGCGGGTGCTCACCCTCAGCCTCACCTTCGACCACCGTGCCGTGGACGGGGCACCCGCCGCCGAATATCTGCGCACCGTCGGCGAGTTGCTGAGCAAGCCCCTCCGCCTGCTGGTGTGATCCGAGGCCTATGTGGCCGGGTCGGCGATCCGCTCCGCGAGGTTGCCGACCTCGCGGACGAAGGAGCGGTGCCCCAGCGACCGGTAGACGTCGTCGCCCCGGACCTGCGAGATCGCCGCGGTCTCCAGCAGCGCCAGCAGGCCCAGGCCGATCACCGCCGCCTCGGCGTCGGAGACCGGCCCGCCTGCCTTGCGGATCAGTCGTACCAGTTCGTCCAGCAGTTCGGTGCGGCTCTCCTGGCGCAGTGCCTCCGCGTCCTGGCTCATGCCGGCCGACGACACGAAGAAGACGGTGGCGGCGGACCGGTGTTCGCCCAGCCAGCCCAGCAGCGAGGTGATCGCCGTGCCGATGTCCGAGCCCGGTGGGTGGGCGTGAGTGAGTGCCTGCACCTGCTCGCGCAGCGCGGCGGCGAACACCCGCATACCCTCCGCGAGGACCTGGTCCTTGGAGGAGAAGTGGTAGTACACCGCTGCCGAGGTCATCTCGGCACGAGCGGCGATGTCGGCCACCGTCACCTCGTCCGGCGGCTGGGTGGCGAACAGCTCCGTGGCTGCGTCGATGACCCACTGCTTGCGCGACGGACGATGAGCGGCGCGGGTTCCGGATGTCGTCATGGTGTCAAGTATGCCGGGAGCCCGGTGCTCCGGAGGCGCTTGTGGAGCAGGAATTATGCCGTCGGGCGGCAGTAGTAACTGGATACAATGGTCAGTACGCAGGGCCCACGGACGCGGGTTCACGGCAGTCGGCAGGGAGCATGATGGCCACCACGAAGAACGGCAAGCAGCCCGCCCACCGGCCCTCGCGGCGGCAGCACATCATCTCGGCCGCCGTGCGGGTCTTCGGCCGCAACGGATTCGCGGAGACCAGCATCCAGGACATCGCGGACGAGGCACAGGTGGTGCCCACCGCCGTCTACTACCACTTCGACGGCAAAGAGGAATTGCTCGAACTCGCGATGCGACGGGTCTTCGACCAGCTGAACGCGGTCGTGGAGGCGGCGCGTCCGGAGTCCGAGCCGGGTGATGCGGAGGGTCTGGTCCGCGTCATCGACGCGGTGTGGGACTGGGTGGAGCAGAACCCGGACGAGGCCCGTCTGTACCAGGTCCAGGTCGCCTCCGCCAACGGCAGCGTCAAGGTGCTGCGGGACGAGTTCGAGCAGCGGCACATCCAGCGTGGCTACGACTATCTGCCCGAGGGCACCACTCGCAGCCCCCGGGCGGCGAAGGCCCGGCACGCGGGGCAGGCGCTCGCGGTCCGCACACTGATCAGCACGACCATGCTCGTCACCGCGCTGCGGGCGGAGGGCGGACCGCTGTCCCAGCTGCCCTCCCGGTCCGTGCTTGAGGCGGTCAGGGCGCTGGCGCTGCGCATCGTCGGCGCCGAGGAGAAGCCGGCCCCGTCCCGGACCTGAGGCGGTTCACCAGGGCAGCGGCCTCCGGTCGGCGAACAGCCCGCCCGAAGTCTCGTCGCCTTCGGGAAGGGTCGCCAGCCAGACCGGCGTGTCCGCCCCTTCCTCCGGGCCGCGCGGAGCGGACGGCCCGCCCATGCCGCTGCGGGTCCAGCCGGGGTCGGCGGCGTTGACCAGCACACCCGTGCCGGAGAGCTCGGCGGCGAGCATACGGGTCAGGGCGTTGAGCGCCGCCTTGGAGATCCGGTAGGCGGGGTGTCGACCGGAGTCCATCAGCGCCAGCGAACCGTACGAGCTGGTGACGTTCACGACCCGCCCGTAGCCGGCTTCCACCATGCCGGGGACGACGGCCTCCGCCACCCGCCAGGCGCCGGTGAGGTTCGGTCCAGAGTCGCCCGCAGGATGTCCTCATCGACATACGGGGGCCGCAGTTCCCGGTCCAGGGACACGCCCGCGTTGTTCACCAGCACGTCGATCCCACCGGTCAGCCCCGCCGCCTCCGGACCGCTTCCGTGACGCTCTTCGAGGACGTCACGTCCAGGGCCAGCGGCAGTGCCGCCGGGCCGATGACGCGGCACGCCTCTGCGGCGGCCTCCCGTCCTCGCGCCCCGACCAGGACCCGCAGCCCCTGGTCCGCGAGCTGTCGGCACATCTCCAGGCCGATCCCGCGTGCCCCGCCGGTCACCAGTGCTGTTCTCCCGCCGTGCCGCATACTTCGCCCGCCGCCTCTCATACCGTCAGGACCGAGCAGGCGCTGATCCCGGGCGCCCCGTACACATGGGTGAAGCCCACCCGGGGAGCGCCCGGCACCTGCACACCGGGCGCCCGGCCCTGCAACTGCCGTACAACTTCGTGGAACTGCCGCAGACCCGAGGCGCCGACGGGCTCTCCGCCCGCCAGGCAGCCGCCGTCGGTGTTGACCGGTATCCGGCCCGTGGCCTCGGTCTCCCCGGCGGACAGCAGCTCCTCCTGCTCGCCGTGACCGCACAGCCCGGTCTCCGCCAGATGGATCAGCTCCGAGCCGCTGTCGGTGTCCTGCAACTGGGCGACCTGCACGTCCGCGGGCCGCACCCCTGCCGCGCGGAAGACCGCCTCCGCGGCGTCGACACTGGGGCTGCGGTGCGGTCCCGGCGGCAGCCAGGGCGAGAACACCTCGAAAGAACCGAATCGCCGGGTCCGGAAAGCCAACGACGCCAGCCTGACCGGTTGTTCACACAGGTCGAAGGCGCGGTCGCCGCGCGCCAGCACCAGCGCGGCCGCGCCCTGACCGGGGGAACAGAACATGTACCCGGTGAGCGGGGGACTGACCTCGGCGGAGTCGAGGATCTCCTGCTCGGTCAGTGGTTTGCGCCGCCACGCCAGCGGGTGGTCCGAGCCGTTTCGGAAGGCTCGCGCGGCGATCATCGCCAACGCCCGCTCCGAGATCCCGTGCTCGTACAGGTACCGCCGGGTCTTGAGGGCGAAGAACTGGGTCGTGAGCATCATGCCGGTCTCGGCGTACCAGTCACCCAGACCGTAGCGGGCCGCGGAGACATGGAACGCACCCCGCTCGTGCTTGTCGAACCCGACCGCCAGCCCCAGGGAGGCCTCGCCCGCGCGCAGCGCGTTGGCGACCGCAAGGACGGTGGAGGCACCGGTCGCGCAGCCGTTCTGCACATTGACGAAGGGCACGCCGGTCAGGCCCAGGCGGCCCACCAGCGTGTCGGGCTTGCCGGACACGTCGGAGCCGCCGGCCGCGTAGCCGATGTCCGCCCAGGCCACACCGGCGTCGGCCAGCGCCTCGCGTATCGCACGCTCGGCCATGTCCATGCCGGTGACGGTCTCGTCGCGGCCGAAGGGATGCATACCGCACCCGATCACGTACACCTCGTCGGTCCGCCTCATCGCTCTCCGTCCAGGTCAGGACGGAACGCGAAGGTCAGGACCTCGGTTCCGTCCTCGTCCCGGTACGCGGGCACCGTGGTGAGCCGGACCGGCAGACCGATCCGTATCTCCGCGCGGGGAACCGCCAGCAGCGCCTCGACCAGCACCTCACCGAGGTCCACGTAGCCCACGTGGTACGGCCGGTGGCCGCCGGACGGCGGGCGGTACGGCGGCTTCGGCGCAAAGGCCTGGAGCGTCCACGACCACACGTGCCCGCTCACCGCCAGCACATGCGGGGACATGGCGCCGTCCGAACACTTGGGGCACGAGTCCTGCCGGGGGAAGACCACGGTGCCGCATCCGGAGCAGCGGGCGCCCGCGAGACGCGGTGGGTCCCCGTCGTCGAACAACACCTCGTCGATGACTCTGGTGGTCATGCCGTTCCGCCTTCCATGTCACCAGCCCAGCAGCCCGGCGAGCCGCTCCCGATGGTGTGCGGCGCCGCCCAGCAGGACGGCGTCGGACTGGGCGCGCCGGAAGTACAGGTGTGCGTCGTGCTCCCAGGTGAAGCCCATGCCGCCGTGCAGCTGCACGCACTCGGCGGCGACGGACACGAACGCCTCGCCGCACCACGCCTGTGCCACCGCCGCCGCCTCGGCCAGCGCCTCGGGCGAGCCGGCCCCTCGCACCGCGCGCACCACGGCCGACCGAGCGGCCTCGACCTGGAGCAGCATGTCGGCACAGGCGTGCTTGACCGCCTGGAAGCCGCCGATCGCCCGGCCGAACTGGGTACGGTCGCGCACATGGGCCACCGTCATGTCCAACGCGGCCTGCGCTCCGCCCAGTTGCTCGGCGGCCAGAGCCACCAGGGCCACGTCCAGGGCGCGGGAGACGACGTCCGCCCCCTCGCCGCCGGCGGTCAGCGCCCGGGCCCGGGCACCGGAGAAGGCGACCACCGCCTGGCCCCGGCCGAGGTCCAGGGTCGGCACCCGGCGCACCGTGACCCCCGGCTCGCGCGGGTCGGCGAGGAAGAGGTCCACGCCGTCGGCGCCGGCCGCGGCCACCACCAGCGTTTCGGCGTCGGCGCCGTCGAGGACGAACGGCGCGGTGCCGTCGAGCAGCGGCACGCTGCCCTGCCAGGAGACGGCCACCGGCACGGCGTCGGACCGCCACGCTCCGTCGGGGGCCGCCACCGCCAGGGCGTGCACCGTGCCCTCGGCCAATTCGGCCAGTGCCCTGTCGGCGGTGCCGCAGCCGGCCAGCACCTGCCCGGCCAGCACGGTGGAGGAGAGCAGCGGTACCGGCGCCAGCGTCCTGCCCAACTCCTCGCAGACCACGGCGATCTCGGCGAGCCCGCCGATGCCGCCGGCCGGCTCGGGCAGTCCGAGGGCCGCGAGGCCGACCTGCCGGCCGAGCGTGTCCCACAACCCGGCGTCGATGCCGGGGGCCTCCTCGGGCATCCGGCGTACCGCGGCGGTGCCGCCGGCGTCAGCGCACACCGACCGAACGGTCTCGCGCAGGTCGTCCAGTTCGGTGTCCGACAGGGCCGTGCCGTCTGTCACGGTGCTCGTCATCGTGCGCTCCCGCTCTCGCCGCGCCGCTCCCGCAGGGCGCTGTGCGCTGCCGCCATCCGGGCCACCGGCACGCGGTGCGCGGAACACGAGACGTAGTCGAGGCCCAGGTCGTCGCAGAACGCGATCGACTCCGCGTCACCGCCGTGCTCACCGCACACGCCCAGCTTGATGCCGGGTCGTACGCTCCGCGCCCGCTGTGCCGCCAGGGCGATGAGGGCGCCCACGCCGTGCGGGTCGAGCCGGGCGAACGGGCTGGCGGCCAGGAACCCGCGCTCCTGGTAGGTGGCGAGCACCTGGCGCTCGACGTCGTCCCGGGAGAATCCGTAGGTGAGCTGCGTGAGGTCGTTGGTGCCGAAGGAGAAGAACTCGGCATGCTCGGCGAGTTCACCGGCCAGCAGCGCGGCCCGCGGGGTCTCGATCATCGTGCCGAGCCGGTACGGGACATCCGCTCCGGTGCGGGCGGCGACCGCATCGGCGGCACCGCGCACGTACGCGGCCGCGGCGGCCAGCTCCTCCGGCAGGCTGACGAGCGGGATCATCACCTCCAGCTCCGGGCGGACTCCGGTGGCGGCGACATCGGCCCAGGCGGTGAAGAGCGCTTCGGCCTGCGCCGGGTAGAGCCGCTCGTGCAGCAGCGCCAGCCGCACTCCGCGCAGCCCGAGCATCGGGTTCGCCTCGCGCAGCGCGGCGGCCCGTTGCTCCTCGGCCGTGTCCAGGGCCTGTCCGGGGGCGGGCAGGAACTCGTGCAGCGGGGCGTCCAGCAGGCGCACGGTCACCGGGCGGTTGCCCACCGCCGCCAGCAGAGCCCTGAAGTCCTCGTGCTGGGCGTGCTCCAGCGCCGACAGCGCCTCCTCGCGGGCCGTCGGGTCGGCGGCCAGGATCACCCGGCGGATCAGCGGCAGCCGCCCGCCGAGGAACTGGTGTTCCGTACGGCACAGCCCGACGCCCTCCGCGCCCAGGGCGATGGCGGTGCTCACCTCCGCGGCCGTGTCGGCGTTGACCCGCACACCCAGCCGACGCATGCCGTCCGCCCACTCCAGCAGGGCGGACAGCTCGGGCGGTGGTCCGGCGACACTGACGCTCAGCGCCCCCGCGTAGACGGCGCCGGTGCGGCCGTCCAGAGAGACGGGGTCGCCCTCCCGCAGCACCCGGTCCCCGATCCGCACCGTCCCGGCGGCCCGGTCCACGCGCAGACCCTCGGCGCCGCACACCGCGGGCTTGCCGGCGCCCCGCGCCACCACGGCGGCGTGTGAGGCGATGCCGCCGCTGCCGGTCAGCACGGCGACGGAGGCCAGCATCCCGGGGACGTCCGCCGGGTTCGTCTCGGCAGCCACGAGCACGACCTGAGTACCGTCCGCGGCCAGTTCGAGGGCACGCTCACTGGACAGCACGACCGCTCCGGTCGCCGCCCCCGGAGATGCGGGCAGCCCCCTCACCAGGAGCTCCTCCCCACCGGTCAGCCGGAGCTGGGGGTGCAGCAGTTCCTGCACCTGCACGGGGGTGATGCGCCGTACGGCCTCCTCATGGCCGAGTGCCCCGTCCCGGGCCAGGTCCGCGGCCAGACACACCGACGCCCGAAGCGGTGGGCGCAGCTGCGCCGCAGCGGCGAGCAGGGAGATCTCGTCGTCGCGTACCTCGAAGTCGACGGACACCGGTGCCTGCAGATGGCGCTCCAGGGTGAGCAGGGAGTGCTCCAGCAGCGCGGTTCCCCCCGCGAGTCGCTCGAGCGGTTCACCGGTGTGGGGCGGCGGGGCGCTGCGGCGCACCCCGCGGAAGAAGCAGCCCTGCGGTGCGAGGCGCCCGGTCTCGGGGTGGCGGCTGACCGCCGTGCCGTAGCCCGAGTGGTCCGCCGGGCCGATGCGCAGCGCCTGCACGTGCAGGGCGACGGCGAGATCGGCGGGGAGCCGCTGGGCCCGGCGGGACCTTCTCGCACGCGGCGAGTCCCATCGGCCGAGGAGGGCGCGGGCGGCCAGCGCGAGCTGCTGCGCCGGGTCGTCGGGGAAGGGCCCGGATCCGCGCTGCGCCACCAGCGCCAGCAGTGCTTCGACCCGTGCCCGCGGCTCGGGCGTGTCGAGGAGGGCGTCGTCGAGCACCGCACCGGGGACGTCGAGGGCGTACTCGGCGATCATCCGCACGGTGGCGGCCCACACCTCGTGCAGCGCCTCTGCGCGTCCGATGACGGCGCACAGGTCGCCCGCATTGCCGGGAGTCACGCCGAGACAGGCCAGGTCGGGCGGCAGTCCGGCGATCTCGGTCGGCGCGCTCGCCGACAGGCGCAGCAACAGCGGCCGGGTCGCGTCGCCGATCCGCCGTCCCGAGAGCTGTTCGACCAGATCGACGGCGGATCCGGCGGTGTCGGGTTCGCACAGCGAGGCGGAGGCGCCGGTGGGCACGGTGAGGCCCGGCACGACCGGCAGCCCGAGGGCCACCAGCCGGTCCATCGCCGCACCGTGCGCGCCCAGTTCAGCCGCGTCGAGGCCCCGGATCCGTCCCTGCCCGTAGGGCACCAGGCTCCGGCCAGGGGTCTCGGACGGTGTGCGGGGAGCCTCGGACTGTGCGAGCGGGCCCGCTTCGCGGTCGGTGACGCTCAACCCCGGCTCCTTGTGACCAGCTCTTCTTCGCGGGCCTCGTCCTGGGCCCGGCTGATGCCCAGCGCCAGCAGCAGTTCCTGGTGCAACCGCATCCACACGGTGTGGTACGAGTCGCACAGCGGCGACGCCAGCCACTCCAGTGCGCCGTCGTCGAAGCGGTCCAGGGCTTCCTCCAGGGCCGTGAGGTACCGTCCGCTGCCCGCGAGCACCCGTTCCAGCCTCCGCAGCACAGGCTGGATGGCCTCGTGCACGTCCTCCAGCGACTCGCGCACCTCGGCGTCGTAGCCGCTGTCGGAGTGGTCGTTGGCGGTGCCGTCGGGGCGGCACTGCCAGGCCGTGCACACGTCGCGGATCTGCCGGTTGACCGGCAGGAAGGCCTCGTACGCCGCGGTGATCCGCTCCTCCTGCTCGGATCCCGAGGCAACCCGCAGGATCCGCGAGGCGGCGGTCTTGGCCCGCTCGGTCGGCAGCACCACGGGACCCTTCACCATCGCCAGTCCCGCGTCGACCAGAGGGCGGTGCTCGGACTCGGGCCGGCCGCGCCACATGCCACGCAGAACGAGGTCGACGACGGCTTCGGTGAGGCTCTCGTCGGGAGCGTCCGGAAGGTCCACGGCAGCAGATTGCATCGCCACACCTTTTCCCCGGTTCAGTGGTGACCGGTTCCTCGGTTCTGTGTTGCCCGGAGGTTACGCTCCGGGCGGGGCGTTAGTGAAGAGGGATTCAAGAAACACTTTCGGGTTCCCTGGCCCCGGTCCCGCTGTCGCCCGCCTTCGGGCGGCCGCGGGCGCCGAGGAACGACGCCATGCGGTCCTGTGCCTCCCCGCCGTCCGCCAGCAAGGCGATCAGCCGCGCCTCTTCGGCGAGGTGACGGCGCAGCTCTTCCCCGGCGCCGGCGCGCAGCAGGCCCTTCGCGGCGCGCAGCGCACCGCCGGCGCCGGCGGCCAGACCGGCGGCGGTCCGGTGCGCCGCGTCGTCCAGTTCCTCCTCGTCCACGGACCGGGAGACCAGGCCCGACCGTTCGGCGTCGTCGCCGGTCAGGACCCGGTTGGTGAGGATCAGGTCCGCCGCCAGGCGGGGACCCGCCAGGCGCGGCAGGAACCACGAGGCCCCGCAGTCCGGCGTGAGCCCGATCGCCGTGTACGCCAGCCGGAAGCGCGCGGACCGCGCCGCCAGGACGATGTCACCCACCAGGGCGAGACCGATCCCGCCGCCCGCGGCCGCGCCGCGCACGGCGGTGACCACGGGCACCGGCAGGTCGTGCAGGGTCTGTATCGCGGCGTGTGCGGCGGTTGCCACGGCGTGCACATAGGCACCGGTCTCCGTGCCGCGACCGGCGAAGGCCCGCAGGTCACCGCCCACGCAGAAGCTGCCGCCCGCCGCCCGCAGCAGGACCGCGCCGCCCGGGTCCGCCGCCACCTCGGCGGTCGTGTCCCGCAGTGCTCGCGCGGTCCTGAGGTCCAGGGCGTTGCCCCGCCCGGGATCGTCCAGCCTCACCTCGACGACACCGTCGGGGTGGCGCACGATCCGGACCGGATCGGCGTTCGCGGGGAGGCTCATGGCTTTCTCCTGTCGTCTTCCCGTCACCGGGTGCCTCTCGGCAAGATACTGAAGAAGCTATACAGTTTCTAGGACGCGACGGGCGCCGATGCCCGATGCCTGTCGGCGGGAGGTCCCGTGCCCATCCAGTTCGATGTCGATCCGCCCGTTGCCCAACTTGCGGCGTCCACCGCCGAGTTCGTACGCGAAGTGGTGATCCCGGCCGAGCGCGAGTGCGGCGGGTCCGTGCACGACGCTCCCGAGGCCCTGCGGGAAGCCCTGCAGAAAGGTGCGCGTGAGGCGGGTGTCTTCGCTCCTCATGTGCCGAGGCAGTGGGGCGGGCACGGGCTCGACCTGCGCGGGCAGGCGGTGGTGTTCGAAGCCGCGGGCTACTCGTTGCTCGGACCACTGGCGCTGAACTGCGCGGCCCCGGACGAGGGCAACATGCATCTGCTGGAGAAGGTGGCGACCGAAGAGCAGAAGCAGAAGTATCTGCGTCCGCTCGCCGCGGGTGAGGCACGGTCCTGCTTCGCCATGACCGAACCGGCTCCCGGGGCGGGTGCCGATCCCCGCTCCTTGCGGACCACCGCGACCCGGGTTCCCGGTGGCTGGCGCATCGACGGCCACAAGTGGTTCATCACCGGAGCCGACGGCGCCGGCTTCGCCATCGTCATGGCCCGTACCTCCGGCAGTCCCGGCGACCCGGGCGGTGCCACCATGTTCCTGGTCGACGCCGGCACTCCCGGCATGCGCATCGTCCGGACCATCGAGACCTTGGACGAGTCGCTCTTCGCGGGGCACAGCGAGATCGTCTTCGAGGAGTGCGTGGTGGGGGAGGAGCAGGTGCTCGGCGCGGTGGACCGCGGTTTCGACGGCGCCCAGGTCCGGCTCGGTCCCGCCCGGCTGACCCACTGCATGCGCTGGCTGGGAGCCGCTCGCCGTGCCCAGGACGTCGCATTGGAGAGGGCGGCCAGCCGGACCGCGTTCGGCTCGGTGCTGGGAGACCTCGGCATGGTCCAGCAGATGCTGGCCGACTCCGAGATCGACATCGAGGCGAGCCGCGCGCTGATCCTCCGTACCGCCTGGGAGTTGGACACCGGCTCCACCGCCGCCTCGCAACTCACCTCCGTGTCCAAGACCTTCGTGGCGGAGGCGGTGAACCGGGTGGTCGACCGGGCGGTGCAGATCTGCGGAGCGCTCGGCATCTCGTCAGCCGACGCCCCGCTGGCCCGTCTGCTCAGGGAGGTGCGGCCGTTCCGGATCTACGACGGCCCTTCCGAGACGCACCGTTTCGCCATTGCACGCCGCGCCGTGCGGCCCTACCGACAGCCGCGAACCGGGGCGGCCGACGGCTCATGACGGCGTCGCCGTGGGAGGCGTTCGGTGCCCGTCTCGCCCGAGATCCGCGGGTCAGGCCATGTCCCGCCGCGCAGCCCGGACGCGCACCGCGCGGTTCTGTGCACCGGACGGGCGGTCGACTGCTCGCGACTACGTCGGCGACTGGAATCCGGAGATCAGGGAGGGGGGACAAATGATCCGAACGGGTCGTTCGGGCCGCCGTGCCAGGGCGTCGTCGACGACCCGGACGATGGCGACCTGGGGTGAGGAGCGGCGGATGGCGTGGAAGGCGTCCCGGCCGCGGCCCACGTGGGGAGGCAGAAGATGCAGGCCGACTCCTCGGACGACTGCATCGGCGTACCGGCCGGTGATGATCCCGCCGTCGGAGCGGCCACCCGGCTTGTCGAGGATCAGGCCCTGGTGTTCCCAGGTGGTGAGGCCGTCCGAGCGCAGGACTCCCTGGCCGCGCCACTCGTCGACGATCGTCCGACGGCGGCCGCCAAGTTCGAAGACGTTCGGGCCCTCGTGCGGGCGGTGGCTGACCGCGAGACCGATGGGCTGCCACTGGTAGAGGTCAGGGCTGTCGGCGGCCGCGGTGAGCGAGCCGTGCGACGGCCCTCTCGCGGTCTGTGCGGCGAGGGTGTGCCGAGTGGTGTGCCCTGCTGTTCGGCCGGACTCGCCGTGGGGGTGGATGTGCATCCTGAACGGAAAAAAGTCGGGCACGTTCAGCTGCGTGCGCCGGGAATGACCGACTCTCACCTGGGACAGACGGAACACCACCAGCCCGGTGGGACCGGACACCGGTTCCCAAGACCGAGGCACGTCGGAACGGAACGGTGACTACGCTGGCTGCGGCGGTTCACAGGCTTGGGGGGCGTCGGATGGATCCCGCAGTCATCGGCACACGCCTTGCTTCGAGCGTGGTTGCTCCGCTGGTGAAGAAGCTGCTCGTGAAGGAGGAACCGGGCGCCGGGCTGGTCGACAGGCCCGTGCGGCTGTCGGCCCTCGTCTCCTTCCGTGGCGAGAAGCGGTCCTTGACGGAGAAGGACGTGCGTGTGCTCGCCGCCCGCCTGGTCCGGGAGGCAGTGGAGTCGCCGGGAGAGCCGCCCTTCCCTCCGGATGAGGAGGCGGCGGTCACAGATGCGCTGACGGCCAAGTTGCTGGTGCTGGGCGAGCTCGACATGGATGACGTGCAGGCGGTACGGCTCGGCTACCGGGAGCTGGCGCGCAAGCTTCACCACGGGGCTCCCACCCGGGACCTGTCCGTCGACGCCTCACTGTTCCTGGACTCCCTCACCGAGTGGGCCTGCGTCCACATCATCAACTTCTTCACGCAGCGCTCGACCTTTGTGGCCCGCACGCTTGTGGAGCAGAGCCGTGATCAGGCCGAGGTCATCGCGAAACTGGACGAGCTGATCACCCGGAATCCACGGCCGGACGCCCGTGACGCGGCCTTCGAGCGACGCTTGCTCTCTTACCTCACCAAGAAACACGGCCGGTTGCAGATCTACGGCATCGACCTGATCAACTCACCAGGCAAGTGGCCGCTGGACGTTGCGTACCTGCGTCTGGAGGCCACGTCGCCCGTGGAGGCGTACGAGGACTTCCTGCGTCGCCGCCCGCGGTTCCAGCAGGGTCATCAGCCCGCTGACGAGGCCCTCGCCGACCACGACCGCGTCCTTCTGCGCGGCGAGGCCGGATCAGGGAAAACCACGCTCATCCAGTGGCTGGCCGTCTCCGCCGCACGCCAGGACCGCGACGACCGGATGGCGTATCTTGCCGGCCTGATCCCCTTCGTTCTCCCACTGCGCACCCTGACCCGCCACGGTGGTCGCCTCCCCGCCCCCAAGGATTTCCTTGCCGCTGTGGGCGCGCCCCTGGCCGGTGAGGAGCCGCCCGGCTGGCAGTCCCGGGTCCTCGCGGCCGGACGCGGACTCCTTCTCATCGACGGCATCGACGAAGTCCCGGAGAGCGAGCGAGCACATGCACACGGCTGGCTCGGCGATCTGGCCGAGGCATACCCGGGCAATCGCTGGCTGGTGACGTCCCGCCCGTCCGCCGTGGCCGAGGAGTGGCTGGCGGACGAGGAGTTCGTCGAACTGAGGCTGGCGCCGATGCGCCCTGCGGATGTCCAGTCGTTCGTCGGACGTTGGCATATGGCCGCGCGCACGGGAGCGTCCGAGGAAGACGAGGCTCTCGCCTCGTACGAGACTCAACTCCTGCACGCCATCCGGACCAAACCCGATCTGGGGCGACTCGCCACCAACCCGCTGATGTGCGGCCTGATCTGCGCCCTGCACCGGGACCGCCATGGCTTCCTGCCGATCGGCCGCAAGGAGCTGTACCAGGCCGCGCTCAGCATGCTCCTCACTCGCCGTGACCGCGAGCGCGGAGTGGCGGGGGCCGAGCTTCGGGAGGAACCGCAGCTCCAGATCCTCCAGCGGCTCGCGTACTGGTTGATCAAGGACGGCCGAACGGAGATGACCCGCGACCGTGCTCTCACCGAGATCGGCAAGGCACTGCCCGCCCTGCCCGAGATGGCTGCCCTGGGCGAGCCCGAGAACGTTCTTACCCGCCTGCTCAATCGCAGCGGCCTGCTGCGCGCCCCGACCCCTGAGACCATCGACTTCTGCCACCGCACTTTCCAGGATTTCCTGGGAGCGCGGGCCCTCCTGGACGAGGGCACGTTCGGGATGGTCCGTAAGCATGCTGCCGACGACCAGTGGGAGGACGTCATCCGCATGGCGGTGGCGCAGGGGCGTCCTCGCGATCGGGCGGACATCCTGCGGGAGCTGTTGCAGGACGGGTCGGCCCGGGCCGTAGTGCTCGCCGCATCCTGCGTCGAACAGGCTACGGAACTGGACCCGGTTGTACGGGCCGAACTCGAACGCGGCATGTCCGCGCTGGTTCCGCCACGTACACCCGAAGCGGTGAGTGAACTCACCTCGGTGGGACCGCTCGCCCTCGACTTCCTACCGGGGCCGGAGGAACTGGCCGGCACGTGGCCTGCATCGGACAGCGACGAGTATGCCCAGCTGTGCGTCAGAACGGCGTCCCTGATCGGAACCGACGAGGCGATTGCATACCTGGCTCGCTTCAGAAACCACCCATCCCAGAGGGTGCGAAGTCAACTAGCCCTGTTCTGGCACCGGTTCGCAATAGAGGCCTACGGCAGGGAGGTCATCGCCGACCTCCCGTACGACGACCTCTACCTGATAGCTCACTCCGTGGCGGAACTCCGTGCCCTACGGGAACTGGGCGGCCGCCCGTGGATCAGGCTGGTGGGCGATTTCAAGGCCATAAGCCTCCTCGTCTACCTGGATCCGGGCCAGCTCGCCCGCCTCGACCTGCGCGGCACCGTCGACGACATGTCGGTGCTGGGCAGATTCCCGCTCTTGGAAGTCTTCTCGATCTCCGAGTGCCCTGAGCACACCTCGTTGGCGAGTCTGCAGGAACTCCCCATGCTGCATCGGCTGGGGCTGTCGGCACGGCACGCCTCCTACGCCGCCAGATCGGGTCTGCGTCTTCCCCGGATCCGCCATCTCGACCTCCTCGGCGCGGAAGCCGAAGCCGTGCTGGAGCCGCTCCCGCAGGCTTTCCCCTCGGTGGAAGCCCTGAGTCTGTCCGTCGGCCCGGGGCCGGGCCACCGCATGGCCCGTGCCAGCCTCCGCGCCCTTTTCCCTCACGCGTCGATAAGAGTGGCCGAGTAGGTCACCACCGGGATCGTTGGCACCGGACCAGCCTTGACGCCGGTGCAGGCTGGGCTCAGCGCACACATGTCGAAGGGCGCCTCGTGCCGCTGCCGGGTGTGATCGCGGCAAAAGCCGGTGGTCACCGTAGGAACGTGCAGGTGAGAGGCGTATGTGGTCGGACGCCATAGTTTTGGGCGGAGAGGCGCGCGTGCCCACCATGGAGGCGTCGCCGAGGCCCGGCGACTGCTGCGTCGTGTGATCCGCCGGTGAAACAGTGGACGTCGGCAGCCTGACGGCGGGCCAAGGGCCGAGTGCGCCGTACCGGCGGGCGAACCGGTGGGGGGAAAGGCCGTCCGTTTATGCTGCGCCTGGCATCTCGCCGGCGCCTCGTCAAACCGCATCCGCCGGACGCGCGTCCTGAAAGAACAGCCGTCTTCCGCGAAAGGAATGCGAGAGATGGGCAAGAGCGACAACATCGTGGTGATCCGGGACGCGCAGGTGGTGACGGCGGCACTGCGCGAGGCGCTCGCCGGCGCCTCGGCCGAGACTCGCGCGGGCCTGGAACATGCGGTCACCATCGCCGAATCCACCGCTGCGGTCACCGAGAGCCGGCTGCGTGGCGACTGGGTCCGCGCCCGCCTGGCCGATGTCGGCTTCTCGGGAGACCTCACCTCCGCCGCGGCTGTGAAGGCGCTGCGGCAGGCCGAGCCCGGGCTGAGCCTGTTGGCGGCGGTGCGGTTGCGGAACGACGCGGTGGACCATCCCGCGTGACGCAGCGCGGCCCCCACGGACGTCTCCGGTCCCTCCCCGCCGACGTGTTGCCGCCGCAGGGCGCCGGTGACGGCCCGCGGCAGGAGCGTGCTCGGCTGGGCCGCGCCCTGCCGTGAATGCTGGTTCTGCCGGCCTGACGAGCCGTGGCTGCGCATCGCGGTCGAGGGCGTCTTCAGTCTGCCCGGCGGGCAGTTCCATGGAACCGCAATGGCCACCGAGCTCCGGGGGAGTGCAGTCCACAAGGTCCGGAAGCGCTGCTGGGATTGGTCCTGTCCGTTGAGTGAAAGCGCAGTCCTTCACCTCCGGCTGGCGACCATGCGCAGCGTGGGTTCGTTGCGCAGCCTTGTGAAGGTGGTGAGCAGAGCGGCAGCTTGAACGAGAGCGCAGGCCACTATGACGTTGCCGAGGTGCGGTGGCGGGGTGAGCGCCACGAGGATGCCCGCCGCGGGAAAGGGCAGCAGCAGGAGGAGCATCGTCAGTGAGAGCGTGGCACCGAGTGCTGTCGTGGGGATGATCAGCGAGCGGACCGTGCGCAACACGACCGTGAGGCCACCGTCTCCCGCCATGAAGATCGATATCAGGACGGTGTAGGCAGCGAAGGACGGAGCCTGGGTAATGGCGAGACACGCGGCGGAGGCGAGCGTCGCGGACACCACGCCCACTCCCCAGAGGTCGAGGCGGCTCAGCGCGAGTCGGCAGCACGTGATGGCCAGAAGGGTCGCCACGGCGGCGGCGGACCACATGGCGCCGACATCGGCGGAAGAGCGCCCGAGAGTCTTCACCACGATCACAGGGCTGGCGGACTGGAGCAGTCCGAGTGCGAGGTTCGAGCAGGCCAGCCCGGCCACCAGCCAGCCCAGAGCGGGCAGCTTCCGCAGCGTACGCAGGCCCAGGCGCAGCGCGCTGTCACTTCCTGTGGCATCGGCACGCGCGGCGCGGAGCGGAGTCGGCGGAGTCTGCAGACCGAGGACGGCGGCGATCAAGGACACTGCGCTCAGGCACCCGAGCATCCATCCCGGTCCGGCCAGGAGAAGGAAGCCGGCCAGCAGCGGACCGACGACCGTGGCGGTCTGGTCGATGCCGACGAGGACTGCCTGGACCCCATGAGGCCGCGCCTGGTCCCGCCGGGTGACGATCGCTCCGACCGCCTCGTTGGCAACGAAACCGAACTGGGAGAGCGTGCCGGTGACGGCCGCCAGGGCCAACACGACCGCGGTCTCGGCGGTGCCCCGTGGAAGCATGAGAAGGGCGACTGCCGAGGCTGCCACCACCGTGGCCCGGGCGAGAGAGGCGATGAAGCAGACGATCGCCGCACCCCGGCGGTCCACCGCGTTGCCGGCGGGGACGAACGCCGCGAGCCGCGGAGTCCACTCCAATGCGAACGCCAGGCCTGTCAAGGACGAAGAACCGGTAATCGTCAGAACCAGGAGCGGCATGGCGTACGTCGCCATGGAAAACGCTATCGCGTCACTCGCGCGCGGAGCATAGATTCGCCGGAAGAGACTGCCGGACGGAACGGCGGCATGCCGACCGACAGGCCGGTCCTCGTGCACGGTGATGGCCACGAAAGAGGGAGGCTTTCGATAGATGTATCGGGGGGAGGGCGAGGAGAGATCCCGGTCACCTGCGTGGAAATCCGTGTGCGGAAATAGACCAGGCTGCGGCAGGTTCTCGTGACGGTTGTTCAAGCCGGTCCGCAGTAGCCCGAGTTGCATCTGCGCCCATCACGGGACGCGCGAAGGGCACCTGGCCTCCGCTCTGAGAAGAGAAGGGGAACTGGCGTGCAGGCAGCTGCAGTTGACGGCTGAACTATACCGCTCCCAGGGCGATGCGGCGTATACGGCGCGGGAGTCCCCGGTGGAAAGCGTTATGCCCTTCTCCGCCCTGAAAGGTCCCGCCTTCAAGATATGGGGCGCGGAGATCTGCAGACATCGGAAATCCGCCAAGGCGAAACACCGTGACCGGTCGGATCGGCCCTCTCGGCTGACGGAACCGGAGCCATGCTTGATCCGCTGCTGCCCGGTGCCGCCGGCCCGGCCGACGTCGCGGACGAGGTCCATCTGTCCCGAAGCAGGTTCCCGAGGTGCGGGCCATGACCGACCGGCGTCTGCGGAACCGAGCATCCAGTCGGCCGGACACGTCACCCGGCTCGGCCACCGCCTGCACCGCGCGGACGGCGGTCTCGGCCTCGACGGCACAGACGGGTGGCGCCCGGCCTTCACCACGCTCGCCGGGGCAGATGCGGTTTCCCGTGGCCGGGTTCCGGTGACGGAGGCTGAACCGCTGAGGGCGGGACCGGCTTGGTCCAGTCAGGATCGGCCCACCGTTCCGGCTGCTGTGGATCCGGCAGGTCCGGGCGGTACCCGGGGTCCCGTTCGCGGCGCAGTCGCACGCTGCTGTGCAGTACGGCGTCTTCGGGCAGGGGGCGGGTGCGCCGGCCGACGAGCATCCACAACGGGCCGTTGTGGTGCACGGGAGCAGCGGCGAACTCCTCGGTGACCGCGCACGTCGTGTCGTACGCCTTGTCTCGGAACACCAGGTTCCCCGTGACCCCGTCGACGATCCACTTCAGCGGGATCGTGGAGAGCAGAGGCGCGCCCTCGGCGTGCTCGAAGGTACCGCCGACATCGCAGTGCACTCCGGCGAACCACACCTCCTCGGCGGTGTCCGGACGCTCCGGGCGGCGTGTCACCAGGAACTCGCGGTAGGGGCGGCGGGTCTCGTCGAGCGACACGGCGTGCCGGATGCGGGCCGCGTTCGGCAACTGGTGGGTGTACGGCCATTGCAGGGTGCCCAGGCGCAGGAGCCCGGCCGCCTTCACGGTGTCCCACACGCCGAGGTACGCCACGGGCAGGGCGTGGTGTGAGACCTGCCGTCGGTTGTTCTGCTTGACCTCCTCCCACAGCGGTTCGCCGTCGGTGCGTCGGCAGAACGTGTGCGAGAACCTGGCAACCTCCTGTTCGCTCCTGTCGATGTCCTGGTTGAAGGCGTACTTCGCCACTGCGTACGGCACGAGGTTCTCCGAGCCGGGACGCATGAGGCCGGGCTTGTTGAGCATGCCGACGAGCGCGCGGGCGGTGTAGGCGCCGCGGCTGAAGCCGAAGACGTACACCAGGTCGCCTGGATGCCACTGGCGCATGAGGTATGTGTAGGCCTCGGCGAGGTTGGTCCGCAGTCCGCTGCCGAAGGCGAGCCCCCAGAGGCGGGACAGGCGACGGCCGACCGGGCCGCGGGCGGAGGGCGACGACATGGTCCCCACGCCGGGGTCGTAGTAGACGAGTTGCCGGGTCGGATCGTCCGCGTCCAGCATCTCCGTCAGCCGGACCACATTGGTGGGGTTGTTCGCGCCCACCTGACAGCCCGTGCCGTCGAGGCAGACGACGATCGCGCGGGGCATGTCAGTGCTCGGCTCTAGCCCTGGACACGGTTGCCGCGCCGTGTCGCGCCGGCCGCGAGCGGACCGGCGGCGGTGTGCCGGCCAGGAGGTATCTGCCGGGCGAAGGCCTGCATGGCCACGTCGCTGTCGGCTGGCAGTACCGCCATCAGGCTGTGTTCCTGGGCCTGCGCGATCGATGGCGCGGCCTCACTGCCCTCGGGGACGAAGGTCAGCCGGACCGACCCGTCGCCCGAGCCGCGACGGTCCACCGGAGCGACGGCTCCATGGGTGCCGTCGGGCAGTGTCACCCACAGCTGGAAGTCGTCGTACCGGACGAAGTCCGCGCCTTTCACCGGCCAGGGGTAGTGGTGCTCGCCGGGCACCGTGGGGAGGATGCCCTGGTGGTTTCCGTGGCTGAGAGGCACGCACGAGTTGAACAGCGAGTCGGTCCACGCCTCGACCCCGTCGGCGTCCTTGACCGGCGTGCGCAGCAGGTCCTCGGCCTGTTCGTAGCCCAGTTGTGCCAGGGCGGGCAGCGTGAGGGGGAAGGCGGCGATCAGTTCGGCGGCCTCCTGGCGGAGCCGGTCGACCTTCGCGGGGTCCGCGCAGAACTGCATGCTCCACTCGATGCCGACCCGGGCACGGAACATCAGCCAGCGGTCGGCTCCCTTGACCCAGAGGCTGCCGCCGTGGTGCATCTCCCAGCGCTCCGAGCTCTTCGGCCCCGGCCCCGGATCGACGGGTCGGGGACCGTAGGGAAGGTCGGCGTCGTTCATCTGGTGGAGGATCTTGTGCGCCGTGTTCTTTGCGGCACGGAAGTGCGCTGATTCGAACCGCTTCGGATGTTCGACGAGGCGGATGTGCCACGGATGGTTCTCCGATTCGACGCCACCGGGCTGGAGTTCGGGTTGTGCCATGGCTGGCCTCCTCGGCCCGGCCCCACGGATTGCTCCCCGGCTCGCGAGGCGAACCCCCCTTGTCCCGTCTGCCGAGCCACGTGCGCGGCAGCCACTTGAGACCGCTTCGGGCGCCCTGACAACGGCAACTCTGCCAGCCTACTGCGGCTTGCGCCCGGCGTCGAAGCGATCAACAGCCCGGGCGGCCTTGTTGACCAGCGCCGACGACAGCGGAGCGGGGCATGGGCAGAACTCGGGAATTCCGGCCGAACGCCGAGTTGAGGGAGATCGGTCCCGCGTATCGGTCCCGCGTAGCGATCGAGTCGAGCATGCGGAAGCAGGCCTCCCAGGGCACGTGGCTGTCGCCGAGGAGACGAAGTCCCAGCTGCCCCAAGGCAGTTGGGATCCCAGGTGGTCGCTGCGGCCGTCGGGGCGGCGTACCGCGTCCTCGCAGTCGACGGCTTCCCGCAGGGCCCGGTGCGGGGGAGTCCTCCGAGGAACGCGGTGCTCGTGTGGTCCGGCGCGCCGAGCGAGGTGACGAGACTGCGCTGAGCGCACTGGCCCGGCTCGCGGAGTACGTCGGGGCCGGCCGCGCCGGAAACGCGGCGCTGTTCGACCCCGACGTGATCGTCCGCGGCGGGTGCTTCACCGCGGTGGCCCGCTGGATCATGGATCCCGTCCGTACCGCGCTCGCGGCCGGGCTCCTCGCGTCCCCGAGCCGGGAACGGGCGAGCCGGCTCTCTTCGACCTGGGATGCGCCGCCGCGGCCCGGGACGGCGCCACGCACATCATCGACTGCATGATCAGCGGCCCCCCCACGTTCTGCTCGTCCCGGAGGGGCTGACGCTGACACGTCGCACCCACCGGCTCACGTTGCGCTACACCGGTGTCGGCCTGCGTACACCGCCTCAGGAGCCCCGCGTCTTGCCCGTGCCGCAGGTCGGGGGCACGCTGGTGGCATGAGCGTTCACGAGCCCACGCTCATCATGTCGGTGCAGCGCGCCTTCCGTCTGCTGGAGGCGGTGAGCGCACACGAGAACGGTGCGCCCGCGAAGCAGCTTGCACGCGAGACGGGCCTGCCCCTGGCCACCGCGTACCACCTGCTGCGGACGATGGTCCATGACGGCTACCTGCGGAAGCTGGCCGACGGCGGCTTCGTCCTCGGTGACAAGCTGGGGAGCCTGCATACCACGGGCCACAGCCAGGCACTGCTCAGCCGGGTCCGGCCGACGCTCGCCGCGCTGCGGGACGAGCTGGGCACCGCCACCTACCTCACGTTCTACGAGGGCGGCGAGATCAGTGTCGCCGAGATCGTCGACGGCCCCCGCACGCCCCGGGTCGACCTCTGGGTGGGGTTCGAGGACGCCGGGCACGCCACCGCGCTGGGCAAGTCCGTCCTGCGCGAACTGGACGAGGACGCCCGCCGTGACTACCTCTCCCGGCACGACCTCGCCGACCTGACGCCCCGGACCATCACCACCCTCCCGGAGCTGCTTCGCAACCTCGACGCCTCGCCCATGGCACCGGCCGTCACGGACCTCGAGGAGTACGCACTGGGCACGGTGTGCGTCGCCGTGCCCATCTACCGCGGTGACGTCCTCGGCGCGCTCGGCGTCTCCTTTCCGGCGGAGCGGCTCTCCCGTCTCCCCGAGGTCAGGGCCCGGCTGATCCCGATCGCGGACCGCGTGACCCGGGGCCTCTCGCTCACTATCTGAAAACCCTCGCCTTGTGGCCCGCCGACCTTACCCCTTTTCCTGGATGAAACGGATAAGTCGGGCTTAAGGCCCGTCTGGGTGAGGATTACGGACGGATACATGAGGCAGGCGCGAGACCATGGTGGCAACCAGTGGCCGTTGCGGCCGCTCAGGAGACCAGTGGCCGGCCCTGGAGCACCGGCGACCAGGCGGGCCGCCTCACAGCTGGCCGCCGGAATGCCCGTGGTGCCGGTTCTGATCGTCTCCGGCATCGCGCTCTTCGACCTCCTCGGCGGGTCAGGGATGTTCTGGCTGCCGCTGCTGGCGGCCGGCCCGGCGCTGGCCGCCAGCACCAACGGCCCCCGAGGCGTCCTGTGCGTGGGGTTCCTCGCCGCGGTGCTCGGCGCGACGCTGGGTGTCAGGGAGGCGGGTCCGGGGCACGAGCTGGCGGCCGTGCTCTCGGCACTGCTGGCCGTCACCCTGGCGAGCGCCCTGGCCAGCGCACTGCGCGGGCGCCGGGAACGGGTGCTCGCCGCCGTCCGCTCGGTCGCGGAGGCCGCCCAGCACGCCGTTCTCAAGCCCATCCCGGAGACCGTCGGCCCGTTCCGGGTGGCGGTCCGCTACAGCGCGGCGGCGGCGGAGGCCCGCATCGGCGGTGATCTCTACGCCCTGGTGCCCACCCCGCACGGGGTCAGGCTGATCGTCGGCGACGTACGCGGCAAGGGGCTGCCGGCCGTGGAGATCGCGGCACTCGTCCTGGGCGTCTTCCGCGAGGCCGCCTACGACGAGCCCGATCTCCTCGCCGTCGTCGGCAGGATCGAACGGAGCCTGGCGCGCAACCTCGGCCCCGACGACTTCGTCACCGCGATCGTCGTGGGACACCCGCGCGCCCGGCAGCTCGAGGTGGTCAACTGCGGACACGCGCCTCCGCTGCTGATATCCGCGTCAGGGGGCGTGACCGCGGTCGAGGCCACCCGCCCGGCTCCGCCGCTCGGTCTGCAGGTCCTCGTCGACGAGCCCCCCTGCCTGGAGATCCTGCCCTTCGCCGAGGGCGAGCAGCTGCTGCTCTACACGGACGGGGTCATCGAGGCCCGCGACCGGGCCCGTGAGTTCTACCCGCTGGCCGAAAGGCTGGCCCATCACGTGTCCGGCGAGCCGGAGCACACCCTCTCCGCGGTCCACGACGAACTGCTGGCACATGTGGGCGGCCGGCTGCACGACGACGCTGCACTGCTCCTGCTGTGCATGCAGGGCATGGCGGAACCGGTCCCGTCCGCATCGGAGGCACGGGGAACGGCCGTCACGGAACCGGAGGGGCGTGACGGCAACGAGTTCCTCCCCGTGGTGTCGCGCATCCGGTCCGCCGGCGGACCGGACAGGGGAAGGCGGCCGGCCGCCGTGTTCTCGTCGGGACCCGGCCGCTGACGGGAGGGGCGCCCAGATCGGCACCCGCCCTCTCACACCGCGACGAGATCGGCCCACCGGGTCACCGCGCCCGGACGCGTCTCGATGCCGTACCGGGTCGCCAGCGCGTGGACGATCTCCTCGCCCCGGCCGTGCTCGTCCGGGTCTATGCCCGCGGGCGGCTGGCCGGCGGGACCCGCGTCGGTGACCTCGATGCGCAGGGTGCCGAGGCCGGCGTCGCGCATCCAGGACAGCCGCAGCACCGCCGGGGGCAGTGCGTGGACGATCGCGTTGGTCAGCAGTTCCGATACCACCAGCAGTGCGTCCTCGATGACGTCCGGGGACACCTTCCAGGCGGCCAGGACTGCGCCGGTCCGTCGACGTACCTCCGAAACGGCACCGGCGACGGGCGGCATCGGGAAGACGTACTCGCTTGCTTCCCGCACCCGCGTGTTGAGCTGTACCGCCATCTCGTGTCTCCAGGGGTCAGTGCCACAGGCCCTGCATCACGCACCTCGGCACGTGGCCAGGCCTCAAAGCACGCTAAAGAGACACACCGGGTCGGGTCAATGAACGTAGGTCGGCATTACCGAACGCCACCCCTCACTCCGGTGCCCCGTCGGCCCTGCGCACGCACGGCAGACCTTCCGAGACGGTAATAAGCTCGCTTCATGACCGGTCCGGTCCAGTCGATCGAACGGGCGGCCGCGATTCTGCGCCTGCTCGCCGGTGGGCCTCGCCGACTCGGCCTCGGGGAGGTGGCGGCCTCCCTCGGGCTGGCCAAGGGAACCGCCCACGGCATTCTGCGCACCCTCCAGCACGTGGATTTCGTGGAGCAGGACGCGACGACCGGCAAGTACCAGCTCGGAGCCGCCCTGCTGCATCTCGGCACGAGTTACCTCGACGTCAACGAGCTGCGGTCCCGGTCCATCAACTGGGCCGACGCCCTGGCCGCCCGCAGCGGTGAGGCGGTGCGCCTGGGCACCCCCCTGGAGGGCATGGTCCTGGTCGTCCACCACGTGTTCCGGCCGGACGACACCCTCCAGACCCTGGACGTGGGCGCGCTGCTGCCCCTGCACGCCTCCTCGCTGGGCAAGGTACTGCTGGCCTACGGGACCGCGACCCTCGACTCCGCCGTGGAGTCGGGGCTGGACGCGTACACCCGGCACACCCTGGTCACCCAGGAGCAGCTCACCCGGGCGCTCGCCGAGGTCCGGGAAGCGGGCTGGGCCGTCGAGGTGCAGGAGATGAGCATGGGCGAGGCGGGGCTCGCCGTGCCGATCCGGGGGCACGGCGGTCTCGTCGTGGGCGCCATCGGGCTGTCCGGCCCCGTCGAGCGGATCTGTGACAGCCAGGGCCGCCCCCGACCCAACCTGATCACACTGATCCGGGAGGCCGCGCGAGCGATCTCCCGAGACCTGGGAGCCGCCCGCTGGTAAGCCCCCTCGCCCCCTCGACGCTCACTCCGCGACCCATCGGAAGGCGGACCCGATCATGGTGGAACGCTATGTGATGTCCATCGATCAGGGCACCAATTCCACGCGATGCATCCTGTTCGACCGGGGCGGGCGGCTGGTGTCGGTCGCGCAGCGGGAGCACCAGCAGCACTTCCCGCGGCCGGGCTGGGTCGAGCACGACGCCGTCGAGATCTGGCAGAACCTGCGGCGGGTGATGACCGAGGTCCTCGCGGGCGGCGGTACGGCCGTGGACCCGGGCCAGGTCGCCGCCATCGGCCTGGCCAACCAGCGGGAGACGACGGTGCTCTGGGACCGGCGCACGGGCACCCCGCTGGGCCGGGCGCTGGTCTGGCAGGACACCCGCACGGCGCCGCTGGTCGAGGAACTCAGAGTCCGCCCCGGAGAGGAGTTCTTCCTCGACCGGTGCGGCCTGCCGCCCTCCACCTACTTCTCCGCGCTGCGCATCCGCTGGCTGTTCGACCATGTCAAAGGCCTGGAACAGCGGGCCAAGGACGGTGAGGTGCTGTTCGGCACGATGGAGAGCTGGCTGATCTGGAACCTCACCGGCGGCGCCGACGGCGGTCTGCACATCACCGACGCCACCAACGCCAGCCGCACCATGCTGATGAACATCCGCACGCTCACCTGGGACGAGGAACTCCTGGAGTTCTTCGGCGTCCCCCGTCCGATGCTGCCCGAGATCCGGTCCTCCGCGGAGACCTACGGCGAGGCCCGCGCGCAGCTTCCCGGCGTTCCCATCACGGCCGCCCTCGGCGACCAGCAGGCGGCGCTCTTCGGCCAGACCTGCTTCGCCCCGGGCGAGGCCAAGTGCACGTACGGAACGGGCAGCTTTCTGCTGCTCAACACCGGTACCGATGTCGTACGGTCCCGGCACGGACTGCTCACGACGGTCGCCTACAAGATCGGGGACCGGCAGCCGGTCTACGCCCTGGAAGGGTCGATAGCCGTCACCGGCGCGCTGGTCCAGTGGTTCCGCGACCGGCTGGGACTGATCAACAGCGCGCCGGAGATCGAAACACTGGCGCGGACCGTCGACGACAACGGCGGCTGCTACATCGTCCCCGCCTTCTCCGGCCTCTTCGCGCCCCGCTGGCGCAGCGACGCGCGCGGCGTCATCGTCGGCCTCACCTCCTACATCACCAGCGGGCACCTGGCCCGGGCCGTCCTGGAGGCCACCGGCTGGCAGACGCGTGAGGTCGTCGACGCCATGAACGCCGACTCCGCCGTGGCCCTCAAGGAGCTGAAGGTGGACGGGGGCATGACGGCGGACAACCTGCTCATGCAGTTCGTCGCCGACGTGCTCGACGTGCCCGTCGTACGGCCCATGGTCTCCGAGACGGTCTCCCTGGGGGCGGGCTACGCCGCCGGGCTCGCCGCGGGGTACTGGCCGGACCTCGAGGTCCTGCGCCGCAACTGGCACCCGGCCGCCCGGTGGCTGCCGGGAATGGACCCCGGCCACCGGGAGTCGGAGTACGACAACTGGCAGCGGGCCGTCGAACGGTCGCTGGGCTGGATCAGGCAGCCCGGGTCCCCCTGAGAGTCTCCCTTTCCGTTATCTGTTTTCCGTCACCCGGTTTCCGCGCCTTCTTTCCGTGTCCTTTCCGCTTCCCTTCGGTCTTATGTTGGCGCGGTGGTGGCCGGTCGGGGCGGCCCCTAACGTTCTTTCACGGGCGCTTTCGTGCCGGAGAAGCGAGCGAAGAGCGAAGGGGGAACATGTCCGTTTTTCCGTCCAGTGAATTGGCCGTGAAGGTCTTCAGCAGTCTGTTCACCGTATTGCTGGAGGACGACGATTTCGTGGCGCGGGCCCGGCAGGAGGGGCTGTCCGTCCGGCTCGTCCACACGAAGCCCGACTGCGAGATCCTCGTGTCCCCGCAGCACGGTGTCCGCGTCGGCGCGGAGCAGGCGGGACCCGCGGCGATCACCCTCCGGATGTCCTGCGACACGGCGCACGCGCTGTGGATGGGGCGGCTGCTGGTGCCCGTCGCCATCGCCACGGGCCGGCTCCGGATCCGCGGCCGGGTCGCCAAGGTACTGGAGCTGGTGCCCATGCTGCGGCCCGCGTTCGACCGGTACCCCGACATCGCGGCGGCCGCCGGCGTGGGCGCGTGAACCGTCGTGGGGCGACCTGTCCCGAACACCGAACCGACGCACAAGGAGTGACACCGCACGTGAACACCGCTCTCTCCGAATCCGTGTCCGAGGCCGCGCTGAATTTCGACGTGCTGCCGGACGACGTCGAGCAGTTCCGGGAGGCCGCGAGGGAATTCGCCAGGAACGTCGTCGAACCCCGCGTCCAGGAAATGGACCAGAAACCGGCCGCGTATTTCGACTGGGACCTCGTCGGCCACGGCCACCGGATCGGCCTCACCCGCGCGGCGGTCCCGAAGGAGTACGGCGGCCTGGGGGTGGGGATGCTGGGCGTCGCCACCGCCCTGGAGGAGGTGGCCGCGGTCTGCCCCGGCACGGCACTGATCTTCGGCGCCACCCTGCTCGGCCAGGCGCCGATCCTGCTGTCCGGCGATCCGCGGCTGCAGGCCCGCTTCCTGCCGCTGTTCTCGGGCGACGAACCGGTCCTCGCCTGCAACGCGGTCACCGAGGAGGACGCCGGCTGCGACCTCATCATCCCCTCCCAGGCCGAACACGCGCGCAACGTGACGACCGCCCGCCGGGACGGGGACGACTACGTGCTGACCGGCCGCAAGCGGTTCATCACCAACGCCGAGGTCGCCGCGTTCGCCTCCGTGTTCGCCACCATGGAGGGCAGCCGCGGGGCGACCGGCCTCACCTCCTTCATCGTCCCCCTCGACCTGCCCGGAGTGGTCCGCGGGCCCGTGGCGGACAAGATGGGATACCGCGCCTGCCTCGGCAGCGAGCTGGAGTTCCACGACGTCCGGGTGCCCGCCGAGTACATGATCGGCGCGGAGGGCGAGGGCATGGCCATCAACATGGCGCAGAGCAACATGGCGCGCGCCGCCGTGGCCGGGATCTCCACGGGCGTGGCCCGCAGCGCCCTGGAACAGGCGATCGCCTGGTGCGGCGAGCGGGTCCAGGGCGGGCGCCTGCTCAAGGACCAGCAGTTCACGGCGGCGAAGCTGGCCGGCATGGCGGCCAGGGTCGACGCCGCCCGCATGCTGTACCTGCGGGCGGCGGACAAGGTCGACAACGAACTCCCGCCGCCGGTCTACGAACCGGCCGCGGCCAAACTGTTCGCGGACCGGACCGCGATCGACGTGGCGGAGGCCGCCCTCTCCCTGCTCGGCGCACGCGGCTACCTGCGCTCCTACGGCCTGGAGAAGACGATGCGGGACGCGCTGGGCACCCGGATCTACGAGGGCACCCCCGAGGTCCTGGCACTCGCCGTCACCGAGAGCCTCTACGCCGGGACGGACGAGTGGTGAGCGCCGCCGGCCGCGCCGCCGGCCCCGTCTTACGCGGCGCCCCGGCCCCGGAGCCCGCCGCCACCCGCGACCCCCGCGCCCGGCGCTACGCCCGGGACATCATCAGGCTCCACGACCGGCTCAGCTACCGCCGGCTGCCCCTGGAGCTGAGGGGCGACCCGCTCTCCCTCGTCGAGGACCCCGACGGCGCACTGGTCACCGTCACGGGCCGCGACAGCCAGTTCCCCTCCCGCTACCTCAAGGGGATGCTGGGGTTCCGCCTCGCCCAGTACCTCCGGCTGAACTGGATCTCCGCCGACGCGGTCCACCGCGCCGCGGCCTTCCACGAACCACTGCCGCACTCGCCCGTGGAGAACATCCACACGGTCACGCTGTGCGCGCGCTCCGGCAAGATCCGCGGCTACGTCGGACTGGCCTGCTCGGCGGACCCCGAGAGCCTGCCCCTGGACTCCCCGTGCCGCACCCCGTTCCCGACGGAGGCGGCGCACGGCATCGACCTGCTCGGCAGGTACGCACGGCCGGGCCTCGGCACCCACCAGGCCTTCGAGTTCAAGCGGTTCCTGCGGGACCAGACGATGCCACGGGACGAGCAGCACAGCCGCGTCCCCTGGCACCTCATGCTCGGCATCGGCGAGGCGCTGCTCGCCCTGGGCGACGGCGTGCGCGTCGTCCTCGGCGACGCCAAGGAGCACGTCGCCCTGCGCCATCTGCGGCTGGTCGGCTTCGACCTGCACGTCGTCGAGGGCACCTCGCCGTACCTGTGCCCGTCGGATCCCATGGCGCCGATCTACCGGCAGACGGTCGTGGCCAAGCCGTTCGCCGCCCCGGTGCCCGCCGACATCGCCTGGTACCGCGACGTGGTCCGCTCCTACCTCGACGGGACGAGCGACCTGGCCTCGTGGCAGGCCGTGATCACCACCCTGGCCGCACGCAGGACGAGTACGGGACACCGTCCCGATCCCGCACGAGAAAGGGCCGGCAGGTGACGAACGGCGACGGGGAACGGATGCCCGAGACGGCCGCGGGGCCCACCGCGAAAGCCCGGTTCTACGCCGAGCTGACCGCCCGGAACGCCGGCGTGGTGGCCGAGGCCGATCAGTGGGCGCTGCGCACGGCCACCGTCCTGGTGGCGGGCTGCGGATCGATCGGCGGTGCCGCCGTCGAACCACTGGCCCGGCTCGGCCTGCAGAGATTCGTCCTCGCCGACCCGGGAACGTACGAACTCAACAATCTCAACCGGCAGTCGGCGACCGTCGCCGACCTCGACCGGAACAAGGCCTCGCTGGCCGGGGACCGGGTACGGGCGATCAACCCGCACGCCTCGGTCGAGGTCTGCACCGAAGGGGTCACCCGGCAGACCGTCGGGAAACTGACGGCCTCCTGCCAGGTGGTCATCGACGGGGTGGACGTGACGACCCCCGAGGGCTGGCGGGCCAAACTCCTGCTCCACCGCCACGCCGTACAGCGGCGGCTGCCCCTGATCACCGGCTGGGACATGGCAGGCACCCAGTACGTCCGCTGCTACGACTACCGGCACGTCCGCGAACCGTTCGCGGGGGCCGTCGGCCCGCACGACGCGGACCGCTACGACATGTGGGACCTGCTGCGCCGGGCCGTTCCGCTGCGGCACGTGCCGACGGACATGCTGGCCGAGATCCGGGCCAACCACGCCCGGACCGACTACAGCTTCCCGCAGGTCGCCTACACGGCCATGGCGTTCGGCGTGATCAGCTCCCACATGGTGGTGCGGCTGCTGGCCGGGCAGCGGGTGCGGCCCGAGGTCCGTCTCGACGTGCACCAGCAGGCCAGGCCGCTCGCGGAGCGGTGGCGCAGCCGGGCGCGGTGGCCGGTGGAACTGGGGTCGCTGCTGCCGGAGTTGCTGCGGCTGGCCCGGCGTTCCGGCGCGGGCCGGGCACCCCTGGCCGCGGTGGACCGCGACGTTCCCTGACCCCCGGCCCGAAGCACCGACCCCGGGCCGCGCGTTCACCGGCGACGAACCGGACGCGAACGCGCGGCCTCATGACGCAGGCCGGGCGAGGCCGTGCCGCCGGCGCCCGCGCAGCCATCGCGACCACGGAGGTGGACATGAGTGTTCGGCAACGCAACGTGCTGTGGACGTTCTTCTGCTGTGGCCTGGGCGTGGCCATGGTCTCGCTCGACAACCTCGTCGTCATCACGGCCCTGCCGTCGATCCGCGAGGACCTCGGCGGGAGCATCCAGCAACTGGAGTGGACCGTCAACGCCTACACCCTCACCTACTCGGTGCTCATGCTGACCGGCGCGGCCCTCGGGGACCGGTTCGGCCGGCGGCGGATGTTCGGCATCGGGCTGGGCGTCTTCGTCGTCGCGTCGGCCGGGGCCGCGCTGGCCCCCGGCATCGGCGCCCTGATCGCCGCCCGCGCCGTACAGGGGCTGGGCGCCGCGCTGCTGATGCCGCTGAACCTGACGATCCTCACGGAAGCGGCGCCCGAGCGGCGGCGCGGTGCCCTGCTGGGCGCGATGAGTGCCGTGGAGGGCCTCGCGATCGCCATGGGCCCGCTCCTCGGCGGTGCGGTGGTGGAGCACCTGAGCTGGCAGTGGATCTTCTGGATCAACGTGCCGATCGGCGCGCTGGTGCTGCCCGTCGCCCGGTGGAAGCTCACCGAGAGCCACGGCCCCAGCCCGCGCCTGGACCTGGTGGGCACGGTCCTGGCCAGTGCCGGGCTCTTCGGGATCGTCTTCGGCATCATCAACGGTCACGCGGACCACTGGACCAGCGTGCGCGTCCTGCTGTCGCTGGCCGGTGGGGCGGCCGTCCTGATCGCCTTCGTCCGCTGGGAACTGCGGGCGGAGCACCCCATGTTCCCGATGAAGCTGTTCCGCCACCGGACCTTCAGCGCCATGAACGCCGCCGGGCTGCTGATGTTCGCGGGCATGTTCGGCTCGGTCTTCCTGCTCACCCAGTTCCTCCAGGGGCCGCGCGGCTACACACCCCTGGAGGCGGGCCTGCGGATCCTGCCGTGGACGGCGGTGCCCATCTTCGTGGCGCCCCTGGTGGGTCTGGTCTCCGACCGGGTCGGCGGCCGGACCATCGTCGCGCTCGGCCTGGCCCTCCAGGCCCTCGGACTGGGATGGATCGCCGCCCGGGTCTCGCCCGAGGTCCCCTATCCGTCGCTGGTTCCCGCCCTGGTCCTGTGCGGCCTCGGCATGACCTGCTACTTCACGCCCACCGCGAACATGGTGATGAGCGCGGTCGGCGCCGGGGAGCGCGGCATGGCCTCCGGGTCGATCAGCGCGCTGCGCGAACTCGGCGGTGTGCTCGGCATCGCGGTCCTCGCCTCGGTGTTCTCCGCGCACGGGGACCTCAGCACCGCGGACCGGTTCACGGACGGCATGGTTCCGGCGGTGTGGACCGGCGTCGCCCTGATCGCGTGCGGCGCGCTGGCTGTCCTGCTGGTACCGCGGCGCCCCCGCGACGGCCGCCCCGCCGATCCCGAACCGGCGGTACCGGGGTGTGTGGGCGACCTGGTGTGACGGCATGCCCGGCGGCGGCGTGCCGGCCGGAGGGGACGGGAGGGGACTGCGATGAGTTCACCGATCCGGGTCCTGCTGGCGGACGACCGGTCCATAGCCCGCACCGGCATCCGGTCCGTCCTCGAGGGGGACGGCGGCATCGAGGTGGTCGGCGAGGTGTCCGACCTCGCGAGTGCGGTGGGGAAGGCCCGCGAACTCCGGCCTCATCTGTTGCTGGCCGGCGTCCTCGCGGGGTCCGCCGGCGCCGTGGAACTGGTCGGCGAACTGTCCGCGTGCTGCGGCCTCGAAGGGCCGGGCGTTCTGCTCATGGCCCACGAGGGCGGTCCGGACGCGCGGCTCGCCCTCCGGGCCGGAGCGCACGGAGTCGTGCTCCACCGGGTCACCCCGGAACAGCTGCTGTCCGCGATTCACGTCGTGGCGGCCGGCTACCGGATCTTCTTCGAGGAGCGGGACCCTTCGGGGGGCGGTGACGGCCGGAATCCCGGGGCCGCGGAATTCCCCGGCGTCCCGGCGGCGGGGGCGGCGGGATTCCAGTTGCTGACCCGGCGGGAGCGGGAGGTGTTCCGGCTGCTCGCCGAGGGACTGAGCAATACGGAGATCTCCGCGGTGCTGGTGCTGAGCGAGAACACCGTGAAATCCCATGTGCAACGGCTGCTGGAAAAGCTGAACCTGCGCAACCGGGTGCACGCGGTCATCCACGCCTACCGTACGGGCCTGATCGCGCCGCCCTGCCCGGAGCCCGTCCCCCCGTGGACCGGCTCCCGCGCTCCGCGGGCGCTCCAGTGAGCCCGCGGTGCTCCGCGCGAGCCCTGTTGAGCGCACGGCGCTCAACAGGGCTCGTTTGGTTGGCTGTTGTGAAGATCAGTCGTTTGACTCGAGGAGATATCCGCGGCCGTTGGCGGTCCGGACGCGCAGCCCGAGGGAGACCACCTTGCGCCGGATTCTCATGATGTGCAGGTCCAGGGCGTTCTGGCTGGCCGTGCCGCGCCGGTCGCGGAGCAGGGCGATCAGTTCGTGCCGGGCCACGAGGGTGCCGTACCGCTCGACCAGCGGTTGCAGCAGGTTCATCTGGGTCGGTGACACGGGCACCATCCGGGTGCCGTAGCGGAGCAGCCCGTCCTGGTCGAGGACGGGGATCCGGTGCGTGCCGGCTCTGGCCCGGAGCGCCGCGACCCGGGCGGCGAAGTCGGCCCTGCTGACCGGCGCCCGGATCCAGTCCTCCCGCGAGTCGCTCGGAACCGGCGGCGTCGCGCCGTTCTCCACCACGAGGAGCCGGAGGATTCCGCGGCGCCGCAACTGCTCCAGTTCCTGCACCTCGACCGGCCAGCGCAGGACACGTACGTCCTGGGTGGCCGAGAATAACTGCCCCTCACTGTATTGAGGCACGAATTGACTTCTCCTTTCGAGTGGGTGGAATAATGCAAGGTCCCGCTGGTTTCGCTCCCCCTGCGGCATTACTACCTCACTATGCAGGGTGTTCAAGCGTCGCGGCAACAAGCGCATTAGAGGGGGCACTGTCGGGTTATCTGCATAAAATAGGACAGGTGGCAGGCTGTTAATAGTTCTAATGGTCCTTTGTGGGGTCCCCCGGACCTGCCCCGATCTCGTGAAAAGGAGTGAAGCGCCGGATCGTTCCGGGCGAGTAGATTTCTCCGGGCAGGTATACCGAAGGAAAAGGTCGATATTCGAGGAGCCCGGGAAAGGCATGGAAAGGGCCGAAGAAATTCTCACCTCCGGGGAATTACTGATCGCCATCATGGCGCTGGTGACGGCCGGGCTCCCCCCGGCGTCCTGGGAGACGCCGGAGAACCTCCCGCCGGCGACGCAAGGCAAGGGACAGGAACACCGCGCGGAAGGAACCCGTCATGCTGCCCGCGACCACTGAGCCGGACCGGCCCCACGCCGGCCGGCGCACACCCCCGGGTGCCGAGGTACTGGTGACGGGCCTCGGAGCGACCACCCCGCTCGGCGGTGACGTGCCGTCCAGCTGGGCGGCGCTGCTGTCCGGCCGGTCCGGCGTGACCCGGCTGGACGCCCCCTGGGCCGAGCAGTTCCCCGTCCGCATCGCAGGGGGCATGTACGAGGACCCCGCCTTCCGGCTGGACCGGATCAGTCGGCGGCGCCTCGACCGCAGTCAGGCGGCCGCGGTCGTGGCGGCCGGGGAGGCGTGGACGGACGCCGGTGCGCCGGAGGTCGAGGCCGAGCGCCTCGCGGTGGTCGTGGGGACCGGCATCGGCGGCGGGCTCACCCTCCTCGAACAGGACGACCGGCTGGAGCAACGGGGCCCACGCGCCATCTCGCCCTACACGGTGCCCATGCTGATGCCCAACGGCAGCGCCGCGGCGGTCGGCCTGCTGCTGGGGGCCCGGGCGGGCACGCACGCCCCGACCAGCGCCTGTGCGTCCGGTGCGGAGGCGCTGGCGGTCGGCACACTGCTGATCCGGTCCGGCCGGGCGGACGTGGTCGTCGCGGGCGGCACGGACGCCTGCCTGCACCCGCTGGCGCTCGGCGCGTTCGCCCGGATGCGCGCCCTGTCCCTGCGCAACGACACCCCGGACCTGGCCTCCCGGCCCTTCGACCGGGAGCGCGACGGGTTCGTCATGTCCGAGGGCGCCGGCATGGTCGTCCTGGAGCGCGCCGACTTCGCGCGGGCGCGCGGCGCGCAGGTGCACGCGGTCCTGTCGGGCGCGGGAGTCACCTCGGACGCGTACGACGTGACGCTGCCCGCCGTGGAGGGTCAGGTACGGGCGATCGGGGCGGCGCTGCGGGACGCCGGTCTGTCCGGGGCAGACATCGACCACGTGAACGCGCACGCCACCGGCACGCCCCTGGGCGACGTCACCGAGGCCAGGGCCGTGCAGGAGGCCGTGGGCCCGCATCCGGCGGTCACGGCGTGCAAGTCGGCCACCGGCCACCTGCTGGGTGCCTCCGGTGCGGTCGAGGCCGTCTTCACCGTCCTCACCCTCGTGCACGGCCTGGTCCCGCCGGTCCGCAACCTGGACAAGGCGTCGGACGGGATCGAGCTGGACCTGGTGTCCGGCGGGCCGCGACGGGCGCCCGTCTGGGCCGCCCTGTCCACGTCCTTCGGGTTCGGGGGACACAACGTGGTCCTCGCCTTCACGAGGTAGTGCCCGGGGTGGCGGCCCGGTCCCGGCAGGACGCCAGCAGGTCCGCGACGGCCGCCGGACGGGTGAGCTGGGGACAGTGCCCCGCGGCCTCGATCACCGTGACCGGCGTGTCCACCGGCTCGGTGAGCGGATCCGCCGACCCGACGACAATGTCCACGGGCATCCGCAGCTCCCGCAGCAGACGGCCGAGTTCAGCGCGCTGCCCGTGGGCGTCGCGCAGGGCGGCGACCACCCGGCGTGCCGCCCCGGTCCGCCGCAGGTCCAGCGCGAGCGCGTCGAGCCCCGGGTCCTCGGACAGACCGAGTGAACGGGCCAGGCGGGAGGCGGGAGCCGTGCGCAGCAGCGGTACGGCCAAGGGCGAGCGCAGCACCGCGGCGGTCGGGCGCTGGAGGAAGGCCGGCGCGACCAGCACGAGCCCCGCGACCCGGTCGGGCCGGGCCGCGGCATAGCGCAGGGCGGGGCCGCACGCGAGCGAGTGCGCCACCAGCACCGGCCGGGTCTCCACCGGGCGCAGCAGGTCGGCGAGCCAGTCGTCGAGAGTTCCCGCGCCCGCTCCCGACCTCCCGAAGCCGGGCAGGTCGGGAGCGAGCACGGGCGCGTCCAGGCGGTCCGCCGTCCCCGCCCAGGCATCGGCGCTCAGCAGGAGTCCGTGCAGCAGCACGTATCCGGGGCGCCGCCGCTCTCCGGTCACCCACGTGCGGGTGCCCGCCACAGTCCGGAAGCCGTAGGGGCGGCGGGACGGGCCGGAGCGGCCGAAGCGCGTGGCGACCAGGTCGTCGGCCCACTCGCGCAGCGCCTCCTGCACGGGCGCCATGGACAGTCCGTGCGCCGCGGACAGGGCGCGGGCGGAGGCCGTGTCGTAGCGGTCGGTCGACAGGAACGACAGGGTCTCGGGATCCGCCCGGGTGATCGCACGCGGCAGCCTGCGCAGCAGACCCAGCGGGATCGAGCGGCCGGGGGAGCGCACCCCCATGTGCTCCGCCAGCAGGCCGACCAGTGCGGGCAGTTCGGGGGTGGAGTCGTCCAGCACCCAGTAGGTGCGGCCCGCGGTCTCGGGGTCCTGCGGAAGAGCCGCCAGGAACCGGACGAAGTGGTCCAGGGGCACGACCGGGAGGAAGACGCCGGGGCCGCCGGGCAGGGCCCGCAGCCGGCCCTGCCACAGCGCGGAGACCACCTCGGCCAGGCCGAGGTACTGGCCCGGGCCGATCACCGTACTGGGATTGGCGATGCTCAGCGGAACCCCCAGCTCGCCGGCGCGGGCCCGCACCGCGGCGTCGCCCTCCTGCTTCGACGCCTCGTACGCGCCCAGCCGGCGGTAGTCCGGCGGCCCCCCGTTCGCGGCGGCCATGCGGTAGCCGCTGATGTGCACCACCCGGCGCAGCTTCGGCAGGCCCGCCGCCCAGGCGACCACATGGACGGCCCCCGTCACGTTGACCGCCCGCGCCTGTGCCGCCGTGATGCCGAACGCGAAGCGCGCGGCGGTGTTGTAGACGTCACGGACCCCGGACAGGCCGTCCTCGGGCAGCCCCAGACCGGGCGCGGTGATGTCGGCCCGGACCACCGTCAGGGCCGTACGGTCCACGCCCTGCCCGTCCAGCCACGCCGTCAGCCCGTCACCGGAACCGCGCACGGCGGCCGCCACCCGGTGGCCCCGGCGCAGCAGTTCCGCCACCAGGGAGCGGCCGATGAAGCCCCCGGCGCCGAAGACGATCGAGTCCGAGAGCATGCTGTCTCCTTGCCCGGTCAGTGATGCCCTGTCAGCGTTCGGGGAACCGGACCGGGCCCCCGGTCCGCGAAAGCGGCTCCCACCGTACCGAAACACCGGGGGCGAAGCGGACGAATCGTGCGCGCACCGCGCGATCGGGACGATGCGCCCACGGGCGCCGGCCGTTGTCGCCGCACGTGTGTTCAGAGAGCACCCCCTCGGCGAGCGGGCCCGTCACGACGGTGCCGCAGCCGGCCGACGGCGCATCGCGGCACTTCCGGCGGAGCGCTCAACGGGCGTCCGCGCCCAGTTCGGCCGCCCGTCGTACGAACGTCTCGTACAGGTCCCGCGCGGCCTGCGGCACCGACTCGGCCCGCCTGCGCTGGAGCATCAGCACCACCTCGGTGGCGTCCCCGGCCAGCGGCCGGCACACGATCGTCCCGCCGCGCTCCAGCGGGTCCCCGACCACACTGAAGTCCGGGAGCACCGTCGCGCCCAGCCCCTCCGCGACCATCAGCTTGCCCATCTCGGCCCCGTCCGTCGAGTACGAGAAGACCGGGGTACGGTCCGCCAGCAGCCGGTGCACATAGCGGTGCATCACATATCCGGTGCGCATGGCGATCAGCGGCACGGTGAGCAGGTCGTCGGCGGACACCTCGGCCCGGCCGGCGAGCGGACTGTCCGGCCGTACGCACACCACCGGCCGCCCGCGCAGCAGTTCGGTGGCCTCGAAGCCGGCGGGCACGTCGTCGCCGTCGAGACGGTTCACCAGCCCGAGGTCGAAACCGCCCTCGGTGAGCCCCCGGTGGATCTCCGTCTGCTGTGCGCCCACCACCTCGACCTGGGTGACCGGATGCGTGGCCCGGAAGTCCCGCAGCACCGGGATGAGCAGCGGCACGGTCGCCGCGTTGACCGTGCCGACCCGCACCATCCGGCTGATCCGGTGCTGCTCGCCCGCCGCCACCCGCAGCCGGTCCACCGCCTCCAGTACCTCGACGATGTGTGGCAGCAGTTCCTGCCCCGCCGCGCTCATCGTCGCGCCGGTGCGCTTGCGCTCCAGCAGATCGATGCCCAGCTCCCGCTCCAGGTTCCGCACGGTCTCGCTCAACGCGGGCTGCGAAAGGCGCAGTTCGTCGGCCGCCCGGCGCAGCGAGCCGAGCCGGGTCACGGCCGCTATGTATTCCAGCTGTTCGGTCCGCACCCCGGCAGAATGCGCCGCCGTTCGAGGTGTGTTCAAGGGTTTCCCTGTCACACGTTCGTGAAATTCAATGGTCCGCGATGCGAGAACGGTCGGGTTTTCCTTGACGCCCGTCGACGCCGACTGCGACCATCGACGGCATGAAGATGCGACTGGACCTCACGCGGCGACGCCACGTCGACCTCGCGCGCGTCTCCAGCGCCTCCTGTTGCGCCGCGGCCTGATCACCCCACCACGATCCGTCGCGCTCCCTCCCTCTCCTTTTCCCGCCTGAATTCAGCGTGCCGAGCCCGCACCGCGCGCGGGCCCGGTGAATTCTCGCGTGCCCGAAAACCGCAACAGGAGTTCCGCATGCCCGCCGCACCCGTGAAATTCGCCTACTGGGTCCCCAACGTCAGCGGAGGTCTCGTCACCAGCAGGATCGAGCAACGCACCGACTGGGGATACGACTACAACCGCGAACTCGCCGTCCTCGCCGAGAACAACGGCTTCGAGTACGCGCTCAGCCAGGTCCGCTACATGGCCAGCTACGGCGCCGAGTACCAGCACGAGTCGACCAGCTTCAGCCTCGCCCTGCTGCTCGCCACCGAGCGCCTGAAGGTGATCGCCGCCGTCCACCCCGGGCTGTGGCACCCCGGTGTCCTCGCCAAGCTCGGCGCCACGGCCGACCACCTCTCGAACGGCCGGTTCGCCGTGAACGTCGTCTCCGGCTGGTTCAAGGGCGAGTTCACCGCGCTCGGCGAGCCCTGGCTGGAGCACGACGAACGCTATCGCCGGGCGGAGGAGTTCATCCGCGCGCTGCGCCAGATCTGGACCGAGGACCACACCGAACTGGCCGGTGACTTCTACCGGTTGCGGGACTTCTCCCTCAAGCCCAAGCCGCTCAACACCCCCGAACGCCCGCACCCCGAGATCTTCCAGGGCGGCAACTCCACCGCCGCCCGCGCCATGGCCGGCCGCGTCTCCGACTGGTACTTCTCCAACGGCAAGGACTTCGACGGGGTCGTCGAGCAGCTCAACGACGTCCGCAAGTCCGCCGCCGAAGCGGGGCGCGCGGCACCGAGGTTCGGCCTCAACGGCTTCCTCATCGCCCGCGACACCGAGGCCGAGGCCCGCGACACCCTCCGCGAGATCATCGCCAAGGCCGACAGCGAGGCCGTCGCGGGCTTCGGCGCCGCCGTCAAGCAGGCCGGGCAGTCCGCCGCCGACGGCAAGGGCATGTGGCAGGACTCCACCTTCGAGGACCTCGTCCAGTACAACGACGGCTTCCGCACCGGCCTCGTCGGCACCCCGGAACAGATCGCCGAAAGGATCGTCGCCTACAAGAAGCTCGGCGTCGACCTCTTCCTGCTCGGCTTCCTGCACTACCACGAGGAGGTCGAGTACTTCGGCAGGCGCGTGCTGCCCCTGGTCCGCGAACTGGAGGCCCGGCTCCCCGACGGCGAGCCCGAGGCCGCCGGGGCGCACGCCTGACCCTCCCTCCCCTGCGAAGCCACCGAAAGAGGCAGCTCCATGGCCACCGTCCTGTCCGTCTCCGGCAGCCCCTCCGCCACCTCCCGCACCGGCCGCCTGCTGCGCCACCTGGACCAGCGGCTGACCGCCCAGGGCCACGAGGTCGTCCCGCTCGACGTCCGCACCGTCCCCGCCGAGGCCCTGCTCGGCGCCGACTTCCGGCACCCGGCGATCGTCGAGGCGACCGAACTGTTCGCCCGCGCCGACGGGGTGGTGGTCGGCACCCCGGTCTACAAGGCCTCGTACTCCGGGGTCCTCAAGGCCCTCCTCGACCTGCTCCCGCAGTACGCGCTCGCCGGCAAGACCGTGCTGCCGCTGGCCACCGGCGGCTCCGTCGCGCACGTCCTCGCCCTCGACTACGCGCTGCGCCCGGTCCTCAACTCCATGGGGGCCGCCCACATAGTCCAGGGCTGGTTCACCCTCGACAAGGACATCACCGTGGGAGAGGACGGCACCCTTACCCTCGCACCGGCCGCCGCCGAGGCGCTCGTCCCGGTCGTCGACCGGTTCTCGGCCGCGCTGCCCGGCCGTACGCCCGTCCTCGCCGCGGCGAGCTGACCCGCGATGACCGCCCACGTCATCGCCGACGCCACCGAGGCCCTCGCCGTGGCGAGGGCCCTGGCCGACGCCTTCCGGGCCGGGGCCGGCGAACGGGACGCCGGACGCAGGCTGCCCCGGGCCGAGCTGGAGCGTCTGTCGGCCTCCGGCCTGCTGGGTGTCACGGTGCCCGCCGAGTACGGCGGCGCCGACGTCGACGCCCTGACCCTCGCCGAGATCTTCCGGCTCCTCGGCTCGGCCGACGGCAGCCTCGCCCAGATCCCGCAGAGCCACTTCGTGTACGTCAACGTGATACGCCGTCAGGGAACCGAGGAGCAGCGGAAGTTCTTCTTCGCGGAGCTGCTCGCCGGCGGCCGCCTCGGCAACGCCCAGTCCGAGGCGGGGACGAAACACGTCCAGGACGTCCGGACCCGGCTGGAACGCCAGGGCGACGGCGGTTATCGGCTGACGGGGGTCAAGCACTACTCCACCGGCGCCCTCTTCGCCGACTGGATCCCGGTCCTGGCCCGCGCCGAGGACGGCAACCTGCACGTGGCGTACGTCCCCCGGGGCGCGCCCGGGCTCACCGTCGTCGACGACTGGGACGGCATGGGGCAGCGCACGACCGCCAGCGGAACCGTCCGGCTGGACGGCGTGGCCGTGCCCGCCGACCGCGTGCTGCCGCACCATCTGACCTTTCGGGGCCCCCAGATTCACGGTGCGGTCGCCCAGTTGCTGCACGCCGCCATCGACGTGGGGATCGCCGCAGGAGCGCTGGCCGAGGCCGCGGAGTTCGTACGGACCAGGAGCCGCCCCTGGTTCGAGAGCGGGGTGGAGACCGCCGCCGAGGACCCGCTGCTGATCCAGCGGTTCGGAGAACTCGCCGTCCTGGTCAGGGCGTCCGAGGCCCTGCTGCGGGAGGCCGCCCGCGCGGTCGACGCGGCCGGCGCCGGCCTCACCGACGCGTCGGCCGCCGAGGCCTCCGTCGCCGTGGCCGCCGCGAAGGTGCAGGCGGCCGAGGCGGCCGTGACCGTCGCCGGGGCGCTCTTCGAGGTGTCCGGCACCCGCTCGGCCCTCGACTCCCTCAACCTGCACCGGCATTGGCGGGACGCCCGGACCCACACCCTGCACGATCCCGCCCGCTGGAAGATCCAGCACATCGGCCGGTACGTCCTCAACGGCACCCGGCCGCCCCGCCACGGCCTGCTGTAACCCCCGTCCCCTTCGATCGGAGACCCCCCGTGTCCCTCACCTTCCACTGGTTCCTGCCCACCAACGGGGACAGCCGGCATGTCGTCGGCGGCGGCCACGGCACCCCGGCGACGGCCTCCGGACGGGACCGGCCGCCGACGGTCGCCTATCTCAGCCAGATCGCCAGGGCCGCGGAGGACCTCGGTTTCGTGGGGGCGCTCACCCCGACCGGCGCCTGGTGCGAGGACGCGTGGCTGACCACGGCGATGGTCAGCCAGCACACCGAGCGGCTGAAGTTCCTGGTCGCGTTCCGGCCGGGATTCGTCTCGCCGACGCTCGCCGCGCAGATGGCGTCCACCTTCCAGCGGCAGACCGGCGGACGGCTGCTGCTCAACGTGGTGACCGGTGGCGAGAGCCACGAGCAGCGGGCCTACGGGGACTTTCTCGACAAGGACGCGCGGTACCGCCGTACCGGTGAGTTCCTGGACGTCGTACGGGGGCTGTGGGAGGGCAGGACGGTCGATCTGGACGGGGAGCACCTGCGGGTCGAGGACGCCAGGCTGGCAAGGGTGCCGGAGCCGGTCCCCGAGGTGTACTTCGGGGGGTCCTCGCCGGTCGCGGGCGAGGTCGCGGCCCGGTACGTCGACGTGTACCTGACCTGGGGAGAGCCGCCGGCCCAGGTCGCCGGGAAGATCGCCCGGATCCGGGGGCTCGCCGCGGCACACGGGCGCACCCTGCGGTTCGGGATCCGGCTGCATGTCATCACCCGGGACACGTCCGGTCAGGCGTGGGCCGAGGCCGGCCGGCTGCTGGACGGGTTCGACCCGGAGACCGTGCGGTCGGTGCAGTCGGGGCTCGCCCGCAGCGAGTCCGAGGGACAGCAGCGCATGCTGGCCCTGCACGGCGGTCGGCGGGACGCGCTGGAGATCCACCCCAACCTGTGGGCCGGCATCGGGCTGGTACGGGGCGGCGCCGGGACGGCCCTGGTCGGCTCCCACGACGAGGTCGCCGAGCGGATCAGCGAGTACGCGGCGCTGGGCATCGAGGAGTTCGTGCTGTCCGGGTACCCGCACCTGGAGGAGGCCTACTGGTTCGGGGAAGGGGTACTGCCCCGGCTGGCCGCGCAGGGCGTGTGGCGGCATCCGGCCGGGAAGAGCGAAGCGCCGTCGGCGCAGGTGCCGTTCGCCTCCTGAGGGCCGCTTCGCCCCGGTCGCCCGAAGAGAGCAGCAGAACGTGCGTCACTCGTCCGGCGGGCCTGGCGTGCAGTCGATCGGAGTAGCCGGGAGTCTAGGATCCATCACCGGGCAAACGGGGCATCTGCCGCCTTGTCGGCATGGGCGGGTCCACCTCACGACCGAAGGAGACGACGGGATGTCGCACCGCGCCGGGAGAACCCGCTGGAGACGCTTCGCGGTGATTCTGGTGCCCGGCGTCGCCGTCTGCGCGACCGTCGGCCTCGCCATGGCGCAGGGAGTGCTCGCCGCCTCGTTCTTCATCTCCGGCCAGAAGTTCCAGCTCTACGCCGAGACGCTGACCGCCCGTGGGTTCAGCCTCTACGGCATGGTCGACGTGACGAGGAAACACGAACTCGTCCCCGTCGTGGTCTCCGGTTTCCGGCATGCCACGATCAACACGCTGTGCCAGTCCGTCGTCGTCGACGTCCCGGTGCTGGGCACGCAGACCCTGCGGGTCACCGGCGGTTCCGGCCGGCCGGTCGAGACCTCGAACTTCTACATCGACGCGACGGCCGAGTCGGTCGGTGAGGGGAACTTCACCGGCCTCGACATCGGCGTCGCCCAGGGAGCCCTCACCAAGGGCCCGGTCAGGTCCGGTGACCGGAACTCGCAGTTCTTCGATCCCGACGGCGTCGGCCAGCAGGCGACGTCGACCGTCCTGAACGACGTGCGGGTGACCGCGGTCGCGGTCTCCGCGGGCACGTTCAGCATTCCCGGCCTGCGCGTGCGGCTCCGGCAGGGCGACCACGCCTGCTTCTGACCCCGGCGGCCGCACGCCGGGGACCCGACTCCTCCGCCCGGCACCAGAACCCCATCCACCAGGACAGGACGCGTGATCACCAATCCCTTCGCCGGAGGACGTGAACTGCTCGCCAGGGCGCCGGAGTTCCGGCGCAGATTCCGCACCTGGCGCGGTGAACGTCCCTTCTGGGCCGGGCTGTTCACCTTCGCCGCCGGTCTGCCCATCCTCTACTGGCCCTACGCGAACCTGAACCTGGGCGGGATTCCGCTCGCCCTGTCGACCACCTCCGGCGCCGGGTCCCTGGTGATCGGAACCCTGCTCCCGACCCTGGGCATCGCACTGTGCTGCCGCCCCCATCTCCGGGTGTTCGCCGGGATCGCCACCCTCCTGCTCGCCATCGTCTCCTTCCCCGTCGCGAACTTCGGCGGCCTCTTCCTCGGTGTGGCCTTCGGTCTGGTCGGCGGTTCCCTGGCCTGCGCCTGGCTGCCGCCCCCGGCCGACGGGCCGTCGACGGCGCCGGACGACCGGCCGGCCGCGACGGTCGCCACCGATGCGACGGATGCGACGGATGCGACGGCCGTGACGGCTGCGGCGGGGGAGGGGTGCAGTGACGCCTGACCCGCGCGCTCGTACGGCCGGTCCCGTGCCCGGTCGGGTGGCCCTGCCCCTCGCGGGTGCCCTGGCCGTGGTCGCCGTGGCATTGCTCCTGCGCCCCGACGTGCCGCACATGCCCGGCGGCGGTTCCGGTGCCCGGCTCGGTTCGGCGCCCCCGGTCCGCCCCGCCAAGGGCCCCTGCGTGCTACGCGCCGACCGGCTCGTACTCCACGGCGCGAGGTTCCGCGGGGTGGTCTCGGTGCGTACCGGGACCGGCAGCGTCCGCGCCCTGAAGTTCACCGTACGGTCGCTGGACGCCGTCAGCCTCGATCTGACCGCGGGCCGGGGCCGTGCGGCGATGCGCCTGCGGGCGAGGCCGGCGACCACCTCCACCCTCAAGGGGTCGGGTGCCGGCGGGGTGGCGACCCTCTACGTCCGCAAACTGACCGGCAGGGTCACGGGCCTCGGCGGCGGCCGGCTCCCGGCGGACCGCACCGTCTCCGTCACCCCCGACGCCGTACCCCGCTGGCTCTCGCACCCGGTCACCCGCACCCGGACCATCACGCTCGCCGGGGCGACCGCCTCCCAGATCACCCAGTTCGGCGGGCGGCTGTCCATCAAGGGCCCGGAGCTGCGGACGACGGCACGGGTCCCGCGCGGTGCGTGACACCGGGTGTGACCCGTGCAGGAGATGACCAACGGATGTGGCAGGAAAGGCCGTTGAGGGACGTGCCGTCGGCGGGGCCATCAGACGGGTGCCGGACACGGACGGGGTGTCAGACGCCGGGACACCTCGTGGCGGCTTCCTCGAAGCGCCGGCCGCCCGGGAGCGTGACCGTCACCGGCTCGGGTTCGGCACCGGGGTCGGCGACGTGCTGTGCCGCGTCGGCCGTGCAGGCGATCTGTGCGGCCGCGAGGCCGGGATCGCCCGCGTCGCCGGCCGCGGACGACAGCCGGACGGAGATCCGGTGGTCGGCCGCCGTCACCTTCACGAGGCCGGCCCAGGCGGACGCCTCCGGTACGACGGTGGCACCGCCGTCCGCCGGGACGGCCGGGACCGCCGTCGGCAGGCCCGTGGGCAGGGGCAGCCGCGTGGTCACTCCCTTGCGCAGCTCCGCCTCGGTCGGGCCCCGGAGCAGATCCAGCACCGCCGACCCGACGTCGCCCGGCGCGTCGGTCGGGCGCAGGACGGCGAACAGGGCGCCGTTCCGCACGAAGTACAGCCGTGCCTTCGGCACGACGCCGACGGCGGGACCGCCCGCCTGCACGACACCGGTCGCGGGGATGGAGCAGGAGGCCAGGACGTACATGGCCGCGGGGACCAGGAGGGCGAGCCGGGCCCGGCGCCGGAGGGTCACCACCGGTCCCCCCGGAGCGGCTCGTCGGCCGGCAGGGGAAGCCGTACGGTGAAGACGGCGCCGCCCTCGGGCCGGTTCGCGGCGCGCACCGTGCCGCCGTGCACCCGGACGTTCTCCGCGGTGATCGCGAGGCCCAGGCCGCTGCCCTCGGTGCGGGTGCGGGCGGCGTCCGACTTGTAGAAGCGTTCGAAGACCTGCGGCAGCACGTCGTCCGGGATGCCGGGCCCGCTGTCCAGGACCTCGATCACCGCGAGCCGTGCCCCGCCGGACTCACCGCCGGGTTCCCCGCCGTCGTACAGGCGCAGTACGACGGGCCGGGCGCCGTGCCGCAGCGCGTTGCCGACCAGGTTGGCCACGACGACGTCGAGGCGGCGTGGGTCGACGCGGCCGCGCAGGGTGCCGGGCGGCGGCAGGTCGCACTCCACCAGGCCGGTCCAGGCACGGGCGTCGAGGGTGCGCCGCAGGGACTCGGCGAGGTCGATCTCGTCCAGGTGCAGCACCGCGGCGCCCGCGTCGAAACGGGAGATCTCCATCAGGTCGTCCACCAGCCGGGCCAGCTTCACGGTCTCCTCGCTGATCAGCCGGACGGCGGTGGCGGTGTCCGGGTCCAGGCGGGCGGCGTCCTCGTCGAGGACGTCGGTGACGGCGGACATGGCGGCGAGGGGCGTGCGCAGTTCGTGGGACACGTCCGCGGCGAACCGGCGGGCCCGGGCTTCCATGCCGCGCAGCTCGGCCACCGACTTCTCCAGCGCGGCGGCCGTCTCGTTGAACGTGTGGGAGAGATCGGCGAGTTCGTCGGATCCTTCGACGGCGAGCCGGGTGTCCAGGTGCCCCTCGGCGATGCTGCGGGTGGCGCGGCGCAGTGCCCGCACCGGGCGCAGCACCCCGCGGGCGGCGAGCAGCGCCAGCAGCACGGCGAGCGTCAGCGCGGGCACGGCGGCGCGTTCGGCGGCGGTGACCAGGGCGTCGACGTAGGCGCGTTCCGTGGTCTGCGGCACGGTCAGGAAGACATGGACACCGGAGGTGTAGACGCCCTTCGCGGGTGCCTCGGCGAAGGTGACCGACATGCCGACGACGAGTGCGGTGCGGTCGCCGACGGCCACCCGCTGGAAGACCGTGGCCATGCTGGAGCCGACGGCCTCGCGGACGGCCGGGGTCAGCTCCGGGAAGCGGTCGCCGGGTGTCGAGGTGGCGCTCAGGCTGCCGTACGTGGCCAGCACCCGCCAGGTCCCGGAGGGCTCGGAGTCGGCCACGTCCGCCGCGAAGCCGGCCAGTGCGGCCCGGTCCGGCGGGAAGGCGAGGTCCCGGGCGAGGCGCCCGACCTGGGTGCGCAGCTGCTGGATCACGGCGTCCTGGCTCTGCTGGAGCACACCCGTGCGGGCCTCGCGGAAGGTCAGGGCGCCGGTGGTGGCCGCCGTGACGGCGGCCACCAGCGTGAAGGCGAGCACCAGGCGGATCCGCAGGCCGCGCAGCTGCGGCAGACGCGGGCGCCTCACCGGGCCGTGAACCGGTAGCCGAAGCCGCGCACGGTCTGGATGAAGCGCGGTTCGCGCGGCGGCTCGCCCATCTTGGCGCGCAGCCGCCGTACGCAGGCGTCCACCAGCCGCGCGTCCCCGTGGTAGCTGTGCTCCCACACCGCCTCCAGCAGCTGCTGCCGGCTGAACACCTGCCCCGGTGAGGCGGACAGGGTGAGCAGCAGCCGGAGTTCGGACGGGGCGAGCGGGATCGGCACCCCGCCGCGGGCGACCGCGAGCCCGGCCCGGTCGACGGACAGGTCCCCGTAGGTGTCGATCTTCGGTATGCCGCCCTCGGCGGGCGGGCCGCCCGCCCGGCGCAGCACCGCCCGGATGCGGGCCTCCAGCACCCGCGCCTGCACGGGCTTGACCACGTAGTCGTCGGCGCCCGCCTCCAGGCCCACGACGATGTCCTCGTCGTCGCCGCGCGCGGTCGCCATGACGATCGGCAGGGTCTGGTCGAGGCCGCGGATCCGGCGGCACACGTCGAGCCCGGGCAGCCCGGGGAGCATGAGGTCCAGCACCACGACGTCCGGCCGGAAGGACCGCACCCGTTCCAGCCCGTCCTCCCCGGTCGGGACGGCGGCGACCTCATGGCCCTGACGGCGCAGGGCGAGGGCGACCCCCTCCCGGACGGCACGGTCGTCTTCGATCAGCAGAACGCGTGGCATGCGCTCAAGTATCCGCATGGAGTCCGCACAGCTGTCCGGTTGTTACGGGATGATCATATGGGCGGACAACCCCTCGCCCGTTATCTTTTCGTTATCACTTGCGCCAGGTCCGATCACATTCCGATCACAGCCTGACCGTCATGACCACGCGCACAGCACATCCCTCCCGTGGCCGCCGTCGGAGCGGTCCCTCCCACGCAGTCCACCGCGGGCGGCAGGGGAGAGGCCCGGTCCTGGTGGCCGTGGCCGCGCTGGCGGTTCTGGGAGCCGCCGGGTTCGCGGCCGTCGACGGGGGTTCGTCCGGTACGGGGGCAACCCACGCCGGCGACAAGGGCCAGGCCACCGAGCGGGCCAGGTCCGGGCGTGTCGGTGCCGCCGGCCCGGCGCACGGCTCCCGCTCCCCGTCGCCCGGTCCGGCCACCACCTCCGCCTCCCCGAGTCCCCGCACCTCGCCCACGCCGGAGATCCCGGCCACCGGACCGGGCACGTTCGTCACCGCGGCCGGCGGCAGCACCCGGGTCGGCTCCGGCACACTCCTGCGCTACCGGGTCGACGTCGAGAACGGCATCGACCTCTCCACGGCGGACGTCGCCCGGCAGGTCGAGCGCATCCTGGCCGACCCGCGCGGCTGGACCGCCGGCGGGCGCTCGGCGTTCCAGCGGGTGTCGAGCGGTCCGACCGACTTCGTCGTCCGGGTCGCGACGCCCGGCACGGTGGACAGGATCTGCGGGGAGTACGGGCTGGACACCGGAGGCGAGGTCAACTGCGACGTGGCCCAGCAGGTCATGGTGAACCTCAAGCGCTGGCTGCTCGCGACCCCGGTCTACGCCCACCGCGTCAAGGACTACCGGGCGCTGATCATCAACCACGAGGTCGGCCACTTCCTCGGCCACGGGCACGTCGGCTGCCCCGGCCCCGGGCAGCCGGCCCCGGTGATGATGCAGCAGATCAAGGGCATGCACGGCTGCCTGCCCAACGTCTGGCCGTACGACGAGAAGGGCCGGTACCTGACCGGACCGGCCGTGTCCTGACCCGGCCGCGGACGCCATGGGCACCCCGCCGGCGTGCAGAGGACCGGGGCGGCGAGGCCGATGACGTGGGCGGTGATGCCGACCCGTGCCGGGGCGTCCGGCGCGCCGCCGACGGCGATGAGGGTGAAGCCGCCCCCCGCCGTACTGGCCGGCGTGATGCGTGCGAGGGCACGGCGGGACCCGCCGTGACGCTGCCGGCCGCGGCGGTCTCGGTGCCCGGCTCGTTGCTGGCCGGGCGGTTCGTCGAGCCGGACCGGGGCTTCACCCCGCAACACGGCTACCCGGCCCTGTCGTTGGCCGACGGGCCCACCCTGCGTGCCGCGGCGGGTTCCGTGCTCCACCTGGCTCTGATCGGCCTGCCGAGCCTGGGCCTGGCCGTCGCCGTGCGCGACTCGGCCACCGCGATCGGCATCGTGCTGGCCCTGCTGTTCGTCTTCCCGATCCTGGCCCGCGTCGTGGCCGACCCGGACTGGCAGCGGCGCCTTCAGCAGGTCGCGCCGATGACGGCCGGCCTGGCCGTCCAGGCCACCGTCGGCACCGACCGGCTGCCCATCGGCCCCTGGCAGGGACTGGGCGTCCTGGCCCTCTGGGCGGTGGCCGCCGCCGCGGGTGGGTCAGCCCTCGATCCAGCCGTGGTTCTTCGCGAACTGGGCCAGCGACCCCCGGACCCGCACGATCTCCTCTGCGGTCAGCGTGGGCGCCGACGCCAGCAGCGTCTCGGTGACCTCACGGGTGAACTCGTCCGCGCTGAGCAGATCGCACAGCGAGTCGTCGTCCGGGCCGAGCGTGCGGACGTCGGCGCCCCGCGCGAGCCGTACACCGGACGCCTTCGGACCGCGCTCGCCGGCCTCGATCTCGAACTCCACCGCCACGCCCGGGCGGACGTACGACTCCGACATCTGCATGTCGTTCACGTGCAGGAAGACATCCTCGCCACCACCGTCCGGAGCGATGAACCCGTACCCGCGCGAGCTGTCGAACCGCACCACACGACCACTGACCATGAGAAACCCCCAACCAAACCGGGCCACTTGCCCGGACACCTGGGCCCGATGGTAGTCAGGTCCGGCCAGGACGGTCGACCGGGTCCCGCCCGCCGTGCCGCGGACGCGCTCGCGGACGGGCGGCGGAGGGGGAACTCGGTGCACCGATAAAGAAGTTGATATGGAAAGCTGTCGCCAGCCGTCGGTGAGCCAAGGGGGGCCGGGACGGTCGTCGAGAGGAGCGCACGTGACGCAGGACGGCATCGGGGCCGTGGAGATCGACACCAGCAAGCCGCATCCCGCGCGGATCTACGACTACCTGCTGGGCGGCAAGGACAACTACGAGGTGGACCGCAAGGCCGGTGACCAGCTCGCCTCCGTCGCGCCCGAGGTGTGGATATCCGTCCGGGCCAACCGCGGCTTCCTGCAGCGCGCGGTCCGGCACGTCGTCGACAGCGGCGTCCGCCAGATCCTCGACATCGGCACCGGGCTGCCCACTTCGCCGAACGTGCACGAGATAGCCCAGGAGCTGGCGCCGGACGTCCGCGTCGCCTACGTCGACAACGACCCGATCGTGAAGGCCCACGGCGACGCGCTGCTCAGCCGCGCCGGCACCACCAGCATCGTCCTCGCCGACCTGCGCGACCCGCAGGCCGTCGTCGAGCACCCCGAGGTCCGCCGGATCATCGACTTCGGCGAGCCCGTCGCCCTGTTCCTCGTCGCCATCCTCCACTTCATCCGCGACGAGGAGGAGCCCGAGCGGATCGTGGCCACCCTGCGCGACGCGCTCCCGGCCGGCAGCTTCCTGGTGCTCTCGCACGCCACCGACGACTTCGCCGACGACCGCAGCGAGGCCCAGGCCGTCTACAACAACGCGACCGCGTCCATGAACCTGCGCCCGAAGGCCCGGATCGAGGGCTTCTTCGACGGGCTCGAGCTGGTCGAACCCGGCGTCGCCCAGGTCCCGTTCTGGCGCCCGGACGCCACCCCGCCGGCCGGCTCCGAGGAGATCGGCTTCTACGGCGGAGTGGCCCTCAAGAAGGCCTGAGCCGCCGTCGGGAAGGCCCGGTCCGCCGTCCGGGCGGACCGCGCTGCCGTCAGGGCACTCCGAGCTCGAACAGGGCGTAGCCCGCGTACGAGCCGGAGGCCAGCGCGGCGATGCCCAGCAGGACGCACAGGCAGGGCAGGCCGACGCGGCGCAGCGCGACCGCCAGGGGGACGAACAGCGGGAAGGCGGGCAGCAGATAGCGCGAGACGTTCGCGAAGTACTGCTGACTGCCCAGCACCAGCGCGAGGGTGAGCACCGTGTGGACGACCAGCACCGCCGGCGGCCGCAGCCGGAACAGCAGTGGCAGCAGCGCCAGGTCCAGCAGGACCACCCCGACCCCGATGACGTCCGCGAAGGGGAGCGCGAAGAGATAGCCGAAGTGGCCCACGGGGACGGAGGTCAGGACGTCCGGGGTCTGCCTGCCGTAGTCGAACTCGTGTCCCCACGCGCCCGACTGGAGCTCGAAGTAGCCGCCGTACCTGGGGACGCAGAACGCTGCACCCGGCCGGGGTGATCCGCGTCACGTGCGGGCCGGGTCCGTAATTGCCTCGCCGACCGGGGCGGGGCCGTCGTATGCTCCCGGCGATGACCACTCACTCTGCTGTCAGATTGGGGGTCCCGTCCACGTCAGGTGAGTGCTGATGGCCACTCACCTCACGGACGGGGACACCCGCCTCTCCCTGTGGCGGCGTGTGCGCGAGTTCGCCGTGCCGCCCGCCATGATCGAGACCGCGACCGCTCGCCGCGCCGCCGGCGACTGGGCGGGAGCCTGTGCCGCCGCCGGTTTCGACATCGACCTCGACCTGCGCGCACTGGCCCGTGCGTGGGGCCGGGACGTCCGGGAACGGATCCGCGCCGACCTGCGCCGGCTGGCGCCCGACCTGCTGCGCTGGCATCTGCCGAGGATCGCGCCCGACGGGTTGCTGCGGCCGGGGCTGACGATGCCGCTCGCCCGCTACGACGCCGGGGAAGGCTCCCTGTGCCTCGTGGTCCGGACACCGCCCGCCTGGGCGGACGCCGGGCAGCGCATCGGCCTCACGCTCTGGGACGGCACACTGAGCGACCCCGCCGCCCGGGGGCATCCGCATCCACGCCCCAGCCGACGGTTCCGCTTCGACCTGCACCGGCATCTGTGGGACGCGGGTGCCGCCGACGAGCTGCGGACCCGGTCGGGCGCCGACCGGTCGGCGGGCGGTGAACGGATCTTGTGCGGCACTCAACTCCCTTTTTCTGAAAAGGAGTTGTGCGCCACGGAGCGGTGGGTGGACGAGGCGCGGATCGTGCTGGGCGCCGAGGGGCGGGACAGCGGGACCGTCGTCGTACGCCTGGGCGGCCGACAGCGGCTCGCGTTGTACCTCGCGGCCGACGGAACCGTGACCACCGGCCCGGACATCGCCGTCCGGGACGCCGGTGCCGGCGCACGACCCGTCCTGCCCGACGCGGCGACCTGGATCCTCCCCGATCTGGAGCTGCTGCGCGCCGGGTTGGTCGACCCCGGCCGGCTGCATCCGCTGGTCGCCGCGGCACTCGCCCCCGGGCACTCCCCGGCCGAACGGGACCCGTACCGCGGCCCGGCCCGGCAGCCGGGCCTCGTGGAGTGCCGGGGCGGCCGGCACCGCATCGGCATGGTCGACGGGGTGCTGTCCCCGCTGGACCACTCCCCGGACGAACTGCGGCGCGAGGAACTCCTGGTGGCGCTCGGCGGTCCGCCCCTGCCCTGCCTGCGGGTCATCGACGAGGCGCACCGCCGCCCCGACTGCCTCACCGGCGTCCGTGAACGCCTCGACCACGGGGACATCGCCGGGGCGCTGGCCGTCGTCGAAGGACTGCTGGGGCCCGAAGCGGTGCTCCGCGACGGCCCGTTGAAGGACGAACTGGAGGCGGCCGCGCAACGCCGGATCGCCTACGGCCTCTACCGGGCGGGCCTCGCCGGATCCCGCACCGGGCCGGTCCGGGCGCGGCGACTCCGGTCCGTCCGCGACCCGCGCCTGGGTCCACGCCTCGCCAACCGGCGCTGACACCCACCCACTTGCCCTCTCACATCCCCAGGTGATCACTCATGACCATTCATGCCCCTGACCAACTCGCCGTCGCGGACACCCTGTCGGCGTTGCTCGGCGACTCCACCACCGAACCCCGGCCCGACACGCAGCTGGAGGCGCTCACCCTCGCCGTCGCGGCCGACCTGCCCGTCCTCCTGTGGGGCGAGCCCGGCATCGGCAAGACCGCCGCCCTGAACCGGCTGGCCGAGGCGCTCGACCTGCCGCTGACCACGGTGATCGCCAGCGTCCACGAGCCGTCCGACTTCTCCGGTCTGCCCGTCGTGGGCGACGACCCCGCCGTCCAGGGCGTCCCGATGGCCCCGCCGGACTGGGCGGTACGACTGGTGCAGGCCGGCCGGGGCCTGCTGTTCCTCGACGAGCTGTCCACCGCGCCCCCCGCCGTACAGGCCGCCCTGCTCCGGCTGGTCCTGGAGCGTCGCGTGGGCGCTCTCCGGCTCCCGCCCGGCGTACGGATCGTGGCCGCCGCCAACCCGCGGTCCTCGGCCGCCGACGGCTGGGAGTTGAGCCCGCCGCTGGCCAACCGGTTCGTGCACCTCCAGTGGGCCCACGACCACGAGGTCGTCGTCCGCGGTCTCGGTGGCACCTGGCCCCGGGCCACCCTGCCCCGGCTCGACCCGGACCGGCTGCCCGCCGCCGTGGACTTCGCGCGCCGCGCGGTGTGCGGCCTGCTCGCCACCCGCCCCACGCTCGTCCACCGGCTGCCGAACGGCGAGATGCGCCGGGGCGGCGCCTGGCCGTCGCCCCGGAGCTGGGACATGACCCTGCGCCTGGTCGCCTTCGCGCACGCCGCCGGCTCCTCCCGGGACGTGCTCTCCCTCCTGGTCAGGGGAACGGTCGGGGACGGCCCGGGGCTCGAACTGCTGGCGAGCGTCGACCGGATGGAGCTCCCGGACCCCGAGACGCTGCTCGCGGACCCGGCCGCGGCCGACCTGCCCGAGCGCGGTGACCTGCGCCAGGCCGTGCTCGACGGCGTGGTCGCCGCGGTCCGCGAACGGCCGGACCGGGCCCGCTGGGACGCGGCCTGGGCCCTGCTGGTGCGGGCCCTGGACACCGGAGCCCCCGACCTCGTCGTCGTCCCCGCCACCACCCTGGCCTCGCTGCGCCGGGACGACTGGGACGTCCCGGCGGCGATCGAACGGCTCGCGGGCGTGGTGTCCGTGTCCCGCCGGGCCGACCGGGCCGCCGACCGCGTCGCGGCGAAGGCGGGCCGATGAACCCCGAACCGGGCGCCGAACCGGGTGCCGAGTCGACCGCCGCACCGGACACGGCACCGGGCGCCGTCCCGGCCGGGGCACTGGACCTGGACAAGCTCTACGCCGCCCGGCTCCAGGCCGCCCGGGCCCGGCCCTACCTCGCCACGGCGCTGTTCGCCCTGCACGTAGTGGCGGACCGGCAGGTGCCGACCATGGCCGTCGACAAGCACTGGCGGTGCTACGTCTCGCCCGCTTTCGTCGACCGGATGCCGGAGGAGGACCTGGCCGGCGTGTGGGTGCACGAGGTGTCCCACCTGCTGCGCGACCACCACGCGCGCAGCGACCGGGTCGCGCGGGAACGCGGGCTGACCGGGGCCGGCGAGCGGCTGCGGATGAACATCGCGGCGGACCTGGAGATCAACGACGACGCGTACGGCGACGGGCTGGTGCAGCCCCGGGGCGCCGTCCGGCCGTACATGCTGAGGCTGCCCGAAGGCCAGTTGATGGAGGACTACCTGCGCCAGTTCCGGCTCGGGCCGCTGACGCAGGACCTCACCTGGCTGGACTGCGGCAGCGGGGCCGACGGCCGGGACCGGGAGTGGGACCTGGGGCCGGACGGCGCGCACGGCCTCAGCGAGCAGGAGCGGGACGGGGTCCGGTTCCGGGTGGCGCAGGCCATCACCGGCCGCCCGGGCAGCACCCCGGACGGCTGGCGGCGCTGGGCCGAGGACGCCTTCCATCCGCCGCAGCCCTGGCGGGAGTTGCTGGGTGCGGCGGTCCGCTCGGCGGCCTCGGCCGCGGGTGCCGGCGACGACTACAGCTACGGCCGCCCGTCGCGCCGCTCGGCCGGCCTGCCCGGTGTCGTCCTCCCGAGCCTGCGCCGCCGCCCGCCCCGGGTCTCGGTCGTCATCGACACCTCCGGCTCGGTCAGCGACGCCGAACTGGGCAGCGCCCTCCTGGAGGTGGCCGCGATCGCCCGCGCCGTCGGCGGCCGCCGGGATCTGGTCTCCGTGCTGTCCTGCGACGCGGCCGCCCGGACCGTGCAGCCGCTGTGCCGCGCGGAGGGCATCGCACTCGTCGGCGGTGGCGGCACGGACCTGCGCGCGGGCTTCGCCAGGGCGCTGCGGGCACGGCCGGCCCCCGACGTCGTGGTGGCGCTCACCGACGGTCAGACACCCTGGCCCAGGACACAGCCCGCCTGCCGGACGGTGGTGGGCCTCTTCCCCCGGCAGTACGGCGGCACGTCGTGGCAGGAGGACGAGCCCGACTACGTACCGGACGCGCCGCCACACTGGGCGCGGGTGGTCGACATCGGCTGAGCGCTCCGCTGGAAGTGCCGCGATCTGCCGTCTGCCGTCTGCCGTCTGCCGTCTGCCGTCAGCCGTCCGTCTGCGGCGCCGTTGTGGCTGGTCGCGCAGTTCCCCGCGCCCCTTCGGGGCGCTGCCGTGCCGCGGACAGGTAGGTGTACGCGGAGGCCCGGGAGATGCCGAGGCGTCCGGCGACCTGCTGGACCGCGCCGCGCACCGCGAAGACGCCCTGCCGGTCGAGGTCCCGGAACAGCTCCAGCCGTTCCTCGCGGCTGAGCTGGGGCCACGGCTTGGGCCGGCGCAGCTGGCGGGCGTCGACGATCGAGTCCAGTACGGCGGCGATGTCGTCGCCGAACGTGGTGGTCGGCGGTGCCTCGGGGACGGCGGTGACGTCGGCGAGGCCGCCGATCAGCGCGTGCACCTGGTGCACGGCCGTGACGTCGAGGTTCACGCAGAGCGCCCCGAACGCCGTACCGGCCGAGTCGCGCAGCACCATCGTCGACGACTTGACCAGCTTCCCGTCCCCGGTGCGGGTCAGGTAGTTCAGCTCGTCGCGCGCGTCGTCGCCGGCCGCCAGCAGCTTCATGCCGATCTCGCTCATCGACCCGCCGACACCCCGGCCGGTGACCGACCCGGCGAGGGCCACGACGGAGCGTTCCGGGCGGCGGAAGTCGTGGACGACGACCTCGCAGAAGGAGCCGAAGGTCGCCACGATCCCGTCGACGACCGGGGACAGCGCCGCGATGATCGCGTCCTGCTCGGCCCGCGTCGCGTCGGCGCCGCTCGCTGCCGCCGCTCCGTCTGTCATCGCTGCCCCCAACCGGGATCGGGTCTGGACTTCCCGTCCAGATGATAGACAATATTTCCAGACCGTCGACACTCACCCGGCGCCCGCCGGCGCCCGGAACGGAGGACGAAGATGCCCGACACCCCGCCCGTGACCCTCCAGGACGTGCACGACGCGGCCGCACGGATCAAGGGGGTGGCCCACCGCACCCCCGTACTGCGCTCGCGCACCCTGGACGAGCTGGTCGGCGCCGAGGTCTTCCTGAAGTGCGAGAACCTCCAGCGCATCGGCGCGTTCAAGTTCCGGGGCGCCTACAACGCCGCGTCCCGGCTCTCCGCCGGACAGCTGGCCAAGGGCATCGCCGCCTACTCCTCCGGCAACCACGCCCAGGCCGTCGCCCTCGCCGCCCGTGAACTCGGCACCACCGCCGTCATCGTGATGCCCGAGGACACCCCGCGGGCCAAGCTGGAGGCGACCGCCGGATACGGCGCGGAGATCGTGACGTACGACCGCTACACCGGTGACCGGGTCGCGATCGGCGAGGCCCTCGCCGCCGAACGAGGGCTCGCGCTCATCCCGCCGTACGAGCACCCGCACGTCATCGCCGGGCAGGGCACGGCCGCTCTCGAACTCATCGAGGAGGTCGGCGAACTGGATGCTCTGGTGGTGCCCGTCGGGGGCGGCGGGCTGATCGCGGGCAGCGCCACCGCGGCCAAGGGCCTGCTGCCCGGGATCCGGGTCGTCGGCGTCGAGCCGGAGGCCGGTGACGACACCAGGCGGTCCCTGGCGGCGGGGCACCGAGTAGCGATCCCGGTGCCGAGGACCATCGCCGACGGCCAGGCGGCCGACATCCCCGGCGAGCTGACCTTCTCCGTCAACCAGCGCCTGGTGGACGACATCTCACTGGCCACCGACGACCAGATCAAGGACGCGATGCGGTTCGCCTTCGAGCGGCTGAAGTCCGTGCTGGAGCCGAGCGGTGCCAGCGGCCTGGCCGCGCTGCTCGCCCACCGGGTGGCGCCGCTGCCGCGCCGCATCGGGGTCGTCCTGTCCGGGGGCAACGTCGGCGCGGAGCGGTTCGCCGAGATCGTCGTCGGCTGAGCCGGGTAAGGGCGGCGGGACCCCGACGGGATGCCTCCGCCCGGAGCGGGGCTCAGGAGGCGGCGCGTTCCTGCTCGGCGAGCCGGCGATCGAGTACTACCTCCGCGAGGGCCTGCTCCCGACGGGCCGTCGGACCGCCGCCACCCAGGCCGGGTACGTCGAGCAGCACCTGCGGCGGCTCCCGCCGATCCGCGCCCTGACCGCAGGCCCGGGCCGCGGCCGGTGCGGTTTCCCGGAGCCTGCATGGCCGACCGGCAACTCAGCAGTCGCGGAACTCCGGCGACTGGTTGAGGATCTGTGCGCGCGTCGAGGTGAAGCGGGTGTGCGTCTCGCCGCCCCGCGCCTCCGGCGGGAACACCGCGACCCGGTGGCAGTTCTGGAAGGCGAGGGCGACCCCGAAGTGCCGTTCCAGGCTGCCCCGGATCGCGTCGGAGGACAGCGCCCGCAGCAGCTGCCCGCGCTCCTTCTCCGAGGGGGGCGGGGTCTGGTTGTCGGCGAACTCGGCGGTGCCGCCGCGCAGTTCAGTGGTGAGCCGGGCGACGAGGTCGTACGCGTACGGCAGCGAGCTGCGGACGGTTTCCACGAATTCCTCCTCCCGCACCGCGCCGTTCTCGGCTTCGGCGAGCAGCTGCGGGGAGACGTCGAGCGACATGTGGCGGTGTCCTGTTCTTCTCAAAGTGGTTGTCGGAAAGGGATGTTCGAAGGTCGGCCCGGCCCGGAGGCCGATCGGGGGCGCTCAGGCGAAGGCGGGCAGCGCCGCCGGTCCGTGCCGGAAGTCCGGATCGACCTGGGCGGCCAGGTCCTGGCCCGTCGCCGCGTCGGCCCAGGCGGCGGCGTTGCGCAGATGGAACTCGACGGCGTGCCGTTGGAAGGCCTCCCAGTCCTTGCCCCGCGCGTCCACCGCGGCCCGCAGCCGTTCCAGGGTCCGGGAGTTGTGCTCCTCCAGCGCGCCGCTGCCGCGCCCCTGTTCCTGGGCGCGGACGTACGGCGACAGCTCGCAGTGGGCCAGCAGATCGTCGCCCACCCGCTCGCGCAGGAAGGCGATGTCGTCCGCACCGGTCACCTTGTTGCCGACCACGGCGACCGGGATGCCGAACTCGGCGGCGTGGTCCCGGTACTGGCGGTACACGGACAGGCTCTTGCGGGTCGGCTCGACCACCAGGAAGGTCATGTCGAAACGGGTGAACAGACCGGAGGCGAAGGCGTCGGCGCCCGCCGTCATGTCGACGACCACGTACTCGCCGGGGCCGTCCACCAGATGGTTGAGGTACAGCTCCACCGCGCCCAGCTTGGAGTGGTAGCAGGCCACCCCGAGGTCGCTCCCGGCGAACGCCCCGGTGACCATCAGCGGCACCCCGCCGACCTCCTGGACGTGCCGGGAGTGCACCTCGTCGTCGCCCAGCAGCCGCAGCAGCCGTGAGCCGTGCCCCGGCGGCGTCGTCTTGACCATGGCCTCCCGGGACGTGATCCGGGGGTTGGTGCCGCGCAGGTAGTCCTTGATCTCACCGGTCCGCGCGCTCAGCGGCGGCGCCGCGAAGAGTTCGTCCTCGTCGAGGCCGAGGGCGTGGGCCAGGTGCTGGTTGATGTCACCGTCGATCGCGACGACCGGTGCGCCGGACCGTGCCAGGTGACGGGTGAAGAGGGCGGACAGCGTCGTCTTGCCGCTGCCGCCCTTGCCGACGAAAGCCACGCGCATCGCTAGCCGGCCCTCCTTTTGAAAATGGATTTCATGAGCACAGACTGGAGCCGGTCGCCGGCGGTGTCAAATCGGGGTGGTCCAACCGGGTTGCGCACCCGTGCGGTTGACGGAGCCGCAGGTCCGGCGGGTGCGGAGTGGAGCCCTGCCGGGCGCCGCGGGCCGGTTCGGGTCCGATCCGGTCTGATCGTTCGTCCTTGACCCCTGTCGCCGGGCCGACCTAGCCTCCAGCCAACACACCTGGACAGATGGGCCGACGATGGCGGACGCACGGGAACCCGGCAGACAGCTCCAGGTCGAGACGCACGGGCTCGACGTGATCGGCGACGCCGACCGCAAGGGCACCCCGCGCACCCTGTTCTGGCCCTGGTTCGGCGCGAACGTCTCCGTCCTCGGGATGAGCTACGGTGCCTTCGCGCTCGGCTTCGGCATCTCCTTCTGGCAGGCGCTGGCCGCGGGGGTCCTCGGCATCCTCGCCTCCTTCCTGCTCTGCGGCTTCGTCGCGGTCGCCGGGAAGCGGGGCTCGGCACCCACCATGGTGCTCAGCCGGGCCGCGTACGGCGTCCGGGGCAACCGGCTGCCGTCGGTCGTCTCCTGGGTGCTCACCGTCGGCTGGGAGACCGTCCTGATCGCCCTCGCCACCATGGCCACCGCGACCGTCTTCACCCGTCTCGGCTGGGGCGGCGGCACCGGGACCGAGGTGGTCGCGCTGATCGTGGTGTGCGCGCTGACCGTGCTCGGCGGGGTGATGGGCTTCGACCTGATCATGCGGCTGCAGACCGTGATCACGGTGGTGACCGGCGTCCTCACCGTCGTCTACGTCGTCCTCGTCGCCGACCACATCCACTGGGCGACGGTGAACGCGATCCCGTCCGGCTCCGCCCAGGAGTTCGTCGGCGCACTGGTGTTCATGATGACCGGCTTCGGCCTCGGCTGGGTCAACGCGGCCGCCGACTACTCCCGTTACCTCCCGCGCGCCTCCTCCGGCCGGGGCGTGATCGGCTGGACCACCTTCGGCGGCTCCGCCGCCCCGCTCCTCCTGCTGGTCTTCGGCCTTCTTCTCGCGGGCTCCTCCGCGACCCTGGACAAGGCGGTCGCCGCCGACCCCATCGGCGCGCTCACCACGATCCTCCCCACCTGGTTCCTGGTCCCCTTCGCCGTCGTCGCCGTCCTCGGTCTGGTCGGCGGCGCCGTCCTGGACATCTACTCCTCGGGACTGGCCCTCCTCTCCGCGGGGCTGCCCGTGCCCCGCTACCTCGCCGCCCTGGTCGACGGCGTCCTGATGATCGCCGGCTCGGTCTACATCGTCTTCTTCGCCGACGACTTCCTCGGCCAGTTCATGGGCTTCCTCACCACTCTCGGCGTGCCGATCGCCGCCTGGTGCGGGATCGTCCTCGCCGACCTGGTGCTGCGCCGCCGCGACTACGACGAGACCGACCTCTACCGCCCCGCCGGCCGCTACGGCGACGTCCCCCTCCTGCCCCTGCTCCTCACGCTCGCCGCCACGGCCCTCGGCTGGGGCCTGGTCACCAACACCGCCGCGAGCTGGCTGACCTGGCAGGGCTACCTGCTGGCCCCGCTCGGCCTCGGCGGCAGGTCAGGAGCCTGGGCGTACGCCAACCTGGGCGTCCTGGCCGCCCTGGCGCTCGGCTTTTTTGGCACCCTCGCCCTGGGGCGCGGCCGGGTCCGGGCCCAGGAGAACCTGCCCGCGAGCACCCCGGCGACGACCGCATGAGCACTCCTCCCGGCCTCCTGGCCGTCATCGACATGCAGCACGTCTTCGCCGACCCCGCCGGCCCCTGGGGCGCCCCGCGCTACGCCGAGGCGGCGGCGGGCGTACGACGCCTGCTCCCGGCGTTCGGCAACCGCACGGTCTTCACCCGCTTCGTCGCCCCCGCCCACCCCACCGGAGCCTGGCAGGCGTACTACGACCGGTGGCCGTTCGCCCTCCAGCCCCCGGACGCCGAACTGTGGCGCCTGACGGACGAGTTCGAGCGGCAGGCCGAAGTCGTCCTGGACGCACCGACGTTCGGCAAGTGGACCCCCGAACTCGCCGAACTCACCGCCCCGCACGGACGCCTGGTCCTGGCCGGCGTCAGCACCGACTGCTGCGTCCTGTCCACCGCCCTGCCGGCCGCCGACGCCGGCACCGAGGTCCTGGTCGTCGCGGACGCCTGCGCGGGCGCGGACGGCGACTCCCACGCCAAGGCGCTGCACCTGCTGGACCTGTACCGCCCGCTGATCCGGGTGACGACCACTGCCGAACTGCTGGCCTAGTCCCGGCGGGACACCTCCACGTTCTCCAGGATGCCGAGGGCGTCCGGGACCAGGACGGCGGCCGAGTAGTAGGCGGTGACCAGGTAGGAGGCGACCGCCTGTTCGTTGATGCCCATGAAACGGACGGTCAGGCCCGGCTCCGTCTCGTCCGGCAGGCCCGTCTGGAGGAGGCCGATCACGCCCTGGTTCTGCTCGCCGGCGCGCAGCGCGATGACGGACGAGGTGCGGGCCCCGGTCACCGGGATCTTGCCGCAGGGGAGCAGCGGGACGCCCCGCCACGCGGGGAGGTGGTGGCCGTCGACCTCGACGCCGCCGAAGTACAGGCCGCGCCTGTTGCACTCCCGGCCGAACGCGGCGATCGCCCGGGGGTGGGCGAACAGGTGCGTGGTGTCCCGCCGCATGGCGAGGAGTTCGTCGAGGTCGTCCGGGGTGGGCGGGCCCGAACGGGTGGAGATCCGCTGGCCGTGGTCGGCGTTGTGCAGCAGGCCGAAGTCCCGGTTGTTGACCAGCTCGTGCTCCTGGCGCTCCCGCAACACCTGCACGGTGAGCCTCAGCTGCTGTTCGGTCTGGTCCATCGGCCGGCTGTAGAGGTCGGCCACTCGGGTGTGGACGCGCAACACGGTCTGGGCGACGCTCAGTTCGTACTCGCGTGGCGCCGGCTCGTAGTCCACGAACGTGTGCGGGATGTCCGGCTCGCCGGCATGCCCCGCACTGAGCGCGACCTCCGCCTCGCCGAAGGCGTTCGTCTCCCGGTGCCCGTCCAGCCCGGCCAGTTCCACGTATGCCCGCAGGTCGGGGTGGCGGGCCGCGACCTCCTGGTACGCCGTGTGCGGCAGCGCCAGCACGGTGGTGGCCGTCGCCGCGCGGGCCGTGAACTCCCAGGCGCCGTCGAGTCCGGCGAGCACCCGGCCGCCGAAGGTGTCACCGTCCGCGAGGAGACCGACGACCGCCTCGCCGCCGTAGGGTCCCTCCCCGACCTGCTCCACCTTGCCGTGTGCGACCAGGTACACGTGGTCGGCCGGGCGGCCCGCCGCCGCGATCACCTGCCCCGGCGCGTACTCCCGCTGCTCGAACCGCGCCGCCAGCGCCTGCAGCGCCGTGCCGTCCTCGAAGCCGCGCAGCAACGGCAGTTCGCCCAGCTCGGCGGGGATCACCGCGACCTGCGCACCGGTCTGCACGAAGCTCACCCGGCCGTCGCCGACCCGGTACGACAGTCTGCGGTTGACGCGGTAGGTGCCGCCGGGCACGTCCACCCACGGCAGCGCCCGCGTCAGCCACCGTGAGCTGATCTCCTGCATCTGCGGTGCGGACTTGGTCGTCGTGGTGAGGTTCCGAGCCGCGGCGGTACCGAGGCTCTGCTGCTCCCGCTCCTCGGCGTCCGCCGCGGGCGTCGTACCGGTCTCGACCGACATCGCTGTCCCTCTCTCGTGTCGCAAGGGCGACGGGCCGGATGCGGACCGTCACCGTCCGCGGCTACCCCTACCCCCGCACCCGCGCCGCGAGTGGTGCCGGGGGGACGGAGCGCGAGGCACGTGCCACCGGGAACTGCCCCCGCACCACCCCTCACTCCGCCCCGACCACCCCCGGCCGCCGGTTTCCGGGTCGCGAGCCGTCGCCGTTGCGGATTCGGGCGCGCTCTTCCCAGGGGTGGCGAAAGCCCTGGTGGTCCCCGGTGCATGCCCCGGCCCCGACCGGGTACGCGTGCCGTGGCCGCCCGGTGCCCGCCGGACCCGCGGCCTGTACCACCACCGCTACCTGGGGATCTGCCATGGAGACACCCGCACACGACGACTTCCCGACGCCGGCCCAGCGGGCGCTCGACACGCTGGCCGTGAACGCCGAGGACAGCACCGCCCTGGACACGCTCGCACACAGCGACGTCCTGGTCCCGGTCCCGGACGACGCCGCCGAGGCGGCCGACCCCGCGATGATCGCCCTGCCCGTCCTGGAACGCCCCGACGGCGACCCCGTCGTCCCCGTGTTCACCTCGGAAGGGGAGCTGACCGGCCTGCTGCCGACGGTCTCGCGCTACCGCGTGGTGCCGCTCGGCGCGCTCGCCTCGCAGTGGCCCGAGGACAACCTCTCGCTCGCCATAGACGGCAGCTCCGCGCACGCCCTGACGCTCACCTCGGAGGGCGTACGCACCCTGCTGGCCCGGCCGGCGGGCTGAACTGGGCGCTCCGGTCACCGGGAGGCCGCCGTGCGGGCCAGAATGGCGCCATGGAATGGATCTCCGGGGTGGCCGGGGGACTGGTACTGATCCTGGTCCTGCGCAGCATCCTGCGCACGCTCGTGGTCCCCCGGGGCCTGTACTCCGTGCTGGTGTACCGGCTGTGGTGGGGCCTGCGCCGCGTGCTCTGCTTCACCGCGCACCGCGGCGGCTACCGGTCCATCGACCGCGCGCAGACCTGGCTCGCCCCGCTCATGCTGGTCGGCATGCTCGCCGCCTGGCTCGGCGGGGTGTTCCTCGGCTTCGGGATGCTGCTGTACGGGTTCTCCCCGCTCTCCTGGAGCACCGCGTTCCGGGAGGCGGGCTCCAGCCTGTTCACCCTCGGGTTCGCCAGCGGCGCCCGGCTGCGCCTGTCCGCGCTCGACTTCGTCGCCGCCGCCACCGGCCCCGTCGTCATCGCGCTGCAGATCGCCTACCTGCCCACGCTGTACGCCGCCTACAACCGCCGCGAACTGGAGGTCACCCTCCTGCAGTCCCGGGCCGGCGAGCCCGCCTGGGGACCGGAGATCCTCGCCCGGCAGTGGCTGGTCGACACCGAGACCGCGCTGCCCGAGCTGTACCGCTCCTGGGAGCGGCTGGCCGCGGACATGGGGGAGAGCCACGCCACCTACCCGGTTCTGCTGGCGTTCCGCTCGCCGCGCCCCTACCGCAGCTGGCTGGTCGGCCTGATCGCCGTCATGGACGCGGCGGCCATGCAGCTCGCGCTCGCCCCGCGCTCCGCCCCGCCGGAGGCCCGGCTGGTGCTGCGCGCCGGGTTCACCGCACTGCGTGACATCGCAGCCTCCGTGCGGGCCACCTTCGACACCGACCCGGCCCCGGACGCCCCCATCGAGCTGACCTACGGGGAGTTCGAGGAGGCCGTGACCATGCTGGAGAAGACCGGTTTCCGGGCCGAACGCGGCACCGCCGAGGCCTGGCCGCACTTCCACGGCTGGCGGGTCAACTACGAGGCGGTCGCCTACGAGCTGTGCCGCCGCTGCGACGCCGTACCCGCGCTGTGGACCGGTGACCGCGACTTCCCCTCGGAACCGATCCCGCCGCTCCGCCCGGTGGACCGGCGGCCGCCCGAAGGACGGCCGGAAGTTCCCCCCGTCGACGGGTAGCGCGGCGCATCCTGAGGGAAGATCCCAGCAGGGGCCGGGGAGACCGAGAGGGGCGGATCGTCGTGAGGGTCGTCCTGCTGGGCACCGCCGCCGGGGGCGGGTTCCCGCAGTGGAACTGCGCCTGCGCGCTGTGCGCCGCCGCCCGGGACGGCAAGCTGCCCTCCCGGACCCAGGAGTGCGTCGCGCTGACCGGCAACGGCCGGGACTGGTGGCTGCTCAACGCCTCCCCGGACATCCGCGCCCAGCTCACCGCCACGGCCGCGCTGTGGCCGGGACCGGGCCCCCGGGACACCCCGGTGCGCGGCGTGCTGCTCACCGACGCGGAGGCCGACCACGTCACCGGCCTGACCGTGCTGCGCGGCGCGCCGGACCTCAAGGTGTACGCGGCCCCGCCGGTGCGGACGGTGCTGGCCCCGGCCCGGGGCGCCCTGGACAGCTACGCCCCATGGGAGTGGGCCGACAGCCTGGCCGACGGCGGCTTCGTGCTGGCCGGCGGCCTGGTCGTCACCGCCCATCCGGTCGGCGCCAAGGTCCCGGCGTACGTCCCGGCCGCGCTCGCCGAATCCGACGGCCGCTGGGTCACGGCGTACCGCATCGAGGACCTGGCCACCGGGGGAGTGCTGCTGTACGCCCCCTGCGTCGGCTCCTGGAGCGACGTCCTGGACGAGCTCTGCGCGGAGGCCGACTGCGTCCTGCTGGACGGCACTTTCTTCACCGCCCGCGAGATGGGCACCACGGTCCGCTCCGGTCCCCGCCGGCAGGCGGCGATGGGCCACCTCCCGGTCTCCGGCGCCCACGGCAGCCTCGCCGCCCTGGCCCGCCATCCCCGCACCCGCCGGATCTACACCCACCTCAACAACACCAACCCCCTGGTCGACCCGGCCTCCAGGGCCCGCGCCCAGGTGGCCGCGGAGGGCGTCGAGGTCCTCCCCGACGGGATCGAGTTCGCGCTCTAGCCCTCCGCGCCTTCGAGCATCCGCCCCAGTACCGCCCGCTGCAGCGGGCGGACCTCGGCGTGCAGGGCGCGGCCCTTCGGGGTGAGCGCGACCCATACGCCCCGCCGGTCCTCGACGCAGACCGAACGCTCCACCAGGCCGTCCTTCTCCAGCCGTCCGATCAGCCGGGAGAGGGCGCTCTGGCTCAGGTGGACCCGGCCCACCAGGTTCTGCACCCGGCAGTGGTCACCCTCGGCCGGGGTCTCGGTGGCGAGCAGGTCGAGCACCTCGAAATCGCTCGCGCCCAGCCCGTGCGGATGCAGCACCCGGTCGATCTCGCACATGGTGCGCGCGTGCACCGACAGGATGTCCCGCCACTGTTCCTCGAGCCGGGCCTCGGCCGTCTTCACTGCCATACCCGCACCGTAACACCGATCAAGCCAATTGTTGAGTGCGCAACTAGTGCGGGTGCAAGCAGTCTCAGGCCACCGGGTCCTGGAGCAGCCCCACCATGTTTCCGTCGGCGTCCTTCACCGAGGCGACCAGCCGCCCGTTGCCGACGTCCCGTGCGTCCTGGACCAGCTCGGCGCCCGCCGCCAGCAGCGCCGCGAGCCGCTCCCGCAGATCGGTGACGTGCCAGAACGGCGTCGGCCCGGTCAGGCCCTGGGCGTGCCCGTTGGGGTCGAGGCCGACATCCTGCCCGGCGGCCTTGAACCCGATGTAGTACGGCTCGTCGGCATACGGCTCGACGCCCAGCAGCGCACCGAACAGGGCCTTGGCCCGCGCCGTGTCCTTGACGGGGTAGATGATCGTCTGCACGCCTTCGCTCATGGCGCTCTCACTCCTCGCGACAGGGGAACCGGCGCTTTCCGGCCGGTGATCCCACGCTAGGACGGCGCCGCCCACCGCGGCTTCTCCAATCCTGACCGCTTGAGGAAGCGCCCCGAAGGGGCGCTGGGGGTACCCCCGGCCGAAGGCCGGGGGAGGAACTGCGCGACCAGCCCCCACGCGGCCGCAGCTGCCCGACAACGCCCCCCCCGGCACCCCGGAGCGCGCCCGGCTCACGCGGACTCGCGCCGCACCAGCTCCGTCGGCAGGATCACCGCCGCCGGGTCCTCGCCCCCTATCTGGGCGAGCAGCACCCGGACCATCTCGTTGCTGATCCGGTCCCACGGCTGGCGGATGGTGGTGAGCTGGGGGGTCACCGCGGTGGCCGCCGGGGAGTCGTCGAAACCGCCGACAGCGATGTCATCCGGCACCCGCCGGCCGGCCCGCTGGAGCACCGCCAGCACGCCCTGCGCCATCAGGTCGGAGGCCACGAACACGGCGTCCAGGTCCGGGGCCTGCGCGAGCAGCCGCTCGGCCCCCGCCTCGCCGCTCGCCTTGCTGTAGTCCCCGGGCACGACGAGCGCCTCGTCGACCGCGATGCCCGCCTCGGTGAGGACCTCCTTGTACCCGGCGAGCCGCTCCACACCGCCCGGGGTGTCCAGCGGCCCGGTGATCATGCCGATCCGGCGGCGCCCCACGTCCAGCAGGTGCCGGACCATGTCCCGGGCGCCGTCCCGGTCGTCGGCGGCCACGTAGCTCACCTTCGAGCCGAGCCCGATCGGCTTGCCGCAGGCCACCAGCGGCACGCCCGCCTCGCGCAGCTCCTCCGCGACCGGGTCGCCGGAGTGACTCGACACCAGCAGCACCCCGTCGACGTGCCCCGCGGTGATGTACCGGGTGATCCGCCGCCGTTCGTCCTTCGTGCCCGCCAGCATCAGCAGCACCGGGATGTCGTGGCTCGCCAGCGCCTGCGTGCAACCGCTCAGCAGCACGTTGAAGTTCGGGTCCTCGAAGAACCGCTCCTGCGGCTCCGTCAGCAGGAAGCCGACCGAGTCCGAACGTCCGGTGATCAGCGAGCGGGCGTGCCGGTTCACGACGTAACCCGTCCTGCGGATGGCGTCGTTGACCGCCTCCGCAGCGGCCGGGCTGACGTAGTGCCCGCCGTTGAGCACCCGCGAGACGGTGCCCCGTGAGACACCGGCCTCGCGCGCCACGTCATGGATCGTCGGCGGTTTGCGCCGGCCCCCCGCACTACTGCTCATGGTCATGACTTTACGGCCCCGGACAGCAGGTCAAGGCTCCAGAAGCGCTGAATGACCAGGAAGAGTGCGATCAGCGGCAGTACGGCCAGGAACGCGCCGGTGATCACCAGGGTGTACAGCGCCGGGGTGTTGGCGCCCTGCTCCAGGAGCGTGTACAGACCGAGGGTGAGCGGGAACCTCTCGTCGTCGCTCAGCATGATGTAGGGCAGCAGGAAGTTGTTCCAGACGGCCACGAACTGGAACAGGAACACCGTGACCATGCCCGGGACCATCATGGGCAGCGCGATCCGGGTGAAGATCCGCCACTCGCTCGCCCCGTCCATCCGCCCGGCCTCCACCACGTCGGAGGGCACGGCCGCGGCCGCGTAGATCCGCGAGAGGTAGACGCCGTACGGCGAGAGGATCTGCGGCAGCAGCACGGACAGGTAGGAGTCCGTGAGGTTCGCCTTGGCGAGCAGCAGGTACTGCGGGATGGCGAGGATGACCGGGGGCATCAGCACGCCGGCGAGCAGCACGTTGAAGATTGTCTCGCGGCCGCGGAAGCGGTAGGTCGCGAGCGCGTAGCCGCTGAAGGCGGACACCGCCGTCGACAGCAGGGCACCCAGGCCGGCGTAGAGGGCGGAGTTGCCCATCCAGTGCCAGTAGATGCCCGCGCGGTAGGCGTTGAGGTCCTTGAGGTTGTCCAGGAAGCCGGTGCCGGGCAGGAAGGTGAACGTGGAGAACAGCTCGCTGCCGGACTTGGTGGAGGCGATCACCACCCAGGCCACCGGGAGGAGCGTGTAGATCGCGCCGAGGACGAGCGTGAGCGTCGGGACCAGGGCGATGCGGCGGCGCAGCGGCGGTCCCTGGGCGGTGCCGGGCGTCGTTCCGGCGGCCGGGGCGGCCTTGCGGACGGCAAGAGAACTCATGCCGGTGCCTCCTGCTTGTTGCGGCGGTTCGCGGCCCGCAGGAAGCCGAAGGACAGCATCAGCGTGGCGAGGGCGATGAGGGTCGCCTCGGCCGCCGCGGAGTAGATGTCCCCCTTGGCGAAGGCGTCGACATACACCTTCATCAGCGGGCTCCAGGTCGTGTTGACCGAGTTGGTCAGGGGCTTGAGGGTGGTCGGCTCGTTGAACACCTGCAGCGTCGCGATGATCGAGAAGAAGAAGGTGAGCACCAGCGAGGGCGCCACCATCGGGATCTTGATCCGCAGGGCGGTCTGCAGCGGGGTGGCGCCGTCCAGCTTCGCCGCCTCGTGGACCTCGGCCGGGATCGACCTGAGCGAGGTGTAGATGACGATCATGTTGAAGCCGGTGCCGCCCCACACCGCGATGTTGGACAGGGCCAGGTACAGCGGCCCGCCGTCCAGCAGGTCGGGCTGCGGCAGGTGCAGCTTCGCGAGCACGTAGTAGAAGGGGCTGACGTCCGGCAGGTACAGGAAGCCCCACAGCAGCGCGGCCACCACGCCGGGGATGGCGTACGGCAGGAAGATCGCGAGCCGGGTGAACGGGGCGAGGCGGACCCGCTCGGAGTCGAGCATCAGGGCGAACAGGAGGGCGAGGCCCAGCATCACCGGGACGACGATGCAGCCGTAGCCGAGGACGCGCAGCGCACCGTCGTAGAACTCGTTGTCGGTGAGGGCGTCCTTGTAGTTCTCCAGGCCGGCCCAGACCTCCGTGCGGGCGCCCGCACCCAGGCCCAGCCCGGAGACGTGCACCTTGCGGAAGCTGAGCCAGACCGCGTACCCGATGGGCAGGGCGAAGAACAGGGCGAAGAGGATCGCGGCGGGGATGAGGAAGGCATACGGGGCCCCCTTGACCCCGTACGGCTTCCGGACGGTGGGGCTGGTCACTGAGAGACCTCGAAGCCCTGCTTCTTCATGTCGGCGACCGTGTCGTCCTGCATCTTCTGCAGGGCGGCGGCGAAGTCCGATTTGTTCTTCGCGGCGGTGCCGAAGGCGTCGTTGAAGGACGTGTACGCGACGTTCACGTTCGGGCCCCAGGCGGAGGGCGCCGTGGTCTTCGCGATCTCGGCGGCCTTGGTGTAGAAGTCCGACTGGTTCGAGAAGTAGGCGGGCGGGCTGGCGAAGGCACCGCTGGTCTGGGCGTTCGTGGCGGCCGGGTAGATGCCGCTCTCCTTGGCCAGCGCGTTGAGCGCCTCGCCGTCGGTGTTCAGCCAGGCCGCGAACTTGGCGGCGGCCGCCCGGTGCTTGGAGTCGGTGGTGACGGCGGTCGAGGAGCCGCCCCAGCTGCCGGTGACGTTCTCGGACGCGGACCACTGGGGGAGCGGGGCCATCGCCCACTTGCCCTTGGTGTCGGGCGCGGCCGTGGTCAGCGTGCCCGGCGCCCACACGGCGGAGACCCAGGCGATCTGCTTGCCGGTGTCCAGCGCCTTGTTCCAGGCCGGGGTGTACATCGGCTGGTTGTCGATGACGCCCTCCTTGACCAGACCGCCCCAGAACGTGGCGACCTTCTGGGTGGCCGCGTCGTCGATGGCGACCTTCCACTTGTCGCCGGAGGTGGTCCACCACTTGGCGCCGGCCTGCTGGGCGAGGCCCGCGAAGAGGCCCGAGTCGTTGGCGGAGAACGTGGTCAGGTCGAGGCCGGGTGCCTTCTTCTTCAGCTGACGGGCGTCCTGGGCGAACTCGTCCCAGGTGGTCGGCACCTTGAGGCCGTACTTCTTGAACAGGTCCGCGCGGTAGTAGAACATCATCGGGCCGATGTCCTGCGGCACCGCGTACACCGCGTCCGTGCCCAGCGTGACCTGCTGCCAGACGCCGTCGGCGAACTTCGCCTTCGCGTCGCCGACCGATGTGGATATGTCGGCGACCGCGTCGTTGCTGACCAGCGTCGGCAGCGCCTGGTACTCGGCCTGCACCAGGTCGGGGCCGTTCTTCGCCTTGTGCGCGGTGAGGATCTTGGTGACCAGCGTGTCGCCGGACGCCTGCTTCTTCACCGTGACGGTGATCTGGTCCTTCTTGCCCTCGCCCTTGTTCCACAGGTCCACGACCTTGTCCATACCGGGCGCCCAGGCCCAGTACGTCAGCGAGACCGGACCGGAGTCCGCCTTGCTGTCGTCGTCGGACGAGCCGCAGGCGGCGAGGGCGGTGGCGCCGAGCGAGACGGCGACGGCGGTTGTCACGAGGCGGCGGCGCTTCGTGTGCGGCATGGATCTCTCCCCTGACCTGGGCCCCCGCCCGTGGCGGGGGCCTGCCATGCAGATGTGTGAGCGTTCTCAGACCCGGATCATCGCCCGTCGCGAGTCCGTGTCATGCTCTGTGAGCGTTCACAGTAGAGAAACATCCCGGACACTTGTCAATGGTTGTTGCTGTGCGGTTATGTTGGGCTCGCGCCACGATCGATGTGTGTGAACGTTCCCAAATGATCGATTAAACGGGAGAGATCCAATGCCGGACACCACCCCCAGGGGCCTGACCAGGCTCGCCTTCGGCGGGGACTACAACCCCGAGCAGTGGCCGGAAAGCGTCTGGCACGAGGACGTCCGGCTGATGCGCGAGGCCGGGGTCACGATGGTGAGCGTCGGGATCTTCTCCTGGGCCCTGCTGGAGCCGGCGCCGGGGGAGTACGACTTCGGCTGGCTCGACCGGGTCCTCGACCTGCTGCACGAGAACGGCATCCGCGTCGACCTCGGCACCCCCACCGTGGCACCGCCCGCCTGGTTCTACCGCGCCCACCCCGAGGCCCTGCCGGTGACCGCGGAGGGCGTGCGCTACGAGTTCGGCTCGCGCGGCGCCATCTGCCACTCCAACGCCGACTACCGCGCCGCCGCCGCGAACATCACCACCCGTCTGGCCGAGCGCTACGGCCACCACCCGGCGCTCGCGCTGTGGCACGTCCACAACGAGTACGGCGTCCCGGTCTCGGCCTGCTACTGCGACTCCTGCGCCGCCCACTTCCGCCGCTGGCTCGCGGGCGCCCACGGGACCGTCGACGCCGTCAACGAGGCCTGGGGCACGGCCTTCTGGGGTCAGCACTACACCGACCTGGCACAGATCAACCCGCCGCGCGTCACCCCGACCGTGGTCAATCCCGGCCAGGCCCTCGACTACAAGCGGTTCGCCGACGCCACCATCCGCGAGAACTTCCGCATGGAGCGGGACATCCTGCACCGCCTCTCGCCCGGCGTCCCGGTGACCACCAACTTCATGACCGCCCTGAGCCAGTGCGACTCCATGGACTACTGGGCCTGGGGCCGCGAGGTCGACCTGGTCACCAACGACCACTACCTGATCACCGACGGGCGCCGCACCCACGTCAACCTCGCCATGGCCGCCGACCTCACCCGCTCGGTCGCCGGCGGCGCCCCCTGGCTGCTCCTCGAACACTCCACCTCGGGCGTCAACTGGCAGCCCCGCAACCCCGCGAAGGGCCCCGGCCAGATGGCCCGCAACTCCCTCGCGCACGTGGCCCGCGGCTCCGACGGCGCCATGTTCTTCCAGTGGCGGCAGTCCCGGCGCGGCGCCGAGAAGTTCCACTCCGCGATGCTCCCGCACGGCGGCACGGAGACCCGGGTGTGGCGCGAGGTCGTCGGACTCGGCGCCTCCATCGACTCGTTGACCCGGATCAGGGGCACCCGAACCCAGGCCGACGTCGCCGTCCTGTGGGACTGGCAGTCCTGGTGGGCGCAGAACCTCCAGTGGCGCCCCAGCGAGGACCACGACCCGCGCGAACGCGCCGACGCCTTCTACGAGGCCCTCTACGACCGCCACCTCACCGTCGACTTCGCCCACCCGGAAAGCGACTTGTCGGCCTATCCCCTTGTCGTCGTACCGGCCCTGTACCTGATGACGGAGGCGGCCGGGAACAACCTTCGCGAGTACGTCGCGAACGGCGGCACGCTGGTCGTCTCGTACTTCTCGGGGATCGTCGACGAGCACGACGCGGTGCACGAGGGCGCCTACCCCGGCACCCTCCGCGAGACCCTGGGCCTCACGGTCGAGGAGTTCTCCCCGCTCCTGAAGGACCAGCGGGTGCGGCTGACCGGCACCGACGGCTCCGAGCTGACCGGCGACGTGTGGACCGAGTTCGTCGTCCCGGACGGTGCCGAGACCGTCTGGAGCTACGCCGACGGCCTCACCGCCGGCCGGCCCGCGGTCACCCGGCACCGGCTGGGGGAGGGCACCGCCTGGTACGTGTCGACGCGCCTGGACGCGCACGGCCTCGACGCCCTGCTCGGCCGGGCCGCCGAGGACGCACGGGTCGCGCCCCGCGCCGAACTGCCCCGCGACGTCGAGGTGGTCCGCCGCACCGGCGAGTCCGGGAGCTTTCTCTTCGCGATCAACCACACCGCCACCGACGCCAAGGTGCCGCTGGAGGCGCACGGCACCGAGCTGCTGACGGGCGAACGCGCCGCGGGCCGCCTCGCGGTCCCCGCGGGCACCGTCCGGGTCGTACGACTCGACGGCTGAGCCCGTCCGCCGGGCCGGGCAGCGCCGCCGGCCCGGACCCGCCGAGACTCCCCTCCGTCCGCGAGTGCCACGAGAGCCGCGGGCGGAGGGGCCTCTCCTCCGGCCCCCCGGAGGACACCCCACCCCAGTCACGTCGAAGGGACGACGGACGATGATGTTCCATCCCAGACGCACCCTCAGAGCCCTGCTGCTGCCGCTCCTGGCCGGGCTCGCCCTCACCGCCCTCCCGGCGCAGACCGCCCAGGCGGCGAGCACCCTCACCAACGGCGGCTTCGAGTCGGACGGTGCGGGCGTGGCCACGCCCACCGGCTGGTCGGAGTACGGCGACACGGGCGCCTCGTACACCGAGTCCGGTGGCCACAGCGGCAGTTACCGCCTCAGCCACTACTCGGCCTCCGCCTACAAGGTGGAGACGTACCAGTACCTGTCGGGGCTGACCAACGGCAACTACACGCTCACCGCCTGGACCCGCTCCAGCGGCGGGCAGAACTCCGCGTACATATCCCTGAAGAACTGCGGGAGTTCGGAGCAGCGGACCGACCTGCCGGTCTCCACCGGCAGCTGGGTGCGGATCGTCACCTCGATCGCGGTCACCAACAACCAGTGCACCATCAGCGTCTACTCCGACGCCAACGCCGGCAACTGGATCAACGTCGACGACCTGACCTTCGCCTCGGGGTCGACCGGCCTGTCCATCAAGGGCGCCGACATCTCGTCACTGGCCAAGAGCGAGGCCAAGGGCGGGGTCTACAAGACCAGCTCCGGCACCACCGGGGACGCGGTCACCATCCTCAAGAACGCCGGGATGAACTACGCGCGCCTGAAGGTCTGGGTCAACCCGGCCGACGGCTACAACGACAAGGCGCACGTCCTCGCCATGGCCAAGCGGATCAAGGCCGCCGGAATGAAGCTGCTGGTCGACTTCCACTACTCGGACACCTGGGCCGACCCGGGCAAGCAGACCAAGCCCGCCGCCTGGTCCGGCCACTCCTACAGCCAGCTCAAGACCGACGTCTACAACCACACCTACGACGTCCTCAACGCGCTGAAGGCGCAGGGCACCACCGCCGACATGGTGCAGATCGGCAACGAGATCAACGGCGGCATGCTCTGGTCCGAGGGCTCCACGAGCAACTGGTCCCAGCTCGCCGGCCTCATCAACTCCGGCTACAGCGCGGCCAAGGCGGTCTCCTCCGCCACCCGGGTCGCCCTGCACCTGGCCAACGCGGGCGACGACGCCACGGTCCGCTGGTGGTTCGACAACGCCAAGACCTACGGCATCGACTACGACGTGATCGGGCTGTCCTACTACGGCTACTGGCACGGCTCGCTGGCCGCCGCCCAGACCACCCTGGACGACGTGGCCTCCCGCTACTCCAAGCCGGTCTTCGTCGCCGAGACCGCCTACCCGTTCACCCTCGCCCAGGACGACTCCCTGGAGAACCAGATCGACACCAGCAGCGAACTGGTCACCGGCTACCCGGCCACCGCCGCGGGCCAGCTGGCCTGGATGAACGCCGTCGCGAACATCGTCGAGGCCGTCCCGAACGGCCGCGGCCTCGGCGTCTTCTACTGGGAGGCGACCTGGACCGCCGTCACCGGCAACGGCTGGGACCCGACCGACGCCACGTCCGGCAACGGCTGGGAGAACCAGGCCCTGTTCGGCTACGACGACAAGGCGCTGTCCTCCATGGCGTGGTTCAGCCACCGCTGAACCACCACTGACGGGGGCCCGGCCGTAAGGGGACGGCCGGGCCCCTCCGCCCCGTCCGGGAGCCGGTGTGCCGGCAAGCCCACGACCGGCCGACCCCGTACGGCCGTTCGATCTCGGACATCGCGCCCGGACTCCGTCCCGCGGGCGCTTCGGCTGCGGGACAGTGGGAACACACACTGCGAGGAGGCAGGGACGGAGGCCGGTCGGATGCTGAGGAACGCCACGAGCGCAAGCCGCCTGGAGATCCTGGACTGGCTCAAGGATCCGGTGGCCCACTTCCCGCCCCAGCGCCACGCCGACCTCGCCGAGGACGGCGTCACCGTCCGGGCCGTCGCCGCCAAGCTCGGGGTCTCCCGCAAGGTCGCCGGCACCCATCTGGGCCTGCTGGCCCGGCTCGGCCTGCTCCGCACCAAGCGCATCCGGCACCGGGTCTACTACCGGCGCGACGAGGTCCGGATCGCCGAAGTGGCCCGGATGTTCGAGAAGGGCTGGTGAGAGCGGTCACCCCTGCCACCATGGCTCCCATGGACCGACCCACGCGCCTCGTCCCCCTCCACTACGTCGCCGTCGGCGGCCGCGGCCCGGAGGACGTGGTGACGGATCCGGACGGCCGGATCCTCACCGGCGTCGAGGACGGCCGGATCCTGCGCCTGGACGGGCTCGGCGACCCGGACACCGCCCGGGTCCGCACCCTCGCCCGGACCGGCGGCCGCCCGCTCGGGCTCGACCTCCTCCCCGACGGCGACCTGCTGGTCTGCGACGCGGAGCGGGGCCTGCTGCGCGTCGGACTCGCGGACGGCGCCGTCCACGTGCTCGCCGACACGGTCGAGGGCGAGCCGCTGCGGTTCGCGAGCAACGTGGTCGCCCTGCCCGACGGCACCGTGTACTTCACCGCCTCCAGCCGCCGGTACCCCCTCGCCCAGTGGATCGGCGACATCGTCGAGCACAGCGGCACCGGCCGCCTGCTGCGTCTCGCACCGGGTGCGCGCACGGCCGAAGTGGCCTGGGAGGGCTTCCAGTTCGCCAACGGGCTGACCGTGAGCGGCGACGGCACCTTCCTGATCGTCGCCGAGACCGGCGGGTACCGCCTCACCCGCTACTGGCTCACCGGCCCGCGGGCCGGCCGCGCCGAGTTCTTCGCCGAGCTCCCCGGCATGCCCGACAACATCTGGCGCGACGGAGACCTCCTCTGGGTCGCCCTCGCGGGCCCGCGCAACCCCCCGCTCGACGTCTTCCACCACAGCCCCCTCGCCGTCCGCCGGGTGGCCGCCCGGGCCGCCGTGCACGCCCCCTACCGCCCCGTCGGCACCGTGGCCGTCATCGCGGTCGACGACCACGGCCGGGTCGTCCACCACCTGGCCCGCCGCAACTCCGGCTTCCGCATGGTCACCAGCGTCTGCCGGACCGGCCGGCACCTGGTTCTCGGCAGCGTCCGGGAGCCCGGCGTCGCGATCTGCGCGGCCCCCACGGCGAAGTGACCGCCGGGTACGCCCGGCGGTACCCTGAGGCACCCGTAAGGGGCGGTGCCGAACAGGAGACGTACGACCATGACAGCCCCGGAAGCCGAGAGCCTCCGAGTCCAGCCGAGCCCCCGGCGGCGGCCCGAGTGGCGTGCCCAGGCACCGGTCGTCGCGGTGGTCGCCGTCGGCGGCGCGATCGGCGCGGTGGCCCGCTACGGCCTGGCCCTGGGCCTGCCCACGGCCGCCGGGGGATTCCCCTGGGCGACCTTCTGGACGAACGTCATCGGCTGCGCGGTGATCGGCGCGTTCCTGGTCCTGATCACCGAGGGACTCCCCGCGCACCGCCTGGTCCGCCCGTTCTTCGGCACCGGCGTGCTCGGCGGCTTCACCACCTTCTCCACCTACGCCGTCGACATCCAGAAACTCGTCGACCACGGCCGGCCCGCCACCGGGCTGGCGTATCTCGCCGCGACCCTGTGCGCGGCCCTCGCGGCGGTGTGGTGCGCGGCGACCGTGACCCGCCGTGTCCTCACCCGGAGGCAGCGATGACGAGACTGACCGGCCGCGCCCTGCGCCTGACCGTCTACATCGGCGAGGACGACATCTGGCACCACAAGCCCCTCTACACGGAGATCGTGCACCGCGCCCACGCGGCCGGACTCGCGGGCGCCAGCGTCTTCCGGGGCATCGAGGGCTTCGGCGCCTCCTCCCGCATCCACACCTCCAGGCTCCTGTCGCTGAGCGAGGACCTGCCGGTGGCGGTCGTCGTCGTGGACACGGAGGAGCGGGTCCGGGCGTTCCTGCCGCAGCTCGACGAACTGGTGACCGAGGGGCTCGTGACCTTGGACGAGTGCGAGGTCATCCGGTATGTCGGCCGGTCGGAAGAAAGCGGCGAATCGGACGTGAAGGGTAAGAAGTCGTTGTGAACTGGCTGTTGGTGGTACTGGGTGCCATGGTCGGTGCTCCGCTCCGCTACCTCACCGACCGTGCCGTCCAGGCCAGGCACGACTCCGTCTTCCCCTGGGGCACCTTCGTGGTCAATGTCACGGGTTGTCTGATTCTTGGCCTCCTGACCGGTGCGGCCTCGGCGGGCGCCGCGAGTCCGCACCTCCAGCTGCTCCTCGGCACCGGGCTGTGCGGGGCGCTGACGACGTACTCGACGTTCTCCTACGAGACCCTCCGGCTGACCGAGACCGGCGCCGGGCTCTACGCTGCCGCCAACGTCGTCGCGAGCCTCGCGGCGGGGCTCGGGGCGGCCTTCGCCGGGGTGGCGATCGCCCCGTCGGTGTGGGCCTAGGACTTGCTTCACACCCGCCCGCTGTAGGACTGTCTACAGCACTGTCGACCAAACTCTGCAGAACTGGATCCCATGAGCGCCATCTCCGTCGGTCAGGCCGCCGTCCTCGGGGTAGTCGAGGGGGTGACCGAGTTCCTTCCCGTGTCCTCCACCGGTCACCTCAAGATCACCGAGGGGCTCATGAACATCCCCGTCGACGACCAGTCCGTCGTCGGGTTCTCCGCCGTCATCCAGGTGGGCGCCATCGCCGCCGTGCTGGTCTACTTCTTCAAGGACATCAAGCGGATCGTCTCCGCCTGGTTCCGGGGCCTGACGAACAAGGAGGAGCGGTTCCACCACGACTACAAGTTCGCGTGGTGGGTCATCTACTCGACCATCCCGATCGTCCTGGTGGGCCTCGCGGCGAAGCCGCTGATCGACGGACCGCTCGGCTCCCTCTGGGTGGTCGGCGGCTCGCTGATCGCCGGCTCCGTCGTGATGTGGTGCGCGGACCAGATGGGCCGCCACAAGCGCGGTGAGGACGACACCTCCTTCAAGGACGCGATGCTGGTCGGCTGCTCGCAGATCCTCGCCCTGCTCTTCCCCGGCTTCTCCCGCTCCGGCGCCACCATGTCCACCGCGCTCATCCTGGACCTCGACCGCGTCGCCGCCACCCGGCTCTCCTTCTTCCTCGGCATCCCGGCCCTGACCGGCGCCGGCATCTACGAGCTCAAGGACGCGCTCGGCGCGGGGGTGGGCGCCGCGCCGCTGGCCGTCGGCACGATCGTCTCCTTCGTCGTCGCCTACGCGTCCATCGCCTGGCTGCTGAAGTTCGTCGCCAAGCACTCCTTCAACGCGTTCGTGATCTACCGCATCGTCATCGGCCTGGCCCTCTTCGGCCTCCTCGCCGCCGGAACCATCAGCGCCTGACCGGCCCGGGCCGCTTCGCGCCCACCGGTCACCGCTCCGCCACGGGGTGTGACGCCTGCGCATTCAGGTGTCGCACCCCGTGAATGTTTCCTTTCGCGACACCTTGACAGCCTCGTCCCGCAACCCGGAACATCTCCCTCGTGAACCTGTCAGACAGCCCGACAGCCGGACAGCCTCCGCGGCGCGTGAGCGCCATGGAGGCGGTACTGGCGCACCTGCGCGGCGCCATCGAGCGCGGCGAGTACGCCGTGGGCGACAAGCTCCCCTCCGAGGCGGAGCTCTGCCGCAGCCTGGAGATCAGCAGGCCCGTCCTGCGCGAGGCCCTGCGGGCCCTGCAGACGATGGGCCTGACCGTCTCCAAGACCGGCAAGGGCACCTTCGTGGTCGCCAGCGCCGTCGAGGACCCCACCTTCGGCGACTACGCGGCCAGCGACCTGCTCGAAGTGCGCCGGCACATCGAGATCCCGGTCGCCGGGTACGCGGCGCTGCGCCGCACCCCGGAGAACCTGGACCACCTGGCCCACCTGCTCGACCGCATGGAGCGGGAGACGGACACCACCGCGTGGGTCGCGATGGACACCCTCTTCCACCTCGCCGTGGCCGAGGCCGCCCAGAACCCGGTCTTCCGCCGGGTCATCGAGGAGATCCGGGACGCACTGGCGCGTCAGTCGGCCTTCCTCAACGAGCTGGGCGGCCGCCGCGAGCAGTCCAACCGGGAGCACCGGGCCATCGTCGAAGCGCTGATGGACGGTTCCGAGACCGACGCCGTGGACGCCATGAGCCACCACCTCGACCGCGTCGAGACCACCCTCACCCACATCGTGCGCCCCGCGCGCACGGACCAGCACCAGGAAGGCGGAACCGAGGCGTGAGCGAACAGCACCTCAAAGACGAGACGCGCCCCTCGTCCCGTCACGTCGACGCCGGGGACCACGGCTACAGCAAGTCGCTGAAGCACCGGCACGTCAACATGATCGCCATCGGCGGCGCCATCGGCACCGGCCTCTTCCTCGGCGCCGGCGGCCGCCTCGCCGACGCCGGCCCCTCCCTCTTCGTCGCGTACGCGGTCTGCGGCATCTTCGCCTTCCTCGTCGTGCGCGCCCTCGGCGAACTCGTCCTCTACCGCCCCTCCTCCGGCGCCTTCGTCTCGTACGCCCGGGAGTTCCTGGGCGAGAAGGGCGCGTACACGGCCGGCTGGATGTACTTCCTGAACTGGGCCACCACCGGCATCGCCGACATCACCGCGGTCGCCACCTACACCCACTACTGGGGGATGTTCTCCGACATCCCGCAGTGGGTGATCGCCCTGATAGCCCTGGCCGTGGTTCTCACCGTGAACCTGATCTCGGTGAAGATCTTCGGCGAACTGGAGTTCTGGTTCGCGATCGTCAAGGTCAGCGCCCTGGTCGTCTTCATGGTCATCGGCATCTTCCTGCTGGTCACCCAGCACCCGGTGGACGGCGCGACCCCGGGCCCGTCCCTGATCACCGACAACGGCGGCGTCTTCCCGAACGGCCTGCTGCCGATGCTGCTGATCATCCAGGGCGTGGTCTTCGCCTACGCGTCGGTCGAGCTGGTCGGCGTCGCGGCGGGCGAGACCGAGAACCCCGAGAAGATCATGCCCAAGGCGATCAACTCGATCATGTGGCGCGTGGGCCTCTTCTACGTCGGCTCCGTCGTCCTCCTCTCGATGCTGCTGCCCTGGAACAAGTACACGGCGGGCCAGAGCCCCTTCGTCACCGTGCTCTCCCACATCGGCGTCCCGGCGGCCGGCGGCGTGATGAACCTCGTCGTCCTCACCGCGGCCATGTCCTCGCTCAACTCCGGCCTCTACTCCACCGGCCGCATCCTGCGCTCGATGGCCGTCAACGGCTCCGCCCCGAAGTTCACCGCGAGGATGAGCCGCAGCCAGGTCCCGTACGGCGGCATCCTGCTCACCAGCGGTATCTGTGTCCTCGGCGTCGGCCTCAACTTCGTGGTCCCCGCCGACGCGTTCGAGATCGTCCTGAACTTCGCTGCCATCGGCATCCTCGCCACCTGGGGCATGATCATGCTCTGTCACCTGCTGTTCTGGCGGAAGACCCAGAACGGCGAACTCTCCCGCCCGGGCTACCGACTGCCGGGCTCTCCCTGGACCGAGATCGTGACGCTGGCGTTCCTCGCCTCCGTCCTGGTCCTCATGTACGCCGACGGCGGCGCCGGACGCACCACCGTGCTGTGCCTGCCGCTGATCGTCGCCGCGCTGGTCGCCGGCTGGTACGCCATCCGCGGCCGCCTCGCGCGCACGTCCACCGGATCCGACGCGTGAACCGCGTACCGGTCCGCCCCACCTCACCCGAGACCAGGCAGTGATGTACAGCAGTTCCCCCGCGGCCGCACCCATCGTCCGTGAACCCCTCCACGCCCCCGTCGCCCATCTCATCCGCGGCGGGGTCGTCGAGGGCATCCACTACGGCTCCGTCGTCGTCCTCGGCGCCGACGGGCAGGTCCAGTTCCAGCTCGGCGACATCGAGGCGGCGTTCTACCCGCGCTCGGCCCTCAAGCCCGTCCAGGCCGTCGCCATGCTGCGGGCGGGGCTGCCCCTCGACGGCGACCTGCTCTCGCTGGCCGCCGCGAGCCACTCCGGCGAGGAGCGGCACCTCGCCGGGACCCGGCGGATCCTCGACCTCGCCGGGCTCGCGGAAGCCGACCTGCGCAACGTGCCGGACATGCCGTACGGCTCCGCCGTGCGCGACACCTGGATCCGCGAGGGACGGCAGCCGTCCCGCCTCGCCCAGAACTGCTCCGGCAAGCATGCGGCGATGCTGTGGACCGCGAAGCTGAACGGGTGGTCGCTGGACGACTACCTCGATCCGGCGCACCCGCTGCAGCAGGCCATCGCCGAGATCGTCGAGGACCTGACCGGGCAGCGGGTGGCGGCGACGACCGTGGACGGTTGCGGGGCGCCGCTGTTCTCCGTCTCCCTGCACGGGCTGGCGCGCGCGGTGTCGCGGATCGTGTCCGCCGCGCCGGGTACGCCGGAGGCGCGGGTCGCCGACGCGATGCGGGAACACGCCGAGATGGCGTCCGGTGCCGGGCGTGACGTGGCCGCGCTGATGGCGGCCGTGCCGGGGCTGCTGGCCAAGGACGGCTTCGAGGGCGTCGAGGTCGCGGCGCTGCCGGACGGGCGGGCCGTCGCTGTGAAGATCGCCGACGGGGCGAACCGGGCGCGGGTTCCTGTGACGGCGGCTGCGCTGGCCAGGGCCGGAGTCGATCCGGAGCTGCTGCGCGGGTTCGACGGGGAGGCGCTGCTCGGCGGCGGCAAGGAGGTCGGGCGTGTGCGGCCCGTTCGTTCCCTGGAGCCGGTTTCGGTTTGCGCCTAGGGGCTGGGTGGCCATGTCGTGGGCGGCTGCAGGCCGCTTGCGGCTGGTCGCGCAGTTCCTCCCCCAGCCTTCGGCCGGGGGTACCCCCAGTGCCCCTTGCGGGGCGCTTCACCCTCACTCTCTTTGAAACAGGACTCATGACTGTTCGTAGCGAACACGACCTGCTCGGCGACCGTGATGTGCCCGCCGACGCCTACTGGGGCGTGCACACCCTCCGTGCGACCGAGAACTTCCCGATCACCGGCATGACGATCTCCGCCTACCCGCATCTGATCGAGGCCCTGGCCGCCGTCAAGGAGGCCGCCGCCCTCGCCAACGAGGAGCTGGGGCTGCTGGCGCCGGAGAAGGCCGCCGCGATCGTCGCCGCCTGCCGGGAGATACGGGACGGCAAGCTGCACGACCAGTTCGTCGTCGACGTGATCCAGGGCGGTGCCGGGACGTCGACGAACATGAACGCCAACGAGGTCGTCGCCAACCGGGCGCTGGAGCTGATGGGGCACCGGAAGGGGGAGTACCGGTACTTGCACCCCAACGAGGACGTCAACCTGGGGCAGTCGACCAACGACGTGTACCCGACCGCGGTCAAGATAGCGACCGTGTTCGCGGTGCGCGGGCTGCTCAGGGCGATGGCCGTGCTGCAGGACTCCTTCGGGCGCAAGGCCGTCGAGTTCCGGGACGTGCTGAAGATGGGCCGTACGCAGTTGCAGGACGCGGTTCCCATGACGCTCGGGCAGGAGTTCTCCACCTTCGCCGTGATGCTGGACGAGGACCGCAGCCGGCTCGCCGAGGCCGTCGAGCTGATCCACGAGATCAACCTGGGCGCCACCGCGATCGGGACCGGGCTCAACGCGCCCGCCGGGTACGCCGAGTCGGCCCGCCGGCACCTCGCCGAGATCACCGGGCTGCCCCTGGTCACCGCCGCCAACCTGGTGGAGGCGACCCAGGACTGCGGGGCGTTCGTCCAGATGTCCGGTGTGCTCAAGCGGATCGCGGTCAAGCTCTCCAAGAGCTGCAACGACCTGCGGCTGCTGTCGTCCGGGCCGCGTGCCGGGCTCGGCGAGATCAACCTGCCGCCCGTGCAGGCCGGTTCGTCGATCATGCCGGGCAAGGTCAACCCGGTGATCCCCGAGGTCGTCAACCAGGTCGCCTTCGAGGTCATCGGCAACGACGTCGCCATCACCATGGCCGCCGAGGCCGGGCAGCTCCAGCTCAACGCCTTCGAGCCGGTCATCCTGCACTCCCTGTCGGAGAGCATCACGCACCTGCGGAACGCGTGCCTCACGCTCGCCGAACGATGCGTCGACGGCATCACCGCCAACACCGAGGTGCTGCGGGCCACCGTCGAGAACTCCATCGGCCTGGTCACGGCCCTCAACCCGTACATCGGCTACACGGCGGCCACCGACATCGCCAAGGAGGCCCTCGTCACCGGCCGGGGCGTGGCCGAACTCGTCCTGGAAAAGGGCCTGTTGCCCGCCGAGCGGCTCGCCGGCCTGCTGCGTCCCGAGGTCGTCGCCGGCACCGGCTCACCCCTCGCCTGACCTGCGACTGCGCGCCAGGACCGGTCCGGAGGCACAATGGTGATCATGACAATGACGTCGTCCCGAACCTTCCTGCCGGTCCTGGAGCGCATCGCCGAGGAGATAGGCCGCACGCCGGGCCGCGGCCGCCCCGCCGACTACATCGCGGCCCTCGCCGCCTGCGACCCCCGCAGCTTCGGCATGGCCGTGGCCGAGCTGGACGGCACGGTCTACGGCGTCGGCGACTGGCGGCAGCCGTTCTCCACGCAGTCCATCACCAAGGTCTTCACCCTCGCCCTCGACCTGGCCCGCGAGGGCGACGAACTGTGGGAACACGTCGGCCGCGAACCCTCCGGCAACCCCTTCAACTCCCTGGTCCAGCTGGAGTACGAGAACGGCATCCCGCGCAATCCCTTCATCAACGCGGGCGCCCTCGTCGTCACCGACCGCCTCCAGACCCGAACCGGCGACGCGGCCGGCGAACTCCTGGGCTTCCTGCGGGCCGAGAGCGGCAACGCCTCCCTGGACTTCGACAAGGAGGTCGCCGCCTCCGAGTCCCAGCACGGCGACCGCAACGCGGCGCTGGCCCACTTCATGGCCTCCTACGGCAACATCGACAACGACATCCCGGTCCTCCTCGACCAGTACTTCCGCCAGTGCTCCGTCGCCGCCTCCTGCGCCGACCTGGCCCTCGCGACCACCTTCCTGGCCCGCCACGGCATCCGCGCCGACGGCACCCGCCTGCTGACCAGAAGCCAGGCGAAGCAGGTCAACGCGGTGATGCTGACCTGCGGGACGTACGACGCGGCGGGCGACTTCGCCTACCGGGTCGGCCTGCCGGGCAAGAGCGGGGTCGGGGGCGGCATCATCGCCGTGGTGCCGGGCCGTTGCACGCTGTGCGTGTGGAGCCCCGGTCTGGACGAGCGGGGCAACTCGGTGGCGGGAGTTGCGGCGCTCGACCGCTTCACGACATTGACCGGCCTGTCAGTGTTCTAGGAACGGCACTGGTGCGCCCCTTTTTTTGGGGGGGCTGGGGGTACCCCCGGCCGAAGACTGGGGGAGGAACTGCGCGACCAGTCCCCACCTGACCCGCACCCGCCCACGACCCACTGGTCAGTCACAGCCAGGTCTCTCGCAGGAAAACACCCCGTCGTTTCCCGGCCACCCACCATTGACACGCTGACCCAGTGTTGGCCATGGCTTTTCCCTTCGATCTCCGCCGCTGCCAGGTACTCGGCCTGGCCGGCACCGCCTTCCTTGCCCTGGGAGGTGAGACAGCCGGTGCCCTGCCCGTGGAGGATCTGCTCGCACCCAGCTCCGTGCAGGCGGCGTTCGGCCTGGTCGGCGTCTACTTCGGCGTCGTGCTGCTGATCGCGGCATGGCTGCTGCTGGGCCGCCTCGTACGCGGTTCCGAACCGCCCACCCCGCGACAGCTGTTGCTGGTCCTCGCCGTCTGGGCGGCCCCGCTGCTGCTGGCGCCCCCGCTGTTCAGCCGGGACGTGTACAGCTACCTCGCGCAGGGCGCCATGGTCGACGCGCACATGGACGTCTACACGTCGGGACCCGCCCAGCTCGGCGGCCCGCTGGCCGACGAGGTCGCCCCGGTGTGGCAGAACACCGCCGCCCCCTACGGCCCCGCGTTCATGGGCGTGGCCTCGCTGCTGTCCGGCCTGACCCGCGGCGAACTCCCGGCCGGGCTCTTCGGGATGCGGCTGGTCGCCCTGCTCGGCGTCGGCCTGATGGCGGCCGCGCTGCCCCGGCTGGCCCGGCACAGCGGCGCCGACCCGGCCGCCGCGCTCTGGCTCGGCGCCCTCAACCCGCTGGTGCTGCTGCACCTGGTCGCCGGCGCCCACAACGACGCGATCATGCTGGGTCTGCTGGGGCTCGGCCTGGTCGCGGCGCTCGGCCGCTGGCCGGTCCTCGGCGCCGTGCTCGTCACCCTTGCCGCGCTGGTCAAGGCGCCCGCGGCGCTCGGGTTGCTCGCGGTGATCGTCGTACAGGCGCGCAAGGGCCGCAGTCCCGTGCGGGCCACCCTGACGACGGCGCTCGCCTCCGGGGCGACGACGGTGGTGGCGACCGCCGTCGCCGGAACCGGGTACGGGTGGATAAGGGCGCTCGACACGCCCGTCTCCCCGCACAACTGGGCGCTCAGCAGCCTGCTGGGCCGGGCCACGGGCCGGGTCCTCGAACACTTCGGCAGCGATCTGGCGCCGCTCGCCGTCCCGGCCTGGCACCTGCTCGGGCTCGCGCTCACCGCGGTGACCGTGCTGCTGATATGGGTCCGGCTGCGGCCCCGCCCGGTCTACGCCCTCGGCCTGAGCCTCGCCGCGGTCGCCGCCTTCGGGCCGGCGATCCGCCCCTGGTACGCCATCTGGGGCCTGTTCCTGATAGCGGCCGCGGCGCCCAGCACCTCGGTGCGGCACCGGGTGGCGGCCGTCACCGGCGTGCTCGCCCTCGCCGTGCTGCCCAGCGGCGGCCCCGCCGACATCGGCCAGCTGGTCCTCGCCGTCTCCGGCGGGGTGCTCGGCGTGGTCGTGCTCTGGCAGGCCCACCAGGCCGCGCAGGCCCCGGCCGTGGGGCGTACGGCATGACGGGCCCGCTGCGACCGCGGACCGACCGGGGGAGGGTGCTGCTCGTCCTGGTCCTCGTCGCCGCCGTGACGGTGTTCACGGCCACCGTGCCGTTGCTGCGCGACTGGTTCGACCTGCGCGTGTACTACGGCACCGTGCACACCTGGGTGCACCACGGCGGGCGGATCTACGACTACCGGGTGCCCGGGACCACCTACGGGTTCACGTATCCGCCGTTCGCCGCCGTCGGCATGCTGCCCATGGCGCTGGTGGGGCTGCACCTGGCCATCGCGGCCTCGCTGCTGCTGAACCTGGCCGCGCTGGCGTTCGTGCTGCGCGTCCTGGCCGGGCCGGGCTGGCGGCGCTGGGGCTGGTACCGGTGGGCGCTGGCCCTGTGCGGGCTGGCGCTGTTCGAGCCGCTGCGGGACACCTTCAGCTTCGGCCAGGTGAACCTGATACTGCTGGCCCTGGTGCTCGCGGACTGCTGTCTGCTGCGCAGCGGGCGGGGCCGCTGGGCCGGGGCCGGCATCGGGCTCGCCGCCGCGATCAAGCTCACGCCGGCCCTGTTCATCTTCATGCTGCTGATCGGCCGCAGGTGGCGGGCGGCCGGTGTCGCCACGGCCGTGGCGCTCGCCGCGACCGGGCTCGCGGCCTGGGCCGACCCGAGGGCGTCCCGTTTCTACTGGACCCGGGCGCTCTGGGACACCAGCAGGGTCGGCCGGCTCGACTACGTCTCGAACCAGTCGCTGCAGGGCGTGCTGGCCCGGCTCGGCCACCCGGACAAACCGCTGTGGGCGATCGTGGTGGCGCTCACGCTGGCCGTGTGGGTGTGGCGTACCCGGAAGGCGGTGGCGGCCGGCGACTGGACGGCCGCCTTCGCACTCACCGGTCTCGCCGCCTGCCTGGTCAGCCCGATCACCTGGGTGCACCACCTGGTGTGGGTGCTGCCGTCGTTCGTGCTGCTGGCGCGTGCCGGGCACCCGCGGACCGCGGGCGCCCTCTACGCGGTGATGTGCACCAGCGTGGTGTGGCTGTGGTTCGACGACGCGTCCGGTGTCGACGGGTTCCTCGGCAGCAACGTCTACACCTGGATCACGCTGGGTCTGCTGCTGGGCCTGCCGGTCGGTCAGTCCCGCCCGGAGCGTTCGCTCCTGAGCCGCACCGCCAGGGTGACGGCGCCCGCGCCGAGCACCGCGAAACCCGCGACGACGGCGGTCTCCCACCAGTCGGAGCCGTCCTCGGGTGGCGTGGCCACCGCCATCGGTACGGTGCTCGGGCCCGGCCGGGGCCTGGCCCGCAGACCGTCCAGCGAGCCCACCGGGTCGACCCGTCCGGCCGCCTCGAAACCCCAGTCGAGCAGCTGACGGGCCTCGTCGTACACGCTGCCGTCCTGCGGGTTCATCACCGTCACGAGGAGGGTGCGGCCGCCGCGCCGGGCGGCGGCGACGAGGGTGTTGCCGGCGTTGCTGGTGTAGCCGTTCTTGATCCCGATCAGGCCGGGATACCGCCCCACACCGTCCTCGCCGGTCAGCAGCCGGTTGGTGTTCTCGATGCCGAACGACCAGCCGGCACCGTCGGGGAAGCGGGCCTCGGCGGTGGAGCAGTACCGCGCGAAGTCGGGGTTGCGCAGCCCCTCCCGGCCGAACACCGCCAGGTCGAACGCGGAGGAGACCTGCCCCGGCGCGTCGTAGCCGTCGGGGGACACGACGTGGGTGTCGAGGGCGCCCAGGGAGAGGGCGTTGGCCTGCATCCGGGTGGTGGTGCGCCGCCAGCCCCCGTCGAGCGCGGCGAGGACGTGCACGGCGTCGTTCCCGGAGCTGAGGAAGACCCCGCGCCACAGGTCGGACACCTGGTAGGTGTGGCCCGCCTCGACGCCGACCAGGCTGCTGTCCTCGGGGACGTCCGCCAGCTCCGCCGACGTCACCCGGTGCGGGAGGTCGGCGGGCAGGACGGGCAGCACGGTGAGGGCGAACAGGGTCTTGAGGGTGCTGGCCGGCGGGAGTCTGCGGTGTGCGTGGTCGGCCGCCAGCACCTGGCCGGTGTCCGCGTCGGCGACCAGCCAGGAGAGCGCGGAGAGGTCCGGGACCGGCGGGGTGCCGGGGTGCGGCCGCACCTGCGTGCCGGAGTGGTAGAGCAGCGACGGCCCGGGCACCACCGCCCTCGGAGGCGGGGCCGGGGCCGGCCCCCGGGTGCCGGCGGCGGCCGTGCCGGGCGTCAGCGCCAGCAGGCCCGCCAGGCAGACGGAGCAGGTCGTCACCGCCGCTCGCCGAGGGAATCGGTCAGGGAATCCGATCGTCATATGATCAACGTAGGAACGGGGGCGGCGTCCTGCGCGCTGCCAGGGCCGGTCGGAGGCCGTGAGCAACCCGGATGCCGCACGCCCGGCCCGGGCGTGTGCCCGCCGGGAGGGGCGCCGGGGTCTCAGCCCGCCGGCAGGGTCGGCTGCACGCGCCGCAGGAAGGTCGCGTTGTCCGGGGTCTCCCGCAGCCGCTCCAGGAGCGTCTCCAGGCCGCCCGGGGTGCCCTCCCGGCTCTGCAGGACCCGGCGCAGTCCGCGTACGGCGGTCAACTCGGCCGGGGTGAGCAGGAGTTCCTCGCGGCGGGTGCCGGAGGGAGCGATGTCCAGGGCCGGGAAGACCCGCCGGGAGGCCAGCTCGCGGTCCAGGCGCAGCTCCATGTTGCCGGTGCTCTTCAGTTCCTCGAAGAAGTAGCCGTCGGCCCGGGAGCCGGTGTCCACCAGGACGGTGGCCAGGATGGTGAGCGAGCCGCCCTCCTCGGCCGTGCGGGCGGCGCCGAAGAACCGCTTCGGGCCGAGCAGCGCGCCGGCGTCGACACCGCCGCTGAGGGTACGGCCGTTGGAGGCGGCCGCGTTGTTGTGGGCCCGGCACAGCCGGGTCAGGGAGTCCAGGAGGATGACGACGTCCCGGCCGTCCTCGACGAGCCGCTTGGCGCGCTCGACGACGAGTTCGGCGAGGGCGATGTGCTCCTTGGCGGGCCGGTCGAAGGTGGAGGCGTACACCTCGCCGCGCACGGAACGCCGCATGTCGGTGACTTCCTCCGGGCGCTCGTCGAGCAGCAGCACCATGAGGTGGCAGTCCGGGTGGTTGCCGGCGACGGCGGCCGCGAACTGCTGGAGCAGCACGGTCTTGCCGGTCTTCGGAGGGGCCACGATCAGCCCCCGCTGCCCCTTGCCGACGGGCGCGAACAGGTCGGTGACCCGTCCGGCGAGCCCGGCGGCGGGGTGTTCGAGGCGGAGCCGCTCGTGCGGGTGCAGCGGGGTGAGGTCGCGGAAGTGGCGGCGGCCGCGCAGTTCCTCGGGCGTACGGCCGTTGACGCGCGTGACCTCGGTCAGCGTGCGCCGGTCGCCGCGGACGCCCTCGACGAGGTCGCCCTTGCGCAGGCCGTGACGGCGGATCAGCGCCGCGGAGACCTGCGGGTCGGCGGGGGAGGGCAGGCAGCTCGGGGCCCGCAGCTGCCCCTTCCCGCCCGCGTCGATGTCGAGGACACCGGTGACGGGCCGGGTGGCCGGCCGGTCCTGCTGCTGTACCGGGGGTTCGAGTGTGGTGGTCATGAGAGGTGGTCCTTTCGCGGACGGAAGACAGCGGTGAAGGGGGAGTGGGCCGCGAGCGGGAGGGCGTGTGCGCAGGCCTCCGTGCGGCGGGGAACGGCACCTCGGGAACGGCGGAAAGGCCCTGGTCACGAGGTGGTGCTGAGAAGCCGACGGCCGGTCGGGAAGCGACGGGCGATGCGGCTGGAGGAGTGGAACCGGCACTCGGCGCCCGATCGAAGGGCGCTCACACGTGCTGATCGCACTATACCCGGGGTTCCGCCATCGTCAACATGGCACCGGTCACCGGTATTCCCGCATGGCACCGGTCACGGTACTCCCGCCGCCGACCGCTCCGTCCCGGGCCGCACCGGCCGGGAAAAGCCTCTTCCCGCAGGCCCGCGGGCGCCTACGATCGGCTCTGTCCGCGTCGTATCGCTGTCAGGAGCCCCTGGTGGAGACCCCGCCCGTGCCGCACCGCCTGGACCCCGCCGGAGGCTGTCCGCACGCCGACAACGCCGGGCTGCTGGCGCGCGGTGCCGTGGCCCCGGTCGTGCTGCCCGGCGGCGTCGAGGGCATGGCCGTGCTCGGGCACGAGGCGCTCAGGGAGTTCCTCCAGCATCCCGAAGTCGCCAAGGACGCCCAGCACTTCACGCAGCTGCGGGAGGGCCGCATCCCCGCGGGCTGGCCGCTGCTGACCTTCGCCACCGTGCGGGGCATGACCACCGCCGACGGCGCCGACCACCGCAGGCTGCGCGGACTGGTCAGCAGGGCCTTCACACCACGCCGGGTCGAGGAACTCCGGTCCTGGATCGAGGAATTGACCGGCACCCTGCTCGACGACCTGGAGCGGGCCGCGGCCGGCGGTGACGGCGTCGCCGATCTGCGCCGGCACTTCGCGCTGCCGCTGCCCATGGGCGTGATCGGTGAACTCCTGGGCGTGGACGCGGAGTTCCGCGACCGGCTGCACCACCTGACCAACCAGGTAGTGGCCACCGACATCGGCCCCGCCGAGGCCGTCGCCGCCAACCGGGAGCTGGTCGCCGTCCTGGCCGCCGTCGCCGCCGCCCGTGCCGAACGTCCGGGCGACGATCTCACCAGCGCCCTGATCGCCGCCCGCGACGAGGACGGCGACCGGCTCGGCCAGGAGGAGCTGATCGGCACCCTGGTGCTGATGATCATCGCCGGGCACGAGACCACCCTCAACCTGATCACCAACGCGGTGCGTGCCCTGTGCGGCCACCGCGACCAGCTCGAACTCGTCCGCAAGGGTGACGCGAGCTGGGCGGACGTGGTGGAGGAGACGCTGCGCTGGGACGCACCGGTCAGCTACTTCCCGTTCCGCTACCCGGTGCGGGACCTCACCGTCGACGGGACGGTGATCCCCGCGGGCACCCCGGTGCTGGCCGGCTACTCGGCCGCCGGACGCGACCCCGCCGCGCACGGCCCGGACGCCGGCCGGTTCGACGTCACCCGGCCCGCCCGCCCCGACGCCGTCCGCCACCTCTCCCTCGGTCACGGCGCCCACTACTGCCTGGGCGCCCCGCTGGCCCGCCTGGAGGCCACGGTCGCCCTGGAACGGCTCTACGACCGCTTCCCTGCCCTGGACCTCGCCGTCCCCGAGGTCGGCCTCGCCCGGCAGGCCAGCTTCGTCGGCAACAGCGTGCGCGCCCTCCCGGTACGGCTGCGCCCCCGGCCCGGCGGCTGAGGCGCATACCAGCCATACGAACCCCCGATGGCGTTTCGCTGACGCATTTCTTGTTCTGGCCATAGGCCCTACCTACGCTGCCACCACCGCACTTCGGCGGCATGGACAAGGGACTTGGCAATCATGGGTCGACTGGCCGGAAAAATCGCTTTCATCAGTGGAACGGGGGCTGGAATCGGCCGGGCCGCGGCACAGGTGTTCGCGGCGGAGGGTGCCACGGTATTCGGCTGCGACATCGACGAGAAGAACGCCGCGGAAACCGTGGAACTCGTTGAGAAGGCCGGCGGTGTCATGCGTTCCCTGGCGCCGGTCGACCTTTCCACCGAGGCCGGGGCGCGGGAGTGGATCGAGGCCGGGATCGCGGAATTCGGCGCGATCGACATCCTCTACAACAACGCCTCCGCCCTGCGCAACGGCCCCTTCGAGACGATGCCCGCCGAAGACTGGTACTTCACCATCAGGAACGAGCTGGACATCCCGTACTTCTGCACCCGGGCAGCCTGGCCGCACCTGATCGCACGCGGCGGCGGGGCCGTCCTGAACGTCGCCTCCGTGGCCGCCGTGCGCGGCGCGCCGTTCATGCCGATGGTGCCGCACGGCGCCGCCAAGGGCGGGGTCCTCGCGATGAGCAAGCACCTGTGCGCGGCCGGCGCCCCGCACCACATCCGCGTCATCACCATCGCCCCCGGCATGACCCGCACCTCGGCCACCGCACCCTTCCTCGACGACCCGAACGGCCCGAAGGACCGGCTGGAGGCACGGATCCCGGTCGGCCGGGTCGGACAGCCCGAGGACATCGCCCGCGCGGCGGCCTTCCTCTGCTCCGACGAGGCGGCCTTCGTCAACGGCGCCGACCTCATGGTCGACGGCGGCGACAGCGCGATGGCGGGCTGAGCGCGGATGCACGCACGACTCGACCACGTGGGCGTCAACGTACGCGACCTGCCCGCCCAACTCGACTGGTACAAAACGGCCTTCGGTCTGAAGACCGTCTTCGAGTTCCGTCTCGACGGCCCCCGACTGACCGGTGTCGTCCTGGAACACCCGCACGGCTGGCGGCTCGAACTGCTCGCCAGGCCCGGATCCGCGCCCGGCCTCAGGGCACCGGACCCGATGATCGCCGTCCTCACCGAGGGGTACGGGCACTTCGCGGTCACCACCCCCGAACTCGACCCCGTGTACGCCGCGTTGACGGCCCTCGGGGCAGGCGAGGTCCTCGCCCCCGGCCCGTCCCCCGAACCCGGGGTGCGGATGGCCTGGGTCAGGGACCCCGAGGGAAATCTCATCGAACTCATAGAACGCGGCGAACTCGGCGAGGACGGCGAACTCGCCGAAGCCGAAGAGCGCGGCACCACCGTCAACCCGTGAGATGGAGCAGGGAATGACCAAAGCTGTGAAAAGACTGGACGTGGGCACGCTCATAGCCTGTTGTCTGGCAGTTGCCGCCGCGCAGCTGTGCATTACCGTCCCCTCGCCCATCAACGGGGAAATCCAGAGCGCATTCGGAGCCTCGGGATCTCAGGTCGCCTGGGTCACCTCGGCATTCATTCTGCCCACCGCGATCCTGGAACTGAATTTCGGCGTGGTGGGCGACCTGTTCGGCCGTAAGCGGCTGCTGGTCCTCGGCGGATTCGTGCTGGCGGTCGGTGAACTCCTCAACGCCACCTCCCAGAACATCACCATGCTCTGGATCGGGCAGGCCCTCGCCGGCATCGGCGCCGCCGCGCTCTTCCCCAGCTCCCTCGCCGTCATCGCGGCCGCGACACCGGAGGAGAAGGACCGTGCCAGGGCGGTCTCGACCTGGGCGCTGAGCATCTCCCTCGCCTCCGCCGTGGGCCCGCTCTCCTCCGGCATCCTGGCCACGGTCGCCGACTTCCGCTGGGCGTTCGTGCCGCCGGTCGTCCTCGGCATCGCGGTCGGCATCTCCTGCTGGGCCCTGGTCACCGACTCCAAGGCGCCCGAGGGGCGCGCCCTGGACTGGCCCGGCCAGATCAGCATCGCCGTCGGCCTCACCGCCCTGCTGTGGGGCATCATCGAGGGCGGCGACCGAGGCTGGAGCAGCCCCGCCATCGTCTTCGCGCTGGTCCTCGCCGCCGTCGCCCTGGTCGGCTTCGTGATGGCGGAACGGCGCGCCGCCTCCCCGATGTTCAACCTGGAGCTGCTGAGGATCCCGTCGTTCGCGGCGGCCGCGGTGGTCGCGCTGACCGGCATGTTCGGCTTCATCGGCACCGCCTACTGCGTCTCCATCCGGCTCGGCGCGGTGATGCACCTCAGCGCCCTGCGCGCGGGCATGCCGTTCGTCATCCTCCAGCTGATCCCGCTGCTCCTCGCGCCGGTGCTCAGCAAGATGCTCACCCGCGTCGAGCCGCGCTGGCTGCTGATGGGCGGCCTGCTGCCGATGGCCGCCGGCCAGTTCTGGATCGCCGCGCTGCCCATCACCACCACCTCCCTCGCGGCCTTCATCGGCCCGGTGCTGCTGCTCGGCATCGGCTTCATCTGCGTGGTCTCCTCGCTGACCTCGGCCGCCGTCAACGCGGTGCCGATCGAGATGACCGGCATGGCGAGCGGCGCCACCAGCCTGGTCCGCGAGTTCGGCCAGGGCCTCGGGCCGGCCGTGATCAGCACCATCGCGATGAGCGCGGCCTCCTCCGCGCTGGTCGGCAAGCTGAGCGGCGCCGACGCCGGCATGGAGGCCGCGGCCGGTCCGCTCGCGGTGGTCAACGCGGGCAGCGACAGCGCCAGGGCCGCCGCGCAGGACGCCCTCGCGCACGGGATGGCCCTCGGCGTGGTGATCTGCGGCTGCGCCTCGCTGCTCGGCGCGCTGGTCACCCTGCTGCTGGTCCGCAGGAACACCGCGCGAGCGGCGGCGCAGGTGCCGGTGCAGCCGGCGTCCGCCTGACCGCCGACGTGACGAGAAGGCCGGGGCGTCCGCCCCGGCCTTCTCCGCGTGTCCACCCAACTGACGTGTAGCGAGCGGGGCTTGGCCGGTAACGGTTGTCCCCGGAGCATAACGATCCCGGTCCTGACGGGGACTTGACGTCCGGTTATGCCGTATCTTCACGACATGTCCACGCCACCGCAGCAGCCGCCGTCCTCTTCGCAGCAGCAGCCGTCGTCGTCGGCCCCGCAGCAGTCCTCGCCGCCCCCGCCGCAGCCGGACCAGCCCCCGGCGGCACCGCCGCAGCCCCAGCCGACCGCGTACCCGTACCCGAACCCGCAGTCGCCGCCTGGGCCGAACCCCTACGCCCAGCCCACCGTCGCCGGCCAGCCCGCCCCGCCGCAGCAGGGCAACCCCTATGCCGTGCAGCCCGGTTACGGCTACCCGCCCCCGGCCGCACCGCCCGCGACCGGCGGCAACGCGGCAGGGAGAGCCGTGCTGTGGGCCGTCGTGGGCGCGGTGGTCGCCTCCGCGGCCTGGGCGGGCGGCCTCTTCCTGACCGGAGGCCTCGGGAGCAGTGCGGACCTGCGCGGCTACCGCGCGCCCGCGAACCTCTGCTCCAGCGCGGACTACTCGTCGTTCAAGGACGAGTACCCCGTGGACGACTCGTCCCCGACGAAGAACGTGATGAAGGACCCCGCGCTGGAGCAGAGTTACTGCAGTCTCAGTCTCAAGAAGACCAGCTCCAGCTACGGGGACGCCTACCTCTCCCTGGAGGTCGACCTGCACAAGAAGACCGACCCCGCACCGGAGTTCACGGCCACCTGGAAGAACTACGGCGACAGCCACAGCGACTACGACGTCACACCGGTCCAGGGCATCGGCGACGAGGCGTACCTGGTCACCCAGGACACCAGCAACGGCTCCACCACCAGCGGCTCGCGGTACGCCACGCTGGCGGTGCGGGACGGCTGGATGACGTTCACCATGTACTACAGCGCGTACTTCTCCTCGTACGACAGCGACACCGACCCGCCGACCCTCGACGACGTGACCGGCTGGCTGAAGACCGACACCAAGTCCACGCTGGAGCAGCTCAAGGACTGAGGCTCAGTCCTGGTCGAGGGCGTTGGTGATCGCCTTCACCGGGCCGTGCGCCGCGTAACCGCCGTCGACGGTGATCTCCGCGCCGTTGACGTACGAGGCCTCGTCGGAGAGGAGGTAGACGACCAGCGGCGCCACCTCGTCGACCGTGCCCGGACGGCCCTGGGGCGTCATGGCGAGGTGGGCGGCGACGAACACCGGGTTGGCGGTGGCCATCAGCGGGGTCTCGATGTAGCCGGGGTGGATGACGTTCGTCCGGATGCCGCGCGGGGCCAGCTCCAGGGCCGCCACCTTGGACAGGCCCCGCAGCGCCCACTTGCTGGTCGTGTACGCCACCGCGTGGTGCGCGGTGAGCCCGGCGACCGAACCGACGTTCACGATCGAGGAACCGGCCGGCATCAGCGGGGCGAGGGCCTGGATGCCGAGCAGGGCGCCGGTGGTGTTCACGGCGAACGCCCGGTTCCAGTCCGCGAGCTCGACGTTACCGAGCCGGGCCCGCATCGGGATGCCCGCGTTGTTCACCAGGCCGTGCACGGCGTCAAGGGAGGCCGCCAGGGCCGCCCAGCCGTCCGGCGAGGTCACGTCCAGGTGGACGTAGCGGACGTCCAGGCTGTCGGCGCGCAGGGAGGCGGCGAGCTTCTCGCCGGCCTCGTCGAGCACGTCGGTCGCGACCACCGTCGCGCCCTCCCGGGCGGCCGCGGCCGCCTCCGCGGCCCCCTGGCCCTGTGCGGCTCCGGTGACGACGACGGTACGGCCCGCCAGGCGCGTGCGGCTCACGGCATCCTCCAAGAGGGGTACGGGAGAGGTCCTCCCGTCCACGCTAGGAAGCCGCGGACAGCTCCGGAAACGCGCTCTCGGGATGGCTGGCATCCGCCACCGCGATCTCCGGCGGCGCCTCCTCGCCCAGCGCCGCCCCGACCCTGCGGACCGTGTCCCGCAGCCAGCGGTGCGCCGGATCGGCGTGCCGGTTGTGGTGCCAGTACATGGCCTCCACCAGCGGCACGTCCGGGAACGGCGCCGGTACGACCGCACAGCGCGCGAAGCCCTCGTAACGGCGGGCCAGCCGCTCCGGGACCATGGCCACCAGATCCGTACCGCTCACCAGGAACGGCAGCACACTGAAGCCGGGCGTGCTGACCTGCACCTTCGGGGTGATCCCGAGGGTCTCCAGCTGCCGCTCGGCGGGCGTGTGGCTCTTGCCGATGGCGCAGGCGGCGTGCGGCATCTCGGCGAGGTCGCGGAGGGTGAGCCGCCCGTCCACCAGGCGCGGGTTGCCCGGGTCGACGATGCACACGAACCGGTCGTGCATCACGGCCTCGCTGACGCCGGGAAGCTGGTAGCCGAGCGGCACGATCATCAGGTCGTGGCAGCGCAGGTGCGTCTCGGTCTCCAGCTGCCCGTCCACGATCGGGTGGAAGTCGATCCGCACGCCCGGCGCCTCGGCCGCGATGACCCGCAGCAGCGGCTCCACGAACACCGTCATCACGTAGTCCGACATGACCACGGAGAACCGCTGGCGGCTGCGGGCCGGATCGAAGTGCCGGGTCAGCGACAGCGCCTCCTCGGCCTTCTGCAGCGAGCCCTGGACCACCGGCAGCAGCCGCTCCGCGAGCGGCGTCAGCTCGTACTCGCGGCCCACCCGGATCAGCAGCTCGTCGTTGAAGTGCCGGCGCAGCCGGGCCAGCGAGCCGCTCATCGCGGACTGGCTGGTGGACAGCCGTACACCGGCGTGGGTGACGTTCTTCTCCTCCAGGAGCGCTTCCAGTGCCACCAGAAGATTGAGATCGATCGCTCCGAGACCCACGAGTGTCCCCTTCCGGCCGGCCACGTCCTTGAAGCTTCGGTGAAACGCGAGGTTAACCAGCGGACGCCCGTCGAGGAAGGGGGTCGGGGCGACTGAGAGGAAGACGCGATGCCAGGCATCCCGTCGCCGGATACCCGCAGGTGGGGAGCCTGAGCGCACCACAGGCCCCCCACAGCTTCGGGTGCTAGGGGCGCGGGGTGCGGCCCCTCTTGCGGGCCCGCGGAAGGTACGCGTCCGCCCGTCCGGGCACGATCCGGTTGGACACCGTGCCCAGCCCCTCGACGGTCAGCGTCACCTCGTCGCCGGGCTTCAGCGGGGGCGGGGTGCGTTCCCCGAGCCGCCCCCAGAACTCGGCCAGCGCGCCCCAGCCGCAGGTGCCCGAGCCGAGGATGTCACCGGGGCGCACCCAGGCGTCCCGGCTGGCGTAGGCGATCATCTCCTCGAAGGTCCAGGAGACGTTGGCGAGGGTGTCCCGGCCGATCAGCTCCCCGTTCAGGGTGACCGTCATCTCCAGGTCCAGGAACCCGTCCGCGTCGCGCCGGTCCTCGACCTCGTCGGCGGTGACCAGGTAGGGGCCGAGCGTGTTGGCGAAGTCCTTGCCCTTGGAGAAGCCCAGGCCGAGGTTCTTCTCCGGCTTCTGCAGATCACGGGCCGACCAGTCGTTGAAGACCAGGTAGCCGATGACGTGGTCCCTCGCCTGCTCGGGGGTGAGGTCCCGGCCGCTGCGGCCGATCACCGCGCCGACCTCCAGCTCGAAGTCCAGCACCGAGCAGCCCGCCGGGACCGGCACGTCGTCGCGGGCGCCGTAGGCGGCGTGCGGGTTGGTGAAGTAGAAGTTCGGCGCCCGGTACCACTCCTCCGGGACGTGCTCCAGGCCGTCCAGCGACTTCGACACGCCCTCGATGTGCGCCTCGAACCCGACGAAGTCCCGGATGGACGGCGGCTTCAGCGGCGGCAGCAACCGCACCTGATCCACCGTCAGCTCACCCGGTGTGTTCAGGGCTTCGAGGCCGGCCGCGTACAGCACGCCCGCCTCGACCAGCGTCAGGACGCTCACCCCGTCGGGCAGCGGGTGGAGCACCCGGTCCCGCACCACACCGGCGTGCTCCTCGCCGTCGTGCTCGTATGTCGCGAAACGCATCGCTGCTCAACTCTCCCAGTGGTTGGTGTTGGTGACGGTCCCGGCGCTCAGGTGGCCGGCGAACACGCCCTTGGGGTCACGGGCGGCCCGGATCCGGTTCAGCCGCCGCCACTGCTCGTCACCCATGAACCTCAGCTGCCGTACCGTGAAGTCGGAGTCGCCGAGGTACTGGCCGGCGGTCACCGGCTGCATCGCCGCCATCGCCTCGTCCAGCCAGCCGCGCAGCTCGGCGTCCCGCCCGGAGTCGTCGTGGACGACGTAGCTGGCGCAGTAGATCTCCGACTGCAACGAGAAGGCCATGTCCGGCAGTTGCCGCAGCGGTGCCATGGAGAACCAGATGGTGAAGGTCTGCCGGGTCGGGTGCTCGGTGAACGCCTTGCGGATCGCCGGGACGACCTCCTGCGCGCTGCCGGTCAGCCAGGCGTTGTCCACGAAGTAGCGGTGGCCCTCGGGGTTGGCGGTCCGCTGGCCGGCCAACTGCTCGGCGATGGTGGTCGGTTGTGCCTCGATCCGGAACAGGGCCCGGTCCGCGTACGGATTGGCGTGCAGCGGCGCGAGCGCCTCGGCGGCCTCTTCCGGGCTGTCCGTCATCGAGACACCCGTGACCAGCAGCACCGGTCCGTCGAGGTCGGGCGGGGTCTGGGTGAGGGCCACGATCTCGACCAGGTCGGAGACCGTGTGATGGGTGTCGTGCAGCCAGGTCATGACCTCGTCGAAGAGGCCGAGCGGGTAGGCGTGCACGGTGTGCGCGAGATGCCTGGGCAGGGGGCGGGTGCGCAGGTGGAAGCGGGTGACGACGCCGAAGAAGCCGGGGCCCGCCCCGCGCGCCGCCCAGAACAGGTCGCTGTTCTCGCTCTCGTCGGCCCGGACCAGCTCGCCGTCCGCCGTGACGACGTCGATCGCCACGACGTTCTCGGCCGCCCAGCCCCAGCCGCGCGCGTTCCAGCCCTGGCCGCCCTGGAGCAGGAAGCCGCCGATGCCGACGGACGGACAGTGCCCGCCGTTGAAGAAGCGCCCGAACCCACCGAGATACGGATTGAGTTCATCGCCGCCCTTGACGCTGGGGGTGGCCGTCACGATCCCGGTCGTCTCGTCGTACGCCATCTCGCGGAAGCCGCCGAGGTCGATCAGCAGCGCGTCCCGGCGCACCGACCAGGCGGCCCAGCTGTGCCCGCCGGAGCGGACGGCGACCTGCCAGCCCCGCTCCAGGGCGAGCCGTACGCCTTCGACGACATCCTGTTCGGTGACCGCCCTGAGGGCGGCGGCGGGAGTGCGGTCGGCGGGACGGCGGGCGTTGAAGACCCTGCCGTACACGGCGTCCTCGAAGTCGTCGTCACCGGGGAGGTGGAGGGTGCCGGAGAATCGGTTCGTGTTCACGGGGCGGCTCACTTGACTGCGACGGGGTTGACGGGGGCGCCGGCCGCGCCGGTCACCGGCAAGGCTGCCGCGACCAGCAGGAACTCGTAGACACCGTCGGCCGCGCAGTCCGCCGCGAGGGCCTCCAGGTCCCACATCTCGCCCAGCGGCAGGCCCATGTGGGGGATGGCGGTCCGGTGCAGTGGCGACGACACCGGCTCGGTGAACTCGTGCGGCCGTACTTCGAGGCCCCACGTGTCGGTGGCGATTGCCGCGATCTCCGTGCGGTGCAGCCAGCCGAGGGTGGTGAAGGACAGGCCGGGCGCGTCCCCGGCGCGGTACGCGTCCCAGGTGCCGAGCCGCCGTACCCGGCCCAGCTGCCCGGTGCGGACGAGAACGATGTCACCCCGGCGCACACTGGAGGTGGCACCCTGCGCCTCGACGGTGCCCCGCAGGTGCTCCTCCAGGATCGGGAAGCCGTCGGGGAGCTCACCCCGCGCGTCACCGACCGCCCGGCCGACGTCGAGGAGCACCCCGCGGCCGGTGCAGGCGCCGCGCAGCCGGACGATGCCGGTCACGGAGTCGCCGCCGGTGGTGGTGCGCGGACTGCCGTGCCACACCCGGTCGTCGTCGTGGCTGCTGCCCAACCCGTGCCATCGCGTCCCGGCTCGGCTGCCGGACTCGTCGCGTTCCTGGGCCAGTGAGAACGCGCGGCCGCGCCGGACCAGACTCGCGGCGTGCGCGCGGATCGCGTCGTCGGCGAAGTTGAGCGTGCCCAGCGCGTCGTCCTCGCCCCAGCGGCCCCGGTTGCGGTAGGCGGCGCGGGCCTTGGCCAGCTCTTCCTCGACGGGCCCCAGGATCATCGGGTGTGTCCTTTCAGCAGCAGATCCAGCGCGTTGCCCCCGGCGATGGCGGCCCGGTCGGCGGGGTCGAGGCCGGCCGCGTCCAGGCGGGCCACCGGGTCGGTCACGCCCATGTCGAAGGGGTGGTCGGTGCCGAGCACCACCCGGTCCGCGCCCACCTCCTCGACCAGGTGGCGCAGCGCGCGAGGCGTGTAGACGAGGGCGTCGAACCACATCCGCCGCAGATAGGCGCTGGGCGGCTCGGCGCAGCCGCGCGCGTCCGGCCGCACCCGCCAGGCGTGGTCGGAGCGGCCGATGTACGTCGGCAGATAGCCGCCGCCGTGCGCGGCCACCAGCTTCAGGCGCGGGAACCGGTCCAGGACCCCCGTGAAGATCAGGTGGGAGAGCGCGACCGTGGTCTCGGTGGGCTGGCCGACCGTGTTGCCCAGGTAGTTCGAGGCGAGCCGTGCGCCGAGCGAGCAGCCCCAGGGGTGGACGAAGACGACCGCGCCCAGTTCCTCCGCCTTCAGCCAGACGTCGTCGTGCGCGGGGTCGGCCAGCTCGCGGCCCTCGACGGTGGTGGAGACGCTGATGCCGTACAGGCCCAGCTCGGTGACCGCCTTGTCCAGCAGAGCGACGGCGAGGTCCGGGTGCTGGAGCGGCACCGTGCCGAGGCCGTACAGCCGGCCGGGCGCGGCGGCGCAGTGCGCGGCCACCGACTCGTTGACGGTACGGGCCAGCTGCACCGCGAGGCCGGGGCCGGCCCAGTAGTGGTGCATGGGCATCGGGCCGACCACCTGAAGGTCGACACCCATCGCGTCCAGGCCGGCGAGCCGGGCGTCCACGTCCGTCAGCCTCGCCGCCAGGCGCTGGAGTTGGGCCCGGTTCGCGGTGAGCGACTCGGGGGAGTGGGAGCGCTGCTCGGCGGCCAGTTCGGCCGCGAAGCCTTCGGTGCCGGCCACCAGGGCGTCGGCCTCGGGGACCGCGAGATGTCCGTGGAAGTCGACGACGGGCGTGCTCATGCGGCCACCGTCAGGGAAGCGAGGGTCTCCGACATGATCCGGGCCGGGTCGGCGCCCGGGGTGTCCGGGTGGATCTCCCACTCGGCGAGCCGGAGGGAGTTGTCCAGCACCATGCGGACGCGGGGCAGCCGCCGGGCCATGAACCGGTCCAGGGCCTCGTCCACCGGCTTGTCGGCGGTGACCAGCTCGGCCAGCAGCACCGCGTCCTCCATGCACATCGCGGCACCCTGCGCGATCAGCGGCGGGCAGGCGTGCGCCGCGTCGCCGATCACCATGGCCCGGCCCCGGTGCCAGTTTTCGTCGACCAGCACCGCCTCGATCCAGCGGTAGTCCACCGCCGTGTCGTCCGGCAGCGAGGCGAGTATCTTCCCCCAGGTGCCCCCGTACCCGGCGCCGCGCTCGCGCAGCAGGTCCAGTGAGGCGCGTGGGCCGATCAGGGAGGCGTCCAGGTTCTCGTCGAGGAGGTAGGCGTAGCACTGGTCGTCGGAGATCGGGCTGTAACCGGCCTTGTAGCGCGGACCGCCGTAGTACACCTCGGCACAGTCCATCTCGGCGGGGCGCCGGGCCACCACCCGGAAGATCGACATGCCCACGGGGCGCGGTTTCGCCGGGATACCGATGAGCGCGCGCATCGCGGAGTTGATGCCGTCCGCGCCGACCACCAGGTCGTAGCGGCCGGTGGAGCCGTCGGTGAACGTCACGTCCACATGGCCGGCGGACTGGTCGAGGCCCCGCACGCTCAGCCCCAGGCGGACCGTGACGCCGTGCGCGTACACCGCGTCGCACAGCGCGTTCTGCAGGTCGGAGCGGAGCGCGCCCGCCGTGGACGGCAGGTCCGCGCCGCCGGTGTGCGGGGTCTCCAGCTCGGTGATCAGACCGCCGTCCGCCCGGCGCAGCCGCATGAGGTCGAACGGCACCGCCCGGGCCAGCACCCGGTCCAGCACGCCGACCGAACGCAGGGCCTTGAGCGCGTTGCCCTGGATGGTGATGCCATGGCCCACCCCGAACCACTGGGGCGAGACCTCGACGAGCTCCACCTCGACCCCGCGCTGGGCGAGGGCGAGACAGAGCACGCTTCCGGTGATGCCGCCGCCGACGACGAGCACCTTGTTCACGGGCATGGGCGATCCTTGCGAAAGTAGAAAGACAGGTGGTGGGGGTCAGCGGCTTTCAGCCGGTGAAGCGGGGGCCCAGCTCGTGGTAGTGCTCGACGGCCGGCGGGGCGGCGAAGAACGGGCCGACCAGGGCCCGCCAGCGCGCGAACCGGTCCGACTCCCGGAAGCCGGCCGTGTGCGCCTCGACCGAGTCCCAGCCGACGAGCAGCAGGAACGTCCACGGCCGTTCCTCGCCGCGCAGCAGCTCGGCCCAGCGGAACCCGTCCGCCTCGGCGAGCACCTCGCGGGCCTTGCCGAAGACCTCTTCGAATTCCGCTTCCCGGCCTTCCTCGACGGTCAGCTCGGCGTGCTCGACTACCACGGTGTGCTCCTCGGTTCGGGGTGGCATCGAGCCTGATCGGCGGTAGGTGCAGGGTCAACGGATCGAGGCATCGACAAGGGGGACGTCATCCATCCCCGACGGCGATGGCGGCCCCACGCAGTGCAGCCGCACATCGCCGCAGGCCGCAGCCCGTGCATCGAGAACGGCGGGGGACGGGTGCGCAGGCGATGGCAGCCATCGTGAACGGCCATTTCCGCCGACCGGATGCGGTGCCTAGCGTCGAAGGCGAGCCCCCACCCGTACGAGGAGAGCCGCCCGTGCCCGAACCTTCCCCCTCCCACGCCGGACCCTTCGCGCTCGGCACCTTCAGCGACGGCGCAGCCGCCTTCCCCGGCCTGGTCGTCGGCGCCCGGGTCCGCGACCTCTCCGGCCTGGTGGCGTCGGTACGTGCGCTGGTCGAGGACTGGGACACCTGGCTGCCCCGCCTGCACGACCTGGCCGCCGCCACCGACGGCGACTGGCACAACCTGGCGGACCTGCGGGTCCGGACGCCGCTCGAACCGGGCCAGATCCTGCAGAGCGGCGCCAACTACCGCAAGCACGTGGTCGACCTGGTCGTCGCCGAGAAGGAGAGCGTGCACGGCGCCACCCCGGAGGAAGCCCGCGCCGACGCCGAGAAGATGATGGACGAGCGGATCCGCGACGGCGTCCCCTACCTCTTCCTCGGCTCTCCGCGAGCGCTGTGCGGGCCGTACGACGACGTCGTACTGCCCGCGCTCGGCGAACAGCACGACTGGGAGCTCGAACTCGCCCTGGTCATCGGCAGGCCGGGAAAGAACATCCCGGCCGCGGAGGCCATGTCGTACGTCGCCGGCTACACGATCAGCAACGATCTCACCACCCGTGACCGGCTGTACCGGCCCGACCTGAAGGCCATCGGCACCGACTGGTTCACCGCCAAGAACGCCGACACCTTCCTGCCGACCGGGCCCTTCCTGGTCCCCGCGGACTTCGTCGGGGACCCGGCCGACCTGCGGATCACGCTGCGGCACAACGGGGTGGTCCGGCAGGACGAGTCCACCAAGGACATGATCTTCGACATTCCCCGGCTGATCGCCTACGCCTCCACGACCACCACCCTGCGCCCCGGCGACCTGCTGCTCACCGGCTCCCCGGCCGGCAACGGCGCGCACTGGGGGGTCTTCCTCGGGCCCGGCGACGTGATCGACGCGGAGATCACCGGCCTCGGCCATCAGCGCAACACCGTCAGGAGCCACGCATGAGCTTTGAGCCCATCACCCACCTGCGCCATGTCGACCTGGCCGTACCGGACTTCGCCGGCCAGCGCGCCTTCTACGGCACCACCTGGGGCCTGACCGAGGTCGCGAACGACAGCGGCATCGCGTTCTTCGCCGCCGAGGGCAGCCCCGAGCAGTACATCGTCCGCATCCGCGAGGACGAGCGGAAGCGGATGGACCTCGTCGCCTTCGGCGCGGTGTCACCGGCGGCCGTCGACGAACTCGCGGTGCGGCTGGGGCGGGCCGGGGTGCAGATCATCCACGAGCCCCGGGCACTGGACACCCCGGGCGGCGGCTACGGGCTGCGCTTCTTCGACCCGGACGGGCGCGTCGTCGAGGTCTCCGCGGACGTCGCGACCCGCACCCACCGCAAGATCGAGGAGCGGGAGGCCGTCCCGGTGCGGCTCTCGCACTGTGTGGTCAACTCCCAGGACCCGGAGGGGCTCCGGGACTTCTACGTCCAGCACCTCGGGTTCCGGCTCACCGACACCCTGTACTCCACGCACATGGGCGACCTCATGTACTTCCTGCGGTGCAGCCCGCTGCACCACTCCTTCGCCATCGCGCGCGGACCCCATGTGTCGCTGCACCACGCCTCGTTCGAGATGCGGGGGGTGGAGGAGTACATGCGCGGCACCGGGCGTGCGCTGCGCGCCGGGACCCGGCTCACCTGGGGCCCGGGACGGCACCTGGCGGGCGACAACACCTTCTCCTACTTCCACGACCCGCACGGCAACACCGTCGAGTACACCACCGAACTGGCCGTCCTCGAAGAGGACCTGTGGCACCCCGGCCGGCACGACGTGGACGACCCGATCACCCAGGACCAGTGGGGGACCGCCGACCCGATGAGCGAGTCGGTCGCCAAGGAGCAGTTCAACGACCCCGACGTGCTCTTCGAAGCGCCCCCGGTGTAACCCCGATCCTTCCGAGAAAGGCCGCAGTTGTGGCAGAGATCCTGAAGCACGCCGTGCCCCGGGCCGAGGTGGCCGCCTCCCTCGACCAGGTGCGTGAGACGGTGACCGGTGTCATCGCGGACATTCGCGAGCGCGGTGACACGGCGGTCCGCGAGTACTCCGAGAAGTTCGACAGGTGGAGCCCTGACTCCTTCCGGCTGAGCACGGAGGAGGTCGAGAAGATCGTCGCCTCGGTGCCCCGGCAGGTCATCGACGACATCACGTTCGTGCAGGAGCAGGTCCGTGGATTCGCCCGCCACCAGCTGGACTCCATGGGCGAGTTCGAGGTGGAGACACTGCCGGGCGTGCGGCTGGGCCAGAAGCACATCCCCGTGCAGGCGGCCGGCGCCTACATCCCCGGCGGCCGCTACCCGCTCACCGCCTCGGCCCACATGACCATCGTCACCGCCAAGGTGGCCGGCGTGCCCCGGGTGGTCGCCTGCACCCCGCCCATCCACGGCGAGATCCCCGCCGCCACCGTCGCCGCCATGCACCTCGCGGGCGCCGACGAGATCTGGCTGCTCGGCGGCGTCCAGGCGGTGGCCGCGATGGCCGTGGGCACCGACACCATGGAGCCGGTCAACCTGATCGCAGGTCCCGGCAACGCCTACGTCGCCGAGGCCAAGCGCCAGCTCTTCGGCGAGATCGGCATCGACCTGTTCGCCGGACCGACCGAGATCCTGGTCCTCGCCGACGACCAGGCCGACCCGTTCGTGTGCGCGGTCGACCTGCTCTCCCAGGCCGAGCACGGCCCGGACTCCCCGGCCGTCCTGATCACCACCTCCCGCGAGGTCGCCGAGCGGACCCTCGCCGAGGTCGAGCGCATCCTGCCCTCCATGCCCACCCGCGACTACGCGGAACCGGCCTGGCGCAACCACGGCCAGGTGCACGTCGTCGGCTCGGCCGACGAACTGTACGAACTCGCCGACGCGTTCGCCTTCGAACACGTCGAGGTGCTGACCACCGAGCCGCGCCTCGCACTGGAGAAGATGACCCAGTACGGCGCCCTGTTCCTCGGCGAGGGCACCTGTGTGTCGTTCGGCGACAAGGTCATCGGCACGAACCATGTGCTGCCCACACGTGGCGCAGCCCGCTACACCGGCGGCCTCTGGGTGGGGAAGTACCTCAAGACGGTCACCTACCAGGAGGTCACCGACACCGCCTCGCAGGCCCTGCTCGGGCGGCTGTGCGGGCGTGCCTCCCGCATCGAGCTGTTCGAGGGCCACGCCCGCTCGGGTGACGTACGGGCCGCAAAGGCCGCCGGCGACGCGCTGCCGTGGAACGAAGCGTGAGCCTGGACGGCCGTACGGCCCTGGTCACGGGCGGCGGAGGCCCGCTCGGCCGGGCCTTCGCGCTGGCGCTCGCGGACGCCGGGGCCCGGGTGGTCCTCGTCGGACGGAACGAGCAGGCCCTCGCCCAGGCCGCGGCCAAGGTGGGCGAGGCGGCCCGCACGGCGGTGTGCGACGTCTCCGACCCCGCCGCCGTGCGCGCGCTGACCGCCGAACTCCGCGACGAGGACGTGTCGTTGCTCGTCAACAACGCCGGCGTCGCAGGGCCGGTCCGGCCCCTGGTCGACATCGAACCCGGCGAGTGGGACGACGTGTTCGCCGCCAACGTACGCGGCGTCTACCTCATGTGCCGGGCCTTCCTGCCGGCCATGCTCGCCGCCGGACGGGGCGACATCGTCAACGTCGCCTCGGTCAGCGGCAAACGGCCGCTGCTCAACCGCACGCCGTACACCGCCTCCAAGATGGCGCTGATCGGCCTCACCCGGACGCTGGCGGGCGAGGTGGGCCCGCGAGGCGTCGCGGTCAACTCCCTCTCCCCGGGCCCGGTCCGGGGACCCCGCATGGACCGCAACTTCCGGCTCACCGCGGAACTCACCGGCTGCACGGTCGAGGAGGCGGAACGGGACTTCGCCTCCCGGGCCGCGCTCGGCCGGCTGGTCGAGGAGGACGAGGTCGCGCGGGCACTGGTCGCCATGCTGGCGATGCCGGGACTGTGCGGGGCGGACATCGACCTGTCGGCGGGGATGATCGCCCCGGCGTAGGCGGACGGAGGACCACGGCGAGGTGGACGGCGCGCGGGCCGTCCGCCTCGCCGTCGTGCGTGCCCGCTGCCGGCGACTGTGGCGACTCTGTGTGATCGCCATGAAGCAGGCCGCCCGATCGAAGGCATCGGGTTCCGGGATGCGTGTGTGCGATGTCTGTCCCGGGTTTCCCAGGGCTGATTCACTCCCACCTGCACACCTCAGGTGCTTTCGTCGCCTTGGTTTCGACGGGCGACTCGTAACTCTGCGCGATGACACACCCGCGCACTCCACCCGTGGAAAGGCCTGCAATGACGCTGACATCCCGACGCTCGTTCCTGATCTCCGGTTCCGCCACCGCAGCGGCCGTGCTCGTTCCGGTCGCCTCCGGTACCGCCACCGCCGCGCCCGAGGCGGCGGGCAGGACGATCTCCGTCGCCGCGGGGGAGACCTACGAGCTTGCCGCGACCACCCGGGTGAGCCGGTTGACCATCGGCGACGGCGGCAAGATCGTCGCCCCGGACGGGTACGACATCAGCCTCACCGTCGACGGCGTGGAGACCGGGCAGCTGCTCACCGCGACCGGTGCCACCGGGACCCTCGTCCAGGCCGGCACCTACCGCGGTGACGTCGTCCTCACCGTCGCCGAGTCCAACGACGTCACCTACGAGACGCTGACCTTCCCGTTCCGGCAGGCGCTGTACGTCGGCTCCGACGGGGTCGACTCCGCGAAGTCCGTGCTGTCCGCCGTCCGCGGCGGCAAGGTCACCGACGCCGCCGCCCGCAACGTGTCGATCGCCTCCACCGGCGAGTGCTTCAACGGCGTCTACGTCGAGAGCGGCAGCTACACCCTCCAGAGCCCGACCATCACCCTCGACGGCAACGGACGCTCCGACTTCGCCGGGTACGGCGCGGCCGTGGTCGGCGACGGCTCCGCGACCAAGCTGGTCGTGGACGGCGCACGGATCAGCAACAAGGGCGTGGTCCGCACCACCGTCATCGCCAACGGCGGCGCCAACGTCCTCGTCAGGGACTCCTTCCTGCGCGCCCGCAACGGCGTCCTGCCCGCCGACTACCAGGCCACCGTCGAGACCCCGTACATGGAGTCGGTGCCCTGGATGCTGGGCCTGGACGGCAACGTCCGCGCCACCAACCTGATCGGCAGGAACAGCATCGCCACCTACCTCAACTCGACCGTGTTCTCCGAGACCTGGGGCGCGCTGTCGGTCGAGGGCGGCAGCGGCCTGAAGCTGACCGCGATCAACAGCCACGTCGGCAACACCGGCGACTACGGCTACGGCACCTACGCCATCGGCGACGCCACCGTCCGCGTCCTCGGCTCCCGCTTCGACGTCGGCTCCTACGCGACGATCATCGCCGGGCCGGCCGCCGTCGTGCACTACGGCGACAGCACCCGCGACGCCGTCGCCGCGCTCAACACCGAGCTGGAACTGGGCCTGTCCGACGCCGAGTTGCGGGGCATCCCCGAGCGCAGCACGGTGGTCGACTCCGGCCACTTCGGCTACATGTTCTTCGGCGCCGGCCAACTCACCCTGGACGGCGGCACGGTCATCAACTCCGAGCGGGCCACCTTCCTCAACAAGGGCCAGCAGACCACGATCTCGGTGGACGGCTCGCAGGGCGCCCGGCTCAACCCGCGGGACGGCGTCATCCTGCAGATGATCGAGCTGGACGACCCGGGCCCGGTCCCCGTCAACGGCAAGATGATGAACGTCGGTGTCTACACCGAGCCCACCACCGACCCGGTGAAGAACTCCTCGTTCGACGTCACCGCCGTCCACTCCACCGACGGCGCCGCCACCTTCAGCTCCATCAAGGTGAAGGGCGACTTCTACAACGGCATGCGCAACGGCAAGAACATGGTCCTCACCTTCGAGGACTCCACCGTCACGGGCGTCATCTCGGCGACGAAGGCCAAGCACCGGGTCTCCTCGATCGACTCGTCCACCTTCTACGAGCTGGGCATCGTCACCAACACCGTGCAGGCAGCCGTCAACAACGGTGTGGTGGTGAAGCTGAACAGCGGCTCGACCTGGACGGTCACCGGGACCTCCTACCTGACCAGCCTCACCCTCGCGGCGGACGCCGCCGTGCAGGCACCGCGCGGCAAGTCCGTGAAGCTGACGGTCGACGGCACCGAGACGGCGATCACCGCCGGCTCCACCTACACGGGCGCCCTCACGCTCACGGTGGCGTGACACCGGACGGCGCGGGCGTGGCCGCCGCCGGGCCGCGCCCGCGCCGTGTGCTCCCGTAGGCTGGACGGATGTTCAGCCCCGAAGGCCCGAGCTTCCGTGAACTCGCCGTCCAGGCCCTGTCCTCGGTCGAGCGTGGTTACGACCTGCTGGCCCCGAAGTTCGACCACACCCCCTTCCGGACCCCCGCCCCGGTCCTCGAGGCGGTCGCGAAGGCGCTCACCCCGCTCGGCCCCTTCGCGGACGGCCTCGACCTGTGCTGCGGGACGGGAGCCGGCACCGACGTGCTCGCCCAGGTGTGCCGGCACAGCGTGACCGGGGTCGACTTCAGCGCCGGCATGCTGGAGATCGCCCGCCGGCAGTCCCCGCCCGAGGGCCCGGGCGTCACCTACGTGCGCGGTGACGCCCGGGCCCTGCCGTTCGGGCCCGCCTTCGACCTGGTCGTCAGCTTCGGGGCGTTCGGGCACTTCCTGCCCCGGGAACTGCCCGGTCTCTTCGGCCAGGTCCACGCGGTGCTGCGGCCGGGCGGCACCTTCGCCTTCCCGGTGCTCGCGCCGCCGCGGCCCACCAGCCCCGGGTTCTGGATGCTGCTGGGCTTCGACGCCGTGATGCGCGTGCGCAACGCCCTGTGGCGGCCCCCGTTCGTCATGTACTACCGGGCCTTCCGGCTCGGCGCCGTGCTGGAGGAGCTGGCGCGCGCGGGGTTCTCCGTGGAACTGTCCGCGCTGCCCGAGTTCGGCGAGCGCGACGACGGCAGCCCACGCGCCCGGCTGGTCGTGGCCCGGCGCGGTCAGCCCGCGGCAGGCACCGTGAACTCGTAGACCAGCGCGTCCTGCTGGGCGTCCACCACCAGGTCGGTGATCTCCAGCGGGCGCGCGAACTGGTCGTGCACCCGGCGGGTCACCCGGACCGAGGAGGCGTCCGCGACCTGGGTGATGGAGTCCCGGTGGTGCAGGGTGAGGCCCGCCTGCCGCATCCAGTCGTAGGCCCGGCGCAGCTGCGCGGCGGCACAGCCGTCGGCCCGGTCCCGGTAGCGCCCCAGTTCCTCGACCTCGGTCAGGGCCACGGCCGAGAACGAGGTCACGGCGGTGCGCAGGGAGTGGCCGTCGGGGGAGGCGGACTCGTAGCGGTGGACCAGGGTCGGCCGGTGCGGGGCCAGCCCCAGCGCCGCCGCGTGCTCGGGCGGCGGCTCCTCCCAGGTCACCGTGGCCCGGTCGACCGCGCCGTGCTCGGTGGGCCCGGCGCCCACCGGGAAGGCGAGAGAGACCGGGCTCTCCACCGGCCGGCCCTGCAGCGTCGCGTGACTGCCCCGTCGGTCGGTGGCCACCAGTCCGCTGTGCCGCAGCACCTCCAGCGCCTGCCGGACGGTCTCCCGGCTGACCCCGAAGTGCCGGGCCAACTGCCGTTCCGCCGGCAGCCGTTCCCCGGGCGGCAGGGTGCCGTCGCGCAGTTCGCCGAGGAGTTGTGTCGCGATCCGCCAGTACAGGGGCTGCCCTTCGCTCTCGGAGTGGTCGTGCGGGGTGGTGCGGGCCATGCCGCGCCTCCTGTGGGTGACAGGGCCTGGTCACCGGGCACGCGGACAGACGAGCAGACGCCTGCCGGCGCACCCGATGACAAGCCGTAGCCGTGCGGGTTCGTTCCGCGACCACATCTAGCATTGGTCTAAACCATCAGGGAAGAGCGGTCGGCGGGTTCGGCCGAAACCGTGCGGGCCTCACAGACTCGCGTAAACGGCGTTGACCAGGGCCGTCTTCCGCGGATCGTCCGCGATCCGTGGCCCCATGCGGTTCATGACGTATCCGAGGGAGACTCCCGCTTCCGGGTCGGCCAACCCGCAGGAGCCGCCGAACCCGTCGTGCCCGAAGGCCCGTGGGTTGGGCCCGTACGAGCCGTTGGGCCCGCTCAGCCAGAGTCCGAGCCCGATCTCGGTCTCGTGCTCGAAACCGGCTCCCAGCACCAGGTCACGGCAGCTGCCCTGGCCCTCCCGCACCCGCTCGGCCGCCGCCGGCGACAGCACGCGCAGGCCGTCGTACTCGCCCCGGCCGGCGAACACCCCGTACAGCGCCGCGACCGCCCGGGCCGTACCGTGCCCGTTGGCGGCCGGGATCTCGGCCGCCCGCCACTCGGGGGTGTTCGCCGCGCTCGCTCCCACCCCGGGGTTGGCCAGGGCGGCGACCGCGGCGGGCGCCAACTGGCTGAAGATCGCGGCCTGTTCGCTGTCCGACACGACCCGGGGGTGCACCAGCTCCGCCGCCCGCCCGGCCTGTTTCTCCGGCAGTCCGACCGTGAAGTCGATGCCCAGCGGCCCGGTCACCTCCCCCTCCAGGAACGCCCCGGGCCGCAGCCCCGACACCCGCCGCACCACCTCGCCGACCAGGAAGCCGTAGGTCAGCGCGTGATACCCGGAGGTGGTCCCGGGCTCCCACCAGGGCTCCGTCGCCGCCAGCCGCGCGGTCGTCAGCTCCCAGTCGTACAGGTCCTGGAGCGAGTGCGGCTCGCGCAGCCCGGACAGCCCGGCCCGGTGCGAGAGCAGATGACGGACCAGGATCCGCTCCTTGCCGGCCGCCGCGAACTCGGGCCAGTAGGCGGCCACCGGCGCGTCGAGGTCGAGCAGTCCCCGGTCGGCCAGGATGTGCGCACACAGCGCCACCGGGCCCTTGGTCGTGGACCAGACGTTGACCACGGTGTCCCGCTCCCACGGCCGGGTGTGCGCCGGATCGGCCCACCCGCCCCACAGGTCCACCACCGTCTCGCCGCCGGCCGTCACCGCGACGGCGGCGCCCAGCTCCTCCCGGTCCCGGAAGTTCTCCTCGAACGCCTCCCGCACCGCCGCGAAACGCGGATCACAGTGGCCGTGGACCTGCGGCTGAGGCTCGTGCTCGGACATGCGCCCTCCGTCGTACGCCGGAAAACCCGGACCGCGACGCTGCGGCCCGGGCACCCCGAACGTACCGACTGGTCGGACTGGGGGGAAGATCAGAGGAGGAAGAGTCTCCCGGCCGGCTCCTGGTGCCCCTCCGCGGTGTGCCAGTAGTCGCGGGACTCCACCGCGAGGCCCCACGCGTCGAAGCGCACGAACACGCACCCCGCCAGCGTGGCCGCAGCACCCCCTTCTTCGGACCGCACCCGGAACTCCGCCGCCGCGACCCCGTCCGGGCCCACCAGCGGCGCCGAGAACGCGACGTCCGTCACCCGCTCCGCCTCGAACGACCAGCGCAGGTAGGCGGCGAGTTCGTCCCGGCCCCGGTGCGGGGAGCGGAACGGCATCGAACGGTGCACACAGTCCTCGGCGTGCAGGGCCAGCAGCGCGTCCACGTCGTGCGCGGCCCAGCCCCGCTCCCAGACCCGGACGAACCGCTCCGCGGCCTCCAGCGTGTCCAACTCCGCCGCCTCCTCAGACGTACGAGCGCAGCCAGCGCGCCTTCGCCGCCTCGTGGTACGGGCCGCCGCCCTCGTGGTCGTTGAAGTCGTACACCTCGATCGTCTTGTCCGCGTGCGCCCAGGAGTTGAAGGCCGCGTAGACCGTGGAGGGCGGGCAGGTCTGGTCCTCCAGGGCCGCCGAGAACAGCGCCGGGGCCCGGCCGCGCGCCGCGAAGTGCACACCGTCGAAGTAGGACAGGGTGCGCTGCACGTCCGCCGAGCGGCCGCGGTGGGTCTTCAGGAACAGGGCGATCTCCCGGTACGGGTGACGGTCCGTCAGCGTGGTGGCGCGCGGGAAGTCGCACAGGAACGGCACGTCCGGCGCGACCGCCACCAGGTCCGGGACCAGACCGCCGACCGCGATGGCGATACCGCCGCCCTGGCTGGAGCCGAGCGCCACGGTCCGCGCCGCGTCGGTCAGTGGATGCGAGCGGGCCGCCTCCACCGCCCGGACCGCGTCCGTGAACACCCGGCGGTAGTAGTAGTTCTCGGGCGCGTCGATGCCCCGGGTCATGAACCCGGGGTACGCCGGCGCACCGCCCACCGGGTCCGCGGTGTCGCCTCCGCCGCCCCAGGCGCTGCCCTGGCCGCGGGTGTCCATCGTGAAGTGCGCCCGTCCCGTCGACGCCCAGAGCAGGTTCTCGTGCGCCAGCCCGCGGCCCCCGCCGTACCCGATGAACTCCACGACCAGCGGCAGCGGTTCGGTGGTGCCGGCCGGAATCCGCAGCCAGCCCTTGACCGGGTGGCCGCCGAACCCGGCGAACGTCACGTCGTAGACGTCGACCGTGGACAGCCCGGCGTCGACCGGCTCGAAACGGGCGTCGAGATCGTGCTCGCGGGCTTCCTGGAGCGTCTTGGACCAGAAGGCGTCGAAGTCGTCGGGCGCCACCGACGTACTGCGGTGCTCCCGAAGCTCGTCGAGGGGAAGGTCGAACAGGGCCATCAACAACCGCCTTGGTGAAGGGAAGGTGCGGATGATCACACCGTACGTGGATGGTCCGACGAATCGCCAGGCCCCTGCAGAGCCCGACCACTGCGGCGAGCCCCTGTCACCGGCCGTGGATCCGCTGGTCAGGGGTGCCGGACTGGCGGCCGTGGACGACGGGCGGGAGATCCCGGGCGGTGGGGCGACAACGCCGGGTGGTCGGGTCACCTCGGCCGCAGCGGCGGGCACCGAGCCCGGGGTCCGGGCGTAACGATCGGTGAATGCGGAGGGCAGGCCAGGGTTTCAGGCGCGGCCGCGGGTCCAGTCCGGTCCGGTGCGTGCCCACTCCTGCTCCCACTCGGCGAGCCGGTGGCGCAGTGCCACCCGGCGCACGATGCCGTGGCCGAGCAGCACCACGGCCGCCGCGCCACTCGCCCCGCACAGGCCCACGGTGACCGTGTGCTGCCAGACGGCGACCTCGTCGGGCGGCGGGGCGACCCCGTGCCCCTGCCGGTCGAACCACACGTCCACCGCGTCACCGGTCCGCGTTCCCGCCGGTACCCGGGCCAGGGCGGTCTTCGTCCCCTCGCCGGGCACGGTCCAGCGGACATTCGTCTGGTACGCGTGCGCCCGGTCGCCGCCCTGCACCGACGGCAGCTGCTCCGGGGTGCCGCCGACGACCACCGCCCGGACCATGTGCCGTTCGGACCGCTGCACCGCCGCCACCGACCGCGCCTGCTCATGGGCCCACAGCCCCGCGACCGCACCCGCCAGGGGCGCACCCACGCACAGCAGGACCGCGACGGCCAGCGCGATCCACGCTTCCACCATGTCGGACTTGCGCCGCAGCGGGTTCTGCCGCCAGCGCCAGCCACGCACCCGGGTACGCATGTCGACCTCCTCGCCGCCACAAGAGCCGGAGGGCCGGACAGCCGGTCCGCAGCTCCCAGCGTGCCCCCGCTCGCATGCGAGCGTCCACACGGGACTGGTACCCCGTACGGAGCACCTCGCCCACCGCCCGGAGACACGGATGCGGCACCGGCCGAAGCACAGGTTCCGGCGCGCGCCGCCCACCCGCAGCTACGCTCCGCGTGCCCGGGGCGGCCGTCCGGGGCGCCTCGGGTCAGCCGAACCGCTCGATGCGGATCCGGTCCACCGGCTGTCCGGCCGCCACGAGTAGCCGAGAGGCATGCTCCGCGAACCCGTTGGAGCCGCACACATAGGCCTCCCACCCACCTTCGGGCTGCTCGGCGAGGAGCGGGGCCACATGTGCGGCGGACATACGTCCCACCGGCACACCCTGGGGTGCGGCGCGGGTGAACACGGTCGTGGTCTCCGCGCCCAGCTCCCGCGCGTAGATCAGCTCCTCGGGGGAGCGGGCCGACACCACCATGCGCAGCGGCACGTCCAGGGCCCGGTTCCGGTGGTGCCGGACCATCGACATCAGCGGTACGACCCCGGAACCGGCGCCGACCAGCAGCGCGGGCCGGTCGCCCGGCCAGGCGAAGAAGCCGCTCAGCGGACCGCGCACCTCGACGGTGTCACCGGGCCGGGCCACCGTGTGGAACCAGCCGGAGACCTCGCCGCCCGCGACATGGTCCAGCGTCAGCTCGATGTGCCCGGAGCCGTCCGGTGCGGAGGCGAGGGAGTAGTGGCGCTGGGCCGTGTAGCCGTCCGCGGCGGTCAGCCGGAGCAGCAGGTGCTGCCCCGGCAGGTGCCCCGCCCAGGCCGGCACCGCGAACCGGAAGGTCGCGGCGTGCGGGGTCTCGCGCCGTATCCCGGTGATCGTGGCCGTCTGCCACACCCCCGCGGTCTCGCCGCCGACCTCGATGCGCCCGGGCACCGCGAAGCGCGTCGGGGGAGCGAAGGCCGTCCCGGCGGTCGTCGTCTCAGTCACCGGAGTACCTCTGCTCCTCCCACGGGTTGCCCCGCGCGTGGTAGCCGTTGCGCTCCCAGAAGCCGGGCTCGTCGTGGTCGAGGAGGGTGATGCCGGCGATCCACTTGGCGCTCTTCCAGAAATACAGGTGGGGCACCAGCAGCCGCGCCGGGCCACCGTGCTCGGCGGGCAGCGGCTCGCCCTCGTACTCGAAGGCGATCCAGGCCCGCCCGCCGGTGAGGTCGGCGAGCGGCAGGTTGGCGGTGTAGCCGGTGTGCGCGTAGGCGACGGCATGTGTGGCGGAGCCATGGGGGCGCACCACATCGAAGAACGCGTCCAGCGAGACGCCGCCGAACCGCACCCCGAACTTCGACCAGCTGGTCACGCAGTGGATGTCACCCTCGTAGGCCGACGCGGGCAGGGCGCGCGCCGCGTCCCAGTCCCAGGTGCGCGGCTCGGCGACCAGACCGTCGATCCGGAACGACCAGTCGGCCGGCGCCAGGTCCGGTGTCACCTCGGCGGACAGCACCGGCCAGTCGCCGCCCGTGTCGTACTGCCCGGGCGGCAGTCCGGCGTTGTGGACTCGGGGGCGGCCGGCGAAGCCTCGGGTGACGTTCATGCCTCAACCGTACGACGCCCGATCGGGTGCTCCCGCCCAGGTCAGACCGCCGATCATTGCGGCCGTATGAACGATCCGCGGGTGCGGGAATAGCCGTCCCGTGCCCGTCCTTGCCGCTGAGTGCGGCTGCCGGGACACCGGTGACGGCACCAGAGAGCGAGGAAAAACGATGCCCAAGGCGTACGTCCACACCAGGCACGGCGGGCCCGAGACCGAGGCCTTCGCCGAGGTGGCCCGGCCCGTTCCCGGCCCCGGTGAACTCCTGATCGCGGTCCGCGCGGCGGGGGTCAATCCCGTCGACTGGAAGCTGCGGGGCGGCTTCCGCCGCCCCGGCGAGGGGGAGGCGCACTTCCCGGCCGTCCTCGGCAGCGAGGCCGCCGGTGTGGTCGAGGAGACCGGTGAGGGCGTCACCGGGTTCGCGGCCGGTGACGAGGTCTTCGGCAACACGCCCGGCGGCGCGTTCGCGGAGTACGCCCTGCTGACGGCGTCCCTGACCGCGCACAAGCCCGCCGCGCTGTCCTTCACCGACGCCGCCACCCTGCCGGTCGCCGGAGCCACCGCCTACGACGGCGTACGCCAGCTCGACCTGCCCGAGGGCGCGACCCTGCTGGTCACCGGCGCGGGCGGCGGAGTCGGCGCGGCGGTCCTGCAGATCGCCCACGCCTGGGGCCTGCGGGTGGTCGGTGTGGCGAGCGAGGCCAAGAAGGAACTCGTCGAGTCGCTGGGCGCCGTGCACGTGCCCTCCGGCCCGGGCCTGGCCGACCGGGTGCGGGCCGTCGTTCCCGGCGGCGTGGACGGCGTCTACGACCTGGTCGGCGGCGAGGTGCTCGCCGAGGCGGCCGGCCTGCTCGCCGACCGCACCAAGCTGATCACGGCGGGTGCACCGCCGGAGACCGTCGCCGCGCTGGGCGGGGCGCGGGTGGCACGCGCCCGGACCGCCGCGGTCCTGGACGAGGTGGCCGAGCTCGTCGTGGCCGGTGAACTCGACCCGCACGTCTCGCAGACCTTCCCGCTGGACAGGGCCGACGAGGCGCTGCGCGCCGTCGAGGACGGGCACGCCCTCGGCAAGATCGTGATCGAGGTCGCCATATGAGCGTCCCGCATGCCCGCGAGGGCGCTCCGCACGTCCTGGACAACCCGGCCCGCGCCTCGCTCACCGGCCCGCACGCCCGCTTCGCCGAGCGGCGCGGCCGGATCCTGCGTTACCCCGTCGACGTCTCCCCGTGGCTTGCGCTGCCCGACGATCCCGGCGCCGACGACTGGGCGGATCTCGCCGCCCTGGCCGGCCCCGGCGCCGAGGTCCCGCTGCCCGGCTACCGCGGTGAGCTCCCGGAGGGCTGGGAGCTCACGATGAGCATCGCCGGCGTGCAGTTGGTGGACGAGGGCATGGACGCCGTCCCGGAGCCGGCCGCGGTCCGGCTGGGCCCGGCGGACGTACCGGAGATGCTCGACCTGGTCTCGCGCACCCGCCCCGGCCCGTTCCTGCCCCGCACCGTCGAACTCGGCACCTACCTGGGCATCCGCCGGGACGGCAGGCTGATCGCGATGGCGGGGGAGCGGCTGCACCCGCCGGGCTGGACCGAGATCAGCGCGGTCTGCACCGACCCGGCACACCGCGGCGAGGGCCTCGCGACCCGGCTCATCCGCGCGGTCGCGCACGGCATCCGGGAACGCGGCGAGACCCCCTTCCTGCACACCGGCGCCGAGAACACCCACGCGATCCGCCTGTACGAGTCGCTCGGCTTCCGCCTGCGCCGCCGTACCGCCTTCGTCGCGGCCAGGGTGCCGGAGCGGCTCGGTCAGTCGTCGGCGGAACCCGCCGAGGCCCCGGCGTTGTAGCGCTCCAGGTATCCGGCGAACCTGACCAGGTCCGCCTCCGGCCAGTCCGCCAGCCGCTCCTGGAAGGCGGCCCGGCGGCTGCGCGTGACCTGGGCCAGGATCTCCTGCCCGGCCTCCGTCAGATGCAGCACCTGGACCCGGTGGTCCTCCGGGTCCAGGCGCCGCTCGATCAGCCCCGCCCGCTCCAGCGCCGCCACCTGGCGGCTGACCGTCGACTTGTCGAGCGCGTAGTGCGCGGCCAGGTCGGTGGCCCGGCAGCCGCCGCGCTCCTCCAGGTGCCCGAGCAGGGTGTACGACACCAGCGACAGCTCGGGGTGCATGCGCCCGGCCGAGGCCCGCGCCCGGCGCGCGAACGCCGTCATCTCGCGCTGGATGGTCTCCACCGCCGTCTCCGCCGTCGTCACGGGAACACCTTCGACGGCTGCGCCTTCCACAGCAACGCCCTCACGGGAATACCTCCTCTGACGGTCTAGTTGTATAGTACAACTTGGTCGTGAGTTGTATAAGCCAACCATTTTGGCCGGAAGGTTCTGGAGGTCGTACGCGATGAGGTCACCGGCACTGCGCCATGTGCTCACGCACCTGATCACCCCGCTACTGATGTGCCTGGGCATGGGGCTCGCCTATATGGGCGCGTTCGTCCACCCGGAGCCGAACCACATGCCGGTGGCCGTGGTCGGCGCCGGACCGGAAGCGAAGGTGTTGGCGCAGACCATCAAGGACACCGCCGGCGACAAGCTCGACGTCCGTACCGTCCCCACCCGCGCTGCGGCCGTCGACCTGCTCAGGTCCCGTACCGTGACCGGCGCCTACGTGGCGAACGCCAGGACTCCGGAGCTGATTGTCGCCAGCGCGGCCTCCGACATGGGCGCCACGGCCGTCGAGAAGGTCTTCACCCCGGTCGCCGAGAAGAACGGCGCGGCCCTGAAGATCACCGATGTCGCCAAGCCGGTCGCCGACGACCCCACCGGACAGGGCCTGTTCTTCCTGCTCATCGCCGTGAGCATCGGCTCCTACGCCTCGGTCGCCGCCCTCGGCGCGGCCGGCGCGGCGCTCCCGATGCGGATACGCGCCCTGCTCGCGCTCGGCGTCTCGGCCGTCGTCAGCGGCATCGGCGCGTTCCTCGCCGGACCGGTGTTCCGCCTCGCCCACCACGACCTCGCCGGGGTCTGGGGCATGGCCTGGCTCTACTCCGCCGGCATCCTCCTCATCGGCGTCGGCCTGCACACCTTCCTCAAGCGGTGGACCACGCTGACCATGATGGTGCTGTTCGTGATGCTCAACTTCACCAGCTCCGGCGGGTTGTTCCGCCCCGAGCTGCAGAACGGCTTCTTCGGCACCCTGCACGCCTTCTGGAACGGCGCCGGCTTCGTCGAGGGCATCCGCAGCCTGCTGTACTTCGGCAGCGACGGCCTCGGCCGGAACGTGTGGACCCTCGCGGTCTGGCTGCTGGCCGGCCTCGCGGTCACGGCGATCGCCGCGGCCCACGAGCGGGCCAAGGCGGCGCCGCCCGCCGCAGTGGTCGTACCGGAGTCCCCCGCCGGACCGGCCGGACCGGCCGAGGAGGTCGAAGCGGCCGAGGAAGAGACCGAAGAGACGGTCGGCGTCTGACCGCGCGTCCGCCGGTCGGCTCGTCCGCTCGTCCGCTCGATCGACGGACCGCCTGCACGGCGGTCCGTCCGTGCGGTGACAAACCATCTGACCGGCGCGCCGGCGTGCAGATAGGCTCCCGGGTGATGACCTCACTCTCCGAAACCGGAACCTCCGCCGTCGTCTCCGCGCTGCGCGCCGCCGGCTGCGTCTTCGCCGAGGACGAGGCGGAGCTGATCCTCGCCACCGCCCGCACCCCGGACGAGGTGGCCGCCATGGTGGACCGGCGCGCCACCGGACAGCCCCTCGAACACGTCCTCGGCTGGGCGGAGTTCCACGGGCTGCGCATCCTCGTGGAACCCGGCGTGTTCGTGCCCCGCCGCCGTACCGAGTTCCTGGTCGACCAGGCCCTGGCCCAGGCGCCCGGCGCATCCGTCGTCGTCGACCTGTGCTGCGGCTCCGGCGCGGTCGGGGCGGCCCTCGCCGCTGCCCTCGGGGACGCCGAACTGCACGTCGCCGACATCGACCCGGCCGCCGTCGCCTGCGCCCGCCGCAACATCGCCCCGTACGGCGGCCACGCCCACGCCGGCGACCTGTTCGACGCCCTGCCCACCGACCTGCGCGGCCGGACCGGCATCCTCGCCGCCAACGTGCCCTACGTCCCCAGCGACGAGGTCGGGCTGCTGCCCGCCGAGGCCCGCGACCACGAGCCGCTGGTCTCCCTCGACGGCGGTGGCGACGGACTCGACGTACTGCGCAGGGTCGCCGCGGGTGCGCGCGAGTGGCTCGCGCCCGGCGGCTGCGTCCTGGTCGAGACGAGCGAGCGCCAGACCGACGAAGCCGTGCGCACCTTCCGGCGCGCCGGACTGACCACCCGGCTCGCGGTCTCCGAGGAGCTGTACGCGAACGTCGTGATCGGCGCACGGGACTGAGACCGTGCCCGACAGGGCCCCGGTGCGTCACGCCGCCGTCGGCGTCACCCACGCGCCGGCCACTTGATGTGTGACCGGGCCTGAGCAGTTGTCACCGCGCGAGCCCCGTCCTTCGGCACCGGGAACAGATCACGGCGACGCGTGTGAAGGCGGCGCGGAAGACCGGTCTCACGTGATCGGCCGAACCGCGCCTCATGCAGCTGTGGCCGTCCGTGCCCTGGCCTCGCGGACCCCGCGCAGGGCGCCGGACCAGGCGATCACCTGGTCGAGCATGCCGTCCACGGCGGTGTCGAGGCCCTCCTGGGGGACGAAGGTCCCGGTGTGGAACGAGGGGCGTGTCGAGATGGTGGGCTGGGCCCGGACCGTGGCCACCTGGAGTTCGGCGAGGACGAGCCGCAGCGCCTCGGCGGCCCGGGCCCCGGCGACCCAGCCGCCGTAGCTGATGATCCCGGCGGCCTTGTCGTTCCACTCCCGGTAGACGTGGTCCAGGGCGTTCTTCAGAGCTCCGGGGTAGGAGTGGTTGTACTCGGGGACGAGGAACACGTAGCCGTCGAAGCCGTCGACGAGCGCGCCCCAGGTGCGGGTGTGGTCGTGCTGATACTGCTGGAGGTTCGGGTTGCCGGGTTCGTCGAGGTTGCCGAGGTCGTGGTCGGCGAGGTCGACGAGTTCGTAGTCGGCTCCGCCGTGGGCGCGGGCCGCCTCCAGTGCCCAGGCGGCGATCTGGTCGCCGCGGCGTCCGGGGCGGGTGCTTCCGAGGACGAGTGCGATGCGGAGTGTCACGGTCTTCCTTCCCTGGAGTTGTCACGTCAACTCTGGGTCGGGATGAGTTGAGGTGACAACTCCGCTGGTCGCGGTATCCTCGGGGACATGACGGAGACTCGGTCGCTGGAACCCCGGGAGTGGGAGTTCTGGGATGTCTGGATGCGCGCGCAGCGCCTGCTCACCACGGAGCTGGAGCGTGGTCTGCAGCGTGCCTGCGACATCTCCAAGGCCGAGTTCAGCGTGCTGGTGACGCTGTGGCAGGCCGGCGGCCGTGAGATGCGTGTCGGTGAGCTCTCCGAGTCGCTCGACTGGGACAAGAGCCGCGTCTCACACCAGCTGACGCGCATGGAAAAACGCGGCTTCGTCCAGCGCACCAGGTACGGGGCCGACGGTCGCCGCGCGGGGATCGGGCTGACCGCCGAGGGGCGCCGCGCCGCCCAGAGCGCCGTCCTCGTGCACGGCGCCAACATCCGCCGCCACGTCCTCGACTCGCTCACCCCTGAGCAGGCATCGGTCATCCGGTCGTGGAGCGAGCAGGCAGTAGACCGCCTTGAGCCGAGCCGCGGCGAGACTGCCGGCGACGGCGCGTCCTAGATCGAGCTCCGGCGGTCGCTCCTGGGCGGGAAGGCCATCGCCTGAGAGAGTGTCGGCGGTGTTCTGACCACGGCGTGACGAACGGGGGAGCACGTGGACGTTGTCGAGCAGGAGCTGGACTCTCCCTGGGAAGGCGTCCTGGCCACCCCTGCCCAGGGAAGTGACACCGGCGTGCTGGTCCTGGCCGGTTCCAGTGGGCGCATCGAACGCGAGCGAGCACGCATCCTCGCTCGGCAGGGCATCACTGCTCTGTCCGTCCGCTGGTTCGGCGGCCCGGGGCAGTCCCCGGGAATCTGCGAGATCCCCTTGGAGACCTTCACCACCGCGGTCGACTTCCTCGTGGCGAGCGGGGCACGGCGTGTCGCAATCCTCGGTCTCTCCAAGGGAGCTGAAGCGGCCCTGCTCACAGCGGTGTACGACCCACGCGTGGACGTCGTCATCGCACTGTCACCCACGTCGCGAGTCTGGTGCAACGTGGGTCCGGGCCAGGACGGAGAACAGCACCCGTATCGCTCTTCCTGGACTTGGCGGGAGCAGCCCCTGCCCTTCGTCCCCATGGATGATTCCTGGACCCCGATCGAACCGGGCGACGATCCCGTCGCCATCCGCGGATGGTACGAACTCAGCGAGCGGAGATTCGCGGGTCTGCTTGCCCGGGCGGAGATCCCCGTGGAAAGGGCCCGGGCCGATCTGCTGCTCGTCGCCGGTGGCGACGACGCCATGTGGCCCTCGCTCCCCTTCGCCGAACAACTGGCGGAACGCAGACGCTCAGCCGGGGCCACCGTGCATGTGATCACCCGCCAGGATGCCGGCCACCGACCTCGCTTCCCCGGTGAGAGCCCCGCGCCCCACTCCCCGCACTTCCGGTACGGAGGCACGCCCGAGGCCGACAGGCTCCTGGGTGAGGCCGCATGGCCGCACATCCTCGACAGGCTCGGCAGCACAGCGCTTCCCGGGGTTGCGTCCTGACCTCCCGCCGGTGTGGCAGGAGGCGTTCCTGACGCAGGGGCACCAGGAAGTACGCGCCAGGGCCTGTTTCGAAAGCGGATCGTCTGTCAGTCCTGCCTGGGATGCTCCGAGCATGGAGATGACAGTGCAGCTGACGATCGACTGCTCCGATCCGCAAAGAATGGTGACTTTCTGGGCCGAGGCCCTCGGCTACGTGCCCGAGCCTCCGCCGGGCGAGCACGCCACGTGGCGTGCCTACTGGGCGGCGGTGGGGGTGCCCGAGGCAGAGTTGCCAGCCGGTGCCGGGGATATTCCGGAGTCGATCATCGATCCCGCGGGACGCGGACCGAGGATGTGGTTCCAGCAGGTTCCGGAGCCGAAGGTCGCCAAGAACCGGTGGCACTTCGACCTGAAGGTCGGTGGGGGCCGTGACATCCCACTGGACGTCCGCACACAGCGGGTCACGGCTGCGGTGGAACGGCTGGTCAAAGCTGGTGCCACTGTGCTGCGGATCAAGGATGAGCCGGACATGGGGCTCTACGCCGCAGCCATGCAGGACCCCGAGGGCAACGAATTCGACGTCGTCTGAAGGGCGTTGCGACAGTGCGTTGCGACAGTGCTGGTCACAGCCACTCGTTCACGACTGCGACCAGCACAGTCACCTCTCAGCGGACGGAGGGCTTGTCGTACCTCGTGGCCACCACTGCCCTATGTCTTTCAAGCCGGTTGGTCCCGCATTCGACCGCATGGCGCTCACGGCAGTCGGCCGGGGCGAAAAGCGGTGGCCGGCCGCCACGGGAGCCGCCCGAGAGCCGGTCCGCGCTCGTTCAGTCGGCGTCGGGTCTCTGCTCCGCCGCGGTGTCGTAGGCGGCGCGGGCCTCCGCGATGGCGGCCCGATGCCGCTCGGCCCAGCCCACCAGCTCGGTCAGCGAGGTGTAGAGCTCCCGGGCCATGGGCGTGAGGCTGTACTCGACCTTGGGCGGCACGGTCGGATGCACGGTGCGAACGAGCAGGCCGTCCCGCTCCAGCCTGCGTAGGTTGAGGGTGAGCATCCGTCGGCTGATGCCATTGATGGCGCGTTCGAGTTCGGTGAAGCGGACCGGGCCGTGGGCGGCGGCAATCAGGATCCCGATGCTCCACTTGCCCGCCACGCGGTCGAGCACCTCGGTGACCGGGCAGGCTTCGTCCCTCAGTGCTTCGGTAACACGGGTGTGACTGCGTGACATAAAAGTGCCTCCTTCCGATGAGCAGCAAGGTTATCGATGATGACTGCTGTTACAAGTCGTAAACCAAGGGGGACGGCATGTCTGTTCGCGCTCTCGTCGTCGATCCGTCCGCGTCCACCGCCGTCCGCCTCGCCGACGTGCCCGACCCCGTGCCCGGGCCGGGCCAGGTCCTGGTGGACGTCTCCCACGCCTCGTTGAACTACGGTGACCTCAACGACGCCCGCTCCGGTCGGGTCCCTGTAGGAGCGGTGCTCGGTTCGGACGCCGCCGGAGTGGTCATCCGTGCCGCAACCGACGGAACCGGCCCTGAGGTGGGCACCCGGGTGGTGGCTTTGACCTCGGGGGCGTTCGCCGAGCGCGTCGCGATCGACGTGGGTGCGCTCGCCGAGGTACCGAAGGGCTTGGGCCTGGCGCAAGCGGCAGCTCTGCCGGTCGCCGGAGTGGCGGCACTGCGCTCGCTGCGGGCCGCCGGACTCGGACCGGACAAGAGAGTGCTGATCACCGGCGCATCCGGCGGAGTCGGCCGGTTCGCCGTCCAGTTGGCAGCGCGGGCGGGTGCCCACGTCATCGCGTCCGTGGGCTCGGCCGGCCGCGGGGACGGGCTGGCCGAGGCGGGCGCCGACGAGGTGCTGATCGGTCTGGAAGGACTTCAGCGACCGGTCGACGTGGTCATCGACAGTGTCGGTGGCCCCCAACTGGTCGCGGCGTGGAACCTGCTCGCTCCCGGGGGAAGCGTGCAGAGCGTCGGCTGGACATCCGGAGAGCCGGCGGTCTTTCCGCCGTATGCGACCGTCGGCCCGGCCAAATCGCTGGCCTCCTTCGTCATCGACGGCGATGCCGGCGCGGACCTGGCCGTTCTTGCCGGGCTGGCCGCTGAGGGGGCCGTCACCATCGAGATCGGCTGGCAAGGACCCTGGGACCGCTTCGCCGAGGCTGCTGAGGCCCTCCGCGGACGTCGTGTCTCCGGAAAAGCGGTCCTGGAGGTGGCAGGCGGTGAGCTGCGCGGCGCGGTGGCCTCTGCGCAGAACTAGGCCGTGTCTCTTCGATCAGGTTGGCGCGCTTTTCTGATCATGCTTGCGGGAAAGGGGGTCGAGCCCGTCCTGAACAAGGTCCGCGTCGCCGGCCGAGGTTCAGGGCGTCCGCGGACCCGGCCTGACCGGGTCCGCGCCGACAAAGCGTACGCGTCGCGCAAGAACCGCGCCTACCTGCGCCGACGCGGCATCCGCTGCACCATCCCGGACAAGTGGGGCATCAATCGCCCCCAAGGGCACCGTGTCGTCGCCAGGAGATACGACTGGCTCGCGGTCCGCTACGAGGCGACTGTCCTCGTCGCGGCCATCAACGAGTGGCTGTGACCAGGACATTCGATACACGTCCTAGGTGGTCGCCCCGCTCCCCGACGGGCTCGGAGACGGTGTGCGGTCGCCGGGGCGCTGCCAGGGGCCGCCGCGGTCGTGCATGCCGCCGGCCCGGCCCGTGCCCGTGAAGTCGCCCGAGAGCGCGCCGGACGCGGTGAGCTTGCCGTTGTCGCCGCGGGTGCCGATCAGGACGGCCTTCGCGTCCTTCTTCAGCGCGTCGGAGTCGCCGCGCACCTTGACGTCCGAGCCCACGGTCCACGTCCACGACGCGCCGTCGTCGCTCTTCACCGTGACCTGGTCGCCGTCCACCTTCTCGACCGTGCCCCGCTGCCAGACCCGCACCACGTACGTGCCGGTGTCCGGGTCCTTGACGGTCGTCTCGCCGTGCACGCCCAAGCCGCCCATCCCGAACCAGCCGCGCCCGGGTCCGTGCCCGTCCGGTGCGGAGGGCGACGGTGCACCGGAGGCGGCCGGGGATGCGGCAGAGCCGCCGCCCGAGCCGGCGGCGAAGGCCACCGTGCCGCCCAGGGCGAGCGCTCCGGCGACGAGCGCCACGGTCACCGCGCGCACGCGGAGCGACTGGCGGCGCCACAGGCCGCGCAGCGGCGTGCCCGGCTCACGGTCGGGTCCCGGCCCCGAGAGGACCTCCGACGGGGCTTCCCACTCCGGGGCGGCGGCCTGCGGGGGACGGTCGGGCATCGGCGGGATCGACGGTGCGGTTCCGTCGACGTCACGGCGGTTTTCCTGCTCCGGTTCGTGCGTCACGGCTCGCTCCCATCGGCGAACGGCACGCGGCATCGCGCGATGCATGCCTCTCTGTGAAGTGTGGTCGTCCGCCGATAAGAAGCCGGTAATCAGTCCCTGTGAATCCGATGAATCCGCACGGGTGGATCCGGCGCGCCGGCGCCCCTCCCGCTACGGCAGTTCCTGGGCCCGCGCGATGAGAAGTGCCACGTCGTCGTGGTTGTCGGGGTGGTGGAGTTCCCGCAGCAGCAGGTCGCAGACCTCCTCCAGCGGGCGGGCCGGGCCGTCGAGCAGGGCCAGCAGTTCGTCGAGGCGTTCGTCCAGGGAGTGCGAGCGGGTCTCCACCAGGCCGTCGGTGTAGAAGACCAGCTCGTCGCCGGGCTCGAAGTCGACGGTGGTGGTGGCGAAGGCGACCCCGCCGACGCCCAGCGGGACCCCGGTGGGCAGATCGAGGAGTTCCGGCGGACGGCCGGGGCGGACCCGGGCCGGGGGCAGATGGCCGGCGTTGGCGATCCGGCACCGGCGCAGATGCGGGTCGTACACGGCGTACACGCAGGTCGCGATGGAGTGGTCGAGGCCCGACGTGGTCTTGTCGAGGTGTTCGAGGAGGACCGCCGGGTCGAGGCCCAGTGCGGTCAGGGTGGTGGTCGCGGTGCGCAGCCGGCCCATCGTCGCGGCCGCGTTGATGCCGCTGCCCATCACGTCGCCCACCACGAGGGCCGTTCTGCCGTCGTCCAGCGGAATGACGTCGAACCAGTCGCCGCCCACCTCGACGGTGGCACCGGCCGGCTGGTAGCGGGAGGCGACCTCCAGACCGGGGGTGACCCGGGGATGCGTGGGCAGCAGGCTGCGCTGGAGGGTCAGGGCGGTGGTGCGGGCGTTCTCGTACCAGCGGGCGTTGTCGATCTGTACGGCCGCCCGCGCCGCCAGTTCCCGGGCCAGCAGCAGATCGTCGTCGTCGAAGGGCGCCGGATTGCGGGTGCGCTTGAGATCGAGGGCGCCCAGCACCTCGCCGCGCGCGATCAGCGGCACGGCCAGGTACGAGTGCACCCCGGCCCGGCCCAGCAGCACCGCGGCTTCGGGGGAGGGCGCGATCCGGGCCAGGTCCTCGTCCTTGACCTGCGGGACGACGACGGCCTCCCCGGTCCGTACGCACCCGGTGATCAGCCGGTCCGGTGCGTACCGGGCGACGGTGCCGGGGGCGTCGGCGGCCTGGACCGCGTCCGCGTTCTGTTCCGCGCGCACGGCGAGGGCCCGGAGCGCGGCCGCCTCGGCCGGGCCGAGAGTGCTGCGCCGGCCCTCGACCACCGTGTCCAGCAGCTGGACGGTCGCCACGTCGGCGAGCTCCGGCACGGCGACGTCGGCCAGCTCCCTGGCGGTGCGCTCCAGGTCGAGGGTGGTGCCGATACGGGTGGATGCGTCGGCGATCACGGCCAGCCGGCGGCGCGCGTTCTCGGCCTCGACCCCGGCCCGGTACGGCTCGGTGATGTCCACCACCGAGGTGGCCACGCCCAGCACGTTGTCCAGCGCGTCGTCCAGCCGGTAGACCGACACCGACCAGATGTGCTCCTCGTCCGGGTCGGCGGGCGTACGGCCCACCGCGGAGTGGTCGATGACCGGGTCGCCGGTCCGCAGCACCCGCAGGTAGGCCGACTCCAGGGCGTCGGCGTCCAGCGAGGGCAGTACCTCGCGGATCGTCCGCCCCACGTGCTCCTCGGCCGGGACGCCGTTCATCCGCTCCATCGCCGGGTTGACCGACACGAACCGCAGGTCCGTGTCGAGGACCGCCAGCCCGATGGGCGACTGCTTGACGATCCGCTCGGACAGCGCCACGTCCTGCTCCAGCCGCCGCACGGTCGACTGGTCGGCGGCCAGGCCCAGCGCGAACACGTCGCCGTTGTCGTCCATGAGCCGCATGTTGCGGAACTCGACCACATGGGTGGAGCCGTCCTTGTGCCGGATCGGGAAACCGCCGGCCCAGCTCCGCCCGGTGGTCATCACGTCCGCGAACAGCTTGCCGACCAGTTCGATGTGGCGCTCGTGCACCATCAGCCGGGCCGCGTACCGGCCGAGCGCCTCCTGCGCCGAGTAGCCGAACAGTTCCTCCGCCTGCGGGCTCCACAGCACGATCCGCCCCTTGGCGTCCAGCACGACGGAGGCCACGCTCAGGACGTCCAGCAGCCCGCCCGGCCGCACGGGTCCGCGCACGGGCTCCCGGCCCCCCGGCACCGCGGCCTCGGCTGGACTCATCGCACGCACCGCCTTCGGACTTCCGTACGGCACGTCGTCCCCCGTGCCGACTCTCCCTGTTCTATCGCGCTCACACCCGACTCTCCGATGTCACCGCCGACTTTTCCACCATCTCTCAACACGGCGGCATCCGTACGGCGAAGCGACCACAGGGGCGGCAGGGGCGTGAGTTCACCTTCCCGTCCCGCCATTGGTCTGTACATGACCATCGGGTCCGCGCCAGACTGACCGGCGCACGCGCGTCCCACCCCCCGATACCGAGGAGTAGGCTTCCATGCCCGCGTCCCCCCGGCAACGTTGTCGCGCAGGCCTGACCGCCCTGGTCGCCCTCGCCACCACCCTGGTCCTCGCGACCGCCGCCCCGGCCTCCGCCGCCGACACCTGGACCGAGACCGGCTCCGACCACGCCGATGCGCTGACCGAGAGCCAGGGTCTGACCTCGGTCGAGGTCCCGGCCAACAGTCCCAACCGGTACACCGGCATCGGCACCATCCCGCTCAGCGTCTCCAGCCGCGGCTGGAACCACGTCGGCGACCCCGACGAGTCCTACGACGGCTACTACGTCGAGCCCTACCAGGCGGACTCCGGCACCGCCAAGATGTACCGGGTGCAGGCCCCCGACGGCACCTGGTCGGAGTACGTCCACCCGCTCGCCTCCGGCGAGGCCCTCAACAACTCCTGGTCCGCCATCACGCCCGACAGCCAGTACATGCTCTCCGGCGAGTACGGCACGATGACCCGCTTCCTGGTCTTCCCGACGCCGGGCGCCAACAGGAGCACCTCGCCGTCCGCGAACCTCCCGCTCGCGTCCGTCGTCGACCTGGACCACGCCGTGCGTGACGTGCAGGGCTGCGACTTCTCCGGCGCCACCACCCTGCTGTGCTCCTCGGACGACCCGGACGGCAGCCTCTTCGGCTACACCAAGCCGCTCCTGCAGATCGACCTGTCCGCCCAGCCCGGCTCCGCGAACGTCACCGGGCACGTCACGGCGTTGCGTCAGCTCCCGCTGCGCAGCTCCTGCTCGGGCACCTTCGAGGCCGAGGGCATCGACTACGACCGGCGCACCGGCACCCTGCGGGTCATCGTGATGTCGCCCGGCTTCTGCGTCCTCACGGACAGCAAGACCTACAAGTTCACCCGGAGCTGAGCCCGCGGCCGCCTGCCGCGGCGGGTGGTGCAGGGCCCGGAGATCGGTGCTTTTCTGTTGGCATGGCGTGGTTCGCGGGGGAACCCGTGCTACCGCGCCGTTGCCATGAGAGGAGCGATCACGATGGTCCGTGAGCGACAGCACGAGGAACCCGTCTCGCTGGAGATCAGCGGACGCAGCAAGGAGGACGCCCGGATCGTGTTCGACGCGCTGTGCCAGTGCTTCGAGTCCGACCGGGCCGCCGAGGACGTACCGCAACAGCTCCACGAGACCCGCCCGATGGTGTGGCTCGGCACGTTCGAGGTCACCGACACCCACGAGTGCACCCCGCCGCCCCGGCTCTCGGCCCCGGTCGAGGCCGACGCACAGGGCGGGTACTGGGCGATCAGCCGGCTCCAAACGACCCTCGACTCCCTGTTCACCGTGCGGAACCTGTCGTCCGCGTCGGGAGACCAGGAGAGGGAGCTGCATGTGCTGCTGGAGAGCCGGGGGGCGTAGGGCACCGGCTGAAGATCCAGTGATATGTCACATGCCACCACCTCTGCCGTTGTGCAACTAGTTGCATAAACCGTGCGCGGTCCTCTACAACTACGGTGACGACACCGCGCACGGAGGCCCCCATGAGCCGTTACCCGAACCTGCTGAAACCCCTCGACCTGGGCTTCACCACACTCCCCAACCGCGTGCTCATGGGCTCCATGCACGTGGGCCTGGAGGAGGCCGAGCGCGGCTTCGAGCGGATGGCGGAGTTCTACGCGGCCCGGGCCCGCGGGGGAGTGGGCCTCATCGTCACCGGCGGCATCGCGCCCAACGACGAGGGCCGGCCGTACGAGGGCGGCGCCAAGCTCACCACCGAGGAGGAGGCCGGGCAGCACCGGGCCGTCACCGAGGCGGTGCACCGCGAGGGCGGCCGGATCGCGATGCAGATCCTGCACTTCGGCAGGTACGCCTACCACCGCGACCTGGTCGCCCCGAGCCCCCTCCAGGCCCCGATCAGCCCCTTCCCGCCCCGCGAGCTGACCGACGCCGACGTCGAGCGCACCGTCGACGACTACGCCCGCGCCGCCCGCCTCGCCCGGCAGGCCGGCTACGACGGCGTCGAGATCATGGGCTCCGAGGGCTACCTCATCAACGAGTTCATCGCCGCGCAGACCAATCACCGCACCGACCGCTGGGGCGGCTCGTACGAGAACCGGATGCGGTTCCCCGTCGAGATCGTCCGCCGGGTCCGCGAGGCCGTCGGCGACGACTTCATCATCGTCTACCGGCTGTCCATGCTGGACCTGGTCCCCGGCGGCTCCTCGCTTGACGAGGTGATCACCCTCGCCCGGGCCGTCGAGGCCGCCGGGGCGACCATCATCAACACCGGTATCGGCTGGCACGAGGCCCGCATCCCCACCATCGCCACCTCGGTCCCGCGCGGCGCCTACACCTGGGTCACCAGGAAGCTGATGGGCGCCGTGTCCGTCCCGCTGGTCACCACCAACCGCATCAACACCCCCGAACTCGCCGAGGAGCTGCTCGCCGAGGGCTTCGCAGACATGGTCTCCATGGCCCGCCCGATGCTCGCCGACCCCGACTTCGTCAACAAGGCCGCGGCCGGTACGCCCGAGGCCATCAACACCTGCATCGGCTGCAACCAGGCCTGCCTCGACCACACCTTCAGTGGGAAGATCACCTCCTGCCTCGTCAACCCCCGCGCCTGCCACGAGACCGAGCTGGTCCTCGCCCCGACCCGTCTGAAGAAGCGCGTCGCGGTGGTCGGCGCCGGACCGGCCGGCCTCGCCTGCGCGGTGTCCGCCGCCGAACGCGGCCACGAGGTCACCCTGTTCGACGCGGCGGCCGAGATCGGCGGCCAGCTGAACGTGGCCCGCAGGGTCCCCGGCAAGCAGGAGTTCGACGAGACCCTGCGCTACTTCCGCCACCAGCTCGACGCGCACGGCGTGGACGTACGCCTGAACACGACCGTCGAACCCGAGGACGTCACCGGCTACGACGAGGTCGTGGTCGCCACCGGCGTCACCCCGCGCACCCCCGACATCCCCGGCGTCGACCACCCGCGCGTCCTCGGCTACCTCGACGTGCTGCGCGACAACGCCCCCGTCGGCGACCGGGTCGCGATCCTCGGCGCGGGCGGCATCGGCTTCGACGTCGCCGAGTACCTCACCGACGGCGGCGACAAGGCGAGCGAGGACCCCGAGACGTACTTCAGGCAGTGGGGCGTCGACATGGAGTACCAGGTCCCCGGGGGTCTGGCCGCCCCCGAGCGCCCGGCGCCGCCGCGGACCGTGCACCTGCTCCAGCGCAAGGCGAGCAAGGTCGGCGCGGGCCTCGGCAAGACCACCGGCTGGATCCACCGCACCGAACTCAAGCACCGGGGCGTCACCATGGTCCCGGGCGTGCAGTACGACCTGATCGACGACGCCGGTCTGCACGTCACCATGGACGGCGAGAGCACGGTCCTGGAGGTCGACACCGTCGTGCTGTGCACCGGGCAGGAACCGCGCCGGGGCCTGTACGAGGAACTGGTCGCCGCCGGCTGCAGCGCGCACCTCATCGGCGGTGCCGACGTCGCCGCCGAACTGGACGCCAAGCGGGCCATCAAGCAGGGCACCGAGCTGGCGGCCGCCCTGTAGCGCCCGTCCCTAGGATGAGCGCATGTCACTCCCGCACGCGATCCTCACCGCCCTGCTCGAAAGGCCGTCGTCGGGGCTTGAGCTGACCCGCAGGTTCGACAGGTCGATCGGCTACTTCTGGTCGGCCACGCACCAGCAGATCTATCGCGAGCTCGGAAGACTGGAGGCCGAGGGCTACATCCGCACCCTGCCCACCGAGCAGCCGGCCCGTGGGCAGAAGAAGAGCTACGAGGTCCTGCCCGCGGGCCGCGCCGAACTGGCCCGCTGGACCGCCGCCTCCCAGGACCCCAAGCCGCAGCGGGACGTGCTCCTGCTGCGGCTGCGCGCGGCCGCGGTCGTCGGCACCGACGGCCTCGAAGCCGACCTGCGCCGCCATCTGGAGCTGCACCGGCGGCAGCTGGCCGAGTACGAGGAGATCCAGCGCCGCGACTTCCCACCGGGCAAGGACGCCCCCGAGGACCGGCTGCGGCACCTGGTGCTGCGGGCCGGCATCGACCTGGAGACCTTCTGGACGCAGTGGCTCGGCCACGCCCTGGAGGAGTTCGGCGAAATCCCCGACCCGTCCTAGAGCCGGTAGGGCTTCGAGCGCTTGCGCAGGTACCAGCCGGTGGCGATGACGCCCGAGCCGACCAGCGCGGCGCCGATGCCCAGGGTGAGCGGGCCGTAGTCGCGGGCGGCACCGCCCAGACCGCCCATCACGCCCCGGGCCGGCGCGGCGGGCGCGGCCGACCTGGGGGCGGAGTTTGTGGTGGAGTTGGTGGTGGAGGAGGTCGTCGGCGCGGCGGGGGCGGACGAGACGATCACCGACTGGGTGCCCGCCGTACCGCCGTTGGAGCAGACGACGACCACTGTGTAAGTGCCCGGCGACACCCCCGACCAGGCGGCGGACTGGCTCACCGTGGTGCCCGCCAGGGCCACCTGCCGCCCCTGGGCGAATGCGGTCTGACCGCTGTTGAGCAGCGAGGCGTTGCCCCAGCTGCCGTTGGACTGGGTGCAGGCGCTGGTGACCACCGAGACCGTGGTACCGATGGTGCTCACCGAGATGCCCGAGAGCGCGGCGGACGGGCCGGCGAGCCAGGTCGGGAAAGCGGCGGCGGCCGCCAGGGTCAGGCCGGAGCGGAGGAGAGGTCGTGTAGTGCGCATGGTCTGCCCTCCGGCGGCACGGTCGGCGGAACGTCCCGTGCGCCGCCGGAGGTGGGGAATCTCCCGTGCTGCCTCAGGTTCAGCGAAAGGGGCCCCGGCGGGTCCCGCACCCGGAGGACGACCGGCCAGGTGACTTCTTCCTCCGTCCGGCCCAGGCAGGGATGCGCGTCCGGCTCCCGTCAGGCCCCTGTCGTCACGGTCCGCTCCGCCGACCAGCCGCCCCAGGTGCCGTCCGGCAGCCGTGCCCGCAGCCGCACCCGGTGGCGGACCCCATGGTCCCGGCCCACATAGAAGCTGTAGGTCGACCGTCCCTTCGGTGGGGTGCCGCCCCAGACCAAGGAAGTGGTCGTACCGCCGTCGAGGCGGATCTGGTATTCGGTGACCACACCGTCCACCTGCGGCGGGTCCCAGGCCAGATCCAGGTAGCAGGCCCCGCTCTCCTCGTGGGTCCGCGCCGTGAACGCGGTCGGCGCGGTGTCCCGGCCGTCGCCGCTGCCCGGCGTGGTGAGGCGCACCGCCGCACTCGCGGGCGAGAGGTTGTCGGCCGCGTCCCGGGCCCGGACGGTGAAGACATAGCGGGTGCCCGGCCGCAGCCCCATGACCACGGCCGCGGTCTGGTTCCCGCCCACACTGTGGATCTTGGCGCCGCCCTGCCAGATGTCGTACGACACCACGGCCCGGTCGTCCGTCGAGGCGCCCCAGGACAGTTGCACGGCATTACTGCCCACGGCCCGGCCCACCGGCCGCGCGGGCCGCGTCGGCGCCGAGCGGTCGGCGGCGGCCATCGCGGGGGTGGTCGCCCGCACCGCACGGCTGCGCGGCCCGAGGCTGCCGTCCCCGCCCCGGGCCCGCACGGTGAACACATACGCGGTGGACGGCCTGAGCCTGGTGACGTCCACCATGTGCTGGGAGCCGGGTACTTCCTCGACCTTCGTGGTGCCGCGATACACCTCGTAGGCAAGGATCTCGGAACCCTCCGCCAGCTCGTTCCACATGACGTGCACGCTGGTGGCGCTCCCGGCGGCCGCGGTCACCCCCGTCGGGGCGCCGGGCAGCCGGCCGCTGTCGCCGTCGGGGGCCCCGCCCCGGCCGCAGGACGTCACGAACAGCAGGGCGCAGACCGCGACGGCAACTCGGCGCACGGTTCCGCCTCCCCAAGGACGGCAGCACGGCAATGGTCCGGACCAATATGGACCGCCGGGATGCGGACATCAAGAGGGCCGTATTGCGGACGCCGGGGGAGAGTTACGTATGCTGAGGGTCCTGCGGTCGAACTTCCCGGGAGAACAGGGGAGTTCGCGCCTGTGGCGCGGAACGCTGTCGTCGCTGATCCCGCGCCGGCACGGGCGGCCGGGGCGGTCTGGGCCGACACCGGCTCAGCGCCCCGGCCCTCGGCGACCGCTCACGAAGTGTCAGTTTCGTTGCGCCGAACGGCCCTGTACGGCCCTCACGTGCTGGCCCGGCCGCCGGACCCGCACCATCTTGTTCCGGGTGATTCCATGTCCCCCACGAAAAGGGTCTCTCATCGTGCGTGTCCAGTCGCTGACGCTGGCCGCGGCCGGCGCCGCCCTGCTCGCCCCGGCCACACTGCCCGCCCCCGCCGCCTCGTACGCGGCCCCCGGTGACCGGCACCGGATCTCCGCCGCCGACCTGCTGGCCCGGGTGCGGGAGTGCACCCAGGTCTCCAGGGGCCGCTACCGCTCGGATGCCGACACCGCCGCCACCGTCCCCGTGTGCGGCACCCGGCAGGCCGTCTTCTGGAAGGCCGACCTCGACATCGACTGCGACGGCCAGCGCACCGCCCACTGCAACCGCGGAGCCGACCCGGCGTTCACCGCCACCACCGCATACCAGCAGTCCAACGGCCGTCAGCTCAACGCCGAGAAGCTGCCCTACGTCGTCGTGCCCGGCCCCAGCGGCCGCTGGAACCACTGGGCGGCCGGCATCCGGGGCGGCGCGCTCGCCGCGGTGATCTACAAGGACCGGGTGCAGTACGCGGTCGTCGGCGACACCGGACCGCGCGACATCATCGGCGAGGCCTCCTACGCCACCGCGAAGGCGCTCGGCGTGAACCCCGACCCGCGGGTCGGCGGGGTGGCGTCCGGCGTCACGTACATCGTCTTCAAGGACTCCGGGATCCAGCCCATCGAGGACCGCGAGGCGGCGGAGGCGGAGGGGGAGCGGCTGGCGGAACAGTTCGCCGAGGGCGGCTGACCGGCGGGCCGGCCGCCCCCCGGCGGTGCGGGTCAGACGGCCGCCCAGCCGTTGTCCACCGGCAGGATCGCGCCGTTGATGTTGCTCGCCGCGTCCGAGGCCAGGAACACGATCGCCGCGGCCTGCTCCTCGGGCTCGGAGACCTGGCCCACGTTCCCGAAGTACGGGCCGAGCGCGGCCGGCCCGTGCGCGCCGTCCTCCAGGTCGAGCTGGATGCCGGTCCTGGTGCCGCCGGGTGCGATGGCGTTGGCCCGGATGCCCTGGTTGCGGTACATCACCGCCAGGTTCTTGGTCAGGCCGACGACACCGTGCTTCGAGGCCGTGTAGGCGGCGCCCGCGGCGCTGCCGCGCAGGCCGGCCTCGGAGGCGGTGTTGACGATCGCGCCCCGGCCCGCCGCCAGCATGTGCGGCAGCACCGCCCGGGTGAGCAGGAAGGGCGCGGTGAGGTTGACCCGTATCACCCGCTCCCACTCCGCGTCGCTGACATCCGCCAGCGCCGACATCCGGTCCATGATCCCGGCGTTGTTCACCAGGACGTCCACCCCGCCGAACCGCTCCACCGCCGTCGCGACCACCTCGTCCACCACGGACTGCTCGCCGAGGTCGCCGGTGACGGCCACGGCCGTACCGCCCGCCTTCTCGATCTCCGCCACCGCCGTGCCCGCGGCCTCGGCGTTCAGGTCGGCGACCAGGACCCGTGCCCCCTCCCCGGCGAAGGCCAGGGCGGTGGCGCGCCCGATCCCCGAGCCCGCGCCGGTGACGATGACGCTGCGCCCGTCGAGTCCGCTGGCCATGTGGTGCTCCCATCAGGTGGTTCGAGGGCGCTCGGCGCCCGGTGCGGTCACACCATACGACTTAATGTCGGCGAGTGACATAAAGTCGCGACCTGAATTTTCCGTCACACCGCTGACTCGGGGACAATCTCGGTGCAGCAGCCACCGGCACGGGAGGGACAGATGACCGCAGGGGGACGCACGGGACGGCCGCCCCTGACCGAGGAGCGCAAGGCCGAGATGAGACTGGAGATCGCCCGCGCCGCGGTGGACCTGTTCGTCGCCCAGGGGGTGGCCGCGACCACCGGCGAGCAGATCGCGCAGGCGGTCGGCGTCTCGGCACGCACGGTGTGGCGCTACTTCCCGAGCAAGGAGGCCTGCGTGCGCCCGCTGTTCGCGGCCGGCATCGAAGCCGTCGCCGACTGCCTGCTCGCCTGGCGCCCCGGCCAGCCGCTGGAGGAGGCCTTCGCGCACTCCGTACCGACCGACAGCCGGCTGGTGCGCAGCCCGGACCGCGCCACCATGGGCGCCCTGGTCCGGCTGACCCGTGTCGAACCGGGCCTGCGCGCGGAGTGGCTGCAGTCCTACGACGAGGCCGAACCGGCGTTCGCCCGCGCCCTCGCCGAACGCTGTGGGCTGCCCGCCGACGGTCTGCGGCCCACCATCCAGGCGGCCATGTTCAACGCGGCCCTGCGCGCGGCCGTGGAGCACTACGCCTGGCGCGTCGCCGACGAGGCCATGGACCCCGTCACGGCGGAGGCCGAGCTCACGGCGACCATGCGCTCGGCCCTCGCGGTGGCGGCGGAGGGGCTGGCCTAGGGACGGCTGTTGTACGCCTCCGCCCGCAGCGCCGGACGGCCCGTGGCGAGGGCCCGCGACGGCCAGGACGCGCTGACCGTCCGGGACTCGCCGGGCAGCAGGCGCAGGTAGTTGTGGCTGTAGAGCGTCGGCAGCACGCGGTGACCGTTCGCCTCGTCCAGCAGGGACAGCCGGACCATGGCGGCGACGGCCGGGCCGCGGTTGCGGACGGTGGCCGTCAGGGAGTGGCGGTCCCCGGTACGGGACACCTGGCCGACCGAGACGGACACGTTCACCCGCGGCATCTGCCGAGCGCCTGGAGGGCGGCGGTGGCGCGGTGGCGCCAGTACGTGTTGCGGGACAGCTCCCTGCCGGCCGCGTCCGCCAGGGTCAGCCGGAGCAGGTGCAGGTCGGGCAGGTCGTCGGTCCACTCTGCGGCGAACGCCTCGGCGGTGGCGGACCGTGCCACGTCCACCTTCGCCGTCCGGCCGCTGCCGAGCTGCCGGCCGGACCGGTCGTACAGCCGGGCGGTGACGGTGGCGCCGTGGAGGTCCGCGCGGGCGTGGTTGACCGCGAGGACCTGCCACTTCACCGGATCGGCCTGGACGTGCAGCGGTTCGCAGGCCGAACGGGCGCCGTAGTACGTGCCGTTGACGTCGAAGTCGTAGTCGTAGGTCTGCCAGACGGTGCTGTGCCAGGCCGGGTGGGACATCCACAGCATCAGGCCGGTGGCGTTGTCCCAGAGGTTGGCGTTCCAGGCCTCGAACATGGCTCGGGTGTTCTCGAAGTTGACGAACTGCGCCTTGCGGGCGAAGTCGTCCAGGCCAGTGGCCGCGCCGAGGCGGTCTCGACGGCCGCCTTGTAGTTCTGCGGCGCCTGGTTCCCGCGCTCGCTCCAGTCGTGTCCCGGGTCCGCCACCCCGCGATTCCTGAACCCGGCTCGGCTTCACCCCGAGGTCCGCCGGATCCTGCCGCGACCGGGGAGGTCTCAGACCTTCCGGTAGGTGTAGGCCTCGGCTGCCGCCGCCTCCACGGCGTCGAGGTCGGCCCCGGTGGAGGCCGTGACGACCGCGGCGACCGCGCCCTCGACGAACGGGGCGTCCACCAGGCGGGTGCCGTCCGGGAGTTCGTCGCCCTCGGCGAGCAGCGCCTTCACGGTGAGCACCGCGCTGCCCAGGTCGGTGAGGACGGCGACCCCCGCGCCCCGGTCCACGGACGCGGCAGCGGCGGCGATCAGCTCGGCGCTGGTGCCGAGCCCGCCGCCCTCGGTGCCGCCCGCCGGGGCGACCGGCACCGCCGTGGCACCGCCCGCCAGCCCCTTGGCCAGCTCCGCGACGGACGCCGCGACCTCCGCGCTGTGCGACACCAGTACGATCCCGACCAGCTTGCCGTCACTCACCGGCCGCCTCCGCGAGTCCCGCGACGAGCAGCGCCGACGACGTGGCCCCCGGGTCCTGGTGGCCGATGCTGCGCTCGCCGAGATAGCTCGCCCGGCCCTTGCGGGCCTGCAACGGGATCGTCGCCTCGGCGCCCTGCTCGGCGGCGGCCCGCGCCGCGCCGAAGCCGTCGCCGAGCGCGTCGACCGCCGGCACCAGGGCGTCGATCATCGTCTTGTCCCCGGGCGCGGCCCCGCCGAGCGCCATGACCTTGTCCACCCCGGCCCGCAGCGCCTCGGCGAGCTGGGCCTCATCGACCTCGGCCGCGTCGCCGAGCGCCTTGCCGGTGCTGCGCAGCAGCGTGCCGTACAGCGGCCCGGACGCGCCGCCGACCGTGGATATCAGCTGGCGTCCGGCCAGCGTCAGGACGGCACCCGGGGTGGCGGGCGCGTCCTTCTCCAGCGCGGCGATCACCGCTTTGAAGCCGCGCTGGAGGTTGCTGCCGTGGTCGGCGTCCCCGATGGCGGAGTCGAGGGCGGTGAGCCGCTCCGCCTCACGGTCGACCGAGGCGGCGGTCGCCGCCATCCAGCGGCGGAAGAAGTCGGCGTCGAGCACTGGATCTCCTTGCGTAGCGGTACGGACGCGGGTCGGTGCCGGTCGGTGTCGTCTCTCCCTCACATGCCCCAGCGCAGCGCCGGTGTCTTCACCGGGGCGTCCCACAGCCGCAGCAGTTCCTCGTCGACCTGGCAGAGCGTGACCGAGGCACCGGCCATGTCCAGGGAGGTGACGTAGTTGCCGACCAGTGTGCGGGCCACGTTCACCCCGCGCTCGGCGAGCACCCGCTGGACCTCGGCGTTGAACCCGTACAGTTCGAGGAGCGGGGTCGCGCCCATGCCGTTGACCAGGACGAGGACCGGACTGCGCGGTGGCAGGTCCTCCAGGACGGCGTTGACGGCGAAGTCGGCGATCTCGCCGGACGTCATCATGGCGCGTCGCTCACGGCCCGGCTCGCCGTGGATGCCGATGCCCAACTCCAGCTCGCCGGGCGGCAGATCGAAGGTCGGGGTGCCCTTGGCCGGGGTGGTGACGGCGCTGAGCGCGACACCGAAGCTGCGGGAGTTCTCGTTCACCTGGTGCCCGACGGCCTCGACCCGCTCCAGCGGCTGCCCCTCGGCGGCGGCCGCGCCGGCGATCTTCTCGACGAACAGGGTGGCCCCGGTGCCGCGCCGGCCCGCGGTGTAGAGACTGTCGGTGACGGCCACGTCGTCGTTGACGAGCACCTTCGCCACCTGGATACCCTCGTCCTCGGCGAGCTCGGCGGCCATGTCGAAGTTGAGCACGTCACCGGTGTAGTTCTTCACGATGAACAGCACGCCCGCCCCGCTGTCCACGGCCGCGGCGGCCCGGGCCATCTGGTCGGGTACGGGGGACGTGAACACCTCGCCCGGACAGGCGGCCGACAGCATCCCGGGGCCCACGAAGCCACCGTGCAGCGGCTCGTGCCCGGAACCGCCGCCCGAAATCAGCGCGACCTGCCCGGCCACCGGGGCGTCCCGCCGGACGATCACCCGGTTCTCCACGTCCACGGTGAGCTCGGGATGGGCCGCCGCCATGCCGCGCAGCGCGTCCGCCACCACGGTCTCCGGGACGTTGATCAGCATCTTCATGCGGTCCTCCGTCTAACACTAGCAGACTAGTCCCTGACCTGCGTCTTTGCAGGTCAGGGTGGATCTCTCCCCGTCTCGGTCCCGGCGGTCCACTGCGGCCTGGAGCGGGGTGCGGCGAGGCTGATACCGGTCCGGTGCCGACTTGCGTGATGGTCCGTCAGGTCTGAGGGGCGGCTGTGATGGCGAGTGGCGTAGTTCTCCTGACCGCAGTATCGACCTTGCGCGCACGAAGGTCACCTGGGCGAGGCCTGCGTGTGCGGAGGGCGATGAAGCAAGAGAGGGGGGTGCGGCGAGCGGAGTGCCGGGGGAGATGCCCTCGCCGGCGGCCGGCCGGCACTTCTCGGAGCGGCGGGAGCAGTCGCGGAGGATTCTGCGCGGTCCGTCCCGCTCGCCGTCACGGTCACGGAGACATTCTCCGAGAGGCCGGAAGAGGGCGTCCAGGGCGACACCGTTCTGCTTCTCGACTGTTCTGCTTCTCGTCACAGCCGCGGAGACACGCGTGGGCCCGGCAGGGGCGAACACCCTGCCGGGCCGACACCGCCCGGATCTGCGCAGCGGTGTGATGAACGGGCCATGCGGTCCACTGCTACTTGACGTCGACGTAGTCCCCGGTGGCCGTCGAGGCGGCGGTCGTGGTGTTGGTGGCGAAGGAGAAGCGGTAGTAGCCGTCGGCCGTGGCGGTGGTGGTGGTCTTGAGCGCGCCGCTGGTGCTGCTCGTGACCTTCTTGAGGGTCGTGTAGGTGGTGCTTCCCTTCTTGCGGTACTGGAGCAGCACCCCCTGCCTGCCGTAGCCGGTGTACGTGCCCTTGTTCCAGTCGGCACGCTTGAGGCTGCCGGTGACCGTGATGGTCCTGCCCTTCTTCACCGGCTCCGGGGTGGCGTCGGCGGTCAGCTTGGACGCCTTCTTGATGTGGGTGGTGGCGACGTCGTCGTCGTAGCTGGCGTCGGCGTAGAGGTCGAACCCGCCGAGGAACAGCTTCCAGGTCCCTGCGACACCGTTGTTCTTCAGGTCGGAGGCGGCGTTGATGTGGAAGACGGCCTTGCAGGCGTAGACGCCCGTCTGGGTGGTCGACTCGGTGCAGGCGGGGTCGTCGTCGGTGCCCAGGGATCCGCTGATCGTGTCGGGGCTCGAACTGTCCGTGCCCTGCCAGAGGAAGGCTTCGGTGAGGGCGACACCGCTCGAACTGGTCGCTGTGTACGTCACCGTGACGGACTGCTTGGTGGTGGTGCCGAGCACGATGTCCTTGCCGCCGTTGACGACCGCCTTGGAGAACTTCATGCTGCCCAGCGAGGTTTCCGGGTGGACGGAACGGGCGGCGAAGGAGTCGAGCCCTGCCGTCGCCCCCGGACGCTCCGCCGCCTGGGCGGCTGCCGGAAGGCAGAGCGCGGACAGGGCGACGGCGCCGGGAAGGGCCATCGATATTGCACGTATACGCATGTGACACCCCGTGAGGTCGAAAGTAACCCGCCGGAGGTCTCCGAGCAGGTGTGCCGGGCGCGTGCGGCGCACAGGCCTCATGCGCACCGTACGTCGCGCGGCCCGTGGCTCGGCATCCGTGAAACCACGCAGTTCACTACGGGTGCGGAGGCGGGATTCGCCGTGGATGTTCCGGGCTTTCGCCTGTCCATGCCCACGGCGGGGCGCCGTCAGGGATTGGGGCCGCCCCGGGTGAGGAGGACATGGGTGAGGGTTGCCCGGTTCGCGACGCCCAGCTTCCGGTAGATCTGTCTCAGGTGGGTCTCCACGGTGCGCACGCTGAGGAACAGCGCCTCCGCCACCCGGTGGTTCGTCATGCCCTTGCTGACCAGGTGGGCGATCTCCCGCTCGCGGCCCGACAACAGGGCCCAGGGCCCCTGCGGCGCGGGCGACCGGGTCTGGTCCGCGAGCTCCCGGCGCCGCCGCGCGACCGTGTCGGCGAGCCGTGCCGAGCCGCACCGGCCGGCCAGTACCCCGGCCCGGTCCAGCCAGTCGGCCACGTCCTGCGTGCGTCCCGCGCCGAGGGCTACCCCGGCCGCGTCGAGCAGTGTGCGGCAGAGCTCGATGCGTTCCCCGCCGGAGGCGAATCCCTCGACGGCCTCCCGTGCGCAGCGCAGTGCTCCGTCGACGTCGCCCCGTACGGCGTGGTCCCACATCCGTGCCCGATGCGCGAAGGCCCGTCGGCCGGCCGACGGGAGCTGCCCGGCACAGGACTCGGCCAGCTCCGCCCAGTGCGCGGTGCCGGCCGGGTCGGACGCGGCGGCGGCCGCTCTGGCCAGCGCGTCGCACCAGCGCGGCTTGCGCCAGCCCGCCACCCGGGAGAGTTCCTCGCCCCCGGCGGCGTCCAGCAGCAGCCAGCGGGCGTGTGCCGGGTCCGACGTGCCCGCGTGCAGGGCGAGTTCGGCATGGAAGCAGCTCACGGATACGGCCCAGGCGGCCTGCGAGCCGTCCGCGATCTCCAGTGCCCGGGCGGCCGACGCCTGCCAGGTGTGCCGGCCGCCCGTTCCGCCCTGCCAGAACAGCGTCTCGGCGCGGACCATCGCGATGATCGCCTCCGTCACCGGGGCACGGCCGCCCGTCAGGATCGCATCGGCCCGGTCGAGCGTGGCCAGTGCGGCGCGCAGCCGCCCGGAACGCAGCTGGGTGTTGGACAGGACCGTGAGGACGTCGGGCTCGACATAGACCTGACCGGTGCGCCGGCACAGCGCGGCGGCCCGCTTCAGATGGCGTTCGGCGTCGTCGAGTCGTTCCAGCATCCCCTCGGTCATGCCCAGTTGGAGGAGCGCGTCCAGGTTCGTCGACAGCAGGGAGTCGCCGGCCGTGTCCACGAGATCGGCCGCGTTCGTCGCCTGCCGGCGTGCTTCGTGCTGGTCGCCGAGGAACAGGGAGGCGAGGGCCGCCTGCGCCAGGGCGTGGGACTCGCCGACCCGGTCGCGGTGGTCACGGGCCAGCGCGGCGGCCGTCTCGGCATGGTGGCGGGACGACTCATGGTCCCGCACCGTGTAGGCGTGGTCGGCTAGTTCGACATGCAGGGCGGCGGCGATGGCGCCGTTGTGTTCGGTCAGGGCGGCCAGCCCGGCCCGGGCCATGGATCCCGCCTCCGGGTGCCGGCCGCGGTGGCGTTCCAGCCGGCTCGAATCGGCGAGTGCGGCCGCCTCGTCCGAGCCGGTGATGGTGGACCGCAACGTGTCCAGCAGGGCGCGGGCGTCGGCCGCCTTGCCACTCAGCATCCGGGCGCGGGCGAGCAGGACCTGCGCCTCGTACCAGTGCTCCCCTCCGTCGGGCAGCACCGCGACCGCGGCCTCCAGGTGGTCCACGGCCGCCGTCGGCGAGTCGTACAACTCGCTCCGGGCAGCGCTGATGAGCGTGATGGCGTGGTCCGGCCGGCTCGGGTCGGCGACCTGGGCGACATGCCGGGCGCGCAGGGCGACAGGCGCGGTGCGCCGTGCCAGTTCGGTCTCGGCCCGCCCGTGCATGGCGTGGCGCCGGCTCGGCGGCACCCGCTGGTACACGACCTCGCTCAGAGCACGGTGCCGGACGGCGAGCTGCGGCGCGCGCTCGGCGGGGCGGACGATGTCGAGCCGGGTCAGCACGTCCAGCGCCGCGAGAGCCGTCGGCATGCCGAGGTCCGCCACCGCCGCCAGCAGGTCCGGCTGGAACGGCTCGCCGAGGACGGCCGCGGCGTGTACGGCGGTGAGCGCGTCCTCGTCGAGCCCGGCCAGCTCGGCGAGGATCGCTGTCACGGCCTGGTCGTGTGCCGGGCCGCCTCGAGCGCCCAGCGCTTTGAGGTACAGCGGATTGCCCAGGGCATCGTCGTAGACGGTGTCCGCGTGCAGATGACCGCCGAGCAGTTCCGCCGCCTCCTCCCGGGAGAGCGGACCGAGGGGCACGGTGGTGAGGAGACCGGCCGCCGCCGCGCGCGCCAGCAACTCGGCGCTCTCGGACGGCAGCTGGCGGGGACGGTAGCCGAGGAGACACAGCGACGGCGTGCTGGCGGCGGACCGCAGGGCCCGCTCCGCCAGGACTGTCCCCTCCTCGTGCAGGGCATGCAGATCGTCGACCACGACCACCACGGGCGCGCCCGGACGAGGTGTCGCGTCGGTGACCGACTCCACGGGCACGACCGGGATTCCGTCGGCCCGGGCCCGGGCCGCCACAGCCGCCAGGAGGGTGCTCTTGCCGATGCCGGGCTCACCGGTCACCGCGACGGCCCGCCCGAAACCGGACCGCAACTCGCCGACGGCCTTCAGGAGTTCGCCCGTCTCGGCGGTGCGGCCCACGAACGCGGACGTCTCCTCGTCCGCCCGGCCGGACGCGGACGGACCGCCATATTGCGGATCATCAGCCATGACCGCAGCGTAGTCACACCGGTCGGGCCCGGTCCGGCCCGGCCGTCACTCTGTCTTCGTGCCCGCGTCCCGCCCCCCGGGGGAAAAGAGGCACCGCCGCAGCCGCCCAAGTTACGTGGTTTCACGGATGCCCAGGGTGATCACCCCGCTGGAATGCTGACTTCGGCACATCGCTTCAGCCGCGTGCCGTCGCTTCCGCGGCATGGGACCCATGCCCGGAGGACGCTCCACGCTGATCGTCGTGTGAGGAGGAGTCCAGCGTGTCCACGATGAACGGCATCGGCACCAAGTTCCTGGGGTTCGGCAACCGCAACCGCGACGGCAGTCACTACGCCACCCAGTGGTTCGTCGTCCTCGACCTGCCCGTGCTGCCGCTGCGTCGCTACCGGCTCACCGTCGGCAACAGCACGTACATACCCAGGGGAGCCGGCAGCCGGACCCTGACGCGGTACGTCCTGCACGAGGAGACCCGCCTCGACGGCGGGGAGATCATGCGCACCTACCTGGTCTGGTGGCTCCTGGGGCCACTGGTGGTGGCAGGACCGGCCGCCCTCCTGCTCTGGGCGATCAGCGGCAACCAGGACGGCGGCTTCGGCTTCTGGGCCTTCTTCCTGGCCCTGTCCCTGGCCTGGGTCATGGGAGCGGCGACAGCCATGAACACCTACGGCCGGCGACGGCACGGACTTCCGAAGTAGGCGCCGGCGATGTCGCGTGTCCGCGGGGCCGTCCCGCCGGACACGCGTGACACGAAGCTTCGGGAGGAACACGAATGAGGGCACGGCAGGCCGTGCGGTGGGGAGTTGGGTGCCGGTGAACATGTCCCGCAGGACCGCGGGCCGCTGGCCGGGGATCGCCGCGTGCGCGATGGTCGCGGTGCTCGCGACCGGTTGCACCGACCGAGGCACCGATGCCGGAGCGGATGCGTCGGCCAGCCCCTCCACCAGCGTGTCACCGGTCCGCTCCACACCGTCGGCCGGTCCGTCGCCCACGCCTCCCTATCCGGTCGACGCCGACGGCTGTCACCCCGACAGGGGCTGGAGCCGACGGCAGGCCGCTGCCTGGCTGCAACAGGAGGAAGACCCGACCGGCAAGGTGGGGTTCGTGAAAAGCACGGCCGGATTCAACGGGCCGCTGTGCGAACCGATCACCGTCCAGGTCCAGTTCTGGCGGCTCACCTACCGTTCCGCGGCCGGCGCCCGGGCCGACGGTTCGGCGAGTTCGGCCCCCGACTACTACTTCACCATGGCATCCATGAAACACGTCGAAGTGCGCGTCGACGGACGCCGGGACGTGGCCGTGTCCCCGCCGAAGGGCTACTACTCGAGTCACCGCAGCCCCTGCGTCGGCGGCCTCGTGGCGTTCTACACCGGTGGCCCCCTCACCGAGAAGGAACTGCCGAGCAAGATCGTGTCGGGCGACAGCATACTGACGTTCGACTCGGTGGACTTCCACACGAATCGTGTGATGGACAGCAAGCTGGACAGCCCCGCCGACCCTGCTGTGTGCGATGCCGACGGGAAACCGACCAGGCCCACTTCAGCGCCTTCATTCCCCGGCTCACTTGTCCAGACCCCGTCCTATCCCCCCATTCAGGTCAACCCGAACCACACCTGACGGCGGCGCCGGCCCCGCGTGCGGCGAGCGCCTGTACCGGGTGGGAACCCGTACACCACTTCTCAGGACGCGGCCCGCGCCCGCTCGCCTCCGTCCGCGAGACGGATCGAAGCGCTCGACGCCGGCAGCCGCGCCGCCATGTCCAGTGGCACCCGAACTCACTGCCGAGCGGCGGCCGCTGACGACTCCGGCCCACTCACAGGTCACTGTGCAGGCCACAAGTCGGTCGACGTCATGGCCTAGTATCCGAATCGATGACAAAGGGCGTGATCGCTCGTGTGCACATTCACGGGAAGGGAGGGGCGCGCTTGCCCCCCAGAGATCCGGCCCATGCGAACGGCGTCGTTCTCGTCGGCAGACACCCGCAGGCCGAGCGTCTTTCCGCGGTCGTACAGGATCTGACCGACGGCAGGGGAGCGGTGGTGGAGATCCCCGGTGAGCCGGGGATCGGCAAGACCGCTCTGCTCGGCCTGCTCGCCGAGCGGGCGTCCGGGGCCGGTGTGGCGGTGGCGCGAGCCCAAGCCGCGCACGGCACGACTCAACCCGGCCAGGTCGTCAGGGAGTTGCTGGATACCCTCGACGTGCGGGAATCCCCGGTCGGCCGAGAGCTCGGCGCCGAGGTGCGGAGAGTGCTGGCGCGGTGGGCGGCGCAGCGCGGCGGCGTGCTTGTCCTCGACAACGTGCATCTGTGCGACGAGCAGTCCGCGGGAGTGATCGCGCAGCTCGTGCGGACACCCCCGCCCGGCCCGTTCGTCCTGGCGCTGGCGCATCGCCCGCGGCAGTCCGGCCCGGTACTGAGAGAAGCCCTCGAACACGGAGCCGAGACCGGTTCGGTCATCCGCCTGGCCCCGTCCTCCCTGGATGTCCGGGCGGTGTCCGCCTTCCTCGGTCACGACGGATCCCAGACTGACACCACCTCCCGTCACACCCTCTCCCAGCCGACGCGTGACCATGCCTACACCGAGTGGCACGCCTCCACGGCACCCTTGACCGACGACACGTACGCCGAGCAGTTGCAGGCCGCTTCCGGCGGCAACCCGCGGATGCTGCGGATCCTGCTCGCGGCGCGGTGGGACCCGGACGAGTGGCCGCTGAGTTGCGGTCCGGACCGGGACGGCATGCTCAGGGAGGCCGTACCCGTCCTCACCGAGCTGGACTCCATCAGCACCGACGCCGCGCTCTCGGTCCAGGTCGCCGCCGTCCTCGGCGATCCCTTCCTGCCGGACGACGTCGGCGCGGTCTCCGGTCTCGGTCTCCAACGGGCCCTCGGAGCGTTCACCGAACTCGTCGCGGCGGACCTGATACGACCGCTGCCCTCGGGCGGCGGGTACGTCTTCCGGCACCCGGTGCTCGGCCACGTCGCCCTGCAGCACGCTTCGCCGTCGCTGCGGGGCTACGCCCACCGGCGGGCCCTGGACCTGCTCACCACGCGAGGAGCGCCGGTGCTCCGACGCGCCCGGCAGGCCGAGTACCTGGTGGGCGCGGGCAGCGCTGGGGCCCACCAGGTACTGGTCGAGGGCGCCGCGGAGGCGATGGCCAAGTCGCCGGCCGTGGCCGCCCGCTGGCTGCGTCTGGCGCTGGACCACCTGCCTGCCGACGACGGGATCAGCGCTCTTCGAGTCGCCCTGGTGCTCGACTGCTGCCGGGCCCTGAGCGCCGTGGGCCGCCTGCGGGAAGCCCGTTCCCTCATGCACGATCTGCTCCGGCACCAGTCGGATCTCTCCGAGGATTTGCGGATGAGCGCCTACGCCGTCTGCGGAGAGCTGGAGCGGTTGCTGGGCCGCCACCAGGAGGCCGGAGCGGTGATCCGGACGGCACTCGACCTCGTACCCCGCCCGCTGCCCGTTCCGCTTCCGGCGCCGGTGGCCGAACTGATCACCGCATACGGGCGCGTGCAGCTGTTCCGGGGCGCCTACGCCGAGGCACGCGACGTGGTCCGCGAGGCGGCGGAGGCCGCCGGCGCCGCCGGCCCGGCGGTGCCCTACCTGCGGGCCTTGGGCGCTCTCGGCGACACCCAGCTCGGACTGCTGCCCGAAGCCGTCGACGAGGTCACCACCTGCGCCCGGATGGTGGACGCACTGCCGGACGCCGCTGCCGTCACCATGCCCGACGTCCTGGCGATGCTCGGCTGCGCCGAGCTGTTCCAGGAGCGGTTCCACGACGCCTACCGGCATCTGGAAAGAGGACTGCAGGCCACCGAGGGTGCCACCCGGAGGTTCATCCGGATCAACCAACTCGTGGCTCTGTGCCACCTGGACCAGACCACGGGGCGTCTGGAGTCGCTCTGCCGCCGTGCCGGCGAGGCCGAGCTGCTCGCCCGGATGACCGGGGCCGACGAAGCCGCCGGGCTCGCCATGATCCTGCGGGCGACAGGGCTGCTGTGGACACGTCCACGGCGGGACACCGACAAGCTGCTCGAACTCGCCGGGGAAGGACTCTCCCTGGCCTTGCGCAAGCGGGGCTGGCGGGCAGCGGTAGCGGTCGGCCTGCACGCCCATGCCCAGTTCCTCGGCGGGGATCCGGCAGCCTGTCTGCGCACCCTCGTCGAGGAGGGCGGCCCGCGGCTGCAGCGGCTGATGCGGGCCTGGCAGCCCTCCCTTCTGGCCCTCGCCTCCGTCGCGGCACTGCGGTGCGGTGACGTCGACGCCGCACACGACTGGGCCAGGACCGGGGAGGCCGCGGCTGAGCAGCTGGGGCTGCCGCTGCAACAGCAGCACGTACGCAGAGCCCGGGCCGCGCTGCACGCCGCGCAGGGAGAACACCAGGTGGCGGCAGGGCTGTTCCGCGAGGCTGCGGAATCGTTCCGCCGCGCGGACCTGCCGGTGGAACACGCCTGGACCCTGGTGGCCGGGGCGCCTTCGGTGGGCGCGGTCCATGGCAGCCAGCAGGCGCTCGAGTGGCTCGACACGGCGGGGAAGGCCGCCCGGGCTTGTGGCGCACAGCGGATCCGTGAGGAGGCGGCAAGGGTCAGGATCCTGCTGCCGGCGTCCCGCGCCTCCGCCGGTACGACGGTCGCGACGGCGCAGGACGCGAGCGCCCCTTCGACGGTGGCCCTGCTCACCGAGCGAGAGCGGGAGATCGCGGAACTGGCGGCAGAGGGCAAGCGCACCAAGGAGATCGCAGAGCAGCTCTTCGTCAGCACCAGGACGGTCGAAACCCACCTCGGGCGTATCTACCGCAAGCTCGACATCCCCTCCCGGGCGGCACTGCCGCGCGCACTCGGCCGAGTGGCCCACCGGCCGACCGTCTGACCGTTCGCTCCGGCCGTGCCCCTGCACCACCGGGCCAGGGGCTCGGCCGGGACACCTTCGCCGACCTCCCACCAACAGGCTTCTGCTACCGGAGCGTCAGGCGGCGGACTCCTTGTGCAGGCCGCGGGCGAACGCCAGGAACAGGTGCAGGTTGGTGATGTCCTTGGCCAAGTGGTCGGACCAGCGGACGGGGGCCCCGAGGCGTCGGTGGTCATGATGCGGACCAGGCCGCCCGCGGCTTGGACCTCCCGGACCTGCGGCCAGGGCAGGCTGCCCTGCCCGCGGGCGCTCACGGCCGCGCGGGAGAGCGAGAGCACCCCGAACGGGACCGTGCCGCCCTCGCGGAGCGTCTCCAGCACGGCCGGTCTCTGCGCACGCATCACCGCGTCCTGCATCCGGGGACCCCAGACGCCGGCATCCTCGTAGAACTCCGTGATCCGCACCGCCCCCTGGCCGGGGCGCTCGCCGAGTAGGTGTACTTGGTCGGTATGGGGCGGCCGTTGATGACCAGCTGGGTGATCTCCTGCTGGAGGCGCAGGGAGTCCCAGCGCAGGGCGACCGGCCCGCCGCCGGACGGCGGGTGCACGACCAGCCCCTCTTCGAACAGGTACAGCCGCTGGGCGGCCCGCTTCCGGCTGAAGTCGGGGAAGCGGCGCATGGAGAACCAGTAGTACAGCAGCCCGGGTATCAGGAAGAACACCGTGAGCATGAGGCAGGTGAAGACATGTGCGGCGAACACCGCCCGCCCGAGGCGCTTCGGCGCGAACGCGCCCTGGAGCGCCCCAGCCGGTGGCGGCCGGCAAGGTCTGCGACCTCGGGCGACGCGGGGGTGGGAGGAGTCATGAGGACGAGACTCCGAGTCACGTCCACACGTGACAAGCGTGGGTCTGCGTACGTCCGTTACGTATCTTCGGGATGCCCCGCCGCGACGGCCTCGGGCCGTGGAGGTCATGCGCGCTGCGAGCCCGCTTGCGAGGGCGGCGCCAGGGCCTGGAGTGCGGACAGGACGCCGTCGGTGACCGGGGACGGCGGGGCCGACTCGGGCGGCAGCTTGCGGAAGGCGCTCGGGGACATGCCGTAGACCGCACGGAACCGGCGCGAGAAGTGGTAGGCGTCGGGGAAGCCGCAGCGTACGGCTATGGCGCGGAGCGAGAGGTTGCTCAGCCACAGCAGTGGCTCGGCCCTGGCCAGGCGGAGCCTTTCGAGACCGGCGACGGGGCTGACGCCCAGGTGCCGCCGGCAGATCCGGGACAGCGTGCTCTCCGAGACGCCGGCCGCCCGCGCCAGCCGCTCCAGGGGAAGCGGGCGGGCGACGCCGTCCGACCAGTGGCGGCGGACCGCGGCCATCATGGCGAGCAGCGGCTCCGGGAGCGCCGGTGGGCCGGGGCCGGCGCCGTCCACGAAGGTGAGGAGCAGCAGCCGCAGCGTCTCCTCGGCGTGCCGCTCCCAGCCCGGCGGGCGGGTCGCGCCGAGCGACAGCAGGTACCGGCAGAGCGCGGGCATCGGATCTCCCCGGCCCGACAGGTCCCGGACGACCGGCCAGCCGGTGTCGTCGGGGCGTTCCGTGCCCCCTGCGACCGGGGGCAGCCGGAAGTGCGTGTAGGCGTGCCGGGTGGGCCGGTGCCCGTCCCAGTGGAACGTGTCGCGCATACCGGGGCGCACCAGCAGCAGCGTGCCGGGCGTCAGGGGTACGGTCAGGTCGCCGCAGACCCAGCGGGCGCTGCCGTGCAGCAGCCAGACGAATTCGTACGATCCGGCGTCCCTGGGGCCGAAGACCGCACCGGCCGGGTAGTCGGCGACAGCGGGACCGAGCCGGGACAGCAGCACGGGGGCGGGCGGCGGGACACGTGCCGTCACGGCCTCACCGGTCGCAGCCCCCGGACCGGTCGCGGCGCACCCGGGGCCTGCGCACGTCGGCGGTGCCCTTGTAGGCGTACGGGTCCCGGCCCGCGACCAGCACGATGTCCCGGAAGTCGGCCTGGGCCATGGGTACGTCGGCCCCGGGGGGCGCCCAGGGGAGGAGGGACGAGGCGCTCATGTAGTGGTTGACCAGAGCCCTGCGCAACCCCTGCCGGCCGGTGTTGGGCAGTGACTTGTGCAGCAGGTAGCCGTTGAAGAGCAGCACCGATCCGGCCGGGATCTCGACGGGGACGGCCTGCGTCTCGTCGTACGGGAAGGCGTAGGACTCGACCGTGCAGTCGTAACGGGGGTCCTCGTGCTGCCGGTTGGGGTAGATGACGCCGGCGCGGTGCGAGCCCGGCAGGACCCACAGGCAGCCGTTGTCCACGGTGGCGTCGTCGAGGGCCAGCCAGGCGGCGGTCAGCGACCGGTCCCGGGTGGGGATGAACATCTCGTCCTGGTGCCACGCCTGGCCAGGCTTCCCCTCGGACTTGACGAACAGCATCGACTGCATCGCCTTGACGTCGGGACCGATCACTTCGGTCAGCGGTCCGACGACGGAGGGGTGGCGCATGGTGTCGAGCATGAGCGGCGACAGCTTGTGCGGATAGTGCACGCACAGGAACCGCCGTACGGTCTCGTCGTCGCTCTCGCCCGCGACCGGCGGCGGCGCGCCCTCGACGGCACCCCGCCGGCCGCGGCAGATCCGCGCGGTCTCCGCCCGCAGCTCGGCCACCTCGGCCGGGGTCAGGGCGTCCGGCAGCACCGCGTAACCGTCCCGGCCGAAGCGGGACGCGAGGTCGTCGTCGACGGCGTTCTCGGCCATGGTCCCGATGTTCCTGGACTTCGCGTCCGCATGCCATGGCTCACCCGTGCACAGGGATGGCGAATCCGGTCACTCCGCAAGATCGGATCATCTGTCAGAAACAAGCATGACAAAGGGAGTTCACGTGTCTTGACGCCTTTCGTCGCGTCCGAGTAGCGTCGTTCGGCACTTGCTGATACGTATTAAGTGGGAGCGCTCATGGCACCTCCCGAACGACGTAGACGCACCACCCAACGGGACATCGCCCGGCGTGCCGGAGTCTCCCAGGCGACGGTGTCGCTGGTGATCAGCGGAGGCGCGGCGAGTGCGCAGATCGCGGAACCGACCCGCCGGGCCGTGCTGGCGGCGGCCGAGGAACTCGGCTATACGGCCAACGTCGCCGCGCGCAGCCTGAAGGGCGGCCGGAACCGGCTGCTCGGGCTCTACACCTTCGAGTCGGTGTTCCCGACCGACCAACGCGACTTCTACTACCCGTTCCTGCTCGGCGTGGAGGAGGAGACGGCACGGCAGGGCTACGACCTGCTGCTGTTCTGCTCCGGCGGCGGTGCGTCCAGCACGGCGACGGCCGAGCGGTCCATCTACGCCGGTGGCACCAACCGGCTGAAGATCGCGGACGGTTGTGTCCTGCTCGGCCGGAACGTCCGCCGCGAGGAGCTGTCCGCGCTGGTCCGGGAGGACTTCCCGTTCGTCTTCGTCGGACGCCGCGAGGTGGACGACGGCGAACTCTCCTATGTGGCCGCCGACTACGTCTCGGCGACCGCGGAACTCGTCGCGGAGCTGGCGCGGCTCGGCCACCGGCGGATCCTGTATCTGCGGGCCCCGGAGGACAGCGAGCCCACCAGGGACCGCGAGGAGGGATACCGGCGCGGGCTGGCCGACGCCGGGATCGCCGTGGACGAGGCGCTGATCCGGAGCCTGGCCGATCCGGCGGACCTGACGGTCGACCGGCTGGCGGGGTGGGCCGACGGACTCGGGATCACCGCGCTGCTGGTCGAGCCGACGGAGGACGACCGGCTCACCGGGGCGCTGGCGACGATGGCCGGCACGGAACGGGTCCGGTTCCCGGAGGACTGCTCGCTGGCCCTGCTGGGCGATCCGCCGTCCTGGACACCCGACTCCCGGAACTGGACGCGGTTCTCGCTGCCCCGGGCCCGGATGGCGGGGGAAGCCGTACGGGTGCTGATCGAGCTGCTCGACCAGGAGACCCCCGAGCCGCGGCAGCTCACGGTGCCCTGCGCCTTCGTACCGGGCGACTCGATCGGCCCGGTACCCACGGGTCGTACGGCCGCCAGGAGGCCGAGGACATGATCCGGATGATCGTGCACCGGCTGCTCATCGGAGTCTTCGTGATGTGGGGCGCCGCCTCACTGATCTTCCTCGTCGTCCGGGCCGCACCCGGCGACCCCGCGACGGTACTGCTCGGCCCGGACGCCACCCGGAGCCAGATCGACCAGCTGCGCTCCTCGCTCGGTCTCGACCGGCCGCTCGGCGCGCAGTACCTCAGCTACCTCGGCGACGTCTGCCGGCTCGACTTCGGCCGGTCGCACTGGCTCGGCAGGTCCGCGATGGGCGCGGTCCTCGACCGGCTGCCCGCCACCGTCGACCTCACCGTGACGGCCACCGTGATCGCGGTGATCGTGGGGCTGACGCTCGGCATGCTGGCCGGGGCGCGGCCGGGCAGCCTGGTGGACCGGATGGTCTCGGCCTGCACGATCGCCCTCCAGTCGTTCCCGACGTTCTGGATCGGCATCATGCTGGTCCTGGTCTTCGCCCTCACCCTGCGCCTGCTGCCCAGTTCCGGGGTCGGCACCCCCCAGCACCTGGTGCTGCCCGCCGTCACCCTCTCCTTCCCGTTCGTCGCGATCATCGCCCGGCTGACCCGGACCAGCGTCGCGGAGACGATGGGCGAGAGCTACATCCGGACCGCGCGCGCCAAGGGGCTGACCGAGCGTCAGGTGCTGTTCGGCCACGCCCTGCGCAACTCGCTGATCCCGGTGGTGACCGTGGTGGGCGTCCAGGTCGGGGCCCTGGTCGGCGGCGCCGTGATCGTCGAGAACGTGTTCGCCTGGCCCGGCCTCGGATCGCTGGTGGTGGAGGCGGTCGCCAACCGCGACTACACGGTCGTACAGGGCGCGACCCTGCTCATCGCCGGCATCGTCGTCGTGCTCAACCTGATGGCCGATCTGCTCATCGCCCAGCTGGATCCGCGGATCCGGACGGGAGCCGTCTGATGGCCGACCTCACCGTCGCCGTCGAGCAGCCGACGACGGCTCCGCGGCAGGCCCGGCGCCCGCTCCTGTCCCGGGTCCCCGCCGTGGTCGTGGGCTGCTACCTGCTGGTGGCCGTCGTCGGGCCCCTGCTGATCCACTACGACCCGGTGCACACCTCCCTGGACGACCGGCTGCTCGCACCCGGCTCCAAGGTGTCCACCGGGGGCACGGCCTGGCTCGGCACCGACGGACTCGGCCGCGACATGTTCGCCCAGATCGTCTACGGGGCCCGGACGGCGGTGCTCATCGGCGTGTCCACGGTCGCGCTGTCCTGCCTCGCCGGGGTCCTCCTCGGTGCGGTCGCCGGCTACTTCCGCGGCGTCGCCGACGCCGTACTCGCCCGGATCTTCGACGTCCTGCTGGCGTTCCCCGCGATCCTGCTGGCGATCGTGATCGCGGGCGCCTTCGCGCGCAGTGTCCTGCTGGTCGTCGTCGCGCTCTCGGCGACCGGCTGGATCGGCTTCGCCCGCGTCACCCGGGGCATCGCGCTCTCCCTGAGGGAACGGCCGTGGGTCGACGCCGCCCGGGTGCTCGGAGTGCCCGGCCGGACCGTCCTCGCCCGGCACGTGCTCCCGTTCACGGCCGGACCGATCGTCGCCCTCGCCACGCTCGAGTTCGCTCTGGTGGTGCTGGCGGAGGCGGGCCTCAGCTTCCTCGGCATCGGGCTGCCCCTCTCGACGGTGTCGTGGGGGCAGACCATCGCCAACGGCAAGGAGTACCTCGAAACGCAGTGGTGGATCTCCACCCTGCCGGGCATCGCCCTGTCCCTCCTGATCGTCAACGTGGGCATCCTCGGCGACCAGCTCACCGCCCGCTACGGGCGTGGCCGCTCCGACTGAAACACACCAGGTACAGCGCCTCACCCACCGGCTGACTCCGACCGACCCTCGATCGAGAGGAGCACCATCATGACCAGGACGCGTGAGCACGGGCGGAGCCGGCTGATCCGGCTCGCCACCACCGCCACGGCGGGCGCGGCGCTCCTCGCCGCCTGCTCGACGACCACCGGCGGCGACGACAACGGGGGCGGTTCCGCCTCGACGGACGTGACGGTCGCCGGCACCTATCCGATCGAGAGCCTGGACCCGCACGGGGCCCAGGGCGCCTCCACGGGCACCCAGCTGGCCGCTCAGGAGATCTTCAGCAGACTCGTGAAACCCGCTGCGGACGGCACCCTCGAAGGCGACCTGGCGGCGTCCTGGAAGCCCGACAAGTCCGTCACCGCCTGGACGTTCACGCTGCGCTCCGGCCTCAGCTTCTCCGACGGCTCCGCCCTCGACGCCGACGACGTGGTCGCCTCCTTCCGGCGGATGATCGGCCTGAACGGCCCCAACGCGGGCAACTTCCCGGGCGACACGATGACCAAGGTCTCCGCCACCGAGGTGGTCCTGCACAGCCCGGCGCCCGACGCGTCGGTCCCCGGCAAGCTCGGCACCTTCTACGTCCTCCCGTCGGGCGTCGGCAAGGACGACACCGCCTTCTTCAACCACCCGGTCGGGTCGGGGCCGTTCAGCGTCGACGCGTTCACCCCGAGCGGATCGCTGGTCCTGGTGCCCAACAAGAAGTACCGCGGCACGAAGCCCACGCTCGGCAAGGTCACCATCCGGAACATCCCCGAACTCGCGGCCCGCATGACCGCACTGCGCACCGGCGAGGTCGACGTCGTCTGGGGCATCCCCGACGACCAGCTCGCCTCGCTGAAAGGCCAGAAGGGCCTCACCGTGCAGACCGTGCCGAGCAGCGCCGAGTTCACCATGTGGTTCAACTCCTCGATCCCCGCCCTCAAGGACGCGAAGGTCCGCCGGGCCATCTGGCAGGCCGTCGACTTCGGCACCATCATCGACAAGCTCTATCCCGACACCGGCAAGGCCGCCGACGCACCCGTCACGAGCGTCGTCCTCGGCCACGTGACGCAGCCCGCCGTCGCCCACGACCCGGCAGCCGCCAAGGCGGCCCTCACCGCCGCCGGGTTCGACTTCTCGAAGAAACTCCGGCTGCAGTTCGCCAACGACGAGTTCAAGCCCTTCATCCAGGCCGTCGTCTCGGACCTGCAGAAGGTCGGCGTGCAGGTGGAACCGCTGGAGAAGGAGCAGGCCGTCTTCACGGAGGACCTGCTCGCGCTCAGGTGGGACATCAACTTCCAGCAGCTGGCCACCCCCAGCTACGACGCGGCCAGCAACCTGGGCCGCCTCTACACCTGCGCGGCCAGGCGCATGGGCTACTGCAACAAGAGGCTGGACGGTCTGCTCGCGGCGGCCGGCGCCACGGCCGACAAGGCGCAGCGCACCGACCTCTACGGTCAGGCCAGTCGGATCATCTGGCAGGACGCGGTCGGCATGTACCCGATGTCCGTGAGCATCGCCTACGCCTGGAACAGCGACCTGAAGGGCTTCGTCCCCGACGCCAGCGGGCTGCCGGACTTCGCCGGCGTACGGACCGGCGGCTCGTGACCCCCGCCGGAACCGCACGCGAACACGGGGCCGGGAAGGCGGTGGCCACGACGGACGGACCGGTCCTGCGCATCGAGGACCTGGTGGTGGAACTTCCCGGCCCGCGCGGCACCCGGACCCGCGTGCTGGACGGCGTCTCCTTCGACGTGCCGCGGGCCACCACCGTGGGGCTGATCGGCGAGTCCGGCAGCGGGAAGACCATGACCGCCCAGGCGATCCTGGGCCTGCCGCCCGAGGGCGCCACGCTGGCCGGCCGGCTGCTGTGGCACGGGGAGGACCTGCTCGCCGCCGACCCGGCACGGCGCCGGGCGGTACGCGGCCGGGAGATCGCCATGATCTTCCAGGACCCGCTCGCCGCCCTCAACCCGACCCAGCGGATCGGCCGTCAGGTCGGCGAGATACCGCGCCGCGACCGGCTGCCGCGTGCCGAGGTGCACCGCCGGGTCGTCGAACTCCTCGACCGGGTCGGCGTGCCGGAGCCGGAGCGCCGGATGCGCGCCTACCCGCACGAACTCTCCGGAGGTCTGCGCCAGCGCGCCGTGATCGCCATGGCGCTGGCCGGGAACCCCGCGCTGCTGCTCGCCGACGAGCCCACGACGTCGCTCGACGTCACCGTGCAGGCCCGGATCCTGCGGCTGCTGGCCGCCGTCCAGGCGGCGGACGGCCTGGCGATGCTGCTGGTCAGCCACGACCTGCGGGTCGTGTCGCACGTCGGCGAAGAGGTGGTGGTGATGTACGCCGGACGGGTCTGCGAACGCGGGCCCGCCCGTGACGTCCTGCGTCGGCCCTTCCATCCGTACACCGCCGCCCTGGTACGCAGCGTGCCCGCCGTCCGGACCCGCACCGCACTGGCCGACCCGCTGCCCGGGGCCCCGGCGACCCCCGCGAACCGGCCGGCCGGCTGCGCCTTCCACCCGCGCTGCCCACTGGCCCGCGCCCGCTGCCGCGCCGAACGGCCGGAGGTACGGGAAGTGGCGCCCGGCCGCTGGAGCGCCTGCCACTTCGCGGAGGAGGTGCCGCAGCCGTGAGCACGAGCGAGCGCGCCCTCCTGGACGTGCGTGACCTGCGCGTCCGTTACGGAGGGCGGCGGAGCGGTCAAATCGCCGTGGACGGGGTGAGCCTGTCGGTGGCGCCCGAGGAGACGCTCGGGCTGGTCGGCGAGTCGGGCTCCGGCAAGACGACCGTCGCCCGGTGCGTGGCCGGACTCCTGCGGCCCGGCGCCGGGACCGTCACCTTCGAGGGACGGCCGCTCGGCCGCGCGGGGCGCCGGCCGCCCGAACTGCAGCGTGCGGTGCAGATGGTGTTCCAGGACCCGCGGTCCTCGCTGAACCCGCGCATGACGGTCGCCTCGATCATCGCCGAGGTCTGGAGCACCCACCCCGTCACCGCACCCGAGGGCGACCGCACCGAGGCGCTGCACCGGCTCCTCGCCGACATGGGGCTCGATCCCGAGGTGGCGGCACGGCGCGCGGGGGACCTGTCGGGCGGCCAGTGCCAGCGGGTCAGCATCGCCAGAGCGCTGGCGGTACGGCCCCGGCTGCTGGTGTGCGACGAGGCGGTGTCGGCGCTCGACGTCTCGGTGCAGGCACAGATCCTGCGGCTGCTGGCCGACCTGCGGGGCCGGCACCGGCTCGCGCTGCTGTTCATCTCGCACGACCTGGGAGTGGTGCACCAGATAGCCGACCGGGTGGCGGTGATGCGCCGGGGCGTGATCGTGGAGGAGGGCCGGACCGGCGAGGTCCTGACCGCACCGCGTCACGCGTACACGCAGGCGCTGCTGGAGGCGGCCCTGGACCTGGACGACTCGGTGCCGGGGGACGGCGCCGCCGACGGCGAGGCGGTCGTATGAGTGAGAGGCGGCGTGCCGTGACCCCGGTACCCACCGGCTGGAACACCTGGGACGTCCGTACGCACACCGGCATGAACCGGCTGCCGGACGGGCCGCGCGTGCGGTTCGGCGTCCTCGGCCCCGAAGGCCCGGTGCTCGACGGCTTCACCTGGCGCGACGGCCTCGACCGGCTCGGCCCGCACACCGTGGACGGCAGCTACGCCGAGGTGACGGTACGGGCGGCGGGCCACCGGCTGCGGCTGGAGCTCGCGGGCGGCCCCGGGGATGTGCTGGATGCTCTGGCCGAAAGCACGGGGGTGATCGTGCTGTCCGTGGAGGGCTTGGACGGCATCGAGCAGCAGACGGACCTGGCCGCCACCGTCCGCGCGGGCGGCATCCGCTGGACGCTCACCACTTCGGCACCGGCCCGGAGAATCGAGGGCCCGGCGACTGCGCTGGGGCTGGCGTTCGACACCGAAGCCGACGTGGAACTGCGGATCGCGCCGGCCACATCAGCGCCCCGAAGGGGCGCGGGTCCGTATCGATCTGCGGCTCCGCCGCGGGGCGCGACCAGCCACAACGGCGCGGCAGCCGAACGACGGCACAGCGCGGCCCGCACCGCGGAACGCACCTCGCTTCGTTCCACCGGCTGGCTGGGCGACGCCGCCGACGCCCTGACCCGGGCCGTCACCTGGAACACCGTCTACGCCCCGGACATCGGCCGCGTCCTGACCCCCACCTCACGGGACTTCGTCTGCGCCGAACGCAAGGGCTTCTACGGCACCTGGGCGCTGCACGCCTGGGACACGTTCTTCACCGGTCTCACCGCCTCGGCCGTCGACCGGGACTACGCGCGCGGCATCTTCGAACAGATCCTCCCGTACGCGGACGAGGCCGGCATGATTCCGAACCGGATCTCGGACGACAGGGGCCGCACCGACGACCGCTCACAGCCCCCGGTCGGCGCGCTGACGGTGTATCAGGCGTATCTGGCGGGCGGTCTCTCGCCCGGGACCCGCGACACGGCGCTGCTCGACACCACCTTCCCGGCACTGCTGGCCTGGCACGACTGGTGGCCCCGGGCCCGCCGCGGACCGCACGGGCTGCTCGCCTGGGGCTCCGACCCGGTCGCCGGCGACGCGGCGTCGGCGACCCTGGACCGGGCCAGACGCGAGTCGGGCCTGGACGATTCGCCGATGTACGACGAGGCCCGGTACGACCCGGCGACCCGCACCATGGACCTCGCCGACGTCGGCCTGAACGCCCTGCACATCGCCGACGCCGAGGCGCTGGCGGACATCGCCGGCCTCCTCGGGAAGCGCGCGACGGCCGACCGGTTGCGCGCCGAGGCCGCCGCGGCCCGGACGGTAGCCGACCGACTGCTGTGGGACGACGAGCGCGGCGGCTACCGTAACCTCACCTCCACGGGTACGCATGATCCGCACGTCTCGCCGACGATGCTGTACGCGCTGCTGGGCGGGTTGCCGGACCCAGGCCGTGCCGCGAAGGCGGCGGCGGATCTGCTGAGGCCCGAAGTGCTGGGCGGAGTACGGCCCTTGCCCAGCGTTGCCCGCAACGACCCAGGGTTCGCCGCGACGTACTGGCGCGGCCGGATCTGGGCGCCGATGGCCTATCTCGCCGTACGCGGGCTGCGGAGGTACGAGCTGACCGGGCTGAGCCGGCCGGTGGTGGGGGACCTGCTGCGGCTGTTCCTCCACGAGTGGCACGAGCACGGCCACGTCCGGGAGAACTATCCGGCCGTCGACGGCGAGAACCTGACGAACCTTCGGAAGAGGTCGGACGGGTTGATGGCCTGGGGCGGACTGCTGGCGTATCTCGCCTTCGGCGAACTGGCCGACGCACGGCCGGACGGCTGGCGGTTCGCCCACCCGGGCGAGCCTGCCGAACTGTGCAACCTGCCCCTGGGCGACGGCCGCCTCGACGTCCGGGCGGCCGACCGGCTCACCGTCCACCTCGAAGGACGTGTCCTGCTGGACCTGGCGCCCGGCGTCGTCGTACGGGACTACCAGTGGACCCGTGACCGTGTCACCGGGACCGCCGAGGGCGTCGGCGACCTGCTCGTCACCCCGCCGGGCGGCGGCCCGCCCGTGCCGGTGGCCGTACGGGGCGCGCCTCGGAGCTTCACCTTCGGTCCGGACGGTGCGGGGGACGTACAGGAAGGGAGCGGTGTATGAGCGCGCCGACGTCGGCGGCCACGGACATCCTCGTCGTCGGCGGGGGACTCGGCGGGGTGGCCGCGGCGCTGGCCGCCCTCGACCGGGGGCGGTCGGTCCTGCTCACCGAGGAGACCGACTGGATCGGCGGTCAGCTCACCAGCCAGGGCGTACCGCCCGACGAGCACGCCTGGATCGAGCAGTTCGGCGCCACCCGCACCTACCGCGCGCTGCGCGAGGCGGTCCGCGAGCACTACCGGACCTGGTACCCGCTCACCGAGGAGGCCAGGCGGCGCCGGTATCTCAACCCGGGCGAGGGCCGGGTGAGCCCGCTGTGCCACGAACCGCGGGTCGGCGCCGCCGTCCTGGCGGCCATGGTCGCGCGGTACGTGGCAGCCGGGCGGCTGCGGATCCTGTACCGGCACCGGCCGGTTTCCGCTTCCGCGGACGGCGACCGGGTACGGTCCGTGGTCGTCGAGGGCCCGGACGGCACGCGGGTCGAGGTGTCGGCGCCCTACGTCCTGGACGCCACGGAACTCGGCGACCTGCTGCCACTGACCGGCACCGAGCACGTGACGGGCTTCGAGTCGCGGCGGGACACCGGGGAGCCGAGCGCACCCGACGCGGCCCAGCCGGCCAACATGCAGGCGTTCTCATGGGTGTTCGCCGTCGACCACGTGGCCGGAGAGGACCACACCGTCGACAGGCCGGCCGGCTACGACCGCTGGGCCGCCTACCGCCCGCCGCAGTGGCCGAACCGGCTGCTGAGCCTGAGCGCGCCCGACCCGAGGACGCTGCAGACCGTGCCGCGCGGCTTCACCCCGAACGCAGACTCGGGGCCGGTCGTCGCCGACCAGAGCAAGGACGCGGGCGACAAGGAACTGTGGGAGTTCCGCCGGGTGTTCTCCCGGAAGCTGTACCCGCCGGGGTTCGCCGCGAGCGACGTGACCATCGTCAACTGGCCCATGATCGACTACCTGCCGGGCCCGCTGATCGGAGTGGACGACAAGGAACGGGACCGGCACCTGGCCGGGGCCCGGGAGCTGAGCCTCAGCATGCTCTACTGGCTGCAGACCGAGGCCCCCCGTCCGGACGGCGGCACCGGCTGGCCCGGTCTGCGGCTCCGCGGTGACGTGCTGGGCACGGCCGACGGGCTGGCCAAGGCGCCGTACATCCGGGAGTCACGCCGGATCGTCGCCCGGCGCCGGATCGTCGAACAGGACCTGTCCCTCGCCGTGCGCGGCGACCACGGCGCGGTGCGCTACCCGGACTCGGTCGGCATCGGGATGTACCGGATCGACCTGCATCCCTCCACCGGCGGCGACACCTACATCGACGTGGCCAGCAGCCCCTTCCAGATCCCGCTGGGCGCCCTGCTCCCCGTGCGGATGCGGAACCTGCTGCCCGTGTGCAAGAACATCGGCACCACCCACATCACCAACGGCTGCTACCGGCTGCACCCCGTCGAGTGGAACATCGGCGAGGCGGCAGGGGCGCTGGCCGCGTACTGCCTCGACAACCGACTGGACGTCGAGCAGGTGTACGAGGACGGCGAGGAACTGCGCCGCTTCCAGGACGAACTCACGCGTGCCGGGGTGGAACTGGCCTGGCCCGAGGTCAAGGGGTACTGATGGGTGGTGGCGAAGCGCCCCGAAGGGGCGCGGGGCTGCATCAGTGTGCGGCTCCGCCGCGGGGCGCGACCAGCCACGACGCGGCCGCACTCGAACGACGACCCCTGACGGCACCCGCAGCCGGGCACTCGGTCGTCGACGAGAGGGGGCGGACCGACGGACGCGCCCTGCTGGCCGGCGTCATCGTCCCTCTGGTCACCCCGATGGACCACCCCGGACACCCCTCGGCCCCGGCCGCCGACGCCCTGCTCCGCGCGCTCGCGGCAGCCGGCGCCCGCGGCCTCATGCTCTTCGGCAGCAACGGCGAAGGGCCGCTGCTGCCCACGGCGGAACTGGGCGAGTTCGCCGTCGCGGTGGCCGAGCGCTGGCGCGAACTCACCGACGGCGGACCGGTGTTGGTGAACGCCACGGCCGCCGGAACCGCCGAGGCGCTGGCGCGGGCGGCGGCCGTGCGCCCCGCCGCGCCGGACGCGCTGGTGCTCAGCCCGCCGATCTACTTCCACCACCGGCACGACGAGATCGTCACCCACTACACAGCCTTCGCCGGCCTCGGCGTTCCCGTCGTCGCCTACCACGCGCCCCGCCACGGGAACCCGCTGACCCCCGCCCTGCTCGACGAACTGACCGCCCTCCCGCACCTGGTGGGCATCAAGGACAGCTCGGGCGACCCCGCACTGTTCGGCCACGCCCTCGCGGCGGCCCGTCGGCGCGACGACTTCGGGGTCAGCCAGGGCGCGGAGCGCCAGGCACTCGACGCGCTGCGGCTCGGGGCCGACGGAGTCGTCCTCGGGGTGGCCAACGTGGCGCCCGCGGTGACCGTCGAGCTCGTCCGGGCCCACCGCGACGGCCGGCACGAGGACGCGCGGCGCGCGCAGCAACTGCTCGACGAGGTACTGGCGTTGCACACCGTACGCCCCGGGGTCCCGGCGGTGAAGGCCGTCCTGGCCGGACGCGGACTGTGCCCGCCGTATGCCGCCGCGCCCTTCACACCGTGCTCCGAGGGGGAGCGGAAGGCACTGCACGACCTGCTCGCCCCCCTCGACGCGCACCTCGTACGCGCCTGATCCCGAGTCCGCACCGGTGCCCTCTCCCGTCCGTACTCCCTCCGTTCCGCCCGAAAGGGGTGGCCCCATGTCCGACGACGGACCGAACCGCACCGCCATGAACCGCAGATCCTTCACGCTGGGCGTCGTCGGCGCCACGGCCACCGCCGCACTGGGGCCCGTGGCCCTCGGATCCACGGCACAGGCAGCCGACCACACGTCCGAACCCGACCGGCACGGTGCCTTCTTCGAGGAGCAGACCCTCTGGGACTCCGTCGCCGGCCCGTTGGTGAGCTACCACGTCCACGCGCTCGCCGTGCTGCCCGACGACACGGTCCTGGCCGTGACCGAGGGCCGCCACGAGGTGTGCGACGCCGGTCCGCGTGACCTGCTGCTGCGCCGCAGCACCGACGGCGGCCGGACCTGGGAGGCGAGCCGCACCCTGGTCGCCTCCGTCGACGGCGAGTCCTGGGGCAACCCGGCGCTGGTCGTGGACCGCCGGACCCGGGAGGTCTTCCTCTTCTACATGCTCTCGCTCCGACTCCCGCAGAACACCTCCTGCTCGGGCGACTCCGGCGAGCTCTCTGTGATCTCCAGCCGGGACAGCGGCCGGACCTGGGGCGAACCACGCAGCCTGGCGGGCCTGTTCGACGGCTTCCCCTACAACTGGGCGCTGCACGGCCCCGGTCCGGGCCACGGAATCCAGCTGCGCTCCGGCCGTCTGCTGCTCAACTGCCTGCACCGCAGGGTGATCGTCGGCAACACGGTGGCCCAGCGGTACTACGGCGTCGCGCCGATCTGCAGCGACGACCACGGCGCCACCTGGCAGGCGGCCGGCGAGGTGCCCGTACAGGTCGCGTACCCCGTCAACGAGGCGCGGACGGTGCAGCGCTCCGACGGCACCGTGCTCGTCAACGGCCGCTTCGCGTCGGGCGGTGAGAACCAGCGCATCGTCTCCGTCAGCACCGACGACGGCACGACCTGGTCGCAGCCGGCGCTCGACGGCAGCACCGGATCGTTCAACGCGGTGGACGCAGGCCTGCTGCGCTACACCGGCGGCCCGGGCAGCCGGCAGCCCGGGCGGGTACTGTTCAGCCGTCCCGACTCGCCCGTCAGGTACAACATGACGGTCGCGGTCAGCTACGACGAGGGCTTCTCGTACCGGTACCAGCGGGTCGTCAACGAGAACCGCTCGTTCTACTCGGATCTCGCCCGGCTGTCCGACGGCACGATCGTGCTGCTCTACGGCTGCGACGGTGACATGGCGGGTGTCCCGCAGCGGGTCGACGTCTGCTGTTTCTCGCTCGACTGGCTGACCCGGGGCCGCGACAGCCTTCGCCGCGGCCCCCACTACCGGGAGTCCGTCATCCCGTTGGCCGAAGCGGACCGCGAGGTCACCGGCGGCACCGTGCAGACCGTCACGGATCCCCTCGCGCGCGGTGGCGAGCGGCTGGTCCTCACCCCCGAACGGGTCGGCGACGCCGTGGAGTTCGCCTTCCGGGCGCCGCGCACCGGCGACTACGAGCTGCTCCTGCGCCACTACCGCTCGGCGGACGGCGCCCTGGCCACCGTCACGGCGGACGGCACCGGGCTCCCCGCCCACGCCATCGACACCACGGCGCAGACGGCCGACGGCTTCGACCTGGCCCACCTCGGGACCACCCGGCTGCGCGCCGGACGGCACACCCTGCGCTGCGCGGTGACGGCACCCGGCCGGGGCGGCGGCACCCGGCTCGGCCTGGACTCGCTCAGCCTGATCGAGGCGCCGGGCTCCGCCGACGTACGCGCCGAGGTGGTCGTGGACAACGACCGGCTGGGCTTCGCCGTCGTCAGCGGCAGCTGGCCGACCGCGACGGCGGACCCCGGCTTCTGGTCGGGGAACTACCGTACGGCGCCCGCCGGTTCGGGCGAGCGAAAGGTGCGGTGGCAGCCGGCGGTGCCCCAGGACGGTGTGTACGAGATCCAGACGTCCTACCCCCCGGCCGCCGACCGGGCGAGCAACGCCCCGTACAGCGTCGTCCACGCGGACGGCACCACCACGACCGTACGCATCGACCAGCGGGTCGCGGGCACCACCGATCCGCGCGGCGGCACCTGGGTCCCGCTCGGCGAGTTCCGGCTCCAGGCGGGCCTCGGCACGTCGGTCGAACTGACCAACGACGCCGACGGCGTGGTGGCGGCGGACGCGATCCGCCTGCTGGGCCCGCAGGGCTGACCCCCCCCCGGGGGGGGAGTGGGCCCCGGGTGCTCCGCGGGACTGCGGCTCGCCTGATGATCGGCTCTGCTTCGTGGCGACGCCCGTGCCGGGCGCGTGGTGTAGCCCGCTGCACCACGGACCCGGGAGTGGGCTTCCTCGTGCCGGAGAGCGGACGCCGGAATCGTGGATGCGGGAGATCGGCCGAGGTCGCAACGGACCGCCGATCGGATCAGCCCCTCGCATCCGCCTACCGAAGGACAGTTCCATGCACCCGCTCGCCCGTGTGAAGGCGTTCGTCTCCGATCTGCTGCTGTGGTCGTGCTTCGTCGGTGGACTCGCCGCGAGTTCCGCTTCCGGTGCCGTCCTCGACGGCACCCGGAAGGACCTCGCCACCTGCGTCGGCATCGGCGTCTCGCTCCTGACGGGGTCGCGCATCGCGAAGAAGCCGAAGATCAAGGCGTTCCTGGCGCGGCGGGGCACGCTCTGGTTCCTCTTCCTCTTCAACGGGGCCACCGCCGTCGCCATGTACGTCGCCATGGACGGGGTGAAGGGGATCATGGGCGCCGCGTTCATGGGCCTGGTCTCCCTGGGCGCTGCAGGCGGCCTGGTCGCGAGCTACCGCGGCCCGAAGCGGTCCCGTCCCGAGGCGGCCGACCAGCCCTGGTCCTGACCGACAGCACGACCGGCGGCACGCCCCACGGCAGGGGTGGCCGTCCGTCCCGGTGTGACGCCGACCCGAAGGGACCGCCCGCATGCGGGCGGTCCCTTCGGGCTGTCCGTGGGCCCGGAGCGGCGGGGCAGCGGTGGCTCCGGTGCGCGGACGGGTTGGTGTAGCCGGCTACACCCCGGATGCGGGAGGGCGCTCCCTCGTGCGCCCCGGCGGCCCGCGAAAGGCTGGAGCACAGCGGCGGACGCCTCTCCGGGCCGGCCCTGAACAGGGCGGATCTCCCATGGGGGACTCCTCGTCGTCGCGCCCTCCCCGAACCGCTGATGTGGAGGCCTGTCCCGCCATGGCAACTGTCCTTTATCACCTGGGCCGTGCGGCCTTCCGATGGCGATGGTTCGTGACCGTCCTGTGGGTCGCGGTCCTGGGCGCCGTGGGATTCGCCGCCTCCAAGGCGCCCGCGGCCGCCGACGAGGGCTTCACGATGCCCGGGATCGAGTCCCAGAAGGCGTTCGACCTGCTGGAGCAGCGCTTCCCGGGAACGGCGGCCGACGGGGCGAGCGCCCGGATCGTCTTCATCGCCCCGAGCGGCGAGAAGGTCACCGCCACCGCCCACCGGAAGGCCGTCGAGAAGCTCGTCGACGAGGCCGCCGAGGGGACCCAGGTGGCCACCGCCGTCGATCCCTTCAGGGCGAAGGCGGTCAGCGAGGACGGCCGCACCGCGTACGCGACTGTCTCCTTCACGGCCAAGGCCGACGACCTCACCGACGCCAGCAAGCAGCACCTGGAGCGAGCCGTCGACCAGGCCAGGGACGCCGGTCTGACCGTCGAGGTCGGCGGCGACGCGCTCGCGACACAGCCCGCGGCGGGCGGCAACGCCGAGGCGATCGGCATCGCGGTCGCCGCCCTCGTCCTGCTGGTCACGTTCGGCTCGCTGGCGGCCGCCGGCCTGCCCCTGATCGCCGCGGTCATCGGCGTCGCCGCCAGCATGACCGGCATCATGGCCCTGTCCCGGACCTTCGGCCTGTCGGAGAACACCGGCACCCTCGCCACCATGCTCGGCCTGGCCTGCGGTATCGACTACGCCCTGTTCGTCGTCTCCCGCTACCGAGAGGAACGCGCCAAGGGCCACGATCCGCGGCAGGCCGTGGGCCTGGCCGTCGGCACGGCGGGCTCCGCGGTCGTCTTCGCCGGCCTCACCGTCGTCATCGCCCTGGCCGGTCTCTCGGTCGTCGGCATCCCGATGCTCACCAAGATGGGCCTGGCCGCCGCCGGCGCGGTGCTCGTCTCGGTGCTGATCTGCCTGACCCTGGTCCCGGCGATCCTCGGCTTCTGGCCGAACGCGGTGCTCGCGCGCGGCGCCCGCCGCAACTCCCGGCGCCACCGCAGGAAGCAGCTGAAGACCGAGAACGGCGGCTCGCGGTGGGCCAGGATCGTCGTACGGCTGCCGCTGCCCGTGCTCCTGCTCGGCGTGGTCGGCCTGGGGGCGGTCGCCACCCCCGTCCTCGACCTCCGGCTGGGCATGCCCGGTGACGAGGCCAAGCCCACCTCCACCACCGAACGGCGCGCCTACGACGCGCTCGCCGAGGGCTTCGGCCCCGGCTTCAACGGGCCCCTGACCATCGTGGTCGACGCGAAGGGGGCCGACGACGCCAAGTCCGCCGTGGCGGCGGTCGCGAAGGACATCGGCGCCACCGAGGGCGTCGTCTCCGTGTCGCGGGCCCGCTTCAACAAGGCGGGGGACACCGCGGTGTTCGCGGCCACCCCGGCCACCAGCCCGACCGACGAGAAGACCAAGGACCTGGTCAAGGCCATCCGCGGCGAACGACCCGGCCTCGAACGGGACGCCGGGGTGTCCTACGAGGTCACCGGCAAGACCGCGCTGGACATCGACGTCGCGCAGAAGGTGCAGGACTCGCTGATCCCGTACCTCGCGGTGGTGGTCGGCCTCGCCGTCGTGCTCCTGCTGCTGGTGTTCCGCTCCCTGCTGGTGCCGCTCAAGGCCGCCTTCGGCTTCCTGCTCTCCGTCCTCGCGGCCCTCGGCGCCGTCGTCGCGGTGTTCCAGCAGGGACACGGCGCCTCGCTGCTGGGCGTGGAGTCCACCGGTCCGATCATGAGCATGATGCCGATCTTCCTGGTGGGCATCGTCTTCGGACTGGCGATGGACTACGAGGTCTTCCTGGTCTCGCGGATGCGGGAGGCGTACGTCCACGGCGAGGAGCCCCGGCAGGCCGTCGTCTCCGGCTTCCGGCACAGTGCCCGGGTGGTGGTGGCCGCCGCGCTGATCATGACGGCGGTGTTCTCCGGCTTCATCGGCGCCGGCGAGTCGATGATCAAGATGATCGGTTTCGGGCTCGCCATCGCGGTCCTCTTCGACGCCTTCGTCGTCCGGATGGCCGTCGTGCCGGCCATCCTCGCCCTGCTCGGCCACAAGGCCTGGTACCTGCCGAAGTGGCTGGCCCGGCTGCTGCCGGACATCGACGTGGAGGGCGAGAAGCTGAGCCGCAAGGTGCCCGCCCCGAACGCCCCGAACGCCCCGGACACCTCGAACGCTTCGACGGCCTCGGCCGCTCCGGCCGGGCCTGCGGCGGAGGAGCCGCAGGCGTCGGAGCCCGCCGCGACGCACTGAGGCGAAAGGGGATGAAAGGGGGCGAAAGGAGGGGGGCCGCCCGACCGGGGCGGCCCCTCCCGCTGCGTCTCGCTGCGTTCCGCTCACGCCTGTGGCGTGTGGGCCAGGTAGGCGAGGACCGCCAGCACCCGGCGGTGGCCGCTGTCACTCGGCGGCAGGTTGAGCTTGAGGAACACGTTGCCGATGTGCTTGTGCACCGCGCGCTCGGTGACCACGAGCGTCGCGGCGATGGTCGCGTTGTCGTGGCCCTCGGCCATCAGCCCCAGCACCTCGCGCTCGCGCGGCGTGAGCGAGTCGATCGGCGAGTCCTTGCGGCGGGCGAGGAGTTCGGTGACGACCTCGGGGTCCAGCGCGGTTCCGCCGACGGCCACCCGCTCCAGCGCGTCGAGGAACTCGTCGACCCGGCCGACCCGGTCCTTGAGCAGATACCCGATCCCGCTGGTCCCGCCGCCCAGCAGCTCACTGGCGTACGACTCCTCGACGTACTGCGAGAGCACCAGGACCGGCAGCCCGGGCAGGCGTTCCCGGGCCTCCAGCGCGGCCCGCAGTCCCTCGTCGCGGAAGCCCGGGGGCATCCGCACGTCGAGGACGGCCACGTCCGGCCGGTGCTCCAGGAGAGCGGGCATGATCTCGGGCCCGCTCCCGGCGACGGCCACGACCTCGTGCCCGGCCGAGGTCAGCAGGAGGACCAGTCCCTCCCGCAGGAGGGCGTTGTCCTCGGCGATCACCACACGCACGGCAACTCCACTTCGATCACGGTCGGTCCCCCGACCGGGCTGGACACTTCCATCGTTCCGTCGAGCGCGGCGACCCGCCGCCGCATACCGAGCAGCCCGGAGCCGCCGGCCTCGTCGGCGCCGCCGCACCCCTCGTCCCGTATCCGCACCCTGAGGCCGCGGCGGACCCGGACCAGCCGGACCTCGGCACGGGAGACCCCGCTGTACTTGGCGACGTTGGTCAGCGACTCGGCCACCGCGAAGTAGGCGGCCGCCTCCACCGCCGCGGGCGCCCGGACCCCCTGGTCCAGGCCGCCGTCGTCCACGGTCACCTCGAGGCCGCTGCCCGCCGCCAGCGCCCGCACCGCGCCGGCGAGGCCGCGGTCGCTGAGGATCGGCGGATGGATGCCGCGGACGACCTGCCGCAGTTCCGTCAGTGCCTTCTCGGCCTGTTCCTGGGCCTCGTCGAGGAGCCGCCGGCCGGTCTCGGGATCACCGCCGTAGGCGCGCCGGGCCAGTCCGATGCGCATGGAGAGGGCCACCAGCTGCGCCTGCGCGCCGTCGTGCAGGTCCCGCTCGATGCGGCGCAGTTCCGCCTCGTGCGCGGCGATGGCGTCGGCGCGGGTCGCGGCCAGTTCCTCGACCCGGGCCGTGAGCTGCGCCTGCGGGGACGGCTTGAGCAGCGCGGTCGACCAGTCGGCCTCCAGGTCCGCGAGCCGCACGATCAGCGGCAGGACGACGGCCTCGCGGCGCAGCAGCCCGCACCACAGGCCGTCGACGACCAGCCCCAGCGGCCACAGCGGCAGGGCGAGGGCGAGCAGCGCGCCGTAGAACCAGTACGCGACCATCCAGCGCGCGTCGGTCCGGGTGCCGGGATCCCGTACGGCCGTGACGATCCGCTCGCGCATCGTCCCGGTCAGCGGCCGGTACACCTCGGGGATCTTCACCCCGGTCCAGGCGGCGGTCAGGCTCCGCTTGGCCCCCGCGATCCGCCGGATCAGCAGCACCGTCTCGGGCAGCAGCCAGGCACCGACGACCGCCAGCGTGCCGATCGCGGTGATCAGCAGGACGGTGACGAAGATCCACATTCCGAACGCCATCGCGGCGGCCAGGAAGAGATGGGCCGTGGCCCACCCGGCACGCCGCATCGATTTCCACATGGGGCGAAACTAGACGTTTTGCTTGACTCACGCAAGTTCCTGACCCTTCGGTGACGGTGTCCACGCGGCCGTCCGTGACCGCTGGCCCACCCCCGGGACGCACCCGGTCGCCGGCCGCCCGGCTGGATGTGCGGACCCGGCGGACCGTATCTCGCGAGCGGTGCGAGGATGACGGCTGACGGCGCGGGCCGATCGGTCGCGCGCCGTCGTCAGCGGCCGGGCCTGGGGAAGGGATCGCGGATGGAGCCGCCACGGGGCGACACGGCGGTCTGTGCGGGACCCGCGCGGCCGGCGGGCCGGCCGCGCGCGACCTCACGGGCCGCGCTCGAACGGCTGGGCTTCGAGCTGTTCGCCGAACGCGGCTTCGACGACACCACGGTCGACGACATCGCCGCCGCGGCGGGCATCGGCCGGCGCACCTTCTTCCGCTACTTCGCCTCCAAGAACGACCTCGTGTGGGGTGACTTCGAGGAACAGCTGACCAGGCTCGACGCGCTGCTGACGGCGGCCGACCCGGAGACGCCGATGATGGACGCGCTGCGTGCGGCGGTCGTCGCGTTCAACCGGTTCGACCCCGCGGAGGTGCCCTGGCACCGGCAGCGCATGGCCCTCATCCTGCGCGTGCCGACGCTCCAGGCGGACTCGGCCGTCCGCTACGCGTCGTGGCGGGCCCTCGTCACGGGGTTCGCCGCCCGGCGCCTGCGGCGCCCCGCCTCCGACCTGCTGCCGCGGGTGATCGGCAGCACCGTCCTGGCGGCGTGCGTCGCGGCGTACGAGCAGTGGCTGGCCGAGGAGGCCGCCGACCTGGGCGAACTGCTGGACCTGGCCGTGCGGCAACTCGCGGACGGGTACCGGGACCTGCCCGGGTAGCCGCATCCGCCGCAGGGCGTCGGTCAGGGCAGGCCCCGCCGCACCGCGTCGGCGACGACCTCGCCGATGAGGACGGCGGTGGCGGCCGGGCCCCTGAGCGGCGGCGTCGGCAGGATGGACGTGTCCGCGACGCGCAGACCGGCGACTCCGTGCACCCTGCCGTAGGCGTCGACGGCGGCCCGGGGATCCTCGGCGGGGCCCATCGGAACCGTGCCGCAGGTGTGGTGGGACGTGCCGAGGTGCCCGAGGATCCACTCGTCGAGCAGGCGGTCGTCGCCCAGCACCTCCGCCACCGGCTCCACGAGCCCCGCGGAGACCTCCGCGAACTCGGTCGTAGCGACCAACTCGGCCGTGACACGGACCACTTCGCGCATCCGCTGCCGGTCCGCCGCCGTCGACAGGTACCCGTAGTCGAAGCCCGGGGGCGTCGCGGGATCGGCGGAGCGGGTGCGCATCCGGCCCGTCAGCCGCGGGGTCTGGACGGAGACGAGGAACGCGAGCGGGGCGCCGGGCACGGACACCCTGCCGCCGGTCAGGCCGGCCGGCGGGACGAGGGACTGCAGGATCTCCAGGTCGCCCGGGTGCGCCCCGTCCGACGAGGAGAGGTGCAGCGCGCCGCCGAGCCAGGAACCGACGGGCTCCGGCAGCGGCCGCCGGGGTGCCCACTCCAGCACCAGCTGCGGATGGTCGCCGAACCGCGCTCCGACGGCCGGCGCGTCCCTGACCACGGGGATGCCGAGGGACTCCAGGAGGCGGCGCGGCCCGACGCCCGACAGGTGCAACAGGTGCGGGGAGCGCAACGCCCCTGCACAGAGCACCACTTCACCGCCGTACACCGTGCTGCGGCGTCCGTCCCGCTCGACCACCACACCGGTCGCGCGACCGCGCTCGACGACGACCCTGAGGACCGTACTGCCCCCCTCCACACGGAGGTTGGGGCGCCCGGACGCGGCCGCCAGACAGCCGATGCCCGTGTTGAGACGCACTCCGTCCACGACGTTGCACGGCACCGGGCCGAAACCCGGCGCGTCCTGGGCGTTCTTGTCCGGCTCCGCCGGGAAGCCCAGCCGTCGGGCCGCCGCCCTGAACGCCACGGCGGCGGGATGGCCGAGCCCGGTGCGCCGGACGCGTACCTGCCCTCGGTCGCCGTGCAGCTCACCGCCGCCCCGGTCGAGGTCGTTCTCCAGCGCGCGGAGGAACGGCAGTGTCCGGTCGTAGGACCAGACCGGCCCGGCCGCGGCCGACCAGCGGTCGAAGTCCGCCCGCCGGGCCCGGACGAAGTACCCGCCGTTGACGGTCGTCGAGCCGCCGAGGACGCGTCCCCGTACGACCGTGTACGGGCGCCGAGGAGTGAGGTGGACCGCGTACGGCTGGACGGCGGGGTGTCCGGGCTGTGCGCCGGGCACGAGCCGGGCGTCCAGCAACTCCGGTGCGAACGCCGCCGGACGGGACGGTACCGGGCCGGCCTCCAGCAGCAGCACCGTACGGCCGGGATCCTCGCTGAGCCGCGCCGCGAGCACGGCACCGCTGCCGCCGGCCCCGACGACCACGACGTCGGGGCGTCTCATCCGCGCGCGTCCCATACCGGGCGGGAACGGCACGGCGTCAAGTACCCCGATGGCGCGGTGAGGTTCATCAGCGTCCCCTTCGAAGCTCCGTGCCGTCCGGCGTCTTCACTTTCGGCACCCGGTGTCATTATTCTCCGACTGTCCGATGGGAGCGCTGCCCAGGGAGAGTCACATGAACGGACCGCACGCCACCCCGCCCGTCCCGGCCACCGAGATCCCGGACGAGGGCACCCCGGCCGAGGAAGCGCTGATCGAGGCCGACGAACTGATCGAGGAGGTCTCCATCGACGGCATGTGCGGCGTCTACTAGGCGCCGCCGTATGACCGCCATGGACCTCGACCGCGCCTGGGACCTGCATCCGCAGGTCTCGGTGCGGCCCGAACCCTTCGGTGCGCTGCTGTACCACTTCGGCACCCGCAAGCTGTCGTTCCTCAAGGACCGGCGGCTGCTGGCCGTGGTCCAGGCCCTCGCGGAGGCGCCCACGGCCCGTGCCGCCTTCCTGGCCGCGGGCCTCACGGAGAACGAACTGCCCCGCTACGGCCGGGCCCTCGCCGTACTCGCGCAGTCGTCGATGGTCGTCGGGAGGACCTCATGACCGCCACGCCTACGTCCACGCCCACGTCCTCGTCCCCGTCCCGGCTGGTCGACCTGTTCGAGCTCGGGCTCGACGCACCGATCTGCCTCACCTGGGAACTCACCTACGCCTGCAACCTCGCCTGCGCCCACTGCCTGTCCAGCTCCGGCCGCCGCGACCCGCGTGAGCTGAGCACCGCCGAGGCCGAGGCCGTGATCGACGAACTGGAGGCCATGCAGGTCTTCTACGTCAACATCGGCGGCGGCGAGCCCACGGTCCGCCCCGACTTCTGGGAGCTCCTGGACTACGCCACCGCCCATCACGTGGGCGTGAAGTTCTCCACCAACGGCGTCCGGATCACCCCCGAAGCCGCCGAGCGCCTCGCCCGCAACGACTACGTGGACGTCCAGATCTCGCTCGACGGCGCGACCGCCGACGTCAACGACGCGGTGCGCGGCCCCGGTTCGTACAGCACGGCGGTCCGGGCGCTGGAGCGTCTCGCCGCGGCCGGCATGAAGAACTTCAAGATCTCCGTGGTCTGCACCCGGCACAACATCCCGCAACTGGACGCCTTCAAGGCACTCGCCGACCGTTACGGCGCCCAGCTGCGCCTGACCCGGCTGCGCCCCTCCGGACGCGGCGCCGACGTCTGGGACGACCTTCACCCGACCGCCGCACAGCAACGCGAGCTGTACGACTGGCTGCTGGCCCACGGCGAGAACGTGCTGACCGGCGACTCCTTCTTCCACCTCTCCGCCTACGGCCAGGCACTGCCGGGCCTCAACCTGTGCGGAGCCGGCCGCGTCGTCTGCCTGATCGACCCGGTCGGCGACGTCTACGCCTGCCCGTTCGCCATCCATGACGAGTTCCTGGCCGGCAACGTCCGCGAGCCCGGCGGCTTTCGCGGCGTGTGGCGCGACTCGGAGCTGTTCCGGCGGCTGCGGACACCCCAGCACGGCGGTGCCTGCGCCTCCTGCGCGTTCTACGACACCTGCAAGGGCGGCTGCATGGCGGCGAAGTTCTTCACCGGGCTCCCGCTGGACGGACCGGACCCCGAGTGCGTGCAGGGGTACGGCGCGGAACGGCTCGCCCGGCGGGACACGGCCCGGCTGCCCAAGCCGTCCGGCGACCACTCGCGGCGCCCCGTGGACCTGGTCCTCACCCGCCGCCCTCCGGTGAGCGAGTGCGCCGAGAGCCCCCTGGCCGGGCTGGATCCGACACCCACCGGAAAGGGCGGGACACATGCCTAGGAACCCCTGGTTCGAGTCGGTCGCCGAGGCCCGCCGCCGGGCGAGACGGCGGCTGCCCGGCTCGGTCTACGGCGCGCTCGTCGCGGGCTCGGAGCGCGGCCGCACGATCGACGCCAACACGGATGCCTTCGCCGAACTGGGCTTCGCGCCGCGCGTCGTCGGCCACCACGCGGAGCGCGACCTGTCCACGACGGTCCTCGGCGTGCCCACCGCGCTGCCCGTGCTCATCTCACCGACCGGAGTGCAGGCGGTCGACCCGGACGGGGAGGTGGCCGTGGCCCGGGCCGCCGCGAACCGAGGCGTGATCATGGGGCTCAGCTCGTTCGCCAGCAAGCCCGTGGAGGAGGTGGCCGCGGCCCAGCCCGACTTCTTCTTCCAGCTGTACTGGAGCGGCACCCGCGACACCATGGTGCGGCGCATGGACCGGGCCAGGGCCGCCGGCGCCAAGGCGCTCATCGTCACCCTCGACTGGTCGTTCTCGCACGGCCGCGACTGGGGCAGCCCCGCCATCCCGGACAGGCTCGACCTCAGGACCATGCTGAGGTTCGCCCCCGACGTCCTGCCCCGGCCCGGATGGCTGTGGCGGTACGCCAGGTCGGGCCGCGTCCCCGACCTCACCGTCCCCAACCTGACCGCCCCCGGCGGCGAGGCACCCACCTTCTTCGGCGCCTACGGCGAGTGGATGCAGACGCCGCCGCCCTCCTGGGAGGACCTCGCATGGCTGCGTCAGGAGTGGGGCGGCCCCTTCCTCCTCAAGGGCGTCTGTCGCGTGGACGACGCCAGGCGGGCGGTCGACGCCGGCGTCTCGGCCCTGTCCGTGTCCAACCACGGCGGCAACAACCTGGACACCACCCCGGCCACCATCCGGCTGCTCCCCGCCATCGCGGAAGCCGTCGGCGATCAGATCGAGGTCCTGCTGGACGGCGGGATTCGGCGCGGCGGCGACGTGGCGAAGGCACTCGCCCTCGGCGCCCGCGCCGTCCTGATCGGCCGCGCCTGTCTGTGGGGCCTCGCCGCGAACGGGCAGGCCGGCGTCGAGAACGTGCTGGACATCATGCGCGGCGGACTGGACTCGGCCGTCCTCGGCCTCGGCCACGCTTCCGTGCACGAACTGGCCCCCGACGACCTGGCGGTACCGCCCGGCTTCCGGCTGACCCTGGGCGGCGGCGCGGACCTGACCCCGGCGCCCGCGGCGACCGACACCGCCCCTGCGCCCACGGCTGCCAATCCTGAGCCGACGGCTGCCGACGCCGGGTCCACGGCCGCCTGACCATGTCCGAGGACTCCGTGCCGCCCGTCCTGGCCGACGCCGTCTGGCCGGCCGTGCCCTCCGGGGCGCTCGTCCTGGTCCCGGTCGGGTCCACCGAACAGCACGGTCCGCATCTGCCGCTCGACACCGACACCGTCGTCGCCCGCGCCGTCGCCCGGCGCACGGCCGACTCCCTGGGCGACCGACCGCACGGGCCGCCGCTGGTGGCCCCCGCCCTGGCCTACGGCGCGAGCGGCGAACACGCCGGCTTCCCCGGGACCGTCTCGATCGGGCACGAGGCGCTGCGCGCGGTCGTCGTGGAACTGACCCGCTCGCTGTCCCTGTGGGCGGGCCGGATCGTGTTCGTCAACGGCCACGGCGGCAACACGGCCACGCTCGGCGGTGCCCTCGCCCAGCTGCGCACCGAGGGCCACGACGCCGTCTGGACCGCCTGCGAGGTCCCCGGCGGCGACCCGCACGCCGGCCGTACGGAGACCTCCCTGCTGCTGCACCTGGCACCCGAACGCGTCCGCCTGGACGCCGCCGTCGCCGGCGACACCCGCCCCCTGCCCGTTCTCCTGCCGGAACTGATGGCCCGAGGTGTCCGCGCGGTCTCCGCCTCCGGCGTCCTCGGCGACCCGGCCGGCGCCACGGCCGAGGAGGGCGGCCGGGCCATGGCCGCGCTGGTCTCCGCCACGGTCCGCCGCATCACCGCCTGGTCCCCCGACGACCGGGGCCGTCTCACCGAACGCTGACGTCGTCCCCTGCTGCGAAAGGTGCCCGCCGATGACGCTTCCCCTCGGCTTCGTCGTCCGGTTCGACCGGCACACCCGGGTGGTCGACGGCGGCCGGGCGCTGCTCGGCGGGTATCCGACCCGGCTGCTCAAGCTGACCCCGCGGCCGCGGCGGCTGTTCACCGGTCGGGTGCTGGTCGTACGGGACGCGGCGGGCGCGCTGCTCGCGGACCGCTTGCTGGAGACGGGCATGGCACATCCCGTCGTCGGCTCGCTGCCGGCGCCGGCGGACCCCCGGTACACGGTCGTCGTGCCGGTCCGCGACCGCCCGCGCCAACTCGACCGCCTGCTGCGGAGCATCGGGCCCGGCCGCCCGGTGATCGTGGTCGACGACGCCTCCCGGCAGCCGGCCGCCGTGGCCGCCGTGGTGGCACAGCACGGTGCCCGGCTGGTCGCCCTCGCCGCCAACCTCGGGCCCGCCGGGGCGCGCAACGCCGGACTGCGCCTGGTCACCACGCCGTACGTGGTCTTCGCCGACTCCGACATCGTGCTGGACCCCGACACGGTCCCCACCCTGCTCCGGCACTTCGCCGACCCCCGGGTCGCGATGGCCGTACCCCGCATCACCGGGCTGTCCGCCCCGGCCACGACCTGGGTCGAACGGTACGAGAACTCGCGGTCCTCGCTCGACCTCGGCGCGCATCCGGCCCCGGTACGGCCCGGCACTCCCGTCTCCTGGGCCTCCTCCGCCTGCGTGGTGGCCCGGACCGACGCGCTGGGGGAGGGTTTCGACGCGGGCATGCGGGTCGGGGAGGACGTCGACCTGTGCTGGCGGCTGGTGGCGGCGGGGCGCCGGGTGCGGTACGAACCCGCCGTCCGGGCGGCCCACGAGCACCGGGTGCGGCTCGCGGACTGGCTGCTGCGCAAGGCCGTCTACGGCACCGGGGCGCAGCCCCTCGCCGAACGGCACCCCGAGTCCGTCGCACCCGTGGTGTTCGCCCCGTGGAGCACGGCGCTGGCCGCCGCGCTGCTCGCCGGACGGCGCTGGTCGGCACCGGCCGCCGCGGCCGTCCTCGGGATCGTCACCGTGCGCATCGCCCGCAAACTCGACGGCACCGAGCACCCCTACCGGCTGGCCGTGCGGCTCACCGGCAACGGAACCCTCGCCACCCTCTCGCAGACCGCCGCGCTGCTGACCCGCCACTGGTGGCCGCTGACGGCCGTCGGCTGCGTGCTCTCCGGCCGGGTGCGCCGCGCCACCGCGGTCGCCGCGCTGGCCGACATCGCCCTTGAATACCGTCGGGATCAAGCCACCCTCGACCCGGTGCGCTACGGCCTCGCCCGCCGCCTGGACGACCTCGCCTACGGGTCCGGCGTCTGGTTCGCCGCCCTCCGGGCCCGTTCCGGCGCCGCGCTGCGGCCCCGCATCACCCGCTGAGACGGCCCAGTCCCGGTCAGCGGAAAGCGCCCGGCCCCCGCCCGTCCCCTGCCCCGACACTGGGTCGTCCCGCCGCCGGCGCCACGCCGCGCGGGCGATGGACCAGTCACCAGGAGGTGGGCGGAGTGACGCATGAAGTGGTCGGCCGTGTCGAGGAGTCGGGTCCGGAACTGGCCGCGCTCGCCGACGAGAACGAGTCACTGGGCAAGTTGAGCGACCGTACCGTCGAACTGCTGCGTTCCGCCGGTGTCATACGGCTGCTGCAGCCCAAGGAGTACGGCGGTTTCGGCGCGCATCCCCGGGACTTCGCCGAAGCGGTGATGGCGGTCGCGCGGCACGACGGGGCCGCCGGCTGGGTGTGCGGTGTCGTCGGGGTCCACCCGTGGGAGCTGGTCCAGATGGACCCGCGCCTCGCCCACGAGGTGTGGGACGCCGACCCGGACACCTGGATCGCCTCCCCCTACATGCCCAACGGCATCGCCGAACCGGTCGAGGGCGGCTATGTCCTCAGCGGCCGCTGGCCGTTCTCCTCCGGCAGCGACCACTGCCGCTGGGACTTCCTCGGGGCGCTCCTCGGGGACGGCAAGGGCAGGCCCGCGGGTCCGATCACCGTCATGCACGTGGTCCTGCCCCGCGCGGACTACGAGATCATCGACGGCACCTGGGACGTCGTCGGCCTCTCCGGCACCGGCAGCAAGGACGTCGTCGTCGACAAGGCGTTCATCCCCGGGTACCGCACCGTACGGCAGGAGGCCGTCCAGGACGGGGCGGCCGCCGAGGCGATCGGGCTCACCGACACGCTCTACCGGCTGCCGTTCGCCTCGATGTTCCCGCTCGGGATCACCGCGGCCGTCATCGGCATCTGCGAGGGCGCGCTCGCCGTCCACCTCGGCCAGCAGAAGGACCGGGTCGCCGTGACCGGCGTCCAGGTCCGCGACGACCCGTACGTGCTCTACGCGGCCGGGGAGGCCGCCGCCGAGATCGCCGCCTCACGGGTCCAGCTCATCGACGGCATCAGCCGGTTGTACGACAAGGCCGAAGCCGGCCTGCCGATCACCATCGAGGACCGGGCGAACGTACGGCGCAACCAGGTGCGTTGCGCCTGGCGGGCCGTCTCCGCCCTGGACGAGATCTTCGCGCGGTCCGGCGGCAACGCCATCCGGCGCGGCAACCCGATCCAGCGCTACTGGCGGGACGCGCACGTCGGACTGCAGCACATGATCCACGTGCCCGGCACGGCGTACCACGCCAACGCCCTGGCCCAGATGGGGCTCGAACTGCCCGAGGCGATGCGGGTCCTGATATGAGGGACGGCGCGGTCCGTGCCCGGGAGGTGGATGTGATCGAGGGCCGCCGGTTCCGTGACGTCCTGGGCAACTTCCCGACCAGCGTGGTCGCGATCACCACCACGGACGCCGGGGAACGGCCGCACGGGATGATCGTCGGCACCTTCACCTCGGTCTCCCTGGACCCGCCCCTGGTGTCCTTCCTGGCCGACCGCTCCTCCACGACCCTGCGGACCATCAGGGCGGCGGGCCGCTTCTGCGCCAACGCGCTCGCGGGCGACCAGGAGCGGCTCTCCCGGCGGATGGCGGCGGGCCCGGCGGGCGAGCGGTTCACGGACATGACCTGGGAGCCCTCGCCGCTGGGCAGTCCCGTCCTGGACGGGGTCGTGGCCTGGGTGGACTGCGCGGTGGAGCAGGTCGTCGAGATCGGTGACCACCTGCTGGTCGTGGGCCGGGTCCACGACCTGTGCGTCGAGTCGTTGAAGACCCCGCTGCTGTTCTTCCGCGGCGGATACGGCGACTACCTCTCCAGCGCGACGCTGCTGCTGGACAGGCTCGTCGGCTGGGACGAGATCGGCCGGTAGGCACCGGTCGGCAGCAGCCGGCCGGCGGACACCGGCCGGCCCACAAGGGAGCCGCAGTTGAGAAGAGACCTGTATCTGAGACTGGAACGCGTGTCGGCGTGGTGCGGAGTCGTCCTGATGGTGGGCTTCGTCGTCGCCTTCAGCGCGGGCCACCTGCTCACCCCGGTGGACCCGAGGATGAGCCCCGCGGACCTCGTCACGTTCCTGCACGACCACCGCACGGGGATCCTGTGGTGCACCGTGATCATGGTGCTGGCCGTGCCCTTCGAGTACCCCTACGTCGTCGTGACGAGCCTTCAGATGAAGCGTGTCGAGGGCGGCTGGGGTCTGCTGTCCATGATCCAGCTGACCACCGGTGTCGTCGCCCCGCTGGGCTTCTTCTTCCCTCTCGCCATCCTCTGCGCCGCCGCGTACCGGCCGGAGATCCACTCGCCCGACGTCCTGGCCGCGCTGACCGACACCTTCAACCTCATGCTGGTGGGCAACGCGTGCATCTTCGTCCTCCAGGTCTGGTCGATCGGCTACACGGCGTTCATCGACCACCGGGAGAAGCAGGTCTTCCCCAGGTGGTACGGCTGGCTGAGCATCGTGCTGGGCGTGCTCCTCATCCCGGGGGCCTTCGTCTTCGTCACGGACAGCGGGCCGTTCGCCTGGAACGGGGTGCTCGCGAACACGATCCCCTCGCTGACGTACTTCGTCTGGAAGATCGCCACTCCTTATGTGCTGCTCAAGGCGATCAGGTCGGAGGAGCAGGAACTGGCCGGCCAGGCGGAGGCCGAACCGGTGACCGTCTGAGCGCTTGCCTGTGGCCGTACCCCGGCAGGGGGCACGGCCACAGGCATGTCGTCAGACCGAGAGCGCGAACCCGCCCGTCACCCGCAGGGTCTCACCGGTGATGAAGGACGCCTTCGGGGAGACCAGGTACAGCAGTGCCTCGACGATGTCCTGCTCCCGTCCTTCCTGCGGCAGGATCTGCTCCCCGAGGACGCGTTCCGCCTCGGCGGGGGAGAGCTGGGCCCGCACCGCGTCGGTGAAGATCAGGCCCGGCGCGATGGCGTTGACCCGGATGCCGTCGGCGGCGAACTCCCGCGCGAAGGACACCGTCAGACCGCGCACGGCGAGCTTGGACACGCCGTAGATGCTGCGGTTCGCGTAGGCCGCCGAGGAGGAGATGTTGACGATGCAGGCGCCGGCACGGCCCTTCATGGCCTCCCGCGCAGCCATGGTGCAGATGACGGTGCCCATGATGTTGACGTCGACCACGCGCCGGACCTTCGCCAGGCCCAGTTCGGTGAAGGGCTTGTTGTAGGCGGCGTGCAGACCGGCGTTGTTGACCAGGATGTCGAGTCCGCCGTGGCGTGCGGCGATCTCGTCCACCACGGCGCCGACGCCGTCCTCGTCGGCGACGTCGCAGGCGACCCCGGTCGCGCCCCGGCCCCGCGCGGTCAGCTCCCGGGCCGCCTCGGCTGCGGCGTCGCCGTCGATGTCGGCGAGCACGACCTGCGCGCCGAGCGCCGACAGCGCCTCCCCGAAGGCCTTGCCGAAGCCCCGGCCGCCGCCGGTGATCAGGGCGACCTTGCCCTGGTGCGGTGTGGTGTCCGGCATCAGAACCTCACTTCGGTCCGAACCGCTGGCCGGCGTCGAGGCGCAGGCACTGGCCGTTCAGCATCGGGTTGTCGACGACCGCCAGGGCGAGCTTCGCGTATTCCTCGGGCCGGCCCAGCCGCCGGGGGAACGCCGCGTCCCTCACCAGGGCGGCCCGCGTCCCGGCGGGGATCTTCTCGGTGGCGCCGGTCTCGAACAGACTCGGCGCGATGGCGACGACCCGGATACCGAGGGAGCCGAGGTCCCGGGCCATGGTCAGGCTCATGCCGGCGATGGCCGCCTTGGCGGCGGAGTAGGCGACCTGCCCGATCTGCCCCTCGAAGGCGGCGATCGAGGAGGTGTTGACGATGACACCGCGTTCGCCGTCCGGTTCCTCGGGCTCGTTGCGGCTCATGTGCGCGGCGGCCAGCCGGCTGATGTTGAAGGTGGCGACGGTGTTCAGGTCGAGGATCCGGCGGAAGGTGTCCAGGTCGTGCGGGCCGTCCCTGCCCAGGGTGCGCCGCACACTGCCGCCGCCCGCCGTCGTGACCGACACGTGCAGCCCGCCCAGCGCCTGTACGGCCGCGTCCAGCGCGCTCTCGGTCGCCGCGAAGTCGGTCACGTCGACGGGGTGGAAGCTGCCGCCGAACGCGGCGGCGACCTCGCCGCCCGCCGACACCGGGCGGTCGAGCACGGCGACGTCGGCGCCGCGGGCCGCGAGGAGTTCTGCGGTGGCCCGGCCCATGCCGGAGGCGCCGCCGACCACCACCGCCTTCTTTCCCTTGATCTCCATGGGGAACCTTTCGGATCGTCCGCTCACGCGGATGCGGGAGACGCCCGCAGGAAGGTGCAGAGCCGGTCGCGGTGGACGGCGGCGTCGCCGTACAGCACGCTGTCGGCCCTGGCCCGGCGCAGGTGGAGGTGGAGCTCGTGCTCCCAGGTGAAGCCGATGCCGCCGTGCAGCTGGAGGGCCCGGCCCGCGACCTCGCCCGCCGCGGCCGCGACGTACGAGGCGGCGGCGCAGGCGGCCCGGCCGGCGTCCTCGGCGCCCGCGTCGGCGGCCATCGCCGCGTAGTAGCCGGCCGCACGGGCGCCGTGCACCCGCAGCGCGATGTCCGCGCAGGCGTGCTTGACGGCCTGGAAGGTGCCGATGGGGCGGCCGAACTGCACGCGGGACGTGGTGTGTTCGACGGTCAGTTCCAGCATGCGCTCCATCACCCCGAGCGCGTCGGCGCAGCGCAGCACCGACGCCTCGTCGAGGAGCCGCTGGATCTCGCCGGGGCCGGCGGTGAGACGGCGGTCCGGCGGCACCCGCACACCATCGAACCGGACCTCGTGGAACGAGCGGGTCAGGTCCAGGACCCGCTGCCGCCCGACCGTCACACCGGGGGCCGCACGGTCGACGAGGAAGGACGCCGGGACCCCGTCCTGGCGTGCGGTGACGAGCAGCCAGCGGGCGCCCCCCGCGTCCTGCACCGCCGTCTTCGCCCCGTCCAGGACCACCGCGTCCCCGTCGGAGCGGGCCGTGGCCCGCACGCCGTCCAGGGACCACGGGGCGTGCGGTTCGGCGAAGGCCCAGGTGGCCCAGTGCGAGCCCGCGGCGAGCACGGGCAGCACCTCGGCGCGCAGCGCGGCCGACCCCGTGGCGGCGAGCGCCCGCCCGGCGACCGCGGTGGACGTGACGGGTCCCCGCCCGAGCGCGCGCCCCATCTCCTCGGCGACGAGGGCGAGTTCCACCAGGCCCTGGCCGGCGCCGCCGTACTCCTCGGGCAGGCCGAGACCGGGCCAGCCGAGGTCGGCCGTCAGCCGCCACACCTCGGGGTCGACGTCCTCCGTACGGTCCGCCCAGGCCCGTACGTGCTCGATCGGGGCCCGCTCCGACAGCAGGTCGCGGGAGGCCTCACGGAGGAGTTCCTGCTCTTCGCTGAGCTCGAAGTTCACCACTTCAAGGTATCCTCTTTTGGATGGTCGGTCGAGATCGCTCGCTGAGATTGCAGGTGATCTGTCGATCAACCCTGTATTTGAGTATTCTGAATCCCATGGTTGATGCCGTTTTTCTCTCCGCGTGCCGCACCGCCATCGGAACCGCCCGCCGGGGGAGCCTGCGGGACACCGACGCCTTCGAGCTCGCCGTCGTCGTCGTCCGCGAGGCCGCCAGGCGGAGCGGACTGCCACCCGAGGCGATCGACGACGTCGTCCTCGGCGAATCCCTGGCCGGAGGCGGCGACATCGCCCGCCACGCGGCCCTCCAGGTGGGCCTGACCCAGGTCCCCGGCCTGGCCCACAACCGGCACTGCGCCTCCGGCCTGGCCAGCGTGGCGACCGCCGCCGCCGGCGTACGCGCCGGGATGGACCGGGCCGTGATCGCGGGCGGGACGCACTCCTCGTCGATGGCGCCGGTGGCCCGGAGGCGGATTCCGGGGAGCGACGACTGGCAGGACCCCTGGATGGCGCCGACCCATGCGCCGACGCCCGACGCACCCAACGACGACATGGGGGTCCTTGTCGGCTGGAACACCGCCCGGCTGGCCGGGCTCACCCGGGCGGAGATGGACGCCTGGGCGCTGCGCTCCCACGAGCGGGCCGTACGCGCCATCGACGAGGGCCGGTTCGCCGACGAGATCGTGCCCGTGCCGGTCACCGGCCGGGACGGGACCACCTCGGTCTTCGACACCGACGAGCATCCGCGCCGCGACACCAGCGCCGAGAAACTCGCCGCGCTGAAGGTGCTGCACCCCGAGATCGAGGGGTTCTCCATCACGGCCGGCAACTCCAGCGGAGTCAACGACGGCGCCGCGGCGGTCGTCGTCGCCGGTTCGGACCTGGCCGCCGCGCACGGACTCACCCCGATCGCGACCGTACGGTCCTGGGCGAGCGTGGGAGTCGACCCCGTCGAGACGGGGCTGGCGCCGGTCGCGGCCATCCGCAAGGCCCTCGACCGGGCCGGGCTCGGCATCGGCGACGTCGACCTGGTCGAGGTCAACGAGGCCTTCGCGGCCGTGGCCGTGGCCACCACTCGTGAGCTGGGTCTCGACCCCGAGCGGGTCAACCCGTTCGGCAGCGGCTGCAGCCTCGGCCACCCGATCGCCACCACCGGCACGCGCATGGTCGTGACCCTCGCGCACGAACTGCGCCGCCGGGGCGGCGGGACCGCGGTCGCCGCCATGTGCGCGGGCGGAGGCATGGGCTCGGCGATGGTCCTGACGGTCTGACCGACGGTGATCCAGGTCGGAGCCGAGGGGCTGGACTGCCGCTGGGCGGACGGTGTGCTGTGGCTGACGCTCGACCGGCCGCAGGCACGCAACGCCATGACCATCGCCATGCGGCGCGGGCTGATCGAGGCGGTCCGGGCGGCCGACGCCGACGCGGAGACCCGGCTGGTCGTCCTCACCGGCACCGATCCCGCGTTCTCGGCCGGCATCGACCTCAAGGAGGCGCTGGGCAACGGCACCGGCTCCCCGCGCGGCACGCGCACGGACCCGGCCGAGGTGGTGCGGGCGTCCCGCACGCCGGTGCTCGGGGTGGTCAACGGCCTTTGCTACACGGGGGCGTTGGAGCTGGCGCTGTCGTGCTCGTTCCTCATCGCCTCCGACCGGGCACGGTTCGCCGACACCCATGCCGCGATCGGACTGGCGGCGGGCTGGGGGATGAGCGCGCTGCTACCGCGCGCGGTCGGCACCCGGCTCGCGCGCCGGATGATGCTGACGGGCGAGGCCATCGACGCCCCACGGGCCCTGGCGGCGGGCCTGGTCACCGAAGTCGTGCCGCACGACTGCCTGCTCGACCTGGCGCGCGAGATCGCGGACCTGATCCGTGCCGCCCACCCCGGGGCCGTCGCGGAGACACTCGCGCTGCTCGCGGACGGGGAGGACACCAGCCTCGCCCACGCCCTCGCGCTGGAGGCACGGGCGAAGCTGCGCCGACACCACGACGTGGCCGAGGTGGCGCGCCGGTTCGGGGAACGGACCGGGTGAAATCCGCTGCGGTTCGGCAGCGCCCGCGAAGGGGGGCGCGGGGCTGTGCAAACGTGCGGTTACCGCCGCGTGGGCGCGACCAGCCACGATGACGCCGCAGACGATCGACGGCGCTTCGTGGCCCCGCGGCGGAGCCGCACATCGGCACAGCCGGCGGAGCGTTCACGCCGCCGTCGCCTCCCCCAGGTAGCGCCGCAGCAGCTCGGGTCCCGCCAGCCCCGCGGCACCCGCCCAGGCGACACTCCCGCGCCGCAGGACGAGACAGTGGTCGGCGAAGTCGAGCGCCCGGCTCGCGAACTGCTCGATCATGACGACGGCCACACCGGCGGACCGGGCCCGGCGCAGGCTCTCGAAGACCACGTCGACCATCTTCGGCGCGAGCCCCAGCGACAGCTCGTCGGCGATCACCAGGCGGGGGTCGGCCGTCAGGGCCCGGGCCAGCGACAGCATCTGCTGCTCGCCGCCCGACAGCGTCCCCGCGGCCTGTCGCCGCCGCTCCCGGAGCACCGGAAAGATCTCGAAGGCCCGCTCCAGGGCCGCCGGCCGGCCACGCCGGTCGCCGGCGGTGGCCATCCGGAGGTTCTCCAGCACCGTCAGGGTGGGAAACACCCCGCGCCCTTCGGGGAGATGGACGAGCCCGGCGCGGCGGATCGCGTCGGGCGGCTGCCCGGTGAGGTCCCGGCCGTCGAGCGCGAAGCTTCCGGCGGCGGCCGGTACGAGTCCCGACAGGGCTCTGGCCAGCGTGCTCTTCCCGGCTCCGTTCGGTCCCAGCACCGCGAGCGCGCTGTTCGGCGGCACCTCGAACGTCACGTCCCGCAGCGCCGGGACGGCCCCGTACCGGACCGTCAGGTCACGGACGGCGAGCAGCGGGGAGCCGGTGACGGTCATGCGGAAGTCCGTTCCTCGTCCTGGCCCGCGCCCAGGTACGCGGCGCGTACGGCGGGATCCCGGCGCACCTCGGCGGGGGAGCCCGCACTGATCTCGACGCCGAAGTCGAGGACGTGGACCACGTCGCTCATCCCCAGCACGAGCTCGACGTCGTGCTCGACCAGCAGCAGCGACACCCCGTGGTCGGCCACGACACGGGTGAGCGTCGACGCCAGCTCGTCGGTCTCGCGCGCGTCGAGTCCGGACGACGGCTCGTCGAGGAGCAGCACACCCGGGTCGACGGCGAGGGCCCGGGCGATCTCCAGCAGCCGGCCGGTGCCCAGGGGCAGCCCGCCGGCCGGCCGGTGCGCCTGCCCGGTCAGCCCCAGCTCCGCGAGCAGCGCGTCGGTCCTGCGGTCCTCGTCGGCCGGAGCCCGCCGGAAGCCGCCCCGGTGACGAGGTCGGTCCAGATCCGGCGGCGGGCGTGCCGCAGCCGGTACGCGAGCAGCACGTGCTCACGGACGGTCAGCCCCGGGAACAGCTCCGGATGCTGTAAGGTACGCGCCAGCCCCCGCCGGGCCCGTGCCTGCGCACTGGCCCGGGTGACGTCGCGGCCGTCCATCAGGACAGTGCCCTCGCTCGGCGCGAGCAGCCCGGACAGCACGGCGAACAGCGTGCTCTTGCCCGCGCCGTTGGGGCCCACCAGCCCGACCGCCGTAGCCGGCGGCACGGCCAGGCCGACCTCGCTCAGGGCGACGAGTCCGCCGAAGCGGACGGTGACCCCGCGGGCCTCGATGCGCGGTGGTGCCGTACCCGGTGCCGGTTTCATACGAGTTCTCCCTCGGGCGTCGAAGGCTCCTCGGCGCGGGCTCGCCGGCTCTGCCGCCATCGGCCCAGCTCGCGCAGTTGCCGGGCGTGCATCGCGATGATCCCCTCGGGGTTGCGGGCGAGCATGACCGCGCCGAAGCCGAACAGGATGACCGGGATCCCGGCCCAGCGGGTCGGCAGGTACGTCCGGAACACGCTGGGCAGCACGGCGAACGCCACTCCGGCGACGAGCGCCCCGACGACGGGCCGCGCTCCCACGGTGACCAGGACGGCCAGCCAGACCAGGCCGGTGAACGGGTTGAACGAGTCGGGCAGCGCCGACTGGTAGGCGAGCGCCAGGAGACCGCCGCCGACCGCCGCGACGAAGGTGGCCACGGCGGACACGAGCACCTTGACCGGCACGACGCCGAGCCCGAGCGTGCGGGAGCCGGCCTCGCTCCAGCGGACCGCCGTCACGGCGAGCCCCGCCGTCGAGCACCGCAGGTTGACGACGAACAGGCCCAGTACGGCGAACACCGCCAGCCCGAGCAGCGCGAAGCTCCGGTTGTCCAGAGCCCAGGCGGGGCGGGGCATGAAGATGCCCTGACCGGAGTTGTAGAAGCGGTCGCGCAGGAAGACCAGGTTCTGGGCGAGCAGCCCGAAGGTCAGGGTCACCAGGGCGACGTACAGGTTGCCCAGCCGGATCGTCAGCAGGCCGAGCACCACACCGACCGGGACCACGCACACCGCGCTCACCAGCACCGCCGCCAGGGGCGGCCACCCGGAGTTCGTGGTCAGGTCGGCCGCGAACAGGGCGCCCAACCCCGCGAAGGTGATCTGGCACAGCCAGATCATGCCGCCCTCACCGGTGACGAGCGTGCCGGACAGCAGTGCCGTGGCCAGCGCGATGCTGTTGGCCGTCAGTCCGGTCCAGAAATCGTCGAGGACCAGGGGCAGACACCCGACGACGGCGAGGGTCGCCAGCGGTGCCAGAAACCCCGAGGGAGCCGTGATCGCGGGCGCGCCCGTGCCCCCCGCGCGGACGGCGCGGTCCGGCACACCGCCCGCGGGTGCGTCGCCCGCCCGGCCGCGCACCGCGTGGGCGAGCAGGAAGACGAGCATGAAGAGGAAGGGGACGCTCGGCACGATCTGTGCCGACAGCGCGCTCTGCGGATCGAGGTAGCGCTGGATCACGCTGGTGACCACGCCCATGGCCAGGGCGACCGCGACGGCCGTCGGCAGACTGCGCAGCCGGGCCGCCACCACGGCCGCGAAGGCGGCCGCCATCAGGAACGTCATCCGGCGGCGTCACCGGCCTGCGGCGAGCAGATACCCGGCGTGAAGGTCAGCGCCGGGTAGCGGCCGGGCGGCACGTGCCTCAGCGTGCCGCCCAGCTGACCGTCTTCGTCTGCAGGTACTCGTCCAGGCCGAACTCGCCCCACTCCCGGCCGAGTCCGCTCTGCTTGTAGCCGCCGAAAGCGGCCCGGGGTATCACTCCGGCGCTGCTCGCGTTGATGGCGACCGCGCCGGTCCGGATACGGGACGCCATCTCGTACGCGGCCACGGTGTCGGCGCTCCACACAGCGCCGGCGAGACCGTAGGGACTGTCGTTGGCGATCCGCACCGCCTCCTCGTCGTCCGCGAACGGAATGACGACGCCGACCGGGCCGAAGAACTCCGTGCGTGCGACGGTCATGGAGTTGTCGACGTCGGCGAAGAGCGTGGGTTCGACGAAGTAGCCGCGCCGGAGACCGGGGGGCCGGCCGCCGCCGCAGACGAGTCGGGCCCCCTCTTCCTCGCCGGCGCGGATCAGCTTCTCGACCTTGCCCCGCTGGGCCTCGCTGATCAGCGGGCCCATGGTGGTGGCCGGGTCGGCCGGATCGCCGACCTTCACCCGCGCGAGGGCCGCGGTCAGCCGGGCCACCAGTTCGTCGTGGACGGACTCGTGGACCAGCGTGCGGGTCAGCAGGGAGCAGCCCTGTCCGGCATGGGCGGTGATGCCCGTGAACGCGGCGCGGACCGCCCCGTCGAGATCGCCGTCCGCGCGGACGATGTTCGCCGACTTGCCCCCGAGTTCGAGGACGACCTTCTTCAGCGAGGCGGCGGCCTGGGCGTAGACCGTGCGGCCGACCGTGTCGGAGCCGGTGAAGCTCACCAGGTCCACCATGGGATGGGTGGTCAGCGCCCGGCCCGCCGCCGCGTCGCCGGTCACGATGTTCAGCACACCCGGCGGCAGCCCCGCGGCGTCCGCGAAGTCACCGATCAGCAGGGACTCCAGGGGCGTGGCGGGCGCCGGCTTCAGCACGGCGGTGCAGCCGGCCGCGAGTGCCGGGATCACCTTCATCATGCTGAGGAAGAACGGGAAGTTGTAGGCGGAGACCAGCGCACACACCCCGAACGCCTCGCGGCGCAGCACCCCTTGGGAGACGCCGATGCCGGGCGCGATCGTGGGGTCCATCGGGCGCTCCCAGTCGAACCTGGGGATCACCCGCTCGGCCATGTCCCGCAGATGTGCCACCGGCACGCGGGTCTGAAGGGTCTCCGCCAGGCCCCGGACCGAGCCCGCCTCCGCCATGTTGACGGCGACGAGTTCGGGCAGCCGACGCTCCATCTCCTCCGCCATCCGTAGCAGGACGCCGGCCCGTTCCAGCGGCCGCATCCGTGGCCACGGTCCCTCGTCGAAGGCGCGCCGGGCCGCCTGCACGGCCTCGTCGACGTCGGCCGGCGAGGAGCCGGGGACCTCGGCGATCGTCTCCTCCGTCGCCGGGTTGCGGACGGAGACCGGCGTGTCCGACCGGCCGCCGGTACGCCGCCCGTCGATGTAGAGCTGCGCGGAGAACGCGTACGCCGTCGTCATGTCCGTCTCCTGCTCGCCTGCGGTGATACCCGAGCCTGTTCAAGTTGAGTGTACTTAATTGGTGCATCATGAGAAGGGTGTGCGCCATGTTCCCCGTGTCAGCAAGGCGTCAGGTTTCGCGGCGGGAACTGCCTGCTCATTCCGTATGCTGAATCATTGACTAGACCGATCGGTACAGCTAACTTCGGCAACACCAGCGGGTTGGATTTCTGCGACGAACGACGAGGTTCGAAAGAGGTACCGCCTGTGTTCAAGGAATTTGTCGTCTCCGGCGACTCGCACATCATCGAGCCGGTCGATCTCTTCAAGACCCGGCTGCCCAGGCACCTGCGTGACCGTGCCCTGTGGGAAGAGGAGTTCACCCTCGACGAGCCGATCGTCGAGGGCGGGCACACCGAGTTCAAGAAGCTGCACACCATCGGCTTCGACGGCTGGACCATCTCCAAGTACCGGCAGACCGGCGGGGAGACCCCGGACGGCGACCCGGAACACATCCTCCGGGACATGAACTTCGACGGCGTCGACGCCTCGGTGATGTTCCCGAACCTCTCGCTGTTCGTCCTGTTCACGGACGACCACGAACTCTCCATGGCCCACGCGCGGGTGTGGAACGACTATCTGGCCGAGCGGTATCTGCCGTACAAGGACCGGCTGCGGCCGACGGCGGCGATCCCGCTCACGGACGTCCCCGCGGCGGTCGCGGAGATCGAGCGGGTCGCGCGCCTCGGGATCGGCGCGATCCTCCTGCCGGAGATCCCGCCGTTGCCGTACTACGCACGCGAGTTCGACCCGGTGTGGGCGGCCGCCCAGGCGCACGGGCTGCCGGTGTTCATCCACGTGGCGACCGGCGGAGTGCGGGTCAAGGAGCAGGTGTCCGAGACCGCGCTCACCGTCCGCGGCCTGATGACGGCCATGAACATGGGCAAGGGAAACCTGACCGACGACATGGTGGCCGGCCGGACCATGGGCAGCGCCGTCGGCTCGGCCGTGGCCGGCCCGCAGGGCATCATCGCCAGCCTCGTCGGCGGCGGGGTGTGCGAGCGTTTCCCGGACCTGCACTTCAACCTGATCGAGTACACGGCCGGCTGGCTGGTCTCCTTCATGGGGTACATGGACAAGGCGTGGAAGACGGGCACGGGTCAGGACCCTGACTGGTGGCTCGGTTTCTGGGACGACAGCCGCGGTCCGAAGGAGCAGCCCTCCATGGGGCGCCTGTTCGCGGTGAACGACAAGTGGCCGTACCCGCTCAAGCCGACCGAGTACGTCCGCCGGCAGATCCACGTCCAGTTCGCCGACGATCCCACGGCCGTCAAGGCCCGCCACATCACGGGCCTGTCGACGGTGATGTGGGGCAACGACTACCCGCATGCCGAGGGCACGTTCCGCAGCAGTGAGGAGTGTGTCGCGGAGAACTTCGAGGGGGTGGGCGACGAGGACCGCGCCGCCATCCTCGGGGGCACCCTCGCGAAGGTCGTCGGCTTCGACACCAGCCGTAAGCTCGCCCCGGTCCCCGAGCAGGCCTGAGCGCCCGGCTCGCGTCCGCCCGGAGGAGCGCCCCGTCCCGGGGCGGACGCGCTGCCGCGGTGCGTGGCCGGAAGCGGCGGATCGGTGGTGCGGCGCCCCTCGAGCCACGCCCAGGGGGGGCCGAATCAGGAGTGCGGGCAACTGCGCGGCCAGCCCTCACCGACCCGCAGACGCACTTCTCGGACCCGCGCTACCGCTCGCCGCTCAGACCGCATCCGGCAGCGCGCCGATCAGGGCCAGCCCGGCTCGGGCGTACGCGGCACGGCGGCCGCGGCTCACCATGAAGCTCGGTGGGGCGAAGAAGCCGATGTCGCGGGGGAGCGAGCCGACGCGGCGGCTCAGCGTCTCCTTCGCGTCGGCGGTCGTGCCGCAGACGGCGATCTCGGTGAGCATCTCGTCGGTGACCGCCCGGGCCATGGTTTCGGTGTCACCGGCCCGGAAGGCGTCGCGCAGCCGGGCGACGGGCTCCTCCCAGCCGTGGTGGGCGACGAAGGGGTCGTACGTCCGGACCGTGAGGTAGAAGGCGATCATGCGCCGGGCGTCGGCGATCGCGCGTTCGGGCGCGTGGTCGTCGACCGCCGTGATGATCCAGCCGTGTTCGAGCGGACGCGTGCCGGCCGGGTCGTGTTCGTCCGCACCCCGGGCCACCGCGGGCCGTATGACCTCGTTCCACCAGGAGCCGGTGAACAGCCCGTGCCCGACGACGCCGTCGGCGACCCGGCCGGCGGTGACGGCCATCCGGGAGTTGAACGCCGCGAGCAGGACGGGGATGTCCAGCCGGCCGAGCACGGGGGCCCGGACGTCGGCGTCGAGGTCGTAGAACTCACCGGCGTACCGGACCCGCTCGCCGTTCTCCGCGTGCAGCCAGGCCACTACGGCACCCACGGTCTCGGCGATCCGGGTCACCGGCCGTTCCGCGGGCACGCCCAGCCAGTCCCTGTTGATCCGGAACGCCGCGCTGCCCAGCCCGAGGAACAGCCGGCCCGGCGCCTGGGCGTGCAGGTGTCGCAGGGCGGTGGCGTGGGCGTAGGGGGTGCGGGCGAAGGCGTAGGCGATGGCGGGCCCCGCCATCGCGCGCTCGGTGTTCGCCACGATGTCGGCCACGGTGAGGTAGGAGTCGTGGTCGGCGAACTCTCCTGCGCAGAAGGCCTCGGCGCCGGCCTGCTCGGCCTCCCGTCCGACGTCCCGGCCGGGCCAGGGCATACCGAACCGCATGACAGCCTCCCGTTGGTCACCTCGTAACGGCGTTCTCTTGAAAAAAGTACACTTATTTGGGTGTGGGCGGGAAGTCGTCAGCGCAGTGTCCACCTCCCCCGGGGCACCGCCGCGCGGTCGATCTCGGCCTTCCCGATCGGGTTCCCGAGCTGCGTGTAGGACAGGCCGGTGCGCAGCGCCTGGGTGCGGGTGGAGTCGAGGGACTCCCAGATCGCACGGACCGTGCCCTGGACGGCGGCCGGCGGCTTCGCGGCGATGATGCGGGCGATGCCGTCGGCCCGGTCCCACAGGTCCTCGCGCGGCAGCACCTCGCTGACCAGGCCGATCTGCAGCGCGCGGGCCGCTGACACGCGCTCGTCCAGACCGAGCAGGGCGATGCGCAGCGCCTCGCCGAGGGGGACGCGCCGGGCCAGCCCGATGGGTTCGAGGGCTGCCGTGAGCCCGTAGCTGACATGCGGGTCGAAGAACGTGGCGTCCTCCGAACAGATCAGGATGTCGGCCTCGTTCAGCCAGTAGAAGGCACCCCCCGCGGCCATCCCGTGCACCGCGCAGACCAGGGGTTTCCACACCTGGTTCAGCTTCGGCGAGAGGTACTCGCCGGGATCGGTCTGCGACCAGACGTTGGGGTGGCGGTCGATGCCCTCCTTCACGTCCATCCCCGTGCAGAACGCCCGGTCACCCGCCCCGCGCAGCACGACGACGCGCACGTCGTCGTCGTTCCTGACGGTGTCCCAGAGGAAGGTGAACTCCTCCAGCATCCGCTGGTTGAAGCCGTTCATCGCCTCGGGCCTGTTGAGGGTGACGGTGGCGACGTGGTCGGTCACCTCGAACAGGACGGTCTCTAGTTCCATCCGGCAGCTCCGTTCTCGACGCGATCGAGGAAAGTAGTATACTTTTCTCTGGTTACTCGGTGCCGCATGTTCGGCGCCACGAGAGCCGCGGAGGACACTGCGATGAGGCCACGCGTGGGGCAGATGCTCGCCAGTACGGTCGACACGACGGCGGTGATCGTCGTGCGGTGCCCGGACGAGGAACTGGAGATCGGCTGCGGCGGAGCCGCCATGGTCGAGGGCAACGGGAACGGGGCGGGATCCGCCGCCACCGGTACGGCCGACCCGGGCCTGACGGGCGGTTCACTGCTCGGGAAGCGGTACGCCGACGACGAGCTGGGCGTGGAACTGCTGTGCACCAAGCCGGGACCCGGCACGCTGACGGTCAACGGCGTCCCGCTGCCGATGAAGACCGCCAAGCCGCTCCCGGCCTCGGACTGAGGGGCGGGCGGTCCGTGAACGTGTCGATGCTCCTGGACATGGCCGCCGAGGGTTTCGGTGACCGGGTCGTCATAGGGCGCACGGACGACGGCCTGACCGCCGCGCGGCTGCGTGAACTCGCCGCCGGCGGGGCGAGGTCGATCCGCGACGCCGAGGCCGACGCGATCGTGTACCTCGCGGTGAACGGTCCGGCCCTCCCCGCCGCGCTGTTCGCGGCCGCCCGCGCCGGAGTACCCCTGGTACCGGTCAACTACCGCCTGGGCGACGCCCAGCTGGACGCCCTGCTGGCCAACCACCCCCGTGCACTGGGCATCGCCGACCCGGCCCACGGCGCGGCGCTGCGCCGCGCGGGACTGCCGGTCCGCAGCCCCGCCGAGTGGCTCGCCCAGGCCGCGGAGCACGCCGACGCGCCGGGCGGAGCCGACGACGGCCAGGCGGTTCCCGAGGCCCCCGCCGTCCTCATCTACACGAGCGGCACGACCGCCGAGCCGAAGGGCGTGGTACTGCGCCACCACAATCTGGTCTCCTACGTCCTGTGCACGGTGGAGTTCGCCGCGGCCGACCCCGACGAGGCCGCGCTGGTGAGCGTTCCGCCATACCACATCGCCGCCGTGTCGAACGTGCTGACCAACCTGTACGCCGGGCGTCGTGCCCTCACCCTGGAGCAGTTCACCCCGGACGGCTGGCTCGACGTCGTACGGGAGCAGCGGATCACCAACGCGATGGTCGTACCGACGATGCTCGCCCGCATCATGGACACGGACGGGCTCGACCGCTCGGTGCCCTCGCTGCGCACGCTCGCCTACGGCGGGGCCCGGATGCCGGTCCGGGTCGTCGAGACCGCGCTGCGGGCCTGGCCGCACGTGGACTTCGTGAACGCCTACGGGCTCACCGAGACCTCCTCCACCATCACCGTGCTGGGCCCGCAGGAGCACCGTACGGCCGTCGCGAGCGAGGATCCCGCGGTTCGGGCCCGGCTCGGCTCGGCGGGGCTGCCGGTGCCGGGTGTCGAACTGGAGGTCCGCGACGTGTCCGGCGCGGTGGTGGCCCCCGGCGGGACCGGGCAGATCTGGGTACGCGGCGAGCAGGTGTCGGGGGAGTACGCGGGAGGGGGCTCCGCCGTCGACGAGCGGGGCTTCTTCCACACTCGCGACCGGGGCCGCCTCGACCACGACGGCTACCTCCACCTGGAGGGCCGGGCCGACGACACGATCATCCGCGGCGCCGAGAACATCGCGCCCGCCGAGATCGAGGACGTCCTGCTCGGCCACCCGGACGTGCTCGACGCGGTGGTCGTCGGCGTCCCCGACGAGGAGTGGGGCCAGCGCATCGAGGCGGTGGTCGTCCTGCGCGACGGCGTGAGCGTCGACCCGGAGGTCCTGCGGGCCGAGGTGCGCGGCACGCTGCGCGGCTCGAAGACGCCGGAGCGCATCACCCGCTGGCCGGAACTGCCCCGCACTCCGACCGGCAAACTGATCCGCCGCGACATCGTCCGGGCGCTCACCGCCGGGGACCGGACGGGGGCCGGCGCATGAGCGTCGTCGCCGACAGCGCGGACCTGACCGCGGAGCTGACGCGGCGGACGGCCGTCGCCCTGCGCGACTGGGCACCCGAGGCCACGGTGGAGTCGGTCGAACCGCTCGCCGGCGGCACGTCGAGCCTCACGTACGTGGCCGTACTGGCCGGTGCCCCCGCCGGCCACGAGCGCGTCGTCCTCAAGGTGGCCCCGCCCGGCCTGGAACCGGTCCGCAACCGGGACGTCCTGCGCCAGGCGCGGCTCATGCAGGTGCTGGCCGGGGTGCCCGGTGTCCGGGTGCCGAAGGTGCTGTTCTCCGGCAAGGGCGCTCCCACGGCCCAGCAGCCGTTCGTGGCCATGGAGCTGGTGCCCGGACAGTGCGTGGAGCCGGTGCTCGTGCCCCGCGGAACCGTGCCCGCCGGGCAGGTGCGGGCCCGTGCGCTCGACGCCGCCCGGATGCTCGCCCACCTGCACCGCGTGGACCCCAAGCGCACCGCGCTGGCCGTGGAGCCCGTCGTCACGCCCGCCGCCGAGATCGACCGCTGGGCACGGGCGTTCACCACCGTCCCCGAGGACCTGCGCGCCGGTTGCGAGGCGGTCGAGGCACGCCTGCGGGCCACCGTGCCCGCCGCGATGATGCCGGTGTTCATCCACGGCGACTACCGGCTCGGCAACGCACTGTGCGACGCCGACTCGGTCAACGCGGTCATCGACTGGGAGATCTGGTCGCTCGGCGACCCCCGGGTCGACATCACCTGGCTGACCTTCTTCACGGACGAGGCACATCACCCGGCGTCCGTCTCCGAGGAGCCGACCGGGATGCCCGGCAAGGCCGAGCTGATCGACGCGTACCAGGAGGCGCGTGGCGAACCGCTGCGTGACATGGCGTGGTTCGAGGCGCTGACGAAGTACAAGGAGGCGGCGGCGACGGCGCTGCTGATCAAACGGGGGCGGAAGGCGGGGCGGTTGACCGACATGCATCGGCGGATGGCACCGGCGTTGCCGGTGTTGTTGGACGAAGCAATGGGGTTGCTCGGCTGAGTGCTTCGGCTGCGGGCGCGTCGTGGTTGCTCGCGCAGTTCCCCGCGCCCCCAAAAACGGGGCGCGATCGCAGCCCCTGCTTTCAGGGGCGCGGGGAACTGCGCGACCAGCCCCCACGCACCCGCACTGTTCAGTACAACCCGCCATCCACCCGGATGACCGACGCCGTCGTGTAACTCGACGCCTCGCTCGCCAGATACAGCGCCGTGCTGATGATCTCCTCCGGCCGTCCCGGCCGGCCCACCGCGCTGCGCGTGCTCTGCCTCTTCTCCTCCGTCCACGCCTTGGAGATGTCCGTCAGGAACGGGCCCGCGGAGATCGTGTTGACACGTACCGTCGGACCGTACTCCAGGGCGAAGACCGTGGTCAGCGCGTTGAGCGCGGCCTTGGCACCGGCATACGGGCCGAACCGCGGCTGGGGGAACAGCGCGCCCGACGAGGAGATGTTGACGATCGAACCGCCGTCGCCCTCGGCCATCCGCCGCCCGACCAGCGAGGCGAGCCGGAACGGGCCCTTGAAGTTGACGCCGATCACCTTGTCGAAGAGCTCCTCGCTGGTCTCCGCGGAGGAGGGGGCCAGCGGGGACATCCCGGCGTTGTTGACGAGGACGTCGACGTGACCGAACTCCTCGTACGCGAGGTCCGCGAGCCGGCCGAGGTCCTCCCAGCGGCCCACGTGCGCGGCGACCGGCAGCGCGCGCCGGCCCAGCTCGCGGACCTCCGCCGCGACCGTCTCGCACGCGTCGAGCTTGCGGCTCGCGACCACCACGTCCGCGCCCGCGGTGGCGAAGGCCCGCACCATCTCCCGGCCCAGCCCCCGGCTTCCGCCGGTGACGAGCGCGACCTTGCCGGACAGGTCGAACAGGTCGGCCGGGGCGATGGACTTGGCGTCCCGACCGCCCGCGTCGCGCTCGCCGCTCATCCGTCCACCCGGCCGCTGAGAGCGTCGTCCTCGATGATGTGGGCGTACCGCTTGCGGGCCGCCTCCAGCTTCGGCGGGATGTGCTCGCTCGGGAACAGGCCCTCGGCCGGCGTGTAGTTCCTGAGGAGCTGCTTGGCGATGGTGGTGCGGTGCACCTCGGTCGGGCCGTCGGCGAGAGCGAGGTTGGGCGCGGCCATCCACCACTTGGCGAGCGGGAGTTCACCGGTGGTGCCGAGCGAGCCGTGCAGATGGACCGCCCGCTGGACGATGTCGTGCAGCACCTTCGCCGTCTGCACCTTGCACATCGCGATCTGGGTGCGGGCGGCGCCGTGGGGCTGGGTGTCGATGATCCAGGCGGTGTGCAGCACGAGGAGCCGGAACTGCTGCAACTCCACCCAGGAGTCCGCGATGAACTGCTGCACCGCCTGCTTGTCGGCGAGCAGGGTCCCCTGCGTACGGCGGGACAGCGCGCGCTCGCACATCATGTCGAAGGCGCGCGCGCACTTGCCCACCGTACGCATCGCGTGGTGCACCCGGCCGCCGCCGAGCCGGGCCTGTGCGACCTCGAAGCCCTCGCCGGGGGCGCCGAGCATGGCGTCCAGCGGGACGCGTACCTGGTGGTAACGGATGTAGGCGTGGATGCCCTCGTCGAGGTTCTCCCGCTCGTCCATGGTGCCGACGTTGCGCTTGATCTCGATGCCGGGCGTCCGTGACGGCACGATGAACATCGACATGCGCTGGTGCGGGGGCGCGTCCGGGTCGGTGACGGCCATGGCGATGAGGAAGGCCGCGTACCGGGCGTTGGAGGAGAACCACTTCTCCCCGTCGATCACCCACTGGTCGCCGTCCCGCCAGGCGCGGCAGGTGAACTCCTTGGGGTCGGCGCCCGCCTGCGGCTCGGTCATCGAGAAGGTCGAGACGATCTCGCCGTCCAGCAGCGGCCGCAGATACTCGGCCTTCTGCTCCTCGGTGCCGAACATCGCCAGGATCTCGGCGTTCCCGGTGTCCGGCGCGGCGGTGCCGAAGACCGTCGGCGCCCAGTAGGAGCGGCCGAGGACCTCGTTGAGCAGGGCGAGCTTCACCTGGCCGTAGCCGGGCCCGCCCAGTTCGGGGCCGAGGTGGCAGGCCCACAGACCCTGCTTGCGGACCTGCTCCTGCAACGGCCTGAGGATCGCGCGGGCCTTCTCGTTGCCGGTGTCGTACGGGTCACCGCCGTGCGGGAACAGGAGGTCGAGCGGCTCGACCTCCTCGCGCACGAAGGCGGTCGCCCAGTCGAGCTTGGCCTGGAAGTCAGGTTCGATCGTGAAATCCAGCATGGCGAAAACAGTATACTTTTTGGCGGCCCCGGTCCATACTCGGAGCCGCAAGGGGTCGATTGGGTATGCGCAATAGCAGGTATGCGCGTAAGTGAGGTCGGGAGGTCGAGTCGGATGCAGAGGCCGATGGAGGGCGTGCGGGTGCTCGAAGTCGCGCAGTTCACCTTCGTCCCGGCGGCGGGTGCCGTGCTGGCCGACTGGGGTGCCGACGTGATCAAGATCGAGCACGCCGAACGCGGCGACGCCCAGCGCGGGCTGGTGCGGGTGCTCGGGTACGAGGCGGCCAGCGAGGGTTCCTCGTTCTTCCCGATCATGGAGGGGCCCAACCGCGGGAAACGCAGCGTCGGCCTCGCCCTGGAGAAGCCCTCGGCGCGGCCCGCGCTGGAGGAACTGATCCGGTCCAGCGACGTGTTCCTCACCAACTTCCTGCCGGAGGCCCGCAAGAAGCTGCGGATCGAAGTGGAGGACGTCCGGGCGATCAACCCCGACATCATCTACGTCCGGGGCAGCGGCTTCGGCGCCCGCGGGGAAGAGGCCGGCAAGGGCGGCTACGACAGCACCGCCTTCTGGGCGCGCGGCGGCAGCGCCGCCGGTGTCACCCCGCCAGGCGCCGACCGCATGACCCGGATGCCGGCCGGCGCGTACGGCGACTCGATGGGTGGCATGACCATCGCCGGCGGCATCGCCGCCGCGCTGTACTCCCGGGCCACCACCGGCGAACCGTCCGTCGTGGACGTGTCCCTGATCGGCGTCGGCGCCTGGGCGACCCAGTTCACCGTCAACCTCGCGCTGCTGACCGGCGGCCCGCTCCCGGTGCGGACCCAGCCCCGGTACGGCTCGGCCACCAACCCGCTCATCGGCGCCTACCGCACCGCCGACGGCCGCTGGATCGAACTGTCGATGCTGCAACCGGGCCGCTACTGGGCCGAGTTCTGCAAGCTGGCCGGCCGCGAGGAGCTGGGCGGCGACGAGCGGTTCGACAGCACCGAGAAGCTGATGGCGAACGCGGCCGAGGCCGCCGAGATCGTCGCCGGTCTCATAGCCTCCCGCCCCTACCCGGAGTGGGTGGAGATCCTCTCCCGGGGCGAGGGGCAGTGGTCGGCCGTGCAGAACGCCTGGGAGGTGGGCCAGGATCCGGCCCTGCGGGCCAACGGCCTCATCGCCCCCGTCGTGGACGCCGACGGCGTCGACCGCGAACTGGTCGCCTGCCCCGTGCAGTTCGACGAGACCCCGGCCACCCTCACCCGGGCACCGCAGTTCGCGGAACACACGGACGAGGTGCTGCGCTCGCTCGGCTTCAGTGCCGACGAGCTGATCGCGCTCAAGATCGACGGCGCGGCGACCTGACGGACGTACGGCCAGACGGCGAGACGACCAGGCGACGAGACGTGACCGGACGACGAGACGTGACCGGACGTACGACGAAAGGAGCCGTGATGCGGACGAAACTCGACGAGTCCGAGGGAACGTACGAGGGCACGCCCGCCTACCACTTCGACAACCGGCTCGGCGGGCCGGTCCTCAGCCACCAGGAGCGCTGGGACGAGATGGCCGGCACCCACGACGGGTTCCGCAGCACCGTCGCGCGCGGCTTCTGGGTCGTCACCGACGGGCCGGCCGTGCAGCAGGCGCTCCAGGACTGGCGGACCTTCTCCAGCAAGTCGGTGACGGCGCTGGAACCGGACCCGAAGTTCCTGTGGATACCCGAGATGCTGGATCCGCCCACGCACAGCGTGTGGCGGCGCCTGCTCGGCCGCTACTTCTCCCCGGGCGCCGTGGCCGCCCGAGAACCGGAGGCCCGCCGGACCGCGGCGGAGCTGATCGACGCGCTCAAGGACCGCGACGGCGCCGACGTGCTCGACGAGTTCGCGCGCCGCTTCCCGACCCTGATCTTCATGCGCATGATGGGCCTGCCGGAGGACGACCTTCCCACGTTCCTCGCCTGGACCCGCGAACTGCTGCACCTCTCGCACGCCGAGGACCCGGGCGGCGCCCGGCAGCTGACCGCCATGCGGGAGGTGTCGGCGTACTTCGAGGAACAGATCGCGCTGCGCCGCAGAACGCCCCTGGACGACCTGCTCTCGCACGCCATGACCTGGACCATCGACGGCGAACCGATCAACGACCGGGACATGCACGCCTTCTGCGTCCTGATGTTCCAGGCCGGCTTCGACACCGTGCCCATCTCGATCGGCTGGGCGCTGTACCACTTCGCCACGCACCCGGAGCAGCGCGCCGCGATCCTCGCCGATCCCTCGCTGATCCCGACCGGAGTCGAGGAGATCCTGCGCGTCTACTCCTTCGTCGTCCCGGCGCGCAAGGCGACCCAGGACGTCGAGATCGGGGGCTGCCCGGTCAGGGCGGGCGAGATGGTGATGCTCCCGCTCGCGGTCACCAACCGCGACCCCGAGCGGTACGAGCACCCGCTGGAGGTGGACCTGCACCGCAAGGCCACCAACCACATCGCGTTCGGCTCCGGCCCGCACCGCTGCCTGGGCTCGCACCTCGCCCGCCTCGAACTCAACGTGGCGGTCGAGGAGTGGCACCGGCGCATCCCCGACTACCGGGTCGCCCCCGGCCAGGAGCTGTGGCAGCACGGCAACATGTACGGCATCAAGTCGCTGCGGCTGGAGTGGTGAGGCGCCGGCCATGACACATCCCCTGCACGCGGCGGACCTGTACCACACCGGGATCGTCGTCGACGACGTGGACGCCTGGAAGGCCCGGATGACGGAGGCCGCCGGGTACCGGTGGACCGAGACCATGTCGGCGGAGCTGCCGGTGCGGCTGTCGGACGGCGACCGGTTGCTGAACCTCCGCTACACCTACTCCCTGGACGCTCCGCACATCGAGCTCGTCCAGGCGATCCCCGGCACCCCGTGGACGGCCGCCGCACACATCGCCACCCACCATCTCGGCTACTTCTGCGACGACCTGGCGACGACGTCGAAACGGCTGGCGGCGGCGGGCTTCGCCCTGGAGGCCTGCGCGGTCGTCGACGGCGAACCGTCCGTCTTCGCCTACCACCTGGCCCCCTCCGGCATCCGCATCGAGATCGTGGACCGCACCCGGATTCCCGACTTCGCCGCCTATCTGCGGTCGAAGACGCCCCGGTGAGGGCCGACGTGACCGCCGACACGACGGCCGACGTGACCGCTGTGGCTCCGGCCGCAGCGGCGGCCGAGGACGGGAAGGACGTGTCAGCCACCTTCACCGAGGAGCACGAGCAACTCCGCGCGACGCTGCGCCGCTTCCTGGCGGACAAGGCGCCGAGCGAGGCCGTGCGCCGCTCGATGGAGTCCGCGGACGGACACGACCCGGTGCTCTGGCGGCGGATGGCCGGCGAACTCGGCCTGCTCGGGCTGGCGTTGCCCGAGGAGTACGGCGGCTTCGGCGGCGGCCCCGTCGAGTTGGGCCTCGTCCTGGAGGAACTGGGCCGGGCCCTGCTGCCCTCCCCGTACTTCGCGACCGTGGCCCTGGCAGGCCAGGCCCTCGCGGTCTCCGGCGACGAGACGGCCAAGGCACGCTGGCTGCCGGGTATCGCCGACGGCTCGCTGACCGGCACGCTGGCACTGGCCGAGGAGAACGGCTCGTGGCACGTCGAGGACGTGAGGGCCGAGGCCGTACCCGACGGGCGCGGTCCCGGCGACCGGGTGTCGGGCACGAAGATGTTCGTCGTCGACGGCCACAGCGCCGACCTCGTCCTGACCGTCGCCCGCTCGGCCGCCGGCCCCCGGCTGTTCGCCGTGGAGGGTACGGCCCCCGGAGTGACCCGCACCCGGCTGGAGACGCTCGACCCGACCCGGCGCCTGGCGCGGATCGATCTCGACGGCGCCCCGGCGCTGCCGGTGGGCCCGGCGGCCGCGGACGCCGCAGCGTACCTGCGCCGGGTGACCGACCTCGCGGTGGTGGCGCTGGCCGCCGAGCAGGCCGGCGGCGCGCAGGCGTGTCTCGACGCGGCCGTGGCGTACGCCAAGGTCCGGGTGCAGTTCGGCCGGCCCATCGGCTCCTTCCAGGCGGTCAAGCACAAGTGCGCCGACATGCTCCTGAAGGTGGAGGCGGCACGCTCGGCGGCCTACCACGCGCTGTCCGCGGCGGCGGACCTGCCGCGGCCGGGGGAGTCGAGCGAGTCGCCGCTGTCCACGGCCGCCGCGGTCGCCGCCGTCTGCTGCGCGGACGCCTACACCCACGCGGCCAAGGAGAACATCCAGATCCACGGAGGCATCGGCTACACCTGGGAGCACGACGCGCACCTCCATCTGAAACGCGCGAAGTCGTCCGAGCAGCTCCTCGGCAGCCCGGCGACGCACCGCCGGCGGCTGGCCGGGCTGGTGGGAATCACCGCGCCAGAGGCGACGAAAGGCCGAGCACGTGGGAATCCGTGACCGTCTGTCCCGGCTGCTCGCCGAAGCCGCCGCCGAGGCCGAGGCGATCGAGTACGACGGCGAGTGGTGGACCTGGGGACAGGTCCGCAGGACCGCGGGCGGTGTCATGGCGCTGCTGGACGAGGTGGGCCTGCCGCCCGGCGGCCGGGTCGGCGTCGTACTGGAGAACCGGCCCGAGCACGTCGCCGTGGTCGCCGCGGTGATCGCCTCCGGGCGCTGCCTGGTCATGCTGAGCCCGTTGCAGCCGGCCGAGCGGCTCGCGTCCGACGTCGACCGCTGCGTGCTGCCCGTCGTCGTCGGCGGCGCCGAACCACTGGCCCGCACAGGCGTGTTGGAAGCGGTGACCGCCCACGGCGCCGCGCTGGAACTGGGTCCGGACGGCACGGTGAAGCCGGCCGGCGGCACCGCTCCCGCCGACGCCCCGGCCAACCCCGGCGTCGCCGTGGAGATGCTCACCTCCGGCACCACCGGCCCCCCGAAACGCGTCCACCTGCGCATCGGCCAGCTCGACCAGGCCCTCGTCTCCGGCGGGCAGACGCCGAAAGCGGAGCGTCTGCTGTCGACGTCGGCCTCGCTCGTGTCCAGCCCGCTCGTGCACATCGGAGGGCTGTGGCGGGCGCTCGCCTGCCTCGCGACCGGACGTCGCATGCTGCTGATGCCCAAGTTCGCCGTCGAACCGTGGACGAGCGCGGTGGAACGGCACGGGCTGCGCGCGGCGAGCCTGGTGCCGGCCGCGATCCGCGCCGTGCTCGACGCCGAGGTGCCGAAGGAACGGCTGGCGAGCCTTCAGGTCGTCACCTCCGGCACCGCGCCCTGCCCGGCCGAACTCGCCGACGCGTTCTTCCGCGCGTACGACGTGCCCGTCCTGATGACCTATGGGGCGACCGAGTTCGCCGGAGCCGTCGCGGGCTGGACGCTGCCGCTGCACGAGCGGTGGTGGCGGCAGAAGGCGGGCAGCGCCGGGCGCGCCTTCGACGGCGTCGAGCTGCGGGTGACCGGCGAGGACGGCGCGGAACTGCCCGTCGGCCGGACGGGCCGCCTGGAGGTCAGGACCGAACAGAGCACGCACGGCGGCCGGGTGTGGGCGCGCACCAGCGACCTCGCCCGGATCGACGCCGACCGGTTCGTCTGGATCGAGGGACGCGCCGACGACGCGATCGTCCGCGGCGGCTTCAAGGTGCAGCCGGACACGGTCCGCCGCGTCCTGGAGTCGCACCCGGCCGTACGGGAGGCGGCCGTGGCCGGACTGCCGGACGTGCGGCTCGGCGAGGTACCGGTCGCGGCGGTCGAGGCCGAACCGGACCGGCCCGCACCGGACCCCGCCGAACTCGCCGCCCTCTGCCGCGGCCGGCTCACCCCCTACGAGGTGCCCGCACACGTCGTCGTCCTCGCCGAACTGCCCCGGACCCCCTCGGGCAAGGTCAGCCGGGTGGAGCTGCTGGGCCTGGTCCGGGACCGGCTGGGACCGAAGGAGGAACAGCGATGACGGACACCGAGGAGCGGTTCGGCGTGCTCACCGACGAGGCCGTCGAACGCTCCAGGCGCCGCCTAGGCATCCCCCGGCCCCAGCGCAACCCCCCGCACAACTACGAGGTGACCTGGGACGCCGTCCGCCACTTCGCCTACGGCTACGGCGACGACAACCCCCTGTACTGCCACCCCGCGTACGCGGCCGGCACCCGCTGGGGCACCCTGCTCGCACCGCCCACCTTCCTCTACACGATGGGCGAGGACGCCGCCCCGCCGCCCGACCCCGGGACCAAGGCGCTCCTCAAGGGCGACCCCTTCGCCGGACTCGGCTCCTACCAGGCGGTGATGGAGTTCGAGTGGTGGCGCCCGCTGCGACGGGGCGACCGCTGCCGGGTGCTGCAGACCCAGGTGGGCGTCGACCTCAAGCCCAGCCGCTTCGGCGGCCGCACGGCCCACGTCGTCAACGACTACCTCTACGCCAACGGGCGCGGTGAGATGCACGCCCTGCGCCGGGGCACCTGGATCAACGCGGAGCGCCACACCTCGAAGCAGCGGGCCAAGGAACGACTCGTCCAACGGCCCTACACCGACGAGGAACTGGCCGCGATCGACACCGCCTACGCGGCCGAGACCCGGCGCGGCGCCGAGCCCCGGTACTGGGAGGACGTCGAGATCGGCGAGGAGCTCCAGCCCCGCGTGAAGGGGCCGCTGACCACCACCGACGTGGTCGTCTGGCACCTGGGCTGGGGCATGCAGCTCACCCCGCCCGGCGCGTTCGGGATCGCGGCGAAGGTCCGGCGCAAGGCGCCCGGCCTCTACCCGCCCAACCCGCTGAACATCCCCGACACCGTGCAGCGGCTGCACTGGGAGCCCGAGCGGGCCCGGGAACTGGGCCTGCCGGCCCCCTACGACTACGGCGGCATGCGCGAGACCTGGCTGTGCCACCTGCTCACCGACTGGATCGGCGACGACGGCTGGCTGTGGAGACTCCGCTGCGAGCACCGCAGGTTCAACTACCGCGGCGACACCACCTGGGTGCGCGGCACGGTCGTCGGCAAACGCCTGGCGGACGGGCGCGCCGAGGTCGACGTCGAGGTGCGCTGCGAGAACCAGCGGGGCGAGGTCACCACCCCCGGTACGGCCGTCGTCCTGCTGCCCACCCGCGACCGGCCCGTCGAACTCCCCGCGCCGCCCGCGGCGGACCTGGACGGCATGGTCGCCCATGAACTGGCCCGATTCGCCGTGACCGGCGAGCATTCGAGGAGGTAGGCGTGTCCGACGAGGTACTGGTGGAGCGCCGCGGCGCGGTGCAGCTCATCACGATCAACCGCCCGGCGGTGAAGAACGCCCTGGACGCCGCGGTGGCCGAAGGAGTGGCGGCCGCGGTCGACGAGCTGGACGAGTCGGACGAGCTGCGGGTCGGCGTGCTCACCGGAGCGGGCGGCACGTTCTCGGCGGGCATGGACCTCAAGGCGTGGCTGCGCGGGGAGACCCCGGCGATCGAGGGCCGCGGCCTGTGCGGGATCAGCATGACCCCGCCGCGCAAGCCGCTGGTCGCCGCCGTGGAGGGCTGGGCCCTGGCGGGCGGCTTCGAACTCCTGCTGGCCTGCGATCTCGTCGTCGCCGCCCGCACGGCCCGGCTCGGCGTGCCCGAGGTGACCCGCTCGCTGGTCGCCCGCGCGGGCGCCGCACTCCACCTGCCGCGCCGCATCCCGTACGCCATCGCCCTCGAACTGCTCCTGACCGGCCGGCCGATCGACGCCGCGCGGGCGGCAACGTACGGTCTGGTCAACCGGCTCACGGAGGAGGGCGGCGCGCTGGAGGGTGCCCTCGAACTCGCGGCGACCATCGCGGCGAACGGCCCGCTCGCGGTCGCCGCGACGAAGCAGATCGCCCGCTCCACAGCCGACTGGACCTTGGACGAGGCGTGGGGCAGGCAGTTCGACATCGCCGAGCCGGTGTTCCGGTCCGAGGACGCCCGGGAAGGGGCGGCGGCGTTCGCGGAGAAGCGGGCACCGGCCTGGAAGGGCCGCTGACGATGACGTCCGGAGCCGGGACCACCGGCCGCGACGGGACGCCGGCCGGCGTGGCCGGGCCGCTCGCCGGCTGCCGGGTTCTCGAACTCGGCGGTATCGGACCGGGACCCTTCGCCGGCATGCTGCTCGCCGATCTGGGCGCGGAGGTCGTCCGGGTCGACCGGCCTGGGCGGGAGTCCGAGCCGGACGCGGGCGGGCCGGCGGCCGTGCTCGACCGGGGCAAGCGGTCGGTCGTACTGGACCTGAAGCGACCCGCCGCGGCCGAGGCACTGCTGCAACTCGTGTCGCGCGCCGACGTGCTGATCGAGGGGTTCCGGCCCGGCGTCACCGAACGGCTGGGCATCGGACCGCACGACTGCCTGGCCCGCAACCCCCGCCTGGTCTACGGCCGGATGACCGGCTGGGGCCAGGACGGACCCCTGGCCGCCGCGGCCGGACACGACATCACCTACATCGCGCTCACCGGCGCGCTCGGCGCCATCGGCGAGGCGGGCGGCCCGCCGCGGATCCCGCTGAACCTCGTCGGCGACTTCGGGGGCGGCGGCTGCTACCTCGTGATCGGGGTACTGGCCGCGCTGCACGCCGTAGGGCGCACCGGCGCGGGCCAGGTCGTCGACGCGGCGATCGTCGACGGCACCGCCCACCTGCTCGCCAGCACCTTCGCCAAGCTGGCACGCGACGAGTGGCGCGACGAGCGGGGCGTCAACCGGTTCGACGGCGGCTGGCCCTTTTACGCCGTGTACGAGACGAAGGACGGCCGCCATGTGGCCGTCGGCGCGCTGGAACGCAAGTTCTACCGCAGTCTGGTCGAACTGCTCGACCTCGGCGTGGACCCGGACCGGCAGCACGACCGCTCGGCCTGGCCGCGGCTGCGGGAGCTGCTGGCGGAGCGCTTCGCCGAGCGCACCCGGGACGAGTGGGCGGCGCTGTTCGAAGGCACCGACGCCTGCGTGGCGCCCGTCCTGAGCCTGACCGAGGCGGCGGCACACCCTCATCTGGCGGCCCGCGCAAGCCTGTTCACCCGCGACGGAGTGCTCCAGCCCGCCGCGGCCCCCCGCTTCTCGGCGACCCCGGCACGACCCGGGCGCACGGCACCGGCCGCCGGCGCCGACAGCCGCGCCGTGTTCCGCGACTGGGGCGTGCCGTACCCCGAATGACCTGACCTAGGAGTTGTCATGCGAGACGCCGTCATCGTCGACGCCGTACGCACCCCGATCGGCAAGCGCAACGGCTCGCTGGCGTCGGTGCACGCGGCGGACCTGTCGGCCGAGGTGCTCAAGGCGCTGGTGCAGCGCACCGGCATCGACCCGGGCACCGTGGACGACGTGGTCTGGGGCTGTGTCACCCAGATCGGCGACCAGTCCAGCAACGTCTGCCGGTTCGCGGTGCTCGCCGCGGGGTGGCCCGAGCACGTCCCGGCCGTCACCGTCAACCGGGCCTGCGGCTCCAGCCAGCAGGCCGTCGACCAGGCCGCGCACGCCGTCATGGCCGGCCAGTACGACCTGGTGGTCGCGGGCGGCGTCGAGACCATGAGCAGGGTGCCGCTCGGCTCGCACCGGACGACCGGGCAGCCGTACGGTCCCGCCGCCATCGCCCGCTACGGCGGTGTCGAGTTCAGTCAGGGCGTCGGCGCCGAACTGATCGCCGAACGGTACGGGTTCAGCCGTACCCGCCTCGACGAGTTCGCCTCCGAGTCGCACGCGAAGGCCGCCGCGGCGATCGACGCGGGCGTCTTCGACGACCACCTCGTGCCGATCGACGTCGACGGAACCAAGTTCGCCGCGGACGAGGGGCTGCGGCGGGGCACGTCACCCGAGACGCTGGCCCGGCTCAAGCCGTCGTTCAAGGAGGACGGCGTGATCCACGCCGGGAACGCCTCCCAGATCTCCGACGGCGCGGCGGCCCTGCTCATCACCACCCCCGAGCGGGCCCGTGACCTCGGCCTCACCCCGGTCGCCCGCTACCACACCGGAGCGGTCAGCGGCGCCGACCCGATCACCATGCTCCTCGGCCCGATCCCCGCGACCGAGAAGGTGCTGCGCCGCTCCGGGCTGTCCCTCGACGAGATCGGCGCCTACGAGGTCAACGAGGCCTTCGCACCGGTGCCGTTGGCGTGGCTCGGCGAGACCGGCGCCGACCCGGAGCGGCTCAACCCGCTCGGCGGGGCGATCGCCGTCGGCCACCCGCTCGGCGGCTCCGGTGCCATCCTGATGACCCGGCTGCTGGCCCGGATGCGCCGCGAGAACCTCCGCTACGGCCTCCAGACCATGTGCGAGGGCGGTGGCACGGCCAACGCGACGATCGTCGAGCTCCTGTGACGACCACCGGGCGACGCGGCTGAGGAAGGCGGAGCAGGGCTCCGCCTTCCTCAGCCGCTCACGCCTCGTCGTCGTAGGTGACGACGACCTTCTCGGCGGCGCCGGGAGTCAGCGCCAGCTCGAAGGCCCGGTTCACCTCGGCGAACGGCACCCGGTGGCTGATCAGTCTGGCGAACCGCTCCTGGTGCTCCGCGAGTTCCGCCGTCACCTCGAAGATCTCGGTCGGATATCCCTGCGAGGCGATGAGGGTGAGCTCGCTGCGCAGCATCCCGCCGAGGTCGATCTCGGAAGGCTTCTGCACGGCGACCATCACCAGTTTGGCGCCCCATTGGGCGGCGTCGACCGTGGTGTTGAAGACGGCGGCGACACCGGCGGCGTCGATGTAGATGTCGGTGCCCGCGCGCGGCTGGCCGAGGGCGTTGGCCGCCTCGCCGTGCAGTTCGGTCAGCCGCGCGGTGACGTCCTCGGTCGCGGAGTCGATCACGGCGTCGGCACCGACGGCCAGTGCGGTCTGCAGCCGCTCGGGGATGACGTCGGCGACGACGACGTGCCCGACCCCGCGCAGCTTCAGCCAGATGGTGACGCCCAGCCCGATGGGCCCGGCACCGAAGACCACGACCTTGTCGGTGGGCGCCGCTCCGGACCGGTTGACGCAGTGCCGGGCGACCGCCATCGGTTCGTTGAGCGCGGCGACGTCGAAGGGCATGGTGTCGGGGAAGACCGCGAGGGTCCTGCCGATCTCCGCGTCCTCCAGCAGCAGGTACTCGCTCATCCCGCCGTGCGTGCCACCGCATCCGATGATCCCCGAGGGCACGCCCTGCGGGTTCACCACCACCCGGTCGCCGATTTCGAGGTCCGTGACCTCGGAGCCCACCTCCGCGATCTCGCCGGCCGGCTCGTGTCCGAGCAGCAGCGGCACCACCGAGCCGTCGGCGTTGTACGGCGTGCCGCCCGCCTGGACGAAGAAGGTGTCGGTGCCGCAGATGCCGCAGGCGCGGATCCTGACCACCACGTCCTTCGGGCCAGGCACCGGACGGTCGGCCGATACGACCTCGACCTTGTTCTTCGCGCCGGTCCGGACGGATTTCATGGTGGCCATGGGGCTGTCTCCTTCCGGGGGACGCCGGTCACCAGGTGACGGGCAGGTCGTAGATGCCGTACGCCTGGGAGTCCTCCTTGAACCTCAGCTCCGAGACGTCGACCGCGAGCCGCAGGGTCGGGATGCGGCGGAACAGCGTGCTGAACACGACGTGCAGCTCGATGCGGGCCAGCTGCTGGCCGACGCACTGGTGCGGACCCCAGCCGAACGCGTGGTGGTGCGCCGCGGCACGGGTCAGGTCGAGCTTGCCGGGCTCCGGGAACGCCTCGGGGTCCCAGTTGGCCGCCGGCAGCGAGGCGATGACACCCTCGCCGGCGCGGATGGTCTCCCCGGCGATCTCGATGTCGTCCAGCACCGCCCGCCGCGCCAGCAGGTGCGGGATGGTCAGATAGCGCAGGAGTTCCTCGACGGCCTTGGTCACGTACTTCGGGTCGTCCTGGTTCTCCCGCAGCGCCGCGAGCTGGTCGGGGTGCTGCAGCAGCAGCGCCGTGCCCAGGGTGATCATGTTGGCACTGGTGTCATGGCCGGCGACGAGCAGGATGTGCCCGAGCGGGGCGGCCTCCGCCATGGAGAGCACGCCCTCCTTGACCCGCGCGCCGAGGTCGGAGAGGACATCCTCACCGGGGTTGTCCATCTTCGCCTCGATGAGCCCGGCGATGTAGCGGCGCACCTCCACGATGGACTGGGCCGCCTCCTCGGGGGTCTTGAAGCGGGCGTTGGTGACCCCGGCGTGCTCCTGGAAGAAGTCGTGGTCCTCGTACGGAACGCCGAGGAGGGCGCAGATCATGAGCGACGGCAGGGGCAGGGACAGGGCCTCGTTGAGATCGACCGGGTTGGGCCCGGCCAGCATCCTGTCGACGAGGTCATCGGTGATCTGCTGGATCTCCGGGCGGAGTTTCTCCATCCGGTGCCGGGTGAACGAATTGGTCAGCATCCGGCGCCAGCGGGTGTGCTCGGCACCGTCGGTGTTGTTGATCGACGGCTGGATCTCGGCCGCGTGCGCCTTCATGGCCTCGGTCGTGTGCGGGTAGCCGGGGGCACCGATGTTCGCGCTGAGCCGCGGGTCGGTCATCAGCTCGCGCTGCGCGGCGTGCGAGGTGACGAGCCACGGGGTGGTGCCGTCCCAGGTCCGGACGCGTACGACGGCCTTGTCGGTCTCGTGCAGCGCGAGCAGGCCCGGAGGGGGCGCGAACGGGCACTGGCTCGATCGAGGCGTCGGAAACTCCGGCAGCTCCGTGGCGGCATCGGTCCCGGCGATGCTCTCGCTCATGGTTCCCTCGTTCTCTCGGCGTCGCGATTGAGGGCACCTTACGTGGACCGAGCGGTACAATCAATATTGCGGCATGCATTGAGGCGCAATATCGACCGGGCGGTCCAATTGATTGGTTCTCGGTCGGGGCGCCGTGTGTAGGGCCAGGTCAGCGGGGTTCCCGGGGCATCCCGAGACCCCGCTCGGCGATCTGCGTCCGCAGTACCTCGTTCGCGCCGCCCGCGATCGTGTACGCGCGTGAGTACAGGTGGGCGTCCTGCCACCAGCCCGCCGCGACCGCCGCCGGATCGTCCCCGGTGAGCAGGCCGTCGGTGCCCTGGAGGCGCAGGCCGAAGTCGGCCAGGTCGTGGTGGAGCTCGCTGAAGAAGATCTTGCCGAGCAGGGCGTCCGTGGGCCGCTCCGTGCCGTGCAGCATCCGCGACTGCGCGAGGGCGATCAGTGCGGCGTTCACCTGTACCCGTGCCGCCAGTTCGCCGATCTCCTGGCGGGTGGCGGCGTCGTCGAGCGCGGGCCGGCCGCCGGCCGGCACCTCCTCCGCGAGCCGCACCAGGTCGTCCAGCACGGCGAACAGCTCGACCCCGCGCGCGGCCACCCCCGAGCGCTCCCGCCCGAGGCTGCTCATCGCCACCCGCCAGCCGTCGTTCACCCCGCCGATCACGTTCGCCGCCGGGATCCGTACCCCGTCCAGGAAGACCTCGTTGAAGTCGGCGGTTCCGGTGATCTCGCGCAGCGGCCGCACCTCGACCCCCGGGCTGCGCATGTCCAGCGCGAAGGCCGTGATGCCCCGGTGCTTCGGAGCGTCGGCATCGGTGCGCGCCAGCAGGTAACCCATGTCCGCGTACTGTCCGTTGGTCGTCCACACCTTCTGGCCGTCGACGACGAAGACCGCGTCGGCGCCCTCGCCCTCGTGGCGGGCCCGGGTGCGCAGGGACGCCAGGTCGCTGCCCGCCTCGGGCTCGCTGAACAGCTGGCACCAGACGTCGTCGCAGGAGCGGATGCGGGGCAGGAACCGCGCCCGCTGTACGTCGGTGCCGAACTCGATGAGGGCCGCCGAGGCCAGCGAGGCCGCGCCGACCGGCGCCCAGGTGCGGGCGCGGGCGATCTCCTCCGCGACGACGGACGGTTCCAGGGGGTGCGCGTCGGGCCGGCCGCCGTACTCGGCGGGCCAGTCGATGCCGAGCAGGCCCGCCTCGTACAGCTTGGCGGTCCAGGCCCGGATCGCCGGCATCAGTTCCGGCTCGGGTGCGCGTACCCCGGTGTGTGCCTTGACGCCCGGCGCGTGCTCGGCCACGAAGGCGCGCACCTTGCCGCGGAGGGCCTCCAGCTCGGGTGTGGGTTCCAGTCGCATCGCCGCCGACTCCTCGGTCCTCATGCAAGCGATCCCGAAATGAGGGTACTCTAACCATGGCTCTGGCCTGGTTGCCAAGGGTCGATGCCGAAATCAGTGCCCCGATCTCGGCGTCGGATGTCCGGTCCGGGGGTTCCTGCCCCGGTGCTGAATAGACTGGGGATCCGCAATGTTTCCGCAGAGGAGTTGGCCCATGGCGACTGCCGTCGACCGCGAGCCCGCCGACGGCGAGACCGACGCCCCGGTCGGCAAGCTGGCCGCGCAGACCGCGCAGCGCATCGAGGCGACCGTGATCCGCCGGGGCTGGCCCGTCGGCGAGTCGCTGGGCTCCGAGGTGGACCTGCGGGAGCAGCTCGGGGTGAGCCGGGCGGTGCTGCGCGAGGCGGTGCGCCTGGTCGAGCACCACCAGGTCGCCCGGATGCGGCGCGGCCCTGGCGGCGGCCTGATCGTCTGCGCTCCTGACGCGGGCCCGGCGACCCGGGCCATGGTGATCTACCTGGAGTACGTCGGCACCAGCGTCACCGACCTCCTCCAGGCCCGCCAGTTGCTCGAACCGATCGCCGCCGGCCTCGCCGCCGACCGCATCACCGAAGAGGGCATCACCACCCTCCGCGCCACCCTCGACTCCGAACGCGACCACTGGGACGACCCGTCGGTCCACTCGCAGGACCCCCTGCACCCGGTACTGGGCCAGTTGTCCGGCAACCCGGTGCTGCACCTGTTCATCGACGTCCTCACCCGCCTCACCGCCCGCTACGCCCACACCTCGCGCCGGATCTCCAAGGCGGAGATGCACGCGGCGAAGGAGACCTCGCACCGCGAGCACCGTGCCGTGGTCGACGCCGTCGTCGCCGACGACGGGGCCCGCGCGCAGACCGAGCTGACGGCGCATCTGGAGTCGGTGGCCGCCTGGATCGAGAAGCACCGGGTGCGCCGCGGCGCGCGGATCTCGGGGAGCGTGGTCGAGCCCGAGCTGGTCGAGGGCCCGCGCGCCAAGCTCGCCGAGGTGGTGGCCTCCCGGATCCACGACGACATCGCCGCGCGCGGCTGGCAGATCGGCATGGTCCTCGGTTCGGAGTCGGATCTGCTGGCCCGCTACGAGATCAGCCGGGCCGTCCTGCGCGAGGCCGTAAGGCTCCTGGAGTACCACTCGGTCGCCCAGATGCGGCGCGGCCCCGGCGGCGGCCTGGTCGTCACCGAGCCCGAGCCGCAGGCCAGCGTCGACACGATGGCGCTCTTCCTCGAATACCAGGGCGTCACCGCCGACGACCTGCGGATCGTCCGCAACGCCGTCGAACTCGGCATCGTCGCCAGGGTCACCGCCCGGCACGCCGGGGGCGACCCGGAGGTCGCCGAGCGCCTGGGCAGGGCCGTTCGGTGGACCGTCGAGGGCCCGGCCGGCGACTCCCGCAAGGCCGACCTGTTCCACGCCGAACTGGCGGCCCTGGCCGACAATCCGGTGCTGTCGCTGTTCCTCGCCATCATCACCGAGCTGTTCCGCAGGCACGCCTCGGGGCACGACCGGCCGCTGCCCGGCGACACGGCGGCCGACGAGGTCCAGCACGTCCACCAGCGCATCCTCGACGCGATCGTGCAGGGCGACGCCGGGGTGGCCCGCCACCGGATGCGCCGCCACCTCGACGCCCTCATCCCCTGGTGGCACTGATTTACTGACACTTATTACCCATGCCCCGTGCGGCTTTCTGCCGTACGGGGCTTTCTTCTGTCCCCGTGATTGCTAATTGCGTATACTGAATAGGGTCGAGAGTCGAAGGAGACCCGATGCGCCGGACCCTGTTCGCACAGGACCACCAGGACTTCCGCCTGCTGGTCCGGGACTTCATCGCCCGCGAGGTTCTGCCGGTGTACGAGGACTGGCGGCGCGCCGGTCTCGTCCCCCGTGACCTCTTCACCTCGATGGGCAAGCTGGGCATCCTCGGCACCGCGATCCCCGAGGAGTACGGCGGCGGGGGCCAGGACGACTACCGCTTCAACGTCGTCATCCAGGAGGAGTGCGCCCGCGCGGGCGTCACCCTGGGCGGCCTGCGGACCCATCTCGACGTCGTCGTCCCGTACTTCACCGGACTCGCCGACGCCGGACAGCGGGCCCGCTGGCTGCCGGGCCTCGCCTCGGGCGACCTGTACACGGCGATCGCGATGAGCGAACCGGGAACGGGGTCCGACCTGGCCGGCATCGCGACGAGGGCGGTCCGCGACGGTGACCACTGGGTGCTCGACGGCGCCAAGACCTTCATCACCGGCGGCCACCACGCCGACCTGGTGATCGTCGTGGTCCGCACCGCCGCCGATCCGGACGACCGGCGCGCCGGACTCTCCCTGCTCGTCGTGGAGAAGGGCATGCCCGGGTTCACCGTGGGACGCAGGCTGGAGAAGATCGGCCTCACCGTCCAGGACACCGTGGAGCTGGCCTTCGACGCCGTCCGGGTCCCCACGGCCAACCTGCTGGGCGAGGAAGGCGCCGCCTTCACCCACCTCGGCCGCAACCTGGCCCAGGAACGGCTGGCCATCGCCGTCGGCGCCGTCGCCCAGATGCGCGCCGCGATCGACCTGACCGTCGCCTACGTCCGTGACCGCCGGATGTTCGGCAAGACACTGTCCTCGTTCCAGAACACCAAGTTCGAGCTCGCCGCCCTGGACACCGAGGCGGAGGCCGCCCGGACCCTTCTGGACGCGGCGATCAGCGCGCTCGTCGCCGGCGAGCTGAGCCCGGCAGACGCGGCCAGGACCAAGCTGTTCTGCACCGAGACACAGGGCCGGGTGGTCGACCGCTGCCTGCAACTGCACGGCGGCTACGGCTACATCCTCGAATCCCCGATCGCCCGGCTGTACGCCGACGCCCGCGTGACGCGCATCTACGGCGGCACCAGCGAGGTCCTGAAGACCATCATCAGCAAGTCCCTGGGCCTGTAGAGGAGACCCAAGTGAACATCGACGGATCCACGGCACTGGTCACCGGCGGCGCCTCCGGCCTCGGACTCGCCACCGCGCGCCGGATCATCGACCGCGGCGGCAAGGCCGTCCTCGCCGACATCTCCGCGGAACAGGGCGCCAAGGCGGTCGCCGACCTCGGCGACGCCGCCCGCTTCGTCCTGGCCGACGTCACCGACGAGGCCTCCGTGAACACCGCCCTCGACACCGCGGAGGAACTCGGCCCGCTGCGCTTCGTCGTACACTGCGCCGGGCGCGGCGGCGACCGTACCCGGATCATCGACCGTGAGCGCACCCCCGGCGAACTCGCCACCTTCGCCGAGGTCGTACGGGTCAACCTGATCGGCACCTACAACGTGCTGCGCCTGGCCGCCGCCCGCCTCTCCGGCAACGAGGCCGTGGACGGCGACCGCGGGGCCGTCGTCCTGACCGCCTCGGTCGCCGCGTTCGACGGCCAGATCGGCCAGACCTCCTACACCGCCGCCAAGGCCGGCGTGCACGGCATGACCCTCGTCGCCGCCCGTGACCTGGCCGGCTGGCAGATCCGGGTGAACACCATCGCCCCCGGCATCATGGACACCCCCATGCTCGGCCGCCTCCGCGAGGACATCCGCGACGGCCTCGCCGCCTCCGTGCCCCACCCCAAACGCCTCGGCGCCCCCGACGACTTCGCCCGCCTGGCCGTCGAGATGCTGGAGAACCCCTACCTCAACGGCCAGACCGTCCGCCTCGACGGCGCGATCCGCATGGCCCCGCGATGACCGCGGCCGAGACCGGGACCGGGACCGACGAGCAGTTCCGCACCCGCCTGCGCGCCTTCCTGACGGAGCATCACCCCGGGCGCCGCCCCAAGAACCCGGCCGAACGCCTGGCGTGGCAGAAGCAGTGGCTGGCCACCCTGTACGACGCCGGATACGCGGGCCCGGGCTGGCCGCGCGCGTACGGCGGCATGGACCTGCCCTTCGCCCGGCAGGTCGTCTACCAGGAGGAGTACGCGCGCGCCCGGGTCCCCGGCCCCCTGGGCACCGGACTCGGCATCGCCGCGCCCACCCTCATCAGGTACGGCACGCCCGTGCAGAAGGACCGGTTCCTGCGCCCCATGCTGCGCGGCGACACGGTCTGGGCGCAGGGGTACTCCGAACCGGAGGCGGGCTCGGACCTCCCCGCGCTGCGCACCACGGCCCGCCGCGCGGGCGGCGGCCCCGACGACCCCGCGGCCGAGTACGTCGTCAACGGCCAGAAGGTGTGGAACAGTTCTGCCGACATCGCCGACATCCTCTTCACCCTCGTCCGCACCGGCCCCCCCGACTCCCGCCAGGACGGCATCAGTTACCTCCTCATCGACGCCCACGCCCCCGGCGTGACCGTGCGCCCGCTGCGCGATCTCACCGGCGACGCGCACTTCTGCGAGATCTTCTTCGACGACGTCCGGGTCCCGGCCGCCGACCGGATCGGCGCGGAGAACGGCGGCTGGCCCCTGGTGCGCACCAGCCTCGGCCACGAACGCGCCGCCGGGGCGATGAACCAGGCGGCCCTGTACCGGCGCGTCCTCGACGAGCTGATCGAGCTGGCCCACGAACGCGGGGCCACCGCCGACCCCCTGGTGCGCGACCGGCTCGCCGACTTCGAGATCCGGGTGACGGTCATGCGGCTCACCGGGATGCGGACCATCGCCGACATCATGGCGAAGGGCGAGCCAGGCCCCGCCTCCTCGACCGCACGGCTGTACATCGTGACCTTCGAGCAGGAACTGCACGAGTTCGCCCTGGAGCTGCTGGGGCCGTACGGGATCCTCGGGCGCCACGACCCGCACGCCGTCCAGCGCGGCCGCTGGGTGTGGGGTTTCCTGCGCACCCGGGCCTCGACGATCGGCGCGGGCACCGCCGAGATCCAGCGCAACACCATCGCCGAACAGGTCCTGGGACTGCCCCGGGACCCGGCGATGCCGGCCGCCGGGAGCACTCGATGAGAGCCGCGCGCTGCACGGACTACGGGCCCCCGGACGGCCTCGCCGTCGTCGAACTGGACGACCCCGCACCCGGCCCCGGGGAGGTCCTGGTCCGGGTGCACGCGGCGGCGGTCAACTACCCGGACGTGCTGCTGGTGGCGAACCGCTATCAGGTGCCCGCGCCGCTGCCGTTCACCCCGGGCAGCGAGTTCGCCGGAGTGGTCGCCGCGCTGGGTCCAGGCGTGTCCGGTCCCGCGGTGGGCTCGCCGGTGGCCGGAGCGGTGCTCACCGGCGCCTTCGCCGAGCAGGTCGTGGTGCCGGTGGCAGGCCTGCGCCCCGTCCCCGAGGGCCTCGACATGGTCCACGCCGCCGCGTTCCACGTCACCTACGCGACCGCCTACCACGCCCTGACCACCGTCGGGCAGGGCACGGCGGGGGAGTGGGCGACCGTGCTCGGGGCCGCGGGCGGCGTCGGCTCCGCGACCGTCGACGTCGCCACCCGGCTCGGCATGCGCGTCGTGGCGGCGGCGTCCGGCCCGGAGCGGCTCGCGGTCGCCCGGAAGCTGGGCGCCGAGGGCGGCGTCGACTACGCCCGGGAGGACCTGAAGACCCGCGTCCGTGAACTGACCGGAGGCGAGGGCGCCCACCTGGTCGTCGACCCCGTGGGCGGCGATCACGCGGAGGCCGCCCTGCGGGCGCTGCGCCGGGGCGGCCGGTTCGTCACGGTGGGCTACGCCGACGGGAGAATCCCGCGGATCCCGCTCAACCTGGTGCTGCTCAAGGACGCGGTCGTACGGGGCTTCGAGATCCGCATGCTGCGCCGGTACGCCCCGGAGGCGGTGGCCGCGGGCGACCGGGCTCTGGCCCGGCTGGTCCGGGACGGGATGCGCCCGCTCGTCACCCGCGTCCACCCCCTCGCCGAGGTGGCGTCCGCACTGACCGACGTGGCCGGGCGGCGCACCACCGGCAAGGTGGTCATCGACATGACGGCATGACCGTCAGAACGCCGGCAGCTGCGGGCGCCGCTTGACGTAGCCGCCGGCGTCGACGCGCATCTGCATGCCGGTGACGTACTGCGACTCGTCCGACACCAGGAACAGCACCATGTCGGCGATGTTCTCCGGCTCGACGAAGGGGATGCCGAACCCGGTCGTCGCGGGGAAACTGGGCAGCGCGTCCTCGCGGGTCGGGTGCTCCAGGTCGGGCCGGAACGACCGGTACATGACGTCGCTGTTGAGCATGTCGGTGTTCACGTTCGTGGGGTGCACCGCGTTGACTCGGATCCGGCGGGAGAGCAGGACCGTCGCCAGGTCGTGCACGAACGCGGCCACCTGGCGCTTGGCGAAGGAGTAGCCCAGCCCGCCGGGCCCGTTGGCAGGGTTGTCGACGGTCGCCGGTATCAGCCCGGCGATGGACCCGGTCGCGATGATCGAGGCGCCGTCGGGCAGGTGGGGCAGGGCCGCGTCGACCGCGTGCACCACCCCGTTGAAGTCGACGGTGACGGCGTCCAGGAAGGCCTGCGCGGTCTGCTCGGGCCCCAGCGGGCAGATCCCGGCCTGGGCCACCACCGCGTCGAGCCGCCCCAGCTCGGCCACCCCCTCGGCGACCGCCGCCTTCAGCGCGGCCGGGTCCCGTACGTCGGCCCGGCGGGCGACGATGCGGCGGCCCAGCTTCTCCACCTGCCGGACCGTCTCCTCCAGGTCCGCCTCGGTGGCCAGCGGGTAGCCGTTGGTGGCGATGTCCTCGCACAGGTCCACGGCGATGATGTCGGCGCCCTCCGCGGCGAGCCGGACCGCCTGAGCCCGGCCCTGGCCGCGTGCGGCCCCGGTGATGAAGACGGCCTTGTCCTGCACTCTCCCCATGGGGTCTCCTTCCGTAGAATAAAAGAGTAGCCTGAATGCTGGCGACGGAAGCTGATCGATAACCGGATGATCTGCGATCTCCACGAGGGTTTGGTTGGTCTTTCCCGCCCAGTGGGACAGGTTCAGTACACACAATGTGCCCGGTGCTAGAGAGTCCCCGAGACCGAGGGAGCACACGATGCCGTTGCAACCATGGATGAAGTTGCTGTCGACCGACGACCACCTGATCGAGCCCCCACGCCTGTGGTCCGACCGGCTGCCGGCGAGGTACCGGGAGGCCGGGCCGCGCATCGTGGAGCAGCCGCGCGGCGAAGGGCGGGCCCCTGCCGAGGTCTGGGTCTACGAGGACCGGATCTACCCCTACATCGGCCTCAACGCCGTCGCCGGGAAGCGGCCCGAGGAGTTCGGCCTCGAACCCACCCGCTACGACGAGATGATCCCGGGCTGCTACGACCCGACGGCCAGGATCCGCGACATGGACCTGGACGGCGTGTGGGGCGCCCTGTGCTTCCCGTCCTTCCCGGGCTTCTCCGGCCATGTCTTCCTGGACGGCCGGGACCGCGAGCTGGCCCTGCTGTGCGTGCGGGCGTGGAACGACTTCGTCCTCGACGAGTGGTGCGCCACCGCACCCGGCCGGCTCATCCCGCTGGTCATCATGCCGATGTGGGACGTCGACGCCTGCGTCGCCGAGATCCACCGCACCGCGGTCAAGGGCGCCAAGGCGATCTCCTTCCCCGAGAACCCCGCCCCCCGCGGCCTGCCCTCCTTCCACACCGACCACTGGGACCCCATGTTCTCGGCGGCCGAGGAGACCGACCTGCCCGTGTGCCTGCACTTCGGCACCTCGGGCAAGCCCCCGAAGACCGCCGAGGAGGCCCCCTTCGCGGTCACCATCGCCCTGTTCGGCTGCAACGCCATGTTCGCCACCGCCGACCTGCTCTTCTCCCCGGTGCTGCACAAGCACCCCAGGCTCAAGATCGGCCTCTCCGAGGGCGGCATCGGCTGGATCCCCTACCTCCTGGAGCGCGCCGACGGCACCTGGGAGCGGCACCGCTTCTACCAGAACGTCGACCAGAGCGTGCGGCCCTCGGAGCTGTTCCACCGGCACTTCCACGGCTGCTTCATCGACGACCGGTTCGGCGTGGAGGTACGGCACCACGTCGGCATCGACAGGATCACCTGGGAGTGCGACTACCCGCACTCCGACTCCTACTGGCCCAAGTCCCGCGCCTACGCGGCCGAGGTCCTGGCCGACGTACCCGACGACGAGGTGCACAAGATCGTGGAGCTGAACACCCGCCGCCTCTACAACCTCCCCGCATGAGCCGGCGACCCGAGTCCGAGCGGTCCGACTGGACCGACCTGGACCTGCTCACCCGCGAGGAGGCGCACGGCCGGCTCCTCGCCGAGATCGCGGAGACGGACGTACGCCTCGCCGAACTGGGTGCCTCCGACGGGGCCGAACGCGAACTCCTCCAGACCCGGCTGCGCGCCCTGCGCGAGGCGGCGGAGGATCTGAGCGACCACGCGAAGGAGAAGTGAGGTGGCCGCGGGGCGAATGGAGGGCAAGGTCGCGCTCATCACAGGAGGTGCGCGCGGGCAGGGCCGTTCGCATGCCGTGCGGCTGGCCGAGGAGGGCGCGGACATCGTCGTCACCGATGTCTGCCACGACATCAGCGCGGAACTGCCCTACTCGCTGGCCTCGAAGGACGAGCTGGAGGAGACCGTCAAGCTGGTCAGGGAGACCGGCCGGCGGTGCATCTCGGTACAGGCCGACGTCCGCTCGATCGCCGAGATGCGGGCCGCGGTCGACGCGACGCGCGAGGAGTTCGGGCGGCTCGACACCGTCGTCGCGAACGCCGGAGTGATGAGCATAGGGGCCGCGTGGGAGCTGTCCGACGAGGCATGGGACGTCACCGTCGACGTCAACCTCAAGGGCCCCTGGAACACGGTGCGCGCCGCGGCCCCCTGGATGATCGAGCAGGGGGAGGGCGGCTCGATCGTCATCACCAGCTCCGCCGCCGGCATCCGCGGCCATGTGCCGTACGCCCACTACGTGGCGAGCAAGCACGGCGTGGTGGGCCTGATGAAGGCCCTGTCCAACGAACTCGCCCCGCACCGCATCCGGGTGAACACCGTCCACCCCACCGGGGTCAGCGACACGGGCATCACCGTCGGCGTGCCGATCGAGGAACTCGCGGCGCGGGAGCCGCTGTTCGCACTCGTCGCGATGAACCCGCTGGCCCCGTACGTCGAACCGCGGGACATATCGAACGCTGTGCTGTTCCTCGCCTCGGACGAGGCGCGTTACGTCACGGGCCTGCAGTTCACCGTCGACGCGGGATCGACCAACAAGCCGTAGAACGGAGTGGGTTGAATGAAGGTCACCATCGACTCGTCGTCGTGCTCGGGCCATGCGCGGTGCGCGGCCGCGGCACCGGGACTCTTCCGGCTGGACGACGACGGCTATGCGCTGCCCCTGGACGGAGACGTCCCTCAGAGCCTGGAACAGGCCGCCCGGGACGGGGAGACGGCCTGCCCGGAACGGGCGATCTCCGTCCACTGAACGCCACCGAGCCCCACGGTCCGAGGACCGTGGGGCTCCCCCCGTACCCGCAGGTTCAGCCGGCCGGCTGCGGCGGCGGTGTGAAGTGGTGGCCCCAGAACGCGCCGTCCGTGATCTCGTACACGGGGACCGGCTCGGGCACCTTCAGGCCGTTCCAGCCGAACTCGACGGCGTAGTTCTCCGGCGACCAGACGTAGAACGACACCATGTGGTCGTTGGTGTGCTTGCCGAGCGAGTGCATCATCGGCACCTCGTACGTGCCGGCCCGGTCCAGGGCCCGCCCCACGTCGTCCAGGGTCGCCGCCTCGACCATGAAGTGCAGCAGCCGCCCCGGGCCCGGCATCGGCGTGACGCCCAGCGTGTGGTGGCGCGGGTTGCAGCCCATGAACCAGGTCGTGCCGCCCGGCGAGCGCATCGTGTTCCGCTCGATGAACCCGAGCACGCCGACGTAGAAGTCGAACGTGCCGCGCGCGTCCTCGGCGGAGACGATGGCGTGCCCGAAGCCCATGTCCCCGGTGACGAACTCCGACACCAGCGGGGTCTGCACGGGCAGGTGGTCGAGGGTCCGGCCGTAGAACAGCTCGACCGGGTTGCCGCCCGGGTCGCTGAACCTGACGAAGCCGGTCACCTTCCGCTCCGCCGCCTCGGCCTCGGTGCCGGCGGTGACCTTGATCCCGGCCTTCTCGACGTCCGCGGCCAGCCGCGCCAGCTCCCGTTCGTCGAGGACCTCGAAGCCCAGCGCCGTCATCGCGGGCTGGGCACCCGGCGAGACAACGATCCGGGACGGATGGTCGTCCATCCGGAAGGCGAGCGACCCGGAATCGGTCTCGACCGGCATCAGGCCGAGGAAGTCGGCGCCGAACGCCTTCCACCGGTCGAGGTCGTTGGACTCCAGACGCAGGTACCCGAGTGAGCGCACACCCATCAGGCCCTCCCCTCACGTTGGTCAGGTCCCAGGCGGCCCGTCGGACCCCCGGTATCGGTACGTCCGCGACGGTAGAAGGCCAGGCCGCACCGCCGCCTGGACCGTCCCACTGATCGGGAGACGTACGGCGACGGCCGCCGCGCGGGTGCCACGGTGACCGTCATGACACCGAGCACACCCAGCACCCTCGACTACGAGGACACCCTGCGCGAACTGCCCACCGACGACGGCGTCCTGCGCTACCACGAGGCCGGCGAAGGGCCGCCCCTGCTGATGTTGCACGGGTCGGGCCCCGGGGTCACCGGCTGGCGCAACTACCGGGGCAACCTGCCCGTGTTCGCCCGGCACTTCCGCTGCCTGGCGCTGGAGTTCCCCGGCTTCGGAGTGAGCGACCCGACCGCCGAGAACCCGATGGCGGCCGCCCCCAAGGCCGTCCTGCGCTTCCTCGAAGGCCTCGGCCTCGACCGCGTCGACGTCGTCGGCAACTCGATGGGCGGGTTCGTCGCCGTGGGGCTCGCGGTCGCGCACAAGGACCTGTTCCGCAGGATCGTGACCATCGGCGGGGTGGGGCGCAACCTCCTCTCCCCGGGCCCCAGCGAAGGGCTCAACCTGCTGGTGGAGTTCGCCGAGAACCCCACCCGCGACAACCTCGTCCAGTGGCTGCGCTCGATGGTCCACGACCCCGCCCTGCTCACCGACGAACTGATCGAGGAGCGCTGGGCGACCGCCACCGAACCGGCGACCCTGGAGGCGTCCCGCCGGATCTACGGCCGGCAGGCGATGGCCGCGATGCAGGCCGCCCAGTCCCGGTCGGACCAGCCGATCTGGGCCATGCTCCACAAGGTCGCCGCGCCCACGCTGCTGACCTGGGGCCGCGACGACCGGGTCACCCCCCTGGAGAGCGCGCTGCTGCCGATGCGGACCATCCCCAAGGCCGAACTGCACGTGCTGCCCGACTGCGGACACTGGGCGATGATCGAGCAGAAGGCGGCCTGGGAGAGCGCCGTGCTGGCCTTCCTGACCCGCCCGGAGGCAGGCTGAGTGCCCGGCATGGGGGCAGCCGGCGACCTGGGGGAGGACGACGTGGTGAGACCGGCCGGGCCCCGCCGGCCCGCCGCACCGATGTCGAGCCGGCAGACCGACCGCCGTATCCGCATCCTGCGCGCCGCCGCCGACCTCGGTACGCGCGAGGGCCTGACCACCGTGCAGATGCACGACGTGGCCAAGGAGGCCGGGGTCGCGATCGCCACGCTGTACCGGTACTTCCCGTCCAAGCCGTATCTGTTCCTGTCGGTCCTCGAGTGGCACATCGAGCAGTTCCTGGGCGGCCGCGACGGCGGTCCGGCCCGCGACCGGGCGACGGATCCCGTGACCGAGGTCGCCGAGACGCTCGTCGCGCTGAGCGGGAAGCTGCTGGACAGCCGGCTGCTCGCCTCGGCGGTGGCGCTGTCGTCGTTCACGGAGTACGCGAGCGCCGCCCGCAGCCGGATCGACATCGTGGAGAGCGCGCTGGGACAACGGCTGCTGCGGCTGCTCGGGGAGCGGGCGGACCCGCGGACCGGGCACAGCCGGGTGCGGCTGCTCATCTACGACTGGTGGGGGGTGTTCGTGGCCATGCTGACCCAGGAGATCTCCACCGCGCAGGGCGAGGCGGACCTGAGGCTGGCCGCGCGGCTGATCGCCGGGCCCTGACCACGCGAAGGTGCCCGGGACGCCCCGTGTCCCGGGCACCTGTCCGCCGCTCGGCGTCAGTCCGTCGCCCCGGCCATGTCCAGGACCGCCAGGTACCCGAACGCGAGACTCGATCCGATCGGGGTGCCGGCACCGGGGTAGACCCGGCCCGACATCGCGGCCGCGGTGTTGCCCGTCGCGTACAGGCCGTCGATCGGGGAACCGTCCGGCCGCAGCACGCGCGCGTGCGTGTCGATCCGCAGCCCGCCCTTGGTGCCGATGTCGGACGGCACGATGGTCGCCACGTAGAACGGCGCCTGGTCGACGGGCAGCAGCAGGGGGTTCGGCCACTCCGGGGACGGCTCGGCGGGGAAGTTCTGCCGGGGATCGGCCGGGAACCCGACGACGTGCCGGAACATCTGGTCCCAGGGCGTCTCGCCCCGGTGGAACCGCTCGTCGACGCCGGTGGCCGCGTAGCCGTTGAACTCCTTGACCGTGCGGTCCAGGGCGTCGAAGGGCACGTCCATCAGCCGCGCCAGTTCCTCCAGGGTGTCGGCCTTCTGCAGCGCGCCCGAGGCCAGCCACTCCTCGACGGGCGGCGTGGCCGGCGGCCAGCCGATGCCGTCCCGGTCCAGCTGCCGCTGGTCGAACACCCAGTGGCAGGGGATGTGCCGCACGCCGGTGGCCACGTGACGGCGGAAGATCTCGTGCCCGGCCTGGTCGTAGGGGGACGTCTCGTTGACGAAGCGCTCGCCCGCCCCGTTGACCCAGATGCCGCCCCGGGTCCCGGTGTGGAAGACCGGCAGGCCGTCCGGGTGGACCAGCCCCGGCACGAACCAGGCTTCGTCGAGCAGCTCGGTGTCCGCGCCGACGGCGATGCCCGCCCGCAGGGCGTCACCGGTGTTCGCCGGGGCGCCGTCGGACCACTCCCCGGTGAGCGGCCACTGGTGCGCCTCGCGCAGCTCGCGGTCGCGCTCGAAGCCGCCGGCGGCCAGCAGCACACCCCGGGCGGCCCGGATCCGGACCCGCTCGCCCTCGCTCACGGCCTCGACGCCGACGACCCTGCCGTCCTCGACGAGCAGGCTCTCCAACGCGGTGTTCAGTCGCAGTTCGCCGCGGCCCGTCTCCAGGAACGCCGACAGGGCGCGGCCGATCAGCGCCCGCCCGCCGCTGAGCAACGGGCCCTCGTCGAAGCCGAACCGCTCCGTGGGCAGCGAGTCACGCACCAGCGCCCGGCGCTCCCCGAGCTCCGCGACGTCCACCGGCGGCGGGAAGACGGTGTGCCCCGTGGGCGACGACCCCGGGCTCGCCGCGTAGTAGTCCGGCACCGGCCCGTGCACGAAGGACTGGAACCAGGTGTTCTGCTCCAGCTCGTCGATCAGCCGGCGCCCGGCCGTCAGGTACGCGTCCTGGAGCCCCTCCCGGGACGGGTCGTCGACGACCGCGCGCAGATACGACCGCGCCGCCTCGACGTCGTCCCCGAGACCGGCCCGGCTCAGCGGCGCCGAGCCCGGGAACCACAGACCCGCGCCGGAGTACGCGACCGTGCCGCCGACCCGGTCGGTCTTCTCGACGACGAGCGTCCGCAGACCGCGCGCCGCCGCCACGTACGCCCCGACCAGACCGCCGCCCGACCCCACGACGATCACGTCGTAGGCATCTTCGCTGATGCTCATCCGAACCTCCTGATGGGTGCCGAACTCGTGGGTGGGGAGCCGCACGTGCGGGTGAGGACCGTGCTCGTGCGGCTGGGGATCGCGGGGCGAGGCCGGGAACGGGAGCGCCCTCGTAGGGCCGTGGAGGCGCGGCTGCCCCGCGACGGTCCCGCGGCGGCTACCGGCCGACCGGACGCCCCGCGGTCCCGCGGCGGTCTTGCGACGGCCACCGGCCGACCGGACGCCCCGCGGTCTTGCCGACCGGGGCATGCCGTCACCGCCGCCCGGCAGCCCCGCGGACGACGGTAATGAGACAGCGCGAGGTCACTCTCGCGCCATCTCGCTCACCGAGACCCCGCCCGCCCTGCACCCGCCGACTCCCGCGCGGCGATCGCGGGCGCTCGCCTTCCGCCGCCGACCTGTTCCCGGCCCCGACCCTGATCCCGGTCCCCGCCCCGCAGTCCCGGTGAGCGGAAAGTCCCCGACGCCCCGTGGCACGGCGGCACAGGCTGGAGGTCCGAACGAGTCGAGGACGGCGATGACAGACGTGTGGGAACCGACGGCGGTCGCGGACCGTGAGACAGCCGTGGCCGAGGCGGCCGCGCGCCTCGCCCGGGCGGCGAGCGACCACAGACCCTGTGCGCCGGTACGGGATCTGCTCGGCCCGGACGACATCGGCCTCGCGTACGCCGTCCAGCGCCGCGTAGTGGGCGACCGGATCGCGGCCGGAGCACGTGTCGTCGGCCGCAAGATCGGGCTGACCTCCCCGTCGGTGCAGCGTCAGGTGGGCGTCGACCGGCCCGACTTCGGCGTCCTGCTGGACGACATGGACGTCACCGCCCTGCCGGCCGTCCCCAGCGGCCGGCTGCTCCAGCCCAGGGCCGAGGCGGAGATCGCGTTCGTGCTCGCCGCCGACCTGGACACCGACGACCTCGACCTGGCGCGGGTCCGCTCGGCGGTCGGGTACGCCGTGGCCGCGCTGGAGATCGTGGACAGCCGGGTCGCCGGCTGGGACATCACGATCACGGACACGGTCGCCGACAACGCCTCCAGCGGACTCTTCGTGCTCGGGCAACACGCGGTCCGCCTCGACGAGTTCGAGCCGAAGGACGTGACCATGCGGCTCTACGCCGACGGGAAGCCCGCCTCCGCGGGCGACGGCACCGCCTGCCTGGGCGATCCGCTCGCCGCGCTGCTGTGGCTGGCGCGCACCGCCCGGGAGTTCGGCGACCCGCTGCGCGCCGGACAGGTCGTGCTCTCCGGTGCGCTCGGCCCGCTCGTCCCCACACCGCCCGGCACGACCGTACGGGCCGAGATGTCGGTCCTGGGCTCGGTGACCGCGGCCTTCACGCCCCAGGAAGCCCTCGACGTCCCCGATGCCCCCGAAGCTCCCGAAGTCCCCGAAGCCAAGGAACACGGATGACGAAGACCAAGGTGGCCGTAATCGGCTCCGGCAACATCGGCACCGATCTGATGATCAAGGTGCTGCGCCTCTCCGACACCCTGGAGATGGCCGCGCTGGTGGGCATCGACCCGGAGTCGGACGGCCTGGCGCGCGCCGCCCGGCTGAAGGTGCCCGTCACGCACGAGGGAGTGGACGGCCTGATCCGCATGGACGGCTTCGACGACATCGACATCGTCTTCGACGCGACCTCGGCCAAGGCCCACGTCGAGAACGCCAAGAAGCTGGCCCCGTACGGCAAACGCCTCGTCGACCTCACCCCGGCGGCCCTCGGCCCCTACGTCGTACCGCCGGTCAACCTGGACGAGCACCTCGCCAACGACGTCGAGAACCTCAATCTCGTCACCTGCGGTGGCCAGGCGACCATCCCGATCGTCCACGCGGTCAGCCGCGTCACCCCCGTCCCCTACGCCGAGATCGTCGCCTCGATCGCCTCCAGGTCGGCCGGACCCGGCACCCGGGCCAACATCGACGAGTTCACCGAGACCACGGCCGCCGCCATCGAGAAGGTGGGCGGTGCCCGCCGGGGCAAGGCGATCATCGTCCTCAACCCGGCCGAACCGCCGCTGATCATGCGGGACACGGTGTACTGCCTGACCGGCGACGCCGACCAGGACGCGATCCGTGCCTCGGTCGAGGAGATGGTGGCCGCGGTCGCCGGGTACGTGCCCGGCTACCGCCTCAAGCAGCAGGTCCAGTTCACACCGGTCGCGGCCGGCGACCCGGTGCACACCCTCCTGCCCGAGGGCACCGCCGAGCGGCCGACCACCAGGGTCACCGTCTTCCTGGAGGTCGAGGGCGCCGCGCACTACCTGCCCGCCTACGCCGGCAACCTCGACATCATGACCTCGGCCGCCCTGCGCGTCGCCGAACGCATCGCCCGCCGCACGACCTCCGAGGTGACCGAGTGACCCGCAGGCTCTACGTCCAGGACGTCACCCTCCGGGACGGCATGCACGCCGTCCGGCACCGCATCACCCCCGAGTTCGTGTCGAAGATCTCCGCCGCCCTCGACCGGGCCGGCGTGGACGCCATCGAGGTCGCCCACGGCGACGGACTGGCCGGCGGCAGCCTCAACTACGGTCCCGGCAGCAACACCGACTGGGAGTGGATCGAGGCCGCCGCGGACGCCGTCGAGAACGCCGTCCTCACCTCGCTCCTGCTGCCCGGCATCGGCACCGTCGCCGAACTCGAGCGCGCCCACGCCCTCGGCGTCCGCTCGGTGCGCATCGCCACCCACTGCACGGAGGCGGACGTGGCGGCCCAGCACATCGCCACCGCACGGGAGCTGGGCATGGACGTCGCGGGCTTCCTGATGATGGCCCACATGGCGCCCCCGCACGCCCTCGCCGAGCAGGCCAGGCTGATGGAGTCCTACGGCGCGCACTGCGTCTATGTCACCGACTCCGGAGGCCGGCTCACCATGGACGGTGTCCGCGACCGGATCCGCGCCTACCGGGACGTGCTCGACCCGGGGACCCAGATCGGGATCCACGCCCACGAGAACCTCTCCCTCTCGGTCGCCAACTCCGTGGTGGCGGTGGAGGAGGGGGTCACCCGGGTCGACGCGTCCCTGGCCGGGCAGGGCGCGGGCGCCGGCAACTGCCCGATCGAGCCGTTCGTCGCCGTCGCCGGCCTGTACGGCTGGAAGCACGGCTGCGACCTGCACGCCCTCCAGGACGCCGCCGAGGACCTCGTACGACCGCTCCAGGACCGCCCGGTGCGCGTCGACCGGGAGACCCTCACCCTCGGCTACGCCGGCGCCTACTCCAGCTTCCTGCGGCACGCCGAGGCCGCCGCCGAACGGTACGGCCTCGACGCCCGCACCATCCTGGAGGAGGTCGGCCGGCGCGGACTGGTCGGCGGGCAGGAGGACATGATCGTGGACATCGCGCTGGACCTCACCCACCGCGGCTGACGTCCCACAGCACACGACCGCTCTCCGGGAACGCCTTCCCGGAGAGCGGTACGTTTTTCCGCGCAAAGTAAAATAGACCAAACGCTCCAATGAATCGGTGCACGACTCTTTCTCCGTGGCCGACGGCATTGATAACTTGACGTCGGCGCCGAACTAGAATTGATTTCAGTTTGAGCAGAGAGGCACCGACGATGACGTCTGCCCTTCGCCTGAGCTCGCGTCCCGCCGAGGCCGACGGCCCTGCGCTGCCTCCGTCGATGATGGAGCGGGTCACGCTGATCATGGACCTTTTCGAACGTCCCCAGACCCATCTGACGCTCGAAGCGGTGTCCCGTCGGACCCAGCTGCCCCGGTCGACCACGCACCGGATTCTCGACCAGCTGGTCCGGCTGGACTGGCTGCGTCACACGGTGGCCGGCTACACCCTGGGATCGCGCGCGCTCGGCCTGGGAGGCCGGGAGACCGGCCACGGCGCGCTGCGCGCCGCCGCCGCGCCGCACCTGCTGGACCTGGCGGTCAGGACCAGGATGGTCGTCCACCTGGCCGTGCTCGACGGACCGGAGATCTACTACCTGGACAAGGTGGGGGGCCGGGCCGCGGTGGACATCCCGTCGAAGGTCGGCGGCCGGGCGGTCGCGCACTGCACCGGACTCGGCAAGGCCATGCTCGCCTGGCTGACCCCGGAGGAGATCGACGCGCGCTGCGCGCCGGTGATGGAGCGCCGCACGCCGCACAGCATCGGCCGCCTCGACCAGCTGCACCGCGAACTCGGCCTGGTGCGGCGCCGCAACGGGCTGGCGATCGACCGGGGCGAGTGCTTCCCCGACCTCGGGTGTGTCGGCCTCGCGCTGCGCGGGCCCGAGGGTCCGGTCGGGGCGATATCGGTGGTGGGGGACGGCCGCTCCCCGCTGGAGCTCGTGGCCCCGCTGGTGGTCGACGCGGTCCGGGCGGTCTCCGGGGAACTCTTCGAAACCTCGCGCGGGGCGGGCGCCGGGGTTGACCTCAAGTCCGGTTGAGTTTCTAGGTTGGGCGGTGCCGATACCGACCCGCCGGAGAGGAAACGACCATGAGGACACTGGTGCTCGGAAGGACGCCCGCCAGGGTGACCGCGGTACTCGCCACGCTGCACGCGGACGGCTTCGACGCGGAGGGGGTGAGCACCGACGAGGAGGCCCTGAAGCTCCTGGCGACCGAGGAGTTCGGAGTGCTGATCATCGGCGGGGGCGTGGGACCCGACTCCCGCGCGGCGATCAAGGAGTTCGCGGCGGAACACCGGGTACGGAACGTGATCGACGGCGCGCTGTCCGAGCCGTTCGACGTCTACGTGCGGCGGGAGTTCGAGCCGCTGATCCGCAGGGCCGCCGCCGAGGGGTGACGGTCGTCGGGCGGACGGCCGTCGGATGGGCGGCCGTCGGGCGGGATCCGGGGACCCACCCGACGGATCTGGGCGGTCACCGCACTAGAGCGCCCTGACCTGCTGCGCCTGCGGGCCCTTCGTGCCCTGCCCGATGTCGAACTCGACGCGCTGGCCCTCGTCCAGGCTGCGGTAGCCGCTGCCCTGGACCTCCGAGTAGTGCACGAACACGTCAGGGCCGCCGCCGTCCTGCTCGATGAACCCGAACCCCTTCTCCGCGTTGAACCACTTGACGCTGCCCTGAGCCATGCCTGTTTCCCTTGTCTCATTGCCACGACCCGAATCGTCGCGGACCGCGACGATTCCTCCCCTCACGCCGGGACGGGAAACCCCTGTGGGCCACAATCACCCGGATGGTGGGAACCTTGTGACGGCCGGAGCGTGTGCACCGGCCGCCGGCGAGGCCGGTCACCAGGCCGTCCAGCCCCCGTCCACGGTGAGGGTGGTGCCGGTGACGAAGCGGGAGGCGTCCGAGGCGAGGAACACCGCGGCGCCGCCCAGTTCCGTGGCGTCGCCCACCCGGCCCAGCGGAGTCCCGCGGACGATCCGCTCGCCCCAGCGGCTGTCCAGCAGCCCTGAGCTGAGGTCGGTGTGGAAGTAACCGGGGGCCAGGGCGTTGACCCGCACCCCGCGATCGGCCCACTCCACGGCCAGCGCCCGGGTCAGGGCCTCCACCCCGCCCTTGCTCGCGGCGTAGGCGGCGATGCGCTCGAATCCGGTCGAGGCGTGCACGGACGAGACGTTGACGATCGAACCCGAGCGCTGCTCCAGCATCACCTTGCCGGCCTCGCGGCAGCAGTAGAAGGTGCCGGCCAGGTTCACGTCGACGACCTGCCGCCAGTCCTGGTCGGTGACCTTCTCGCTGCGCGTGAAGTGCGGGCTGATCCCCGCGCAGTTGACCAGTACGTCCAGCCGGCCGGTCCGTTCGGCGATGCGCCCGACCGTCTCGCGCACGGCGGCGGAGTCGGCGACCGATCCGGGCAGCACCAGCACCTTGCCGCCGTGGCCGGTGAGTTCGGACTCCAGGATTTCGAGATCGGAGGCGGTGCGCGCGGTCACGGCGACGGTGGCGCCGGCCTGGGCGAGGGCGACGGCGATGGCACGCCCGAGCCCCTTTCCGGCCCCCGTGACCCACGCGGTCCTGCCGTCCAGGCGCAGTTCGGTGTTCACGTCGGTCATGGCTCAGCCCTCCGCGGGGATGTCGCGCAGCGTCCGCTTGAGGACCTTGCCCGAGGGCGTACGGGGCAGTTCGGCGACGAAGTCGAAGCGGGCCGGCACCTTGAACCTGGCCAGCCGGGCGCGGCAGAACTCCCGGAGTTCCTCGGCCCCGGCCTTCGCGTCCGGCCGTAGCACCACGAACGCGCGCGGGACCTCGCCCCAGCGGGGATGCGTCAGTCCGACCACGGCCGCCTCCAGGACGGCCGGGTGCTCGTACAGCACCCGTTCCACCTCGGGCGTCGCGATGTTCTCGCCACCGGAGACGATCATGTCCTTCTTGCGGTCGTCGATGTAGAGGAAGCCGTCCTCGTCGAGGTGACCGATGTCCCCGGTGTGGAACCAGCCGTCCCGCAGGGCGGCGGCGGTGGCCTGCTCGTCCCGCCAGTAACCGGCGAAGACCTTCGGGCCGCGCAGGGTGATCTCGCCGAGTTCGCCCGCCGGCGCCTCCCTGCCCTCGTCGTCGACGATCCGGACCCGGGTGTGCGGCACCGGGCGGCCCACCGAGCCCAGTTTGGCCAGGGCGTGCTCACGGTCCAGGAAGGTGTCGCCGGAGACGGTCTCGGTCAGGCCGTAGGCGTCGGCGTACCAGGCGTTGGGGAACGCGGTCATGATGCGGCGCAGCACCGGCTCGGGGGTCTTCTCGCCGCCGCCCAGGACGAAGCGGACCGAGGTGGTGTCGTAGCTGTCGCGGTCGGGGACCTCCAGGACCGCGTTGACCATGGCCGGCGCCAGCCACAGGTTGGTGACGCGGTGCCTCGGGATCGCCTCCAGGACCCCCACCGGGTCGAACCTGCGCTGCAGCACCACGGCGCCGCCCGCGTAGAGGGTCGCGAGGCCGGGCATGTCGAGGCCGCCCACGTGGTAGAGCGGGCCGCACACCAGGGTGGTGTCGGCCGCGGTGAGCCCGAAGTGCACGATGTGCGCGAGGTTCTTGGCCTGCAGGTTCCCGTAGGTGATGCGCACGCCCTTGGGCCGTGAGGTGGTGCCGGAGGTGTACATCAGACGCTGCAGGTCCTCCGTGCCGACGTCCACCGGAGCCACGCGGGCGCCCCGGTGGCCGTCGAGCAGCGCCTCGTAGCCCCGCCAGGACCCCTCGGGCGTGCCGCCGACCAGGATCCGGTGCTCCAGGTCCGTCAGGCAGCCGGCACTGCGCTCCATCGCCGGCACGAACTCCGGCTCGGCGATGACGGCCCTGGCCTGGGCGTGGCCCAGGATGTACTGCCACTCCTCCTCGGAGAGCCGGTAGTTGAGCGGCAGGAACACGGCGCCGATCCGGCTCGCCGCGTAGACCAGCTCCAGGAACTCCGGCCGGTTGTAGAGGAGCAGGGCGACGACATCGCCGCGCCGGATGCCGAGTTCGGTCAGCCCGGCGGCCAACTGGTCGACCCGCTCGTGCAGCTGACGAACCGTCAGGCTCCGGTCCTCCTGCGCGACCGCCACGGCGTCGGGCCGCTGGGTCAGGTGGTAGTCGAGGATGCTCGCGAAATTGTGCACGGCTCACTCTCACTGTGTGGTGTTCGACGACGACCGCGGCTGCCTCGGCTCCAGGGCAACCCGGGTCCCGACCGGTCGGTTGCCCGCACCGAAGATTTAGTGTACCCCTTGGTCTATAAAACTTGTTTCCGCACTTTACGACGGCACGAAGGCCTCGACAAGCGCTCCCGCGCCTGCCGGTGCCGGAACCGGCGGGATGTGCTGGAGCCGACGAGGAGGTGCCTGTGCCACGCATCCGCTTCGACCTCGACGGGCCGGTCGTCACGGTCCGCCTGGACAACCCGCCGATGAACGCCTTCGACTCCGCCCAGCGGGAGGAGCTCTCCGCCTGCGTCCGCGAGCTCGCCGACGCCACCGGCGTGCGCGCCGTGGTGCTCTACGGCGGAGAGCGGCTGTTCGCGGCCGGCGCGGACGTGAAGGCGCTGGCCGCGATGGGGCCCGAGGAGGTCCGGGGCTGGAACCGCGCCCTGCAGCGGACCTTCGACGACGTCGCGCGGCTGCCGATGCCCGTCGTCGCGGCCGTCACCGGCTACGCCCTCGGCGGGGGTCTGGAGCTGGCCCTCGCCGCCGACTACCGGGTGGCGGCCGACGACGCACTCCTCGGGCAGCCCGAGGTCCAGCTCGGCATCATGCCGGGCTCGGGCGGCACCCAGCGGCTCACCCGGCTGATCGGCCCGTCCCGCGCGAAGAACCTCCTGATGACCGGCCGCCGGGTGGGGGCCGACGAGGCACTGGGCCTCGGCCTGGTGGATGAGGTGGTCCCGCCCGCCCGCGTCCTCGACACCGCCCTCGACTACGCCCGCCGCCTCGCCGAGGGCCCGGCCGCCGCCCTGGAGGCGATCAAGGAAGCGGTCGACCACGGCGCCGACACGGCCCTCGCCACCGGCCTCAGCCTCGAACGCGCCCTGTTCACCGGCGTCTTCGGCACGCACGACGCCACCACGGGCATCCGCTCGTTCCTCGACCACGGCCCGGGCCGGGCCCGCTTCGGGGACGCGGGACAGTAGCGCCCCGCAAGGGGCGCGGGGAACTGCGCGACAAGCCACAACGGCGCCGCAGCCGAAGCACACACATCACCGGCGCTTACAGGTACGACACGAAAGGGGTGCCCACCATGAAGGCACTGCGCTGGCACGGCGCACGGGACCTCCGCCTCGAAGAGGTCCCCGACCCTCCCGAGCCCGGCCCGCACGAGGCCGTCGTGGAGGTCTCCTGGTGCGGAGTGTGCGGCACCGACCTGCACGAGTTCCTGGAGGGCCCGCACATGATCCGCACCGGCCCGCACCCGCTCACCGGCGCCGAGCCACCCCTCGCCCTCGGCCACGAACTGAGCGGCACCGTCGTCGCGCTCGGCACCGACGTGCCCGGCATCGCGATCGGCGACCGGGTCACCGCCGACCCCGTCTGGCGCTGCGGCGTCTGCTTCTGGTGCGCGCGCGGCGAGTACCACATCTGCCCCAGCAGCGGCTCCGTCGGCCTCGCCTCGCCCGGCGGCTTCGCCGACCGCGTCACCGTACCGATCGCCGGACTGACCCGGCTGCCCGACAACGTCACCGACGAGATGGCGGCGGTCGCCGAACCCCTGGCCGTCGGCCTGCACGCGGTGACGCGTGCCGGGGTGCGGCCCGGCGACAACGTCCTGGTCGTCGGCGGCGGACCCATCGGCGTCGCCGTCGTCCTCGCGGCCCGGACCGCCGGCGCGGCCGGGCTGTACGTGAGCGAGCCCCTCAAGGAGCGCCGGGAGATGCTGCTCGGCATCGGCGTCACCGAGGCCTTCGACCCGGCGGAGACCGACGTGCGCCGCGAGGTGTTCCTGCGCACCGGCCGGATCGGCCCGGACGCCGTCATCGACGCGACCGGCGTACCCCGGCTCGCCGCCCAGGCCGTCGCCACCGTCCGGCGCGGCGGCCGGGTCGTGCTCGCCGGAGTCGGCCACGGCAGCGTCGAGTTCGACATGGGGCAGCTCGTCTTCTACGAGCGTTCCGTGCTCGGCACGCTCGGCTACAACTTCGACATTCCCCGCGTGATCGACCTGATGAGCACCGGGCGCCTGGACGCCTCGGCGCTGGTCACCGGGCGCTTTCCGCTCTCCGCGGGAGCCGGGGTCTTCGCGGACCTGGCCGCCGACCGGGCCCGCCACCTCAAGGTTCTGCTGACCCCGAAGGGATGACCGACATGGATTTCGACCTGCCCGAGGAGACCGTCGCCCTCAAGGAGATGGTCCGTGAGTTCGCGGCCAAGGAGATCACGCCGCACGCGGCCCAGTGGTCGGAGAACGAGGAGTTCCCGACCCAGGTCTTCACCAAGCTCGGCGAACTCGGCCTGATGGGCATGCTGGTGCCCGAGGAGTACGGCGGCGCCGGCTCCGACATGGTCACCTACGTGGCCGTGATGGAGGAACTCGGCGCCGCGGACCAGTCGGTGGCCTCCTCCTGGAACGCCCACTCGACCATCGCCACGCTGCCGCTGCTCGCCTACGGCACCGAGGAGCAGAAGCACCGCTGGCTGGCCCCGCTGGCGGCCGGCGAGGCCATCGGTGCCTTCGGCCTGACCGAGCCGGAGGCCGGTTCCGACGCGGCCGGCATCGCCACCACCGCCCGCCGGGCGGACGGCGGCTGGGTGATCAACGGCACCAAGATGTTCATCACCAACGCCGGCACCGACATCAGCCAGGGCGTCACCATCCTCGCCGTCACCGGCCGCGGCGACGAGGGGCGCAAGCGGTACGCGACCTTCTACGTCCCGACCGGCACCCCCGGCTACACCGTCGGCCACAAGCTGAAGAAGCTCGGCTGGCACGCCATGGACACCCGGGAACTGGTCTTCGACGGCTGTTTCGTCCCCGACGACCACCTGATCGGCGAGGAGGGCGGCGGCCTGCGCCAGTTCCTCTCCGTCCTCGACAAGGGCCGCATCAGCGTCGCCGCGCTCGGCCTGTCCCTCGCGAAGGCCGCGCTCGGCCTGGCCGTCAAACACGCCACCGAACGGCACCAGTTCGGCCGTCCGCTGTCGGACTTCCAGGCCGTCGGGCACAAGATCGCCGACATGGGCACCGAGCTGGAGGCCGCCCGCTGCCTGGTCTACCGGGCCGCCTGGCTCGCCGACCGGGGGCGCCCGCACAGCACCGCGTCCGCCATGGCCAAGCTCTACGCCTCCGAGGTCGCCAACCGGGCCGCCTCCCAGGCCGTCCAGATCCACGGCGGCTACGGCTACGTCCGGGAGTCGGAGATCTCCCGCTTCTACGCCGACGCCAAGATCCTGGAGATCGGCGAGGGCACCAACGAGATCCAGCGCAATGTCATCGCCAGGGCGCTGGTCGGCGAGGCGTGAGCGGGTTCCCGCGGTGTGCGTCGGTACACCGCGGGACCGTCCGTCAGCCGGCGGCGGGGACCTGCTCCCACTCCGCCTCGGGGTCGAGCGGAAGACCGGGCCGCTCGCGCTTGAACGCCTCGGCCTGGTCCTCGACCCTCGGCAGGGCGTGGTCCGGCGCACCGAACCCGCGGAACAGGGTCGCGCAGTACTCGGCGGACAGGAACGGCGCGTCCCACTGCCCCTCCGGCCGCACCCATTGGTAGGTGTGGTTGTGCAGGTTCAGGAACTGCAGGGTGGCGAGGCGCGGCGACGTCTGCCGGAAGACGCCCTGTTCCATGGCCTCCGAGAGCAGGCCGGAGATCAGCTCCTCGAAGTCGGAGCGCTGCCCGAGCAGGGTCTTGAGCTCGTCGCCGCTGAGACTGCGGTAGTCGTGCTCGTAGACCCAGATGTGGTCGAGACGCCGGAAGATGATCGTCAGCAGCGACTCCGACAGCAGCCGCAGCCGCAGCAGGGGCTCCTCGTCCAGGTCCGCGATCTGGCGGGCGCGGGCGAGCAGCGGCCCCATCACCCGGGACTGGATCTCGACCAGCAGGTTCTCCTTGGAGCCGATGTAGTAGTACAGCGCTCCCTTGGCGAGCCCGACCGCGCGACCCAGGTCGTTGATGGAGGTCGCCGCGTACCCCTGCTGTGCGAACAGCGAGGCCGCGATGTCGATGATCTTCTGGCGTCTGACCTCGAAACCCGGTCCATGGCCCGGCGGACGTGGCATGGATTCCTCTCCCCGCGTGATGTGACGACGTGTCGATTGAAACAGGCTCCCGGGCCCGCGTCGAACAGCCTTCGGCACATCCGGGGGAAGCGGACTCCAGGGCGTCGTTCCAGTTTGCTAGACCAAACGGTACATTAAAACACGGAATACAGACGGCCCGGCCGTCTGCGTGAGCATTGCGAGGACGCGCATGACCCAGGTACCTCAGCACACCGGCTCCGCCCTGACGGACGACCTCCTGGAAATGTACCGCCGCATGCGGCGCATCCGGCGCTTCGAGGAGCGGGCGTCCGAGCTGTACAAGGCGACGGAGATACCCGGCTTCCTGCATCTGTCCATCGGGCAGGAGGCCAGTGCCGTCGGCGCCTGCTGGCCGCTCACCGAGCGCGACGGCATCACCTCCACCCACCGCGGCCACGGCCACGTCCTGGCCAAGGGCCTGGACGCCGCCCCGATGATGGCCGAGCTGATGGGCAAGGACGCGGGCACCAACCGGGGCCGCGGCGGTTCGATGCACATCGCCGACCCCGGGCTCGGCATCTACGGCGCCAACGGCATCGTCGGCGCCGGACTGCCGATCGCCGGGGGCGTCGCCACGGCCGCCAAGCTGCGCGGCCGGGGCGACGTCGTGGTGGCGTTCTTCGGGGACGGCGCGGTCGCCCAGGGCATGTTCCACGAGGCCGTCAACCTGGCCGCCGTATGGGACCTGCCGGTCGTCTTCCTCTGCGAGAACAACCACTACTCCGAGTTCTCGCCGGCCGCCGAACAGCACCGCGCCGGCCTCGCCGCCCGCGCCGCCGGGTACGGCATCGGCTACGAGCACGTCGACGGCAACGACGTGCTCGCGGTGCAGACGCTGATGTCGGACGTGGTGGCACGGCTGCGGGCGGGCGGCGGCCCCGTCCTGGTGGAGGCCGAGACCTACCGCTGGCACGGTCACTACGAGGGCGACCCCGAGCGCTACCGCCCGGCCGAGGAGGTCGCGGCCGCCAAGGAACGCGACCCCCTGGTCATCGCGCGCCGGCACCTGGCGGCGGCCGGGGTGGCGACGGCCCTCGCGGACGCCGTCGACGAGGAGATCGGCAAGGAGATCGAGGCGGCCGTGGAGTGGGCCCGCAGCCTGCCGGAACCGGCCCCGGAGACGCTGTACGACTTCGTCTCCGCCCCGCGTCCCGCCGTACCGGAGCCCGCCCCCGCCGAAGGGGAGATCTTCCGCACGATGGACGCCGTACGCCTCGCGCTGGAGCACGAACTCACCGCCGACCCGGACGTGTTCGTCGCCGGCATCGACGTCGGCGCGGGCGGCAACGTCTTCGGCCTCACCCGCGGCCTGGCCCAGGCCTTTCCGGGCCGGGTGCGCGACACCCCGATCAGCGAGAGCGCGATCCTCGGCACGGCGGTGGGGGCGGCCATGGCCGGCATGAGGCCGGTCGTCGAGGTCATGTACATGGACTTCATCGGCGTCTGCCTGGACATGCTGCTCAACCAGGCCGCGAAGCTGCGTTTCATGACCGGCGGCCGGGCCGCCATGCCCCTCGTCGTGCGCACCCAGTTCGGCGCGGGCCGCTCCTCCGGCAGCCAGCACTCCCAGTCCCTGGAGGCGCTGCTCGCGCACATCCCCGGCCTGACCGTGGTGATGCCCGCCAACCCGGCCGACACCTACGGCCTGCTGCGGGCCGCCATCCAGGACCCCAACCCGGTGGTCTTCGTGGAGAACCGCCTCCAGTACGGCTTCAAGGGGCCTCGCCCGCCGGCCGACCACCTCGTCCCGCTGGGCCGGGCCAAGGTCGTCCGGGAGGGCACCGACATCACGCTGGTCTCCTGGTCGCGAATGGTCCAGGACTCCCTGGCCGCCGCGGAACTGCTGGCGGCCGAGGGCGTGAGCGTCGAGGTGATCGACCTGCGCACGATCGCCCCGCTGGACCGCGAGACCGTCCTCGCCTCCCTCGCCAGGACCAACCGGCTGGTCATCGCCCACGAGGCGGTACGGGACTTCGGTGTCGGCGCCGAGCTGTCCGCGCTCGCCGTCGACGAGGGCTTCTGGCACCTGGACGCGCCCGTCACCCGCGTCGCCCCGCCGCCGATGCCGGCCCCCTACACGCCCGCGCTGGAACGGCTCTGGCTGCCCTCGCGCGACACCATCGCCGACACGCTGCGGCGGATCGCGGCGGTGTGACCGGGCCGCGCGGCGGCACGCCGAAGGGGTGCCCCCGGGATTCGCTCCCGGGGGCACCCCTTCGTGGTGTCCGCCGCCGGCCCGCCTTGATCGGCAGGACCATGCATGGGCCGGCGGCGGTCCGGCCGTGACCGTGGATCAGACGGTCGCGACCGGGGTCAGCGGACTGCCCTGGGTGCCGGGCAGGTTGAGCGGGGGAGCGGTGAGCAGGAAGCGGCTGCGGTTGTGCTCGCGCAGCCACGCCGCCAGGTCGTGCAGGTACCACAGCTCGCCGAGCGGGACGCCCAGCTTGAACAGGCACAGGTGGTGGATGGGGAGCAGGGTGTGGCGGCCCTGGGCCTGGGTGACGCCCACCCCCTCGACCGCGTAGTTGTCGGAGATCAGCGCCGACATCTGCGACTCGGCGATCCACTTGAGGATGTCCGGGTCGTCCGCGTCGAGGTACGCGGCGGTCTGGTGGATCGCCACCGGGTCCGGGTCCTTGTTCCAGGCGAGCACCTGGGTGGCGAAACCGGTGTGCAGCAGCACCATGTCGCCGGGCTCCACGGTCACGTTGTCCGCGGCCATGATCTCCTGGAGCTGCTTGTAAGTGACGGCCTGGTAGCCGGTGCCCAGGTGGTGCGCGATGTCGATGAGGACACCGCGGCCCTGGACGCCGTGCTCCGCCATCTTCTCCAGGCCGAGGTGGCGGGCGAAGCTGACGCTTCCGCTGCCGTCGCCCTTGGCGTCCTCCTGCGGCCCCACCAGGTCGGTGCCGGGCCGGAAGCCGTTGTAGTAGACCGGCTCGGCCTCGCCGTCGCCGTCGGCGTCGAACTCGGCGCCCTGGTGGGCGAGGGAGTCCCACTGGGTCGAGTACTGCAGCCAGAGGGTCACCACGTCGTCGGACCAGACGTCGATCAGGGACGGGTCGATCTGGTCGCGTGCGACGACGTTGTAGAAGACGTCCTGGTTGTGCGCGAGGTCCTCGGTGGGCTTCAGGATCGGCGGGTACCGCCGCTGGTTCAGGGCCGTACCGCCCGGGTAGTCCAGCGGCAGGCTCAGGCTGAAGGTGACCCCGTGCTCCACCTCGCGCACGCCCTGGAGCACCTTCTCGGCGGTCAGCAGGTTGATGCGCCCGAGTTCGTCGTCCTCGCCGAAATCGCCCCACGTCGAGCCCGGCGGCCGCTGCTTCCAACGCTTCGTCACGATAAAAACGCCTCCTTAGACGACGGTCCCCGTCGACGGTCGTGGCCGCATGCTATTTGCAATGTACCGAGCGGTCAACAAGTCTGGCAGCTTGCAATTCAGGACTTCATATTGCCCCTGAGGATCAATAGACTGACTGGTCGAAACGTCTAGCACTTGGAGAGGCAATGAGCGAATCCACACAGGCGTGGGTCGCGGCCGGGGTCCGTGCCGTGATCGGCGCGCACACCCAGGCCCAGGACGCCGGCCGCACCGACGACATCGTCGCGCTGTACGCGCCCGACGGGATCCTGGAGCTGCCGGGCATGGACCCGGTGGAGGGGCACGACGCCCTGCGCGCGGCCTTCAAGGGCTGGGCTCCCACGCAGCCGCAGCTGCACCTCGTGGGCAACACCGTCGTCACCGCCTCCGGGCCGGACGAGGCGACCGCGACGAGCGACGTGGCCTTCTTCCTGCGGGGCGAGTCGGGCTGGGCACCGCAGGTCGTCGGCCACTACGAGGACACACTGCGGCACGTCGACGGCACCTGGCTCATCCAGCGGCGGGTGACCGTCTTCCAGGCGTAGTCCGCCCCGTTTCGTCCCTGTCCGCTCCATCCCTTCCGTAACTGCTGAGAGAAGAAGACACATGACCATCTCCGCCGAAGAAGCCCTGGCCGGCGTGCAGTCCGTCATCGCGGCCTACGCGCACGCCATCGACGCGGGCGACGCCGGCAGTGTCGCCGACCTGTTCACACAGGACGGTGTCTCCGAGATCGCCGGTCAGGGGACCTTCGAGGGCCGCGACGAGATCCGCAAGGCCTACGGCGCGTTCACCCCGCAGGCTCCGCAGCTGCACCTGGTCGGCAACACCGTCCTCACCTCGCCTCCCGGCGAGGAGGTGACGGCCAGCAGCAACCTGGTGTTCTTCGCGCGGGGCGAGCAGGGCTGGGCCGTCCAGCTCGTCGGGAGCTACGAGGACACGGTGGTCCTCGTGGACGGGGCGTGGAAGTTCCGCAGGCGGGTCACGTCCTTCCAGTGACCCGGTACGGATGAGCGCCCGTGCCGCCGGTCCCGCCCCGTGACGGGACCGGCGGCACGGGCGCCGGTCTGTTCAGTCCTGCTTCTGGTCCGCCTTGGCGAAGGAGAACGCGGGGAAGCCGTTCTCGGTGGACTCGTTGATCAGTTCCTTGAGCTTCCACCGGCCGGTCGGGTTGAGCAGCTGTTTGATCGCCTTGCCGGGGATGTTCGCCCCGTAGAAGTAGCTGCTCTTCAGGAAGGAGGACTGGCTCTCGCTGTCGTTGACCAGGTTCGTCCACTCCTCCTCCGCGGCCGCGGTGAGCGCGACGACGTCGTGGCCGCGGTCGCGTGCGTGCACGAGGACGTCCGTCACGTAGTCGACCTGGTCGCCGGAGTAGCGCGGGTTGTTGCCGAGGGCGCCGTGCGGTCCGCCGGGGAAGAAGAAGTTCGGGAAGCCGGCGGTCGCGACGCCCAGGTACGTCGACGGACCGTCCGCCCAGTACTCCTTGAGGGCGAGCCCGTCACGGCCCCGCACGCCCAGCCGGTTCAGGGCGCCGGTGCCGAAGTCGTAGCCGGTGGCCCAGATGATGATGTCGACCTCGTGCACGCCCTCCGCGGTCTCGATGCCGGTCTCGGTGATGCGGATGATCGGCGTCTCGTTGATGTCGACGAGGTGGACGTTCGGCTTGTTGTACGCCTCGTAGTAGCCGGTGCCGAACGGGGGCCGCCGGCCGCCGTAGCCGTGCCCCTTGGGGATGAGTTTCTCGGCCGTCGCCGGATCCTTGACGATGGAACGGATCTTGGCGGCGATGAACGCGCAGAACTCCTCGTTGACCGTGGGGTTGGTGGTCATGTCGTAGTAGTGCTCGGAGAGCTTGGTGAAGCCGGGGCTGTTCCACTTCTGCTCGTAGAACTCCTGCCGTTGCTCCGGGGTGTCGTCCAGGCCCGAGCGCATCGTGATCTGGTGCAGGAACCCGCTGACCGAGGTGTTCAGCGTGTCGCGGATGGACTCGAAGTTGGCCTTCAGGTCCGCCTGCTCCTCGGGCGTGATCGGCCGGTTGTTCAGCGGCGTGAGCCAGTCGGCGACCTTCTGGTACACCGTGATGGAGGCCACCTCGTCGGCGATCGCCGGGACGATCTGCACGCCGCTGGAGCCGGTGCCGATCTGGGCCACCCGCTTGCCGGCGAAGTCCACGGGTGTCTTCGGCCACCGTCCGGTGTGGTGCTGCTCGCCGCGGAAGTCCGCGCGCCCGGGGATGTCCGGGATGAACGGCACCGAGAGGATGCCGGTCGCCGCGACCACGAACCGTGCCCGGCGTTCCGTGCCGTCCTCCGTCCGGACGGTCCAGGTGCCCGACGGCTCGTCCCAGACGGCCGAGGTCACCTTGGCGCCGAAGGAGATGTGCCGGCGCAGGTCGAACCGGTCGACCACGTGGTTGAAGTACCGCTCGATCTCCGGCTGGCCGGCGAAGTGCTCCGACCACTCCCACTCCTCCCACAGCTCCTTGGAGAACAGGTAGCCGTAGGTGTAGCTCTCGGAGTCGAAGCGGGCCTGGGGGTAGCGGTTCCAGTACCAGGTGCCGCCCACACCCGTGCCGGCCTCGATCAGCTGCGCCGAGAAGCCGGCCTCGCGGGCCCGGTAGAGCTGGTAGATGCCGGTGACCCCGGCGCCGATCACCAGTACGTCGACGACACCGACGCCCTGCTCCGGTGCCTGTGCCTGCGCGGCGGGCGCCGCTTCCGGCGCCTTCGTCGATTCGCTCATCTGCCCTCCAACGTGACAGGGGCCGCTGCTCCCGCGTGCGCCTTGAATGATGTTTCGACCAGTCGGTCGAATATTCAGGCCGAGCGTAAGGGAGGGGGTGGGCCCGATCAATGGTCTGGGGTCGCGGGTTTCGGGTCCCCGGGTGATCTCGCCGCACGGCGGGCTCGGTCCGCGGCGCGGACGACCGGATCGGCGCGATGGATTGATTGTACCGACCGTTTGAATTAACTTTCGCTCAGGCGAACCGCACAATGTCGTGGCAGAGGAGTCGCACATGACGACCGAGGACGTCCAGGAACCCACCGTGGCGGGGGCCGGGACCACCGCCGATCTGCGAGCCGCCGGCTGGAAGGCCATGCGCGCGGCTCTGCCGGGGGTCTTCCCGGAAGGGGAGGTCGACCTCCGCGACGGCCGTCTCGGGGAGGAACTGGTCGACATCGGTCTGACCAGCGTCTGGGGCGCGATCTGGGCCCGTGAGGGGCTCGCCCCCCGGGACCGCAGCCTGGTCACGCTCGGCCTCCTGATCGCGCTGGGCGCCGAGACCGAGTTGAAGACGCACGTCCGGGTCGCGCTGACCAACGGACTGACCAAGGACGAGATCGCCGAGGTCATCTACCACTCCGCCGGCTACGCGGGCTTCCCCCGCGCGGTGGGGGCCCGCAACGCGGCGCGCGAGGCGCTGGGCGAGTGACGGGGGCCGTACGCCACCCGCGCCAGGCACACCTCCCGCACCAGGCACACAAGGAGCACGCATGACCCTGCAAGGAAAGGTCGCGGTCGTCACCGGCGGCGCCCGTGGAATCGGACGGGCGATCGCGGTCGTCCTCGCCTCGCGCGGCGCGGCGGTCGCCGTCTGGGACCTGAACGCCGAAGGCGCGGAGAAGACCGTGGCCGAGATCCAGGAGGCGGGCGGCACCGCGATCGCCGTGGCCGGCGACGCCGCCGACGCCCCGGCCGTCGCCGCCGCGGCGGCCCGGACCCGCGAGGAACTGGGCGCCGTCACGATCCTCGTCAACAACGCCGGGACCACCGCCTACGTGCCCTTCACCGGCATCAGCGAGGCGGCCTGGGACCGCATGATCGGCATCAACCTCAAGGGACCGTTCCTGGTCACCAAGGAACTGGTGCCGGACATGCTGGCGGCGGGCTGGGGGCGGATCGTCAACATCTCGTCCTCGTCCGCGCAGACCGGCGCCCCCGCCATGGCCCACTACGCGGCCTCCAAGGGCGGCGTCATCGGCCTCACCCGGGCCCTCGCGATCGAGTACGCCGACAAGGGCATCACCGTCAACCACGTCCCGCCGGGCTTCATCGACACCCCGCTGGTCCGCGAGGGTCCCGTCGACGTGGAGGCGGCCGCGGCCACCATGCCCATGAAGCGGGCCGGGCAGCCCGAGGACATCGCCTACGCGGTGGCCTACCTCGCCTCCGAGGAGGCCGGCTACGTGACCGGCCAGAGCCTCAGCGCCAACGGCGGGCGCTACCTCCTCTGAGCCCCGCCGGGCACGACCGGCACGTTGGCGGTGGGCCGTCCAGCCTCGCGCGACGGGCGCTGTCCTGCGCGCGAGGCGTCGGCACTTGATCCGAGCCGCGTCCTCATATGGACCGAATTGATTATGGCGACCGGTCGGTCTATTTTTCAGAGACGGACACCGCACCAGAGACCCAAACGGAGTCACGCATGACGATCGACGGCATCGCCAGGGGGAACACGGTCGGCGAGGTGCTCGCATGACCGCCCCGGACCGCGTGCTGGTGGTGGGCGCCTCCGCGTCCGGGCTGACCACCGCGGAAGCACTGCGGCGCAAGGGGTACACCGGCGCCCTCACCGTACTCGGCGACGAGCCCCACGCACCGTACGACCGGCCCCCGCTGTCCAAGCAGGTCCTCGCCGGCGAGTGGGAACCGGAGCGGGCCGCGCTGCGCACCGAGGACGTCCTGTCGGCCCTGGACGCCGAGTTCGCGCTCGGCGACCCGGCCGTCGCGCTGGAGCCGGCGACCCGGACCGTGCGCACCGAGTCCGGCCGGGAGCTGTCCGCCGACGCCGTCGTGATCGCCACCGGCGTACGGGCACGGCGGCTGCCCGGCCAGGACGCGCTCGCCGGGGTGCACGTGCTGCGCACCCTCGACGACGCACTGGCCCTGCGCAAGGACCTGCTGGCCGGCCGGCGGCTGGTGGTCGTCGGCGAAGGCGTCCTCGGCTCCGAGATCGCGGCCACCGCGTGCAAGCTCGGCCTCGACGTCACCCTGACCGGCCCCCTCGACGCGCCCATGGCTCTGCAGGTGGGCCCGCTGGTGTCCGGCGTGCTGGCCGAACTGCACACCGAACGCGGTGTCCGGCTGCGCCTGGGCCACGGCGTCGTCGGGCTCACCGGCGACGGCGCGGGCCGGGTGGCGGGCGTGCGGCTCGCCGGCGGAGAGACACTGCCGGCCGATGTCGTGGTCGTCGCGATCGGCGCCGTACCGGCGACGGAGTGGCTCGCGGGCAGCGGGCTGCGGCTGGACAACGGCGTGGTCTGCGACGCCCGCTGCCGGGCCGCGGAGGGCATCTACGCCGTCGGCGACGTGGCCCGCTGGCACCACGAGCGGCTCGGCCGCCCGGTCCGCCTGGAGAACCGTACGAACGCCACCGAGCAGGCCATCGCGGTGGCCGCGGCGATCCTCGGCGAGGACCGGCCGTACGCGCCCGTCCCGTACTTCTGGACGGACCAGTTCGACGCCAAGCTCCAGGTGCACGGCTTCCTGCCGGCCGAGGCCGAAGTCGACGTCGTCGAGGGAGATCTGACGGCCCGTCGCTTCGTCGCCCGCTACCGGCTGGACGGCGTGGTCACCGGAGTCCTCGGCTGGAACATGCCCAAGCAGGCCCGGGTGCGCCGACAGGAGATCGTCGACGCCTTCCGTACCCCCATCCCCACCCCCTGAACGAGCTGGAGAGATCCCATGAAGGTCGTCGTCGACGAGGAGAAGTGTGTCGCGGCCGGACAGTGCGTGGCCGCCGCCATGGACGTGTTCGACCAGCGCGAGGACGACGGCATCGTCGTGGTCCTCAACGAGAACCCGCCCGCGGAACTGGCCGACGAGGTCCGCAACGCGGCCGCGGTCTGCCCGGCGCTGGCCATCCGCATCGAGGAATAGCCCACCCGCGCCCGCTCCTTCCCCCCACCCCATCACCGTAGGAGAACCCATGGCCGAGGCAGAGGCCCGAACCGCCCCCGACGAGAAGGTCTACCACTACCAGGACGACCGGGACGCCAAGTGCCCCTTCGCCCCGCCGCCCGGGCTGCGTGCCCTGAACGAGAAGGGGCCGGTCACCCGGGGCCGGATCTGGGACGGCAGCACCCCCTGGCTCGTCACCGGACACGCCGCCCAGCGCGCCATCCTGTCCGACCCCAGGGTCAGCTCGGACGACAAGCAGGCCGGTTTCCCCTACCCGAACCGGGCCATGGCGGAGACGGCGCACCTCCACCCGCTCACGATCTTCAACGCGGACGGCGCCGACCACACCCGGATCCGCCGCATGATGACCCGGCCCTTCACCCGTCCCCGGATGGAGGCGCTGCGGCCCGAGATCCAGCGGATCACCGACGACCTCATCGACAAGATGCTCGCGGGCCCCAAGCCGGTCGACCTGGTGCACGCGCTGTCGCTCCCGCTGCCCTCGCTGATGATCTGCGCACTGCTCGGAGTGCCGTACGACGACCACGAGTTCTTCCACGAGCACGCGTCCTTCGCCACCCGCAGCGACAAGACCACCGAGGAGCAGAACCGCGCCAACCAGGCGCTGGGCGGCTACCTGGCGGCACTCCTCCAGAAGAAGATGGAGGAGCCGGGTGAGGACGTGCTCTCGGACTTCGCCGCGCGCATCGACGACGGCGACCTCACCCTTCCCGAAGCCACCCTGCTCGCCATGATCCTGCTGATCGCCGGTCACGAGACCAGCGCGACGATGATCACGGTGGGCACGGCGCTGCTCATGGACAATCCCGAGCAGCTGGCCAGGCTGCGCGAGATCGAGGACACCAAGGACGCGGCACCCGCCGTCGAGGAGATCCTGCGCTACCTGACCGTCGCCCAGTTCGGGCAGCGCCGGATCGCCGCCGAGGACTTCGAGTTCGAGGGCGCCGAGATCAAGGCCGGTGACGGCATCGTCGTCCCGCTGCCCGCCGGCAACTGGGACCCGCAGGCGTTCCCCGACCCGGAGAAACTCGACCTCACCCGGGACTCCCGGCACCACCACGCCTTCGGCTGGGGCATCCACCAGTGCCTGGGCCAGCAGCTCGCGCGCATCGAGCTGCAGGTCGTCTACGGCACCCTCTACCGGCGCATCCCGACCCTGCACCTCGCGGTCGACCGGGACGAACTCGAATTCCGGCCGTCCGACGCGCTCGCCTTCGGCATCAGCGAGCTGCCGGTCACCTGGTAGCCGGGGCGTCCCGAAGGCCCCGCACCATCCGCCGGTTCCGCCCGCCCGGACGGGACCGGTGTTCCGTATCCCGCACGCAACCGTCGCACAACAGGAGTCAGGCATGAGCAAGTTGAGCTTCGAAGGGCGCGTCGCCGTGGTCACCGGCGCGGGTCGTGGCATCGGCCGGGCCCATGCCCGCCTCCTGGCGGCACGCGGGGCCAAGGTCGTCGTCAACGACCTGGGCGGTTCCATGGAGGGCGACGGCTCGGACGCGGGTCCCGCGCAGAAGGCCGTCGACGAGATCACGGCGGCGGGCGGCGAGGCCGTCGCGGACACCCACGACGTCTCCACACCGGCCGGAGGCCAGGCGATCGTCGACACCGCGGTGGAGCACTTCGGCCGCATCGACATCCTCGTCAACAACGCCGGGATCATCCGCTACGCGGGCCTGCCCGACATCGATGCGGAGAACCTGGAGCGCCACCTCGCCGTGCACCTCGTCGGCTCGTTCAACACGATGCGCGCCGCCTGGCCACACTTCGTGGAGCAGCAGTACGGCCGGGTCGTACTGACCACCTCCAGCGGCATGTTCGGCATGGACAACAACCTGTCGTACGCGGCCGCCAAGGCGGGCACGGTCGGCATGGCCCGCAGCGCGAAGCTGGCGGGGGAGCCGCACAACATCAAGGTCAACCTGATCGCGCCGGCCGCCATGACCCGGATGGGCGGCGGCCCCGAGGAGGAGCCCGCCGAGGCCGCCCCCGGCATGCCGTACATGCCGTCCGACGCCGTCGCGCCCATGGCCGCCTACCTCGCGCACGAGAGCTGCCCGGTCAGCGGCGAGATCTACACGGCAGGCGCGGGACGCTTCGCACGCCTGTTCCTCGCCTCCACGGAGGGCTACGCCCACGAGGCCGGTCCGGCCTCGGTGGAGGACGTGGCCGCGAACTGGGAGGCCATCAACGACGAGAAGGGCTACTACGTGCCCTCCGACCTTATGGCGTGGACCGGGGCCTTCCTGAAGCACCAGTTCCAGCTCGGGACGGGGGCCGCGGACTCGTGAGCGGCGTCTGACGACACCGGGCTCCCTGTCCTTCTGTTCCCTCCTGAGCTTTTCTGGGCTCTTTCGTTGCCGCGCGAACTCTGATGTTCGCGCGGCATTTTTTGTGCTGTCTCGGAAGCGACCGCCTCATCGAACTTTCTCCGGTTCGAAGGATTGATTGTACCGACCGTTAGGTCTACGTTACGTGCGACGCCCGTACCTGAGCGTCCCCGCATCTCCCCTGGGCCGACGAGATACGTCGGCGACCCGGATCGGCCCGCTCACCGCTGTGCCGTCCGATCTCCCCTCCGGCAAGGCGCACCAGGCCGTGTCTGTCCGCGGCGGCTTCCCGCGCCCCCGACCGTCCACGGAAGGCCCCCATGTCCCAGACGCAGACCGTTCCGCCAGAGGCGGACGACAGATCCCGCTCCACCACACGCAACGTGCTCGTCGTCGTCGCGCTGTTGTGGACGGTCCAACTCGTGTCGCTCGTCGCCGCGCTGTCCGGCATCGCCCAGGCCGACGTCGCGATCCACTTCCGGACCACCCAGATCGCCTGGTTCACCCTGATGACCCTGCTGACAGGGACCTTCTTCCTGCCGTTCATGGTCAAGGGCGCCGCCCTGTTCGGCAAGAAGCGCGTCCTGCTCGTCGCCACCGGGCTCGGCTTCGCCGGCGACCTGCTCGCCGCCGTCGCCACCGACTACCGCACGCTGCTGATCGGACGCGGACTCGCCGGCGTCTACGCGGCCACGATGCCCATCGGCTACGCCATCACCCGCGACATCTTCCCGCGCCGCTGGGTCGGCATCGCCAGCGGCATCCTCGCCGGTGGCGTCGGTCTGGTCGCCTTCGGCGGACCGTTCCTGGCCGGCTGGCTGCTGGACGACTACGGCTTCCGCGGCGTGCTGTGGTTCATGGCCATCAGCACCGCGGTGAGCTTCGCGATGGTGGCGGTCTTCGTCCCGGAGAGCCCGGTCCGGCAGAGCACCGGCCGCATGGACTGGACCGGCGGGCTCCTCCTCGGCGCCGGGGTCACCGGGCTCGTGTACGCGGTCGGAGAAGGGGCCGACTGGGGCTGGGGCAGCGGGAAGTTCATCGGCTACGTCGCGGGCGCGGTGGTCGCGCTGATCGCCTTCCTGGTCGTCGAGCGCCGGGTGGCCGAACCGCTGTTCCCGCCGGCCATGACCCGCCGCCGGCCCGTGTGGACCGTCCTGCTGGCCACCTCGGTGGCGGCCGGCTCGCTGAGCGCCGTCGGCGTGGTCATCCAGCTGCTGGTGCTGATGCCGAACATCCCGCACGTCTCCGAGGGCCTCGGCTGGTCCGGCACCCACAACGCCATCGTCACCAGCCCGATCAGCGCGATGATCATCGTGGCGGCCGTGGGCACCGGCTGGGCCGCCCGCCGCGTGGACGCCCGGGTCCTGCTCGCCGTCGGCTCCGCGCTCACCGTCCTCGGGTACGGCATCGGTACGCACCTGCACCACAGCGGCCCCCAGATCGTGGGCATGGGCGTGATCGCGGGCTTCGGCACCGGCATGGTCGTCGCCGTCGTCCCCATCATGATCATCGAGGTGGTGACGCCGGCCGAACAGGCTCTCGCCAACGGCGCCCAGACCCTCGCCCAGGGTGTCGCCCAGATCATCGTCTCCCAGCTGGCCTTCGTGGTCATGGCCCGGCACGGAGTGGTCCTCAAGGGCACCCAGTTCTACCTCGACAAGGGCTTCACCAACGGCCTCTGGCTCGTCGTCGGATGCTGCGCCCTCGGGACGCTGCTGGTCGCGCTCGTGCCGGGGAGCAGGCGGCTGGGCGAGGCCGCCGATACCCCGGCCGTGCAGGTGGCCTGAGAGGGCGCGGGTCCCTCCGGGAGGGGGCTGCCGGCCACTGGCCGGCAGCCCCCCGGCGCGGGTCCGGGCCTTCCGTGGTGGAGCGGGCTGCACCACGGGTCCGGGAGCCCGCTTCCTCGTGACGGCGGTCGCGCCACGGAATCGTGGAGGGCGGAGATCACGGGGGCGCCGAGCTCCCGGGCCCGAGGAATTCCGCAGGCGGACGCGTGCAGCGCCGCCGTGAGAAGGGACCGCCACCATGGCCGCCGACCGCCGCCGACGCATCACCGCTCTCGCCACCGTCGCAGCCGCCGTCACCCTGACCGCCGCCCTCGCCACCGGTTGCGACCCCGACGACTCGCTGGACTGCCTCACCAACGCCGACTCCATCGCCGACAGCATCACAGCCATCAACCAGGCGGGTGCGGACGCGGCGGAGGACCCGGCGAAGACCGGGGAGTCCATCACCACCATCGAGAAGAACCTGGACAAGATCGACGACAAGACGGACGACGGCAAGGTCGGCAAGGCTGTCGACGACCTCGACAAGGCGATCAAGGACTACAACAAGGCCGTCCTGGACGGCGACACGAATCCCGACCCGAGCGGGATCGATGCCGCGGCGGCCCGGCTGAAGACCGTGTGCACGCCGTGAGGCCGGGGCGTGGAGTCCGTGAAGACGGCCGCGGGCGAGCCCGTGGTCGGGCTCCGGGCCTGCCGTGGCAGAGGTGTCCCGGCCCCGCCGGGGCCCGGACACCGCCACCCGGGAGACACTCGTGCTGTGACGAGTGTCTCTAGTGAGGAGTGGCGCATGACCACGGTAGGTATTGCCACCGGTGCCGGTCGCGGGACGGGGCAGGCATGCGCGAGCCGTCTGGCCGACCTGGTGGACGTGCTGTTGCTGGTCGACCAGGACGAAGCCGCCGTGGCCGCGTACGCGAAGGACCTGTCGAGCCAGGGCAGGAAAGCCGTCGCCGAGCCGTTCGCGGGCACCACGGCCGACCGCGACGACGTGGCCCGGCTGGCCGGCCGGGCCGCGGAACTCGGTACGCTCCGGGCCGTCGTGCACGCGGAGAGCGTCACCCCGGAGGAGGCCGACTGGCGCACGGTCCTCCAGGGCGACTTCGTCGCGACCGCCCTGCTGGCGGAGGCGCTGCGCCCGCTGGCCACCGCCGGTACGGCGTTCGTGTACCTGGCCTCCGTGTCCCCGCTGATCGCCCACGTCGACCCGGACCCGGCGGTCGCGGCCGTCCTGGACGACCCGCTGCGGGAGGACTTCCTCGACCGGGTCCGCGACGCGGTGGGCCCGGCGCTCGAGGATCCCGCCTGGGTCTACCCGTGGGCCACCTACGGCGTGCACCGCTTCGTGCCGGCCGAGGCGGTGCGGCTCGGGCCGGCCGGTGCCCGGGCGTGCTCGCTGTCGCCCGGCGCGATCGACACCCCGGAGACGCGGCTGGAGATGGCCCGGCACGCGTCGGTACGGGAGCTCATCGAGCGCACGCCGGTGGGCCGCCCCGGGCGGAGCGAGGAGGTCGCCGCCGTCGCCGCGTTCCTGCTGTCCGACGAGGCGAGCTTCGTGAACGGCGTCGACATCGTGGTGGACGGCGGTCTGTGCGCGGCGATGCGGGAGGAGTAGCGCCGGGGAGTGCTCCGTGGGGGTGGCGTCGGGGAGTTGTGCGACTGCGGCTGCGTGGGGGGCTGGTCGCGCAGCTCCCCGCGCCCCTTCGGAGCGCTGGTTGCTCCAGTCATTCTCGCTTGCGGTATTGGCATTCTCATTTTTCGCAAGTACCGTATCCGAACGATGAATGACTACGCGCAGACCTCGTCCGGCATCCCGCTGAAGCCGGTCTACGGACCGGCGGACCGGGCTGCCGAGCCGCCCGCGCCGGGCACGTTCCCGTTCACGCGCGGCAACTACGCCTCCGGATACCGGGGGCGGCTGTGGACGCTCAGGCAGTACTCGGGGTTCGGCACCGCCGAGGAGTCGAACCGGCGTTACCGGTATCTGCTGGCGCAGGGCGGTACCGGCCTGTCCGTGGCGCTCGACCTGCCGACCCAGTGCGGCTACGACTCCGACGACCCCGAGGTGAGCGAGGAGGTCGGCCGGGTCGGCGTCGCCGTCGACACGCTGGCCGACGCCGAGGTGCTCTTCGAGGGCATCCCGCTGGACCGCATCAGCACCAGCTTCACCGTCAACGGGACGGCGGCGATCCTGCTCGCCCTCTACGTGGCCGCCGCCGAGCGCGGGGGAGTGCCCCGGGCCAAGCTCACCGGCACCATCCAGAACGACATTCTCAAGGAGTACGCCTCCCGCGGCACCTGGATCTGGCCGCCCGAGCCGTCCCTCAGGCTGATCGCCGACACCATCGAGTTCTGCGCGGCCGAGGTGCCGAGGTTCAACGCGATCTCGGTGGCCGGCGCGCACTTCCGCGACGCGGGCGCCAACGCCGTCCAGGAGATGGCGTTCACGCTCGCCGACGGCGTGACGTACTGCGACACCGTGCTGGAGCGCGGCCGGATGGCGATCGACCGGTTCGCCCCGCAGGTCTCCTTCTTCTTCTACACGCACGGCGATTTCTTCGAGGAGATCGCCAAGTACCGTGCCGGACGCAGGCGTTGGGCGACCATCGTGCGGGAGCGGTACGGCGCCGCGGCCGACAAGGCGGCCATGTTCCGCTTCGGCTGCGTGGCCGGCGGCGCCTCGCTGTACGCCCCGCAGGCCCGCAACAACACCGTCCGGGTCGCCTACGAGGCCCTGGCGTCGGTGCTCGGCGGCGTCCAGTCGATGTTCACCGCCGCCTGGGACGAGCCGTTCGCCCTGCCCAGCGAGGAGTCGGCCACCCTGGCCCTGCGCACCCAGCAGATCCTCGCCCACGAGACCGGCGTCGCCCGCGTCGCCGACCCGCTGGGCGGCTCGTACTTCGTGGAGGCGCTCACGGACGCCACGGAGGAGCGGATCGTCGAGATCATGGCGGACCTGGAGGCCCACGGCGGCATGGTCCGGGCGATCGAGGACGGCTATCTGCAGGGGCTCATCGCGGACGAGGCCTACCGTATCCACCTGGAGGTCGAGGGCGGCGAGCGGCCGGTGATCGGCGTCAACCGCCACGTCGACGAGCACGAGCCCGCCCCCGACATCGCCACCTACGCACTCGACGCGCGGGGCCGCGAGACCCAGCTGAAGCGGCTGGCGCGCGTCAGGGCCGAGCGCGACCCCGCCGACGTCCGCGCCCGGCTGGCCGCCCTCTCCCGGGCCGCCGAGAGCACCGACAACCTGATGGGCCCCCTGATCGACTGCGCCAACGCCTACTGCACGGTCGGCGAGATGGTCACGGCGCTGAAGGACGTGTGGGGCGAGTTCCGGCAACCGGTGGTGTTCTGATGGGGAATCCGGTGATGCACTGATGGCGGCTCGCATTCTCATCGCCAAGCCCGGCCTGGACGGCCACGACCGGGGCGCCAAGATCGTGGCACGGGCGCTGCGCGACGCCGGCTTCGAGGTCGTCTTCACCGGCATCCGGCAGCGCGTCGACGACATCGTGGCCACCGCCGTCCAGGAGGACGTGGCGATGGTCGGCCTGAGCATGCTGTCCGGCGCCCATCTGGCGCTGACCGCCCGGACCGTCGAGGGACTGCGGGCCGCCGACGCCGGTGACATCACGGTCGTCGTCGGCGGCACCATCCCGCCGGCGGACGTCCCGCGCCTGAAGGCCGCGGGCGCGGCGGGGGTGTTCCCCACCGGTACCCCCCTGGACGCCGTGGTCGCCGAGGTGCGCGCGCTCACGACGTCCTCCTGACCCTCCGCGTGCGCGGAGCCCCGAACCCGGACCATCTGGAGGGAACGTGCGGATCGGTGTCATGATCGGGCCCGAGCGGGGCGACTCCGCGCGGAAGGTCTCGCGCATGATCGCGGACGTGGAGTGGGCCGAGAGCGCCGGGCTGGACACCGCCTGGGTGCCTCAGGTCCCGTCGGACTTCGACGCGTTGACCGCCGTGGCGCTGATGGGCGCGCGCACCTCCCGGATCGAGCTGGGCACCGCCGTCGTACCGCTGCAGGCCCAGCATCCCGTCGCGCTGGCCCGCCAGGCGCTGTCCGCTCAGGCGGCCACCGGCGGACGGCTCGCCCTCGGCGTGGGCCCCTCGCACCACTGGATCGTCCAGGGCATGCTCGGCCTGCCCTACGAGCGCCCGGCCGGTCTCACCCGTGACTACCTGGACGTCCTGGACGCGGCCCGCAGCGGCCCCGGCCCCATCGACGTCGAGAACGCCACCTACACCGTGCACAATCCGCTCGACCTGGCCCCGGTCGCCCCGCTGCCGGTCCTGCTGGCCGCCCTCGGCCCGGTCATGCTGGCCCTCGCGGGCGAGCGCGCCGACGGCACCGTGCTGTGGATGGCCGACGAACGCGCCGTCGCCGACCACGTCGTCCCCCGGATCACCAAGGCCGCCGAGGCCTCCGGGCGCCCCGCGCCGCGCGTCGTCGCCGGCATCCCGGTGTGCCTGTGCCGGCCCTCCGAGGTCGACGCGGCCCGGGAACGCGCGAACCGCATTCTCGGCGAGGCCGAGATCTCGCCGAACTACCAGCGGCTGCTGGGGTACGGCGACGCCGAGGACGTCGGCGACCTGTGCGCGGCGGGCGACGAGGCGGCGATCGCGGCCCGGTTCAGGCGGTTCGCGGACGCGGGCGTCACCGACCTGTCCGTACGGTTGCTGCCCATCGGCGACGGCCGCGAGGAACTGATCGCCTCCAAGCGCCGCACCCGGGAGATGATCGCCGGCCTGGCGGCGGATTTCCGGTGAGCCCCGGCCCCCTCGCCGGCATCCGCGTCCTGGAGGTCGGCCACATCCTCGCGGGCCCCTTCGCCACGATGCTCCTCGCCGACCTCGGTGCCGAGGTCACCAAGATCGAGCCGCCCGGCGGCGACCTCTCCCGGCAGGTGGGCGACGCCTACTTCGCCAGCATCAACCGCAACAAGCGCAGCATCTGCCTCGACCTCACGACCGAGCGAGGGCGCCTGAGACTGGGCGAGCTGGCCGCCGACGCGCACGCGCTGCTGGTCAACCTCAAGCCGTCGGTGATCCGGCGCCTGGGGCTGACGTACGACGGCCTGCGCCGCCACAACGAACGGCTCGTGTGTGTCGCGGTCACCGGATACGGCCTGGACGGCGGGGACGACCCGGCCTTCGACTACGTCATCCAGGCCGCGACCGGTGTGGCCGCGCTGACCGGCGACCCGGACGGACCGCCGACCCTGCCCGGGTACTCGTCCGCCGACAACTCCGCGGCCCTGACAGCGGCGTTGGGCCTGCTCGCCCAGATCGTCTCCGGGCGCGGCGGACAGGTCGACGTGGCGCTGCGGGACGTGATGCTCGCCCAGCTCAACTACCGTGCCTCCGCCTACCTCAACGACGGCGTCGAGCCGCGCCGCATGCCGGGCGGCGCGCACTCCTACTACGTGCCGGCCCAGCTCTTCCCCACCCAGGAAGGGCACTTGGCGCTGTTCGTCACCCACGACGGCTTCTGGCGCGGTTTCGCCGCCGAGGCCGGGATCGACGGCTTCCGGACGATGGCCGAGCGGGCCGCCCGCCGCGACGAGGTCCTCACCGCCGTCACCCGCGCCCTGGCCGCCGACACGGCGAAGGGCTGGGAGGCGCGACTGCGCCCGCTCGGCATCCCGGCGGCGGCCGTGCGCACCCTGCCCGAGGCCCTGGACGCCACCCCGGAGATGATCGTCCGGGCGGGCGGCTACCGCCTGGTCGGCAGCCCGGTCAGGGTCGCCGGTTACGAGCCCGAGTTCCGGCCGCCGCCCCGGCTCGGCGAACACGGCTCACTCGTAGTGGACGGTGACTGACCCCGCGTCCGGGATGCCCTGGCAGGTGAGGACGTAGCCCTCGGCGACCTCCTCCTCGGTGAGCGCGTCGTTCACCCGCATCGTCGCGCTGCCCTCCGTCAGCCTGGCCATGCAGGTCGCGCAGTTGCCCGCCTCGCAGGAGGACGGCGGGGTCAGGCCGGCCCGTCGGGCGGTCTGCAGCAGCGTCTCGTTCGGGTGCTTGCGCACCGACACGCGCCTGGTGCCGAGCTGGATCGTGACGGTGCCGGTGTCCGCGGCGGGAGCGGTCCCGTCCGGCACGGGCGTCGGCGCGTCGCCGCCGAACCGCTCGCTGAAGATGCGCCCGGGCCCGGGCAGCGCCGACTCCACGAGCGCCATGAAGGGCTCAGGACCGCACACGTACGCGTCCGCGGCACCGTCCGGCCCGACGAACTCCCGTACCGCGGCCGGGTCGAGGAACCCGCGGTCGGCGTCGAGGTGCCGCAGGACCGTCAGACGGCCGGGATACCGCGCGGCCAGGTCCTCCAGCGCCGAGCGGAAGATCGCCGCGTCGCGGTCGCGGTCGGCACAGAGCAGCCGGACACTCCGGCCGGTACCGGCGAGGGTGCTCTTGGCCAGGGACAGGATCGGGGTGATGCCGCTGCCGCCGCTGAAACCGAGCAGCGGCGTCGCGGCCGGGCGCAGGCAGAACCGGCCGCGGGGCAAGGTCAGTTCGAGTTCGTCGCCCTCCCCGACACGGTCGATCAGCCAGTTGGAGACCTTGCCGTCCGGGACGCGCTTGACCGTCGTCATCAGCTCGGCGTCGCACTCCGGAGCGCTGGACATCGAGTACGAACGCAGCAGGTCGCGGCCGTCGACCCGGACCCGGAAGACACAGAACTGTCCGGCCTGGTACGAGAACGGGCCGTCCTGCGGGTCCAGCACGAAGGTCCGGGCGTCGGCGGTCTCCTGAACGATCTTGACGACGGTCGCGCGCCGGAACAGTGCGGGGCTCGCCATGGACGCCCTCCTCCACCTCTGGTATCAAGGTTCTGTCGAAACGAGAATACTATTCTCTCCTGGCTGATGGGATCCTCTCAAGGGGTGGGAGCGAGAGATGGGCGAACGGGCCGCGCTGGTCTTCGAGGACCGTGGGTACAGCCGTACCGAGCTGACGGCCCTCGCGGACGGGCTGGCCGGGACACTGGCCCGGCGGGGTGTGCGGGCGGGGGACCGGGTGGCGCTCATGTCCTCCAACCGGCCGGAGTTCGTGATCGCCGTGCAGGCCCTCTGGCGGCTGGGCGCGGCCGTCGTCCTGCTGAGCCCGGCCTGGAAGCGGGGCGAGGTCGAGCACGCCCTGGAGATCACCGCGCCCGCCCACGCGGTCGGCGACCACCCGGTGCTCGCCGGACTGATGCCGATGCTGCACCTGGACGAGCCGATCGAGCCGGGACGCGGCGAGGAGCTGTCCGTGGACCGGGACGCCGACGCGGTCCTGGTGTTCAGCTCGGGCACCACCGGCATGCCCAAGGCGGTCCGGCACACGCACGCCTCGTTCGCCGCCGCCGTCCGGCACTGGCGGGACGCCCTCGGCCTCACCGCGCGCGACCGCATCCAGGTCGCCACCCCGCCCTCGCACATCCTGGGCCTGCTCAACATCGTCACGGCCCTGGAGGCCGGGGCCTGGCTGCGCCTGCACCGCCGCTTCGACCTGGACCGGCTGCTGCACCACATCGAACTCGACCGCATCACCGTGGAGATGGCTGTCGCCCCGATCGCGCTCGCCATCGCCTCCCACCCGAAGCTGGAGTCGTACGACCTGTCCTCGCTGCGCTACATCATGTGGGGCGCCACCCCGGTGACCCCGAGCATCGCCGAGACGGTGACCCGGCGGACCGGGGTGGGCTGGCTGCCCGCGTACGGGGCGAGCGAACTGCCCGTCATCGCCTGCAACCCGCTCGACGGGGCGCGCCTGGACTCGGCCGGCCGTCCCGTGCCGGGCGTGCGCGTGCGCGTGGTCTCGCTGGAGACGGGGGAGCCCGTCGGGCCGGGCGAGAGCGGGGAGATCGAGGCGCGCTCGGAGTCCCTGATGGCCGGGTACCTGCCGGCCGAGGCGACGGCGGACGCCCTGCACGACGGCTGGTACCGCACCGGCGACGTCGGCAGCGTCGACGCGGACGGGTGGGTGCGCCTCACCGACCGTTCCAAGGAGATGATCAAGGTGCGGGCGTTCCAGGTCGCCCCCGCCGAGGTCGAGGCCGTGTTGCACGGCCATCCGGCGGTCGCCGACTGCGCCGTGTTCGGCGTCCCCGACGGCGCGGACGGGGAGGCGGTCGTCGCGGCGGTCCGGCGGGCCGCGCCGGTCGAGGCCGCCGAACTCGTCGAACTGGTCGGCGGCAGGCTGGCCTCCTACAAACGACCGAGCCGTGTCGAGTTCGTGGCCGAGATCCCGCGCCTGCCCTCGGGAAAGGTGCTGCGGCGAGTTCTCAAGGAACAGGTACTCAAGGAGCGCGATGGACGTACGGCTGACAGCTGAACAACGCCAACTCCGCGACGCGGCCGCCAGGTTGGCCGACGACCTGGGACCCGGCTCGGTCCTCGACCTGGACGACGCCGAGCGGATCGGGCGGCTGGAGAAGGCGGTCGAGGCCACCGGCTGGCGGGCGTTGCGCTCGGACGGCGCCTCCGGTGTCGAGGTGGCCCTCGTCGTGGAGGAGTTCGGGCGGAGACTGGTCGACGTACCGCTTCTCGGACCCGTGCTCGCCGACGACCTGGCCGACGGGGTCTCGTCGGCGACCGTGGCCGTCGACGGCCGGGCGCGGGACGCACGAGGCAGGCGACGGGCCCTGTCCGTCGAGGGCGACCGGGTGCTGTCCACCGGGATCGGCCCGCTCGTTCCCGGCACCGACCTGACCCGCCACGCCGCCGAACTGAGCGGCGCACCCGAGCGGATCGGCATCCTGACCGGCGAAGCGGCCGTCCGCTGGCGGGCGTTGGCCGTGGTCGCCACCTCGGCCGACCTCGTCGGCACGGCCCGCGGCGCGCACACCCTCGCCCTCGACTACGCCAGGATCCGCGCGCAGTACGGCCGGACGATCGGCTCCTACCAGGCGGTGGCCCACCTCCTCGCCGAAGCGCTGGCCCTCATCGAGGGCTCGGTCAGCGTCCTGCGCCACGCCGCCTGGGCCGTCGACGAACTGCCGCCCGCCGAAGCGCTCCGGGCGGCCCGCATCGCCAAGCTCTACTGCGCCCGCGCCGCCCGCACCGTCTGCGAGACGGCCGTCCAGGTGCACGGCGGCATCGGCAACACCTGGGACTGCCTCGCCCATGTCCACCTGCGCCGCGCGCTGACGTCCACCGACCTGTTCCCCGTACGCCTGGAGGAGATCGACCGTGGACTTTCGTGACTCGCCCGAGGAAGCCGCCTTCCGCGACCGCCTGCGCGGCTGGCTGACCGAGCGCGCGGGCACGTTCCCCACCGCCGGCGACGCGTACTGGGCCCGCCAGGGCGAATGGCACCGCGCCCTGCACGCGGCCGGCTTCTTCGGCCTCTCCTGGCCCGCGCAGTACGGCGGCCACGACCTGCCGCCCGTCTACGACGTCATCCTCGACGAGGAACTCGCCCGCGCCGGCGCCCCCGCCCGCCCCAGCCTCGGCTACCTCGTCCAGGGCCTCGGCCGGCACGGCAGCGAGGAACTGCGCAGGCGCTTCCTGCCCGGCATGATCGACGGCACCGAACGCTGGTGCCAGGGCTTCAGCGAACCCGGCGCCGGCTCCGACCTCGCCTCCCTCACCACCACCGCCACCCGCGACGGCGACACCTACGTCGTCCACGGCCACAAGATCTGGACCAGCTACTCCGACGTCGCCGACTGGTGCCTGCTCCTCGCCCGCACCGACCCGGCGGCACCCCGCCACGAGGGCATCTCCGCGTTCATCGTCGCCATGGACCAATCTGGCGTCGAACAGCGCCCGCTGAAGATGATGAGCGGAGTCACCAAGGAGTTCGGCCAGGTCCTCTTCGACGGCGCCACCGTGCCCGCGGACCAGATGGTCGGCGCGCCCGGCGAGGGCTGGGCGCTGGCCATGACGGTCGTCGGACACGAACGCGAACCCTCGACCCTGGGCTTCACCGCCCGCTACGGAAAGCTCGTCCGCGAACTCGCGGACCGCACGGCCGGCGACACCCTGCCACCGGAGGTCGCCTGGGCGGTCGTCGAGACGGAGATGTTGCGCCTGCACGTGCGCCGGCGCCTGTCCGAACAGCTCGACGGCGTCTCCCACGGCCCCGAGGGCTCCCTGGACAAGCTCCTCATGACCTGGACGGAGCAGACGGTGGGCCACGCCGCCCTGGCCGTCGGCGGCGCCGGCGACCCGGACCTCCTGCACGCCTACCTCTACAGCCGCGCGCAGAGCGTCATGGGCGGCACCTCGCAGATCCAGAAGAACATCATCGCCGCACGGATCCTCGGACTGGGAGCCTGACATGACGGACGGTCGGAACTTGTACGGCATGCCGGAGGAGATCGACGTGCGCGCGGACGGCACGCTGAGGATCATCACCCTGAACCGGCCCGACGCGCTCAACGCCGTCAACGACCCGCTGCACACGGGCCTGGCCCGGCTGTGGCCCCGGCTGGCCGAGGACCGGGAGGCCAGGGCGGCCGTCATCACCGGGGCGGGAAAGGCGTTCTCAGCGGGCGGCGACTTCGCCTACCTCGACGAGATCCGGCAGGATCCCGACCTGCGCGCGAAGACCATCGCCCACGGCCGGGACCTGGTCCTCGGCATGGTCCGCTGCCGCGTCCCGGTCGTCGCCGCCGTCAACGGGCCCGCCGTGGGGCTCGGTTGCAGCCTGGTGGCGCTCAGCGACATCGTCTACATGGCCGAGGGCGCCTACCTCGCCGACCCGCACGTCCAGGTCGGCCTGGTCGCGGCCGACGGCGGCCCGCTCACCTGGCCGCTGCACACCAGCCTGCTGCTCGCCAAGGAGTACGCCCTCACCGGCGCCCGCATCCCGGCCGAGAGGGCCGTCGCCCTCGGGCTGGCCAACCACGTGGTGGCCGACCCGCTCGCCGAGGCCACGGCCTGCGCGAAACGCATCGCGGGACTGCCGAGGCAGGCGGCGGAGAGCACCAAACGCGTCCTCAACATGCATCTGGAGCGCGCGGTTCTCGCCACCCTCGACTACGCCACCACCGCCGAGGAACAGTCCTTCCAGACGGACGACTTCCGCGACACCCTCGCCCGCCTCACCTCCCGGGAGCAGTGACCCGTCCGCCGGTGCGGGGGCGGGGTGCGTCCGTGCGGGGCGGGAAGCCCGCCCCGCCGGGCGTCACTTGGGCGGGAAGCGCAGCGCCCCGTCCAGGCGGATCACCTCGCCGTTGAGATAGTCGTTCTCGCAGAGATGCTGGACGAGAGCGGCGTACTCGGCGGAGCGGCCCATCCGGCGGGGGTGCGGGACCTGCGGTCCCCAGTATGCCTCCAGCTGGTCGCCCGACTTCCCGTACGCGGGCGTCAGGAACGTGCCCGGCGCTATCGTCACGACCCGGATGCCGAGCGGGGACAGGTCGCGGGCGGCCACCAGGGTCATGGCGGCGACCCCGCCCTTCGCGGCGGCGTACGGAAGCTGGCCGATCTGGCCCTCGTACGCCGCGATGGACGCGGTGGTGACGACGACACCCCGGCAGCCGTCCTCGTTCACCGGCTCCTGGCGGGCCATCGCGGCGGCGGCCAGCCGCAGGACGTTGAAGACGCCGGTCAGATAGATGTCGAGGGTCCGCCGGAACCCGGCGAGGTCCATCGGTTCGCCGTCCCGGCCGACCAGCCGGCCGCCGGTCGCGGGACCGCCGTGCACGTCCACCGCGATCCGCAGCGGGCCGAGCGCCTCCGCCTCCCCGACCGCGGTGCGGACCTCGCCCTCGTCGGTGGCGTCCGTCCGCACGTACCGGACGCCCAGCTCCTCCTCCAGCGCCTTGCCCTTGTCGTCGGCGAGGTCGGCGACGACCACGGACGCTCCCGCCGCGCGCAGCCGACGGACCGTGGCCTCGCCCAGGCCCCCCGCCCCACCCACGACGAGCGCGGATGTGCCCTGAACCTGCATCGCGACTCCCCTCCAGGGATATGTAGTTCTAGTATAGCGAGAGTAGCATTCTCGTCAGGTATGTGATCCCTGCCCGCCCCGCCGAGTTGGAGACCGTCCATGCCCGAGGCAGTCATCGTGTCCGCTCTGCGCACCCCCGTCGGCACCGCCCGCAAGGGGACCCTGCGCGACACCACCGCCTTCGACCTGGCCCACCACATCGTCCGGGCCGCCGCGGCCGGGCTCGACCCGGACCGCGTCGACGACGTGATCCTCGGCGAGGGCCTCTACGGCGGCGGCGTCCTCGCCCGCCACGCCGCGCTGACCACCGGCCTCACCGGCATCCCGGGGGCGGCCGTCAACCGGCACTGCGCCGCCGGCCTGGCCGCCGTCGCCGACGCCGCCGCGAGCATCCGCGCCGGAATGGACGAGCTGGTGATCGCGGGCGGCGTCAACTCGGCCTCGACGGCCCCGAAGTCCGCCTTCCGCGTCGACGGCGAATGGGTCGAGCCCTGGATGCCGCCCACCCATCCGAACAGGCCGGACGCCCCGAACAACGACATGTCGATCACCATCGGCTGGAACGTCGCCCAGAGGGCCGGCGTCAGCCGCGCGGAGATGGACGCGTGGGCGCTGCGCTCGCACCAGAACGCCGTGCGCGCCATCGACGAGGGCCGTTTCGACGCGGAGCTGGTGCCCCTCGACACCCCGCACGGGCTGTTCTCGGTCGACGAACACCCGCGCCGCGACACGTCGTTGGAGAAGCTCGCCGCGCTCAAGCCGCTGCACCCCGAGATCGAGGGCTTCAGCATCACCGCCGGCAACGCCTGCGGCGGCAACGACGGCGCGGCCGCCCTGGTGGTCGCGAACGACCGGACGGCGGCCGCCGAGGGGCTGCCCGTCCTGGCCACCGTACGGTCCTGGGCGTCCGTCGGGGTGGACCCGGCGGAGACCGGGCTCTCACCGGTCAAGGCCATCCCCAAGGCGCTCTCCCGCGCCGGCCTCACCACCGCCGACGTCGACCTCTACGAGATCAACGAGGCCTTCGCCTCGGTGACCGTGGCCGCCGTCCGCCGCCTCGACCTCGACCCCGACCGGGTCAACGTCAACGGCAGCGGCTGCTCGCTGGGCCACCCCGTCGCCGCCACCGGTGCCCGCATGCTGGTCACGCTCGTGCACGAACTGCGGCGCCGCGGCGGCGGCATCGGCGTCGCGGCGATGTGCGCCGGCGGCGGGATGGGCTCGGCGATGGTCGTGGAGGTGCCGGTCCCGTAGCGCACGTCTCGGCGCCGCGGGTCCGGCGTGCTCACCCCAGCGCCGCCGTGACCTGCGGCAGATCGAGCGTCGTGCGGATCCCGGGAGCCGCCGCGCACACGAACGGCACGGCGTTGACCGCCCGGTGCGCCGTGTACGACGGGGACACCTCGGCCATCCGGTCGAGCGGCACCGGCAGCCTGACGCCGACGTCCAGCGGGGTGTCGCCCTCGACCGTGAGATGCCAGCCGGTGTCGTGCAGGTCCCAGGCCGGGTCGAGGTCCCTCGTGCAGTACCAGGTGGCACGGAAGCGCAGGAGCGGACGGCCCGCGCGCAGCCCGGTCACCGTGAGCCGCTGGGCCGCGACCGAGCCCGCGGCCAACTCGCCCGCCGCGATGCGGACACGGCTGCGCGCGGTCGACAGCTCGCCGGTCGGTTCGAGGGAGTCGAGCGGCAGCCGCAGGGCGTCCGCGACCAGCCGCAGCGACGGGCCGAAACTGGTGCGCGCGTGGGACAGCCGCCGCTCGTCGAACGCCGCCGGTGCGCTGCCGAAGCCCATCACGCCGAACAGCAGCTCGGGGGACGGCCGCCGGGACAGGTCGGCGTACTCGTCGATGGTGAGGAGATCCAGGCGGCGTGCGAGGGACGTCAGCACGAGCGGCACCGCCTCGGTGATGAACCCGGGGCTGCTGCCCGTGCTGTGGATCGAGGTGCCGCCCCGCTCGCAGGCCTCCGCCACCTGCTCGCGGACGACGGGATCCATGCTGCCGGGGTGGTGGAACTCGCCGCGCGTGGTCACCACGTTGGCGCCCGACGCCAGCAGCCGGCACACCTCCTCGACATCGCACCGCAGCGGCATGTACAGCACGCAGTCGGCACCCAGGGCCAGGACGTCCTCGACGTCGTGGGTGGCCCGGACGCCGGTCGGGCCGCTCCCGCACAACTCGCCCGCGTCGCGGCCCGCTTTGGCCGGCGTGTGGACGTACACGCCGGCCAGGGTCAGGCCCGGGTGCTCGACGACGGCACGCAGTGAGCGGGCGCCGATCGTGCCGGTGGCCCACTGGACCACCCGGTACGGCGTCACGGCGCCTCCTTCGTGAAGCGCAGCAGGGCCTCCTGGGCGTAGGACGCGACGAGGGTGCCGTCCTCGGTGAGGACGTCGCCCCGGCCGAAGCAGCGGCCGTGCGCCAGGAGCGGGCTGTGCTGCCGCAGCAGCAGCCAGCCGTCCGCGCCGAACGGGCGGTGGAACCAGACGGTGTGCGAGGTGACCGCGGAGGTGAACGCCGTTCCGGAGTCGTGCTGGGTGACTCCGGGCACCGGGCGCAGGGCGGTGCCGATGAGCGTGAGGTCGGTGGCGTAGGCGGTGAGTGCCGGGGCCAGGTCCGCCTCGGTGGCCGGGGTGCGCATCCACACGTCGAACTCGGGGGGTTCGGGTGCGGCGGTGTCCAGGTCGGCGGTGGTGCGCGTCTCCCAGGGGATCGGGTGCAGGTCCGTGCGGTGTTCGGGGCCGGGCAGGGCGGGCACGGCCGGGACCGCCTGCCGGGCGGGGCCGTCCTCCGGGACGTGCAGGGACACCGACGCGGTGGCCACCACGCCCCTGGGCTGCCGGGCGACGATCGTCAGCGCGGCGAAGGAGGCCCCGTCGTGGTGGCGCCGCACCTCGTAGCGGACGGGTTCCTGCGGGCGGCCCGCCCGCGCGAACAGGGCGTGCAGGGACTTCACGCTCTTGTCCGGGCAGCCGAGCTGTGCCGCCCGGACGAACTGGGCCAGCAGCTGCCCGCCGAACAGGCGGTGGTAGCCGAGTCGTTGGTTGCCCGCCTCGTAGACGGGACCGGTCTCCTCCTCGCGCCCCCTCAGATCGAGGCAGTGCAGGAGATCGTCCCAGAGTTCACTCACGGCAAGTGGCATGCCAGCGAGGGTAATGGAAATATTCAGATGTGAGAATGTCGCTCTCGTGATGGGTTCCCCCGGGCCGGCCGCCGGTGCGGCGGCCGGCCCGGCTCGGACTAGTCCTCGCCCGTGATCCCGTTCGCGCAGTAGTCCCAGATCTCGTCCGCGGTCAGCGGATGCGCCGCGTCCTGGGCGCTGGACTGGGCGTTGAACATGACGGTCTGCATGGTCAGCGCCGCCACCCGCTTGGGCTTGAAGCCCGAGCGCAGCAGGTTCGCGTCCTCCAGATCCTGCATCAGCTCGGTGAACAGCGCGAGCAGCGGAGCGTTCGCGACCCGCATCTCGGCCGGGTGTGACATCAGCAGGCGCAGCGCGAAGTCGGTGAACAGCGGCTGCTGCTGGGTGGCCAGGTCGGGGCGGGAGCTCTCGAACAGCTCCTGGACGACCACCCTGAGCCGGTCCAGGGGGTCGGACTGCCCGGCGGCGAGGGCCCGCAACTGTTCCGCGGACTTGCTCATCGCGTCCTCGAACAGCGCGAGCAGCAGCTCGTGCTTGCCGTCGAAGTGCTGGTAGAAGCTCCGCAGTGACTGTTTGGAGCGGTCGACGACCTCCTGCACGGTGAAGTCGGTCGTGCCCTTCTCCGCCATGATCGCCTGGGCCGCGTCGAGGAACCGCTCCACCCTCTGTTCGGCCCGGCGTTTCGCCGCCTGGGTGGAGCGCTCCACGGCGCGCTGCTTCCAGGCCGGTTCCTCGGTCGGGGTGCTCACGGGCTGATCCGCCTTCTGTGCCATGGGAGAACATTACTGCACCGCATCGGGAAGCGGTCGATGCCGAGTCTGGACAGCACCGGAGATATGGAGAAGACTGCTGATTGCCAATTCGGAGAATGACATTCTCGTCAAGGAGGCTGTTCGTGGCATGGGGCGTGCAGGGGGCGGCACCGGCAGGGGTCTTCGTGCGCGGAGGCGCCGATGCTGTTTGAGTTCGACGCCGAGCAACGGCTGTGGCAGGACACCGTGCACAAGGCCGTCCTCAAGGAGTGCCCGCCGGCGCTGGTGCGCGCGGTGGCCGACGACGGCGCCGACCCGGCACCGCTGTGGCGCGGTTACGTGGACCTCGGCTGGACCGAGCTGACCGATCCGGCCGACGCGGTCGAGCTGGCGATCGTCCTGGAGGAGCTGGGCCGGGCCACCGACCCCACGCCCTACCTGGCGACGCTGACCCAGTTCGCCCCGCTCGCACCGGAGTTCGCCGACCCCGCCCGGTCCGGCACCGCCGTCCACTCGGGCGTCACGGCGACCCCCGCCGACGGCGGCTGGATCCTGGAGGGCACCGCCCGGCACGTACTCGACGGCGACCGCGCCGACCGCCTCGCCGTGGTCACCGACGCGGGCGTCTTCGTCGTTCCCGCCAGCGCGGTGACCGCCGTACGCACCCCGGCCTTCGACCCCGTCCTGCACCTCGCCGAGGTCACCCTCGCCCGGGTCCGGGTCGGCGCGGGGGACCGCAGCAGCGCGGACCCGGCGCGCGCCCGCCACCTCGCCCTGACCGGCATGGCCCTGACCATGGTCGGCGCCTGCCGCCGGGCCCTCGACCTGGTCCTCGACCACGCCCGCACCCGCCGCCAGTTCGACGCCCCCATCGGCTCCTTCCAGGCCGTCCAGCACAAGGCGGCCGACATGCACGTGGCCGTCGAACGGGCCCGCGCCCTCGCCTACTTCGCCGCCCTGACCCTCGCCGAGGACGACCCGCGGCGCCCGCTCGCGGCCGCCATGGCCAAGGCGTCGGCCGGTGAGTGCCAGGCCCTGGTGTTCCGTAACGCCGTGCAGTTGTTCGGCGCGATGGGGCACACCTGGGAGAACGACCTGCAGTTCGCGATCAAGCGGGCCAAGGCGGGCGAGCTGATGCTGGGCGGGGCCACCGAGCACCGGGCGTCCATAGCCGAACAGTGGGCTGCCGGGGGAGTGTCATGAGACTGTCCTTCGACGACGAGGTCGAGGCCTTCCGCGCCGAGTTCGCGGCGTTCCTGGCGGCCAACCTGCCCGCCGAGGCCGAGGCCGCCGAACGCTCCCGCTCCACCGCGCACCTGCCCGAGTGGGCCAGGCGCTGGCAGCGCCTCCAGTTCGACGAGGGCTGGCTGCTGCCCGGCAATCCGCCCGAGTTCGGCGGCCGGGGCGCCACGGTCATCCAGCAGTACGTGCACCGCGAGGAGCTGTCCCGGCGCCGCATCTGCCACAGCTTCAACCCTCAGGGCGTCGGCATCATCGCCGCCTCCCTGCTCTCCTTCGGCACCGAGGAGCAGAAGCGCCGCTGGGCCGTGCCCATCCTGCGCGCCGAGATCACCGCGGCCCTCGGCATGAGCGAGCCCGGCGCGGGCTCCGACCTCGCCTCCCTGCGCACCCGGGCCGAACGCGACGGCGACCACTTCACCGTCAACGGCCAGAAGGTCTGGACGTCCGGCGCCCACGACGCCGACGTGCTCCTCGCCTTCGTCCGCACGGACCCGGACGCCCCCAAGCACAAGGGCATCAGCGTCCTGCTCATCCCCACCGACACGCCTGGCGTGACCCGCCGCCCCTTCGCCTCCTACACCGGCCCCGACGACAAGGACTTCAACGAGGTCTTCTTCGAGAACGTCAGGGTGCCCGCCGAGAACCTCGTCGGCCCCCTCAACCAGGGCTGGCGGGTCGCCAACGGCTCCCTCGGACACGAGCGCACCCTGATGTGGCTGGGCGAGGCCGAACGCCTGGAGGCCGTGGCACACGACTTCCGGCCCGCCGGCGACCTGCAGAAGGACTGGTACGCCACCCTGCTCATGGACCTCCAGGCGCTACGGCTGCTCGGTTCGGCCGCGCTCGCCCGCGCCGCCCGCGGCGAGCAGGACGTACCCGCGCTGTCCGTGCTGAAGGTGTTCGGCTCGGAGGCGGCACAGCACGCCCTGGAACACGTCCTGGAGGCGTCCGGCCCGGACGGACTGGTCCATCCGGCAAGGACGGCGCCGTACTTCCACATGAGCTTCGACGACGACTCCGCCAGCTGGTTCAACCGCTTCGCCCGCAGCTTCGGCGGCACCATCGCCGGCGGCACGTCCGAGATCCAGCGCACGATCATCGCCGAGCGGGTGCTCGGTCTGCCCCGACGCTGAGGAGAGGTCCGTGCACATCCTGTACGAGGTGAAGGACGGCATCGCCACTCTCACCCTCAACCGGCCCGAGGTCGCCAACGCCCAGAACGCCGCTCTTCTCGACGAGCTCGACGCCGCCTGGACACGGGCCGCCGAGGACGAGGAGGTGAAGGTGATCGTGGTGCGTGCCGAGGGGAAGCACTTCTCCGCCGGGCACGACCTCAAGGACCGCTGGCCGGGCCCCGACGAGATCACCCTGGAGTGGATCTACCGCGCCGAGAACCGCCGGTACCTGGAGTACACACTGCGCTGGCGCAATGTGCCGAAGCCGTCCATCGCCGCCGTGCAGGGCCGCTGCATCGCCGGCGGGCTGATGCTGTGCTGGCCCTGCGACCTGATCGTGGCCGCCGAGGACGCCCTGTTCTCCGACCCGGTCGTCACCATGGGCATCGGCGGCGTCGAATACCACGGGCACACCTGGGAACTGGGCCCCCGCAAGGCCAAGGAGATCCTGTTCACCGGCCGCCCGCTGACCGCCGAGGAGGCCGAGAAGGTGGGCATGGTCAACCGGGTCGTCCCGCGCGCCGAGTTGGACACGGCCACCCGGGAACTCGCCGAACGCATCGCCGCGATGCCCGCCTTCGGGCTGCGCCAGGCGAAGCGCGCCGTCAACCAGACCCTGGACGTGCAGGGCTTCTACGCCGCGGTCCAGTCCGTCTTCGACGTCCACCAGACCGGACACGGCAACGCGCTGAGCGTCAGCGGCTACCCGATCCTGGCGAAGCTGGACGAGATGAAGGAGAAGCTGCGCTAGTGCCGCTCGGCCAGGCTCTGGGTGCCGAGCACCGAGATCAGCGCCAGCTTCTCGGCGTCCTCGGTGCCGGGCTCGGCCGAGTACACGAGGATGTGCAGGTCCTGCTCCTCGATCCGGAGCTGGTCGCAGTCCAGGGTCAGCAGGCCCGCCTGCGGATGCTCGATCGTCTTGCGCGAGGCCTCGAGCCGGCCGACGATCCCCGCGTCCCACAGCTCGGCGAACCGCTTGCTCCCGGCACGCAACTCGGCGATCAGTCGATGCAGTTGGCGGTCGCCGGGATAGCGGGCGGCCGTGGAGCGCAGCTCGGCGACCATGCCGGCCTCGAAGGCGCGCCGTTCCTCCGGGGTGTGCCGCACCCGGGTCGGCCAGTCCAGGAAGTTCCGCCACACGCCGTTGCGCTGGAAGCCGCGCAGCTGGGACGGGTCGCCCATCAGCGCCGCGTACATCGGGTTGGCCACCAGCAGGGTCATGGCCGCGTCGGAGACCGCCACCGGAGTGCCGGCCAGCCGGTCCAGCAGCCGTTGCACGCTGGGCGTGATGTACCCGGGCACCATGTCCGGACCCGGCGGCACCAGTCCCGCCAGCCCGAACAGATACCTCCGCTCGTCGGCGGAGACCCGCAGTGCCCGGGCCAGCGCCTCGACGACCTGCACGGACGGATTGGCCGCCCGGCCCTGTTCGAGGCGCGTCACGTAGTCGACCGAGATGCCGGCCAGCAGCGCCAGCTCCTCGCGCCGCAGCCCGGCCGCCCGCCGCTGGCCGCCGGCCGGCAGCCCCGCCGCGTCCGGGGCGACGCGGTCCCGCCAGCGCCGCAGCGCCTGCCCCAGTTCCGTCGCCGTCATGCCCCCAGTCAACACCGTCTGCCGTCGCCGTGCCTGGTACCGGCAGTCATAGGCTGCCGGGTCCGCCACACCACCCTTACCCTGGTCAGCGCGTTGAACTGCTCTGTGCGCACCCACTGGGTCGAATTTTAAGGGGGGTGGCCACCCGGCGCACTGGGCCATGCCGCAGAGCATCGGCACCATCCGGCGGGGTGGTTTGCCCAGAGCTCTCACCGATCGGCCGTATGACCCCACCTATCTTCGGAGCGTAGTCGATTGGCTACGTTGAGTGAAAGGGGATCAGGGATGCGTCCGACGTCCATGGGCCGGCTGGCGGCCGTCGCCTCTACGGGCCTGCTGCTGGCCGGAGTGGTGAGTGCCGGATCGGCTCAGGCACAGTCCGCTGCGCAGGCGCGGTACCCCGGTGGGCTCGTCACCTACTCGATCGAGTTCTCCAACCCTCAGGAGAAGGACGACAACAACCTGCCCGAACCCTACGGGCGGGTCTTCGTGAAGGACTTCGGCCCCCGGCAGACCACCCTGTGGGAGCACCCGGACCTGGACATCAACACCCCCACCGTGCCGCGCTACCCCGAGGCCGGCGTCACGCACAGGTTCGCCGACCACCTGATCACCGAGGTGTGCGCCTACGTCGGCGAGGACGACACCGGCTACAACGCCGACGACATCCTCGCCCAGGGCTGCGAGCTCTTCCACGGCCCCGGTGCGTACACCATCCCCGGCCCGGACGGAGAGGTGACCGTCACCGTCCACCACATCAACTGATCCCCTCGGCGCAGGGATGCCCTACCCTCTGCCCGGGGGTGGGGCACCCACCCATCAGCTCGTCGACGTCCTGCCAGATCGAAGTTCCGAGACGCTGGCCGCTTGGCTCCGTGACCATGCCGGTGCCGAGGTCGTGTGCCGGGACCGGGCGAGCGCCTACACCCGTGCCGTCAAGGAGGCCGCCCCTGGCGCCACTGAGGTGGCTGATCGCTGGCACCTGCTGCGCTACCTGTCTCTCGCAGTCGAACGGGTCTGCCACGAACACCGCGCCTGCCTGCGGAAATACGCTGAACAACGGCGGCAGGCTCAACCGCGGCAGTCCGCCTTGGAGCTCGTGCCGACCACGCTGATCGTGGACCGGGTCCGACGCCGACACGAGGTGATCAGCAGCATGGTCGAGACCGGCTGCCCGATCAGTGAGATCGCTCGCCGTCTCGGACTCGACCGCAAGGCCGTCCGCCGTTACCGCGACACCGACTTCGACGTTCTCCTCGACTCAGCCCGCGACCGGCGGAACGTGCCCCTCGACCGCTTCAAGTCTTACCTCCAGGCCCAGTTCGCCGCCGGCCACACCAACGCCAAAGACTTGTACGACCAGATCTGCGAACGCGGCTTCTCCGGCGGCTACTCAACGCTCTCCCGCTACGTGCGAACACTGCGCGAGGGCTCCGCCGTCCCTGCCCCCGCACCGATCCCGAGCCCACGCACCATCAGCGGATGGATCATGCGGCCACGCGAAAAGCTCTCACCTCGTCAAGCCGCTGAGTTGGAACGCGTCCGGCTGGCATGCCCGGACATCACCGAAGCGTGCAATATCGCCCGTGCCTTCACCGACCTGGTCCGAAACCGCCGGGGCCATCTGCTCACCGAGTGGATCCGCCAGGGCGAACGATGCGGTCAGCGGTCGATCCGGTCCTTCGCCGGCTTCCTCCGTCAGGACCTTGACGCCGTCACTGCCGGACTTACCCTTGCCTACAGCTCGGGCGTAGTCGAGGGACATGTCTGCAGAGTCAAGCTCCTCAAGAGAAGCATGTACGGTCGCGCGTCCTTCGCGCTCTTGCGAGCTCGCATCCTGGCACGGCCCTGACCTCGGCTTTCATGAGATCGCTGCCAGAACCCTGAATGGCCGGCTCTGCTCGCCCCCCTCGCTTGGTTGAGATTTCAACCGCGGGTAGGTCCCGGTGGAGCGGCGTGGCCGCCTTCTGCTCCGCAAAAGGCGGACAACTCCCGTACAGTGCACGGTAATCTCGGCGAGGTGAATGGTCTCGCACCCATCGGTCCACCGGAGATCCTCGCTTCGCTCGGTGTGTCCTTCCGGCTGCAGGAGCACCCTGACGCGACCGGTCCGGTGGAGGCCTGTGCCACGTTGGGCGTTCCGTTGGAGCGAACCGTCAAGACCTTGGCATTCGTCACCCCCGAGGACCGTCTCCTGCTGGCGGTGCTGCCCGGCCATGCGCGGCTGCGGTACGGCGCCCTCGCCCGCGCGACCGGGATCCGCCGAGGCGACCTGTCTCCCGCCGATGCCGGGCGGCTGGCGCGGGCGGGGATGCAGCCGGGCGGGGTGTGCCCCGTGTCCGCGGACCGGGCTGCGGTGGTGGTGTTCGACTGGACGGTCAGCAGCCTGGGACGTGTCCACTGCGGCAGCGGTCGGCCCGGCAGCAGTATCGAGATCGAGGCGGCGGAGCTCATGGCTGCCGTCCCAGGGGCCGCTACGGCGTCGATCGTCGACCTCCCGGCGGACGGGCCGACATGACGATCATCCGCTCGGCTACGCCCTCGGACGCCGACGACATCTACCGTCTGCTGAGCGGGTTCGTGACGAGCTACCGGCCCGACCGAGCGGTTTTCGACGAGGCCACGTTCCCCCGGATTATCGAGGCCGCCTCGGACGGCAGCGCCGAGTTCCTGGTCGCCGAGCAGGACTCGTGTGTGGTCGGGTACCTGCTTGCGCTGCGGATACCCACCCTGTTCGCCGGCGGAACGATCCTCGAACTGCTCGAACTCACCGTGGCCGAGCCACAGCGGGGCCGCGGTGCGGGTTCTGCGCTGATCCGGGCCGCACAGGCAAAGGCCCGGGAGGCGAAAGATGTCGAGGTGACCGTGCCGACCCGCAGAGCGGCCGATTTCTATCGCGCTCTGGGGTTCCACGAGACCGCCGTTCATCTCAAATGGTCCATCACATGATCGGGAATCTGTCGACCAACCGGCCGGGCGAGACGGGGAAGCCATGCAGATCCAGGGGGCGACGGCACTGGTGACCGGCGCGAACCGGGGACTTGGGCAGATGATGGCCCGGCTGTTTCTGCAACGCGGCGCACACCGCGTCTACGGTGGGGCCCGCGACCCGCGGTCAGTCCGCGAGCCCGGCGTGATACCGGTCCGCCTCGACATCACCGATCCCGCTCAGGTAGCCGCGGCGGCCGAGACGTGCTCCGACGTGACCTTGCTGGTCAACAACGCCGGCGTCCTTACCGACAGCCCCCTGCTGGCCGCGCCCGACCTTGACGCCGCCCGCGCGGAGATGGAGGTCAACTACTTCGGCACGCTCGCCATGTGCCGCGCCTTCGCCCCGCTGCTCAAAGGCAACCCGCCCGGCGCCATCGTCAACGTACTGTCCATCGCGAGCTGGTTCACCAACCCTGCGATGGGCTCCTACAGCGCTTCCAAGGCCGCCGCTTGGGCCCTGACCAATGGGATTCGCGGTGAACTCCACGGCACTGGCGTCCTCGTCATCGGCGTGCACTGCGGATACATCGACACGGATATGGCCGCCCATGTCACCGGTCCCAAGAACACCCCGGAAGCAATCGCCGAGCAGACGTTCGCCGCCGTCGAAGCGGGTCGGACGGAAGTCCTCGCCGACGAACGCACCCGGCAGGCCAAGGCAGCCCTGGGACTCACTCCCGGCACAACAGCTTCCGCCCGGCGCCCGTAACACCCCCTCGCAACGGCGTCCCCCGCCACGGACCACCGAGAGGAGAGGCGGAGAAACTTCACGAGATCGCTGACAGCACCCTGAACCTCCCCACCAGATGCTCGGGGCAGCCTCAATGTTGCTCGGCTTCATTCCCCGGGCAAACCATGCGGGCTGGTGCAGGGTGCGCGAGTCATATCGCGTGAGCGAGTCCAAGGCGCTCTTGCGGGCCCAGTGTTGCTGGGCACACTTGAGTCGGCGCCGCCTGCTGGACGGAGTGCACGAGGACGGGGCCCATCCGTCCGGCGCGAGGCCAGTATCAACGACGTACCGATCGAGGAAGTCGACCTACAGCTCCGGGAGTAAGCATCCCGACTCCGGGAAGGGAGGTGAGCGTCGGCACGGGAGCAGGGGGATTCCGCAGTATGCGCTATTACGTCTATGTCTCGGACGTCAAGCTCAACCTGCTCCTCGGGCAGATTCCTCCCAAGCGGCTGTCCCGGTTCGCGGCCGAGTTCAAGATCGACCTCAAGCTCGTCAGTATGACCGTCCAGACCGGGGCGGCACCCGAAGCCACCAGGTATCAGCGGTTGGCTGTCGTCGAGCGCGCTATTGAACGGGACGAGGATGTATCAGGGCTAGAGGAGCCCTCTGCCTGGTTCCGGGGGCGGCTCGGGCTCCGTTCGATGATCTACGGCGACGAGTCAACCGGGCTGCTGTTATTCACAGGTGCGTGGCAGGGGACAGTGATCGCCCTGATCGGGTCGGCGCACCATCTCATCGGATCCGGGGCGGCTCCCGAGGCGGTCCCGATCGGCTACTCCGGGTCGATGCTCCCGACGCTCTTCACCCTCCTCGAGCGGGACCAGGCGGAATGGGACGACCGTCACCAGGTCCAGGAGTCGAACTCTCCCCTCACTCGGAGTGCTCGTCCGTCCGACCAGGATTCGCTGCGGCAAGTCATCGGCTGCGCCGACCAGATCACGGGGCCGAGCCAGGAATGCGAGTTCCTCGCTCGGCGCCTCCTGGTAGGGGCGACGCAGGATCCCAACGGCCGGCCCGTCAGAGTACTCATCGGCACACCCCTCTATGTCGCGCTCTCCGGGGAGGGCCAGTGAGCGCGCACCGCCGGCCCGAAAACCGCGCGGTTTCCAGAGCCGGCCGGCAGAGATTAATCGTGTTGCCGCAGGCCGACGTCGCGTTGATGCGGCTCCACCAGGATATCGACGGCCTCTGCCGGACCCTCGAACGCGCCGACAGACACACCGCGCAATACGCGGCAGAATTCCTTTCTGACATCGGCGGCCGGACAGCGGCGGACGCCCTACTGAGGTGCCTGCAAGACCCTGCCGAGCACCCACTGATCGTCGAGACCGTCGCCCGGTGCCTGGGACAGTTGGGTGAGCGGCGCGCCGTACCTGACCTGATCGCCGTCCTGCGCCGGGGCGGCTCACCCCGTGAGGCGGCGGCCCGGGCGCTCGGCGACATCGGTGATCCACGCGCAGTACAGCCGCTGCTCGACATGCTGGTCCCCTACACGCCCTGCTGGAGGGCGGTGCTGGGCGCTCTCGCCGGCATCGGAGACGCCAGCGCCGTCCCGGGCCTCCTCGCAGTGCTGTGGGACCTGCTACCCAGGGCCGACAGTTCCCGGGACGACGGCCTTGGAACCGAGGCGGTACGCACGCTCGGCCGTTTGAGCTCCGCACGGGCGGCAGCGGCGCTGGACTTCCTGGTCGGGACGGGCACGATGCCGTCGGAACTGCGCCGGGCCGCTGCCGAGGCCCTGCGGCAGCTCGACCTCACCAGCGTGAGAGGCTACGGCCGCCCCACCTTCGCCGAAGCCGCCTTGGGCGACCCCGACCAGCGGATCTCCGAAGCGATCGCTGAGGTTTTCGCCAGCACCCCGTACGGGCTCCGGCACCTGCGGTGGTTGGTTACAAACGCCGATCCGGCTGTGCGCGCCAGCGTCTGCCTCGGCCTCGGCACGCAGGGCGATCCGGAGGACCTGCCCGCCCTGCGGATCCGATTGAGCGAGGACCCTGCCCCAACCGTGCGGCGTGCGGCGGCGCACGCGATCGCCCGGATCGGTGGTCACGAAGCCATGACGGCACTGGTCGGGGCACTGACCGACGACGAGATTGATGAGAACCTTGCGCACGCACTGGCCGCTCTGCAACCTTCGCCCGCACTTTGGCTGTTGACCCTGCTCACCGACGGAACGAACCAACAGCAGCGTGGCGCGGCCACGGCACTGGGCCTGCTCGGCGACCGGCGCGCGGCGCCCAAGCTCCTCGACCTGCTCACCGAGGCCAGGACCCTACCCGTACGGACCGCCGCCGTGGACGCCGTGGGCCGCCTTCGTCACCTGCCCGCCACGGCACCCCTGATCGGACTGCTCACCGACCCAGAGACCCCTGGGCGCCTCCGGGCCCGCGCAGCCTGGGCGCTCGGGCAGCTGGGCACCCCCGAATCCGAACCGGCGCTGAGGGAAGCACTTGGCGAACCGGTCGAGTCGATCCGGCTGCGCGCGGCCGAGGCTCTCGGCAGGCTGCCCGGCTCGCCTCAAGCAGTGGAATCGCTCACGCAGGCCGCCACCGACCGCAGCCCAGACGTCCAGGCAGCCGCACTGCAAGCCCTCCGAAACCACGGTGCCACCGCCCGCCCTGCCCTGCGTATTCTGCTCGCCACCGCCGTGGGCCAGCTCCGCACGGATGTGGTGTCGTTGCTCGCCCGATGCGCAGACATAGCCGACCTTGACACCCTGACGGCCATCGCCGTCGAGGACGACACGCAGGCCGCGCTGCACGCGGTCGACGGTATTGCGCGATTGTGTGACCCGCGCACGGTCAACGCCCTGTGCCGGATCATTGAGCGTCCGGAGAAACTGGGTTCCACACCCATCCGGGACCTCCCCGGAGCCGCTCTGCGTGGGCTCTCCCACATCGACGACCCGGCGGCCGCCCGCGCCGTCCTGAAGTACTACATGTCGGACGTCGGCTACCTCTCGCACGACGCAGCTCGTGAAGCGGTCAACACTCTCGCTGGCCGAGCCGGCTCCGCCTGACCGAAGGCATATCCGGGGTCTTCGGACAGATCAAGCGAGCGGCATCGGCTCATCACGTACTCACGGCTAATCCCACCTCCCCACTCGCTTGAGAGCCGGATCAAGTGGGGCGAGGAATACGGGTGCCCGTTTTCAGGAAGCGCCATCAACGTCGGCTCGTACGGGTGGCGGTGTCCGAATGCGGCCGTCGGGGTCAGGGACACGAACGAACTGGCCCGCAGCGAGGCGACCAGCACCAGCCGACAGACCTGGACCCTGGACGCGGCACAGCGCCAGGCGGTCACTGACGTGGCCGGCGTCCTGGGCGCCACCACCTCGGCGAGCGGTTCCGTCACCCTCCAGCTGGCCGACCTGCACGGCGACATCGCGGTGACCCTGGCCACGGCCACCACCACCGCGACCGCCTACTCCTACGACGAGTACGGCAACACCACCAACACCTCGCGCTACGGCTGGCTCGGCACCGCCCAGTGGGCCAGTGACACCCCCACCGGTGTCACGCTGATGGGCCAGCGCCTCTACAGCCCGGAGATCGGCCGCTTCCTCCAGACGGACCCCATCCAAAACGGCAGCGCCACCGCACACGATTACTGCAACGGTGACCCGGTCAACTGCACCGACATCAATACGTCTCTTCGAGTGTACGAGGGGATCCAGCATCAGCAGAGTTGGTCTCAGGTCCTCCTCAAGATCGCGATAGGAGCGATATTGGTACTGGTGGCCCCCGTGATAGTCCTCCTCGTGATCCGAGCACGGAATCGGAAGAAGAATTCAAGCCCTGCACTTGATGACGATGGCATAGAGACGTCGCTTCTTGACGATGATCGGCATCACGGTCCGCCGCCTGATTCGAAAATCCCCCGTCCCGTGTCCGTAGCCGCTGGTCAGGCAGCTCCTTCTGCTTGGAGGGTCACTTGGTAGCCGAGTTGGTCAGCACGGACGTACCTTCCCCGGCCGGTGCTGCGAACACCGGTCTTGCTCGGTGACCTATCGATCAATCACCCGGGAAGGTACGTCCTTCCCGGACTGATCCGCAGGTTCTGAGCATTGCTCACCCGCTGACTGTGAAGCATCCTGATCTGATTGGTCTTCCCGCTCGAGCGCGGTTCTCCTGCCTGACCCCCGCGGTGTCTGCGGGCGAACGAGGCGCACGTGTCACCGCTCTATCTCACGCCGAGGCCCCGTTTTAAAAGTTCGTTGAACTCCCGTGTGTACAGGTCGACAACAGCTACCGTGTCGACGTGCAGTTGCTGAACCATCCCGTGCGTCTGAGGATCGAGAAACGGGGTGAACCGCGCCTGGTGTGCCGGAATTCGCTCATCCAGATAGTGGGCTTTTCTTCGCATTTCATGCGGAAATTGAAAGAGTCTCTGTGGGCTGAGGCACATAGGTGCCCATGGAGGTGGAATGTTCGGTAGTTCCGGCATGAGGGGACGCCATGGCACTTCTGGGGTGGCACCCGACAGGGCCGGTTGCAGGCGGAAACCGGCTGCCACGTAGGGGTTGCAAAAGTTCGTCAGGCCAGCCTGGTACGAGTTTATTTGGCTCAGAAGTGCGGCGTTGAAGGTGGCATCTCCGGTGAGTTTGCTAGCTAACGCCACAGCCGCGGCTCCGACGACCGCACCCCCCAAACCGACCAGCGCAACAGGGATTCCTGAGTCAGCCACCCGCCCCCCTACGGTCATCGCTTGGAACTGATTGTGCACATGCCACAGCTGTGGGGGAAGAGCGACGAATGAGGGCAGACCTTGGAGTGTTGCTCGTGGACATCGAGACCTACCTGATCATCCGCGGCGGCCCCGTTCGTAGGGTGACGGTACCGATGGCTATTTCGAGGGCGTGCACGCCGCAGATGCCCGTCGTCCCTGCGGGTCAGACACGCAGGGACGACCGCCCGGCTTGGCTCGTTTGGCACTGCGGCCGTGAAGGGCCGGCGTGCCGTTCCGGTCTGATGTGCCGCGTCGGTTGAGGCATGGGCGTGAGAGGGCGGCGGCGCGTCCTGCGTGCCGCCGCCCCTGTCCCGCGTCCGGCCTGGTCAGTTGCTGAAGTAGAAGTAGTTCCAGGTGCCGTATGTGGTGGTGTTGACGTTGTCGCCCGAGGACGGGTCGATGTAGGAGGTGCGCACCCGGGCGCGTATGCCCGAGGTCCCGGGGTGTCCGAGGTTGACGACGGACTTGCCGTTGGTGCCGAGGGAGAAGTACTCCGAGTCCGTGGTGTACCACTTGCCGCCTGAGTAGACCTGGAGGTCCAGGCGCTCCTTGCGGCCCTTGTGGTAGGTCATCGTGGTGGTCAGGACGGCGTCGGTGTTCTTGTGGTAGAAGCGGTACCGGGTCGAGCCGATCGTGCCGGTGCGGTAGTACTTGGACAGTGAGCTGGCGGTTTTCACGTGTGCGTAGGCGGTGGACTTGACGGTGCGGCCGGCGTAACGGGCGTCGCCCTTGAAGACGGCGGTCACGGCGGTGTCGCGGGACATGGTGACGGTGGCGGAGAGGTTGCCGTGTGCGTCGGTCTTGCCGGTCTTGAGGAGCTTGTTCGGCTTGTCGCTGCCGTAGGGGTCGGCCCAGATCTCCACCGTGCGGTTGCTGTAGGTGGTGCCGAGGTGTGCGGTGAAGACGACGTTCTTGCCGTAGGCGTAGGTCTTCTTGTTGTTGGTGAGCGTCAGGGCGGGCGTGGCGCGGGGGACGGTGACGGTGTCCGAGGCGGATGCCGGGGTGTGCGCGGCGTCGCCGGCGTAGGTCACCGTGTAGCGCACCTTGCCGCCGGCGGGCGGCGCGTCGGTGAAGGAGAAGGTGCCGTTCGCGCCCAGCGGCCTGGTGCCGAGCGACTTGCCCGAGGGGGACAGCAGGTCGGTGCGCGTGACGTTCAGTGGTGTCCCGGCGGGCACCTGCAGACCGGCCGTGAGGGTGCCCTTGACGGTGAGCGCCTTGCCGCGCGTGCCGGTGGCCGGGGCGTCGACGGTCAGCTTCGTCACGTACTTGCGCGGTTCGGTGACGGTCTGCAACTGTCTGAAGTCCGTCGTTCCGGTCAGCACGAACAGCTTCGTGCCGTCCGCCGACCAGGCCGTCGAGTGCCCGCCCCACGGCATCCACGAGTCCGACAGGTTGCGGACGCTGGCCGGGGCGTCGGCGCCGCCGGGGAAGACGTAGGTGTCACCGGTGTTCTCGGTGTCGAGCGAGGTCGCCGCGACCGTGCCGTCCGGGGCGACGCTGACGGTCTCCGACTCGCTGTTGACCGGGTACTCGTGCACCTCCTGGAGGTCGGAGAGCCGGTATTCGACGACCGCCCGGTGCCCCTGCCCGACCACGAGGACCGATTGGCCGTCCGGCGTGAGCGCGGCGTCCCGGTAGAAGCCGCCCTCGTTCGCGGTGACGCGGATGACCGGAGTGCCCGACGACACGTCGTAGACGACGATCGGCCCGGTGCTGATGCCGCCGTCCAGGGCGACCAGGGTGTCCGGGTTCGCCGGGTCGGCGTAGAGCATCGGCGTGCTGGCGAAGTCGTGGGCGCCCGCGAGGTCGAGGGTGACGGTGGCCGGGTCGGCGGTCAGGTCGACCTCGCCGAGTCCGGAGTCCCACTGGTCGCCGTAGCCGAACCAGATCCGGCCCTCGGTGAGGGCGATCCGGCGCGGCGCCGTGCCGGCGCCGGTCGGGTACTCGGCGGTCTGTGCGAGCGTCGCGGTGTCGAACGCGACGATCTTGTCCGCTCCGGTGACCGCGGCGTACAGGGTGCTGCCGTCCGGGCTCAGCTGGAGGTCGGACACCTGGGGCAGGCCGGAGAGCTTGCTGAGCACCTTACCGTCGTAGCCGACGACGGAGATCGTGTCGTCGCCGCTGATGTAGAGGTGCTGGTGGGCGCCGTCGACGACGGTGTCGTTCACGGTGCCGACGCTGATCGGCACGCTGGTGTCGGCGGCCGCCGGGCCGGCCGTCGCCAGCACCGCGGAACTGAAGAGGGCTGCCGTCGCGACGGCAGCCGGAAGTGTGCGGATACGCACGGTAATTGAAACCCCCCAACGACGTGCGGCCGCTGTGTGCGGCCGCTACCGGCCCTGCAGCCGGTGAGCGAAGGTTAGGCCACAGCTCCGACACCCCACCCAGCACCCTCGGTTCTGCGCTTGACAGACCGGTGCGACGGCTCACTTCGTTCAGCCTGGCTCTCGCTTGGACGTCAGATGTCCCCGCTGGTCAAAGCTCTAACTCGTCGACGCGCCTGGTCAATCGGGGGCGGCATCTACTGAGGATCCCCAGCGCGTCGACGTGAGACATCGCACTCATAGGGTGCGGTGGTCCGCCCATGCCAGCGGTGAAGTCGACCGTCATCGGAGACGTACTACCTCGTGCACCCGAGGTGACGCCTCCCGTGACATCGGCCGATCAAGGGTTGCTTCCTGCAAGATGGCGTTGGAGGTCGAGGTGGCGGAACTGGTACACCGCTCCTGCCTGCCGTAGTACACCTCGCTGCTCATGTGCGTCTTCTAGGAATTTCATGAACCGCCAGGGCACACATCCTCGTGCGGCCAGGTGGATCCGCGCTTCCAGGTACTCCATCCACACCGACCGTGCGAGGCCCAGCATGAATCCGACAGGGAGGCCCAGAGCCAGCCCGAACGGGAGCACGATCGCAAGTGAGACCAGAACCCCCTCCGCCGTGAACCCCCACCAGAGAGCAAGACGTCGTCTCATTTGGAGTGCTGGGTATTCTGCACCGTGTGGTGATGGTCGAGCGCATGGTGCCGGACGAACTGTGGGACCTGTTTCAGCGAGTGGTCCCACCCGCTCCTTCAAGGCCGCAGGGCGGCGGCCGACGCCGGTACGGGGATCGTGAGGTGCTGGCCGCGATCATTTTCGTGGCTACGACGGGCTGCACCTGGCGGCAGCTGCCGCTGGTCTTCGGCCCGTCGGGGCCGACCGCGCACCGGCGCTTCACCGAGTGGACCGCCGCCCGGGTCTGGGCGAAGCTGCACCGCCTCATCCTCGACGAGCTGGGCTCGCGCGGAGATCTGGACTGGTCGCGCTGCGCCATCGACTCGGTGAACATGCGGGCCCTGAACGGGGGGACCTGACAGGTCCGAATCCTGTAGACCGGGGCAAGAAAGGCTCGAAGATCCACTTGATCACCGAGCGGACCGGTTCACCCCTCTCGATCGGGATCTCCGGCGCGAACCTGCACGACAGCCAGGCACTCGAGCCGCTCGTGCGCGGCATCCCGCCGATCCGATCCCGCCGCGGCCCGCGCCGACGACGGCCCGCCAAGCTGCACGCCGACAAGGGCTACGACTACGACCACCTGCGCCGATGGCTGCGCAAGCGCGGCATCCGGCACCGCATCGCCCGCAAGGGCATCGAGTCCTCCACCCGGCTGGGCCGGCACCGCTGGACGATCGAGCGCACGATGTCCTGGCTGGGCGGCTGCCGCCGTGTGCACCGCCGCTACGAACGCAAGGCCGAACATTTCCTGGCCTTCACCGCCATCGCCTGCAGCCTCATCTGCTACCGCAGACTCGCCAAATGAGACGTCCTCTAAGGCCCGCTAAAACCAGCGGTGGTGTCCGGAACCGACCTCCCATCGGTGCCAGCGAAGCCTCCAGGATTGCCGTCCTGGGGGCTTTCGTGCGCTCTGGCAGCGGTCAGAGGCAGGCGTCCCCATCGCGGCTCGACCCGAGACGACCGGAGGCCTGTCAGAGTCGCCACCCTGGATCCGTACCGGGCAACGCCGGTCGCTCAAGGGGCAGTTCGGGAGGCTGATGCCTCTGACTGCCTCTGAGCGACCCGGGTCGAACCGGGGTCGAATCAGAGTGTTTTCCTCTGACTGCCTTCGATCGCCTCTGCAACCCGACCTAGCAGGTCGCAGCCGATTCAGCCTCAGTAAGCCCAGGTCAGAGGGGTGCGTCGGTAGTACCGGCAGTCCCAGGAAGAAGGGTCTGCTGGCTGACCCATCGGCTGGGGCGCAGGGTGGAGACATGACGACAACACTGATCACCGGAGCCAACAAGGGCATCGGGTACGAAACCGCCCGCCAGCTCATCGCCGCAGGTCACACCGTGTACGTGGGAGCCCGGGACGCCGGGCGCGGACGCCGGGCCGCTGGGGAGCTGGGCGCCCGGTTCGTCCTGCTCGACGTCACCGACGACGCCTCCGTGGAGGCCGCGGCCAAGACCGTGGCGGCCGACGGCGGACTCGACGTCCTGATCAACAACGCCGGGATCGAGAGCAGGACCCCGGACAACAGCGTGCCCACGGCCGAGACCGTCACCGCCGACCAGATGCGCAACACCTTCGAGACCAACGTCTTCGGTGTCGTCCGCGTCCTGCACGCCTTCCTGCCCCTGCTGCAGCGTTCGGCCGCGCCGGTCGTGGTCAACGTCAGCAGCGGCCTGGCCTCGCTGACGGCCCTCTCCGACCCCGACCACCCCGCCCACTTCTACCCGGGCATCGCGTACCCGACCTCCAAGACGGCGGTCAACATGCTCACCGTGCAGTTCGCGAAGGCGTTCCCGGCCATGCGGATCAACTCCGTCGAGCCCGGCTTCACCAAGACGGACCTGAACGGCAACACGGGCACGCAGACCGTAGAGCAGGGCGCCGAGATCATCGTGCGGATGGCACAGATCGCCCCGGACGGACCGACCGGCGGCTACTTCGACGTCAACGGACGGCTGCCCTGGTGAGTCGCGGCCGACGGGGGTCTGCGCCCCGGTGAGTCGCGGCCGACGGGGGTCTGTGCCCCGGTGAGTCGCGGCCGACCAAGGCCTGTGTCCCGGTGAGTCACAGCTGAACCAGCCGGGGCGCGGTGCCCTTCGCCCGCACCAGCGCCCCGGCCTCGCGCGTCAGCTCCCGCGTGCTGCCGAGGAGTCCGTCCAGGACGAGCGCCCGGCGGACGTGCCGGTGCAGCGGGTGCTCGGCGGTGAACCCGATCCCGCCGAGCACCTGCTGGCAGTGCCGGGCCGCGGTCAGCGCCGCCTGCCCGGCCGCCGCCTTGGCGAGCAGCGACCCCAGGTCGTCCCCGGCCGCCGCGAGGGCGGCCTCGGCACCCTCCAGGGCGACCAGGGTCTCCGCGAGCCGGTGCCGCACCGCCTGGAAGGCGGCGAGCGGACGGCCGAACTGGACCCGGTCCAGCGCATGCGTCCGGGCAAGCCCCAGCATGGCGTGGCCGCTGCCGAGCAGCCACCAGCCGACCGCCCGCCGGCCCGCCGCGAGCGGTACGGACGCCCTGGTGGAGTCCGGCCGCAGCAGCAGGTCCGTGGCCGCCTCCGGGCCGTCGGCCGGCACCGGTCGCAGCGGCAGGTCCTCGTCCAGTGTCCGGCCCGTGGCCGCCGCACCCCGCTCCCACACCACCCACGAGCCGCCGGTGTACGGCAGTCGCGCGGTGCCGCCGCCCGGCCGCCCGGCGGCCGTGAGCACCACGTCGTTCAGCACCGGGGCGTGCGCACCCGTCTCGCCCAGCAGCCGGAACACCGTCGGTAGGGCCACCTCCGGGAACTCGGCCAGCAGTTCGGCCCAGCCGAGCCCGGCCAGAGCGGCGTCGAGGGCGGCGCCGGAGGCCGTGCTCGTCATCGTCTTGCGCAGGGTCTGCGCGAGCAGCTCCACCTCGGCGTTGTCCACGGTCACTCCCTCCCCAGGTCCAGGAGCCGGCGGGCGATGATGTTGCGCTGGATCTCGGCGGTGCCGCCGTAGATGGTGGCCGCCTTCGCGTAGAGGTACTCCGACCGCCAGGGCGTCCCGGTCAGCTCCACAACCCCCGGCAGCAAGTCCCGAACCGTCTCCAGGAGTTGCTGCTCGGCGGTGGCCAGCAGCACCTTGTCGACCGAGGTCTCCGGGCCGAGCCGGACCCCGTCCGCGAGCCGGCGCTGCGTCGCGTGGGAGCGGCAGCGGACGGTGTGCAGGGCGAGGTAGGCGGCGCCGAGGGCCGCGTCGTCCGGGACCTCGGTCTCGGCGAGCAGGCGGTCGAGACGGGTGTAGAGGTGCGCGATGCGGTGCCAGAAGCAGGTGGAGCGCTCGTGCGGGAGCAGGTCCATCGCCAGGCGCCAGCCGTCGCCGGGGCGGCCCAGCATCCGGTCGGCGGGCACGGTCACGTCGTCGAAGAAGACCTCGGCGAACTCGTCCACGCCGTGCATCGTGCACAGCGGCCGCACGGTGATGCCGGGGGTGTCCATGTCGACGAAGAACGCGGTGATGCCCTCGTGGCCGGGGGCGGTGCGGGTGAGCAGGACACAGCGGGCCGCGTACTGGGCGAGGCTCGTCCACACCTTCTGGCCGTTCACCACCCAGGTGCCGTCGTCCCGCGGCGCCGCCCGGGTGGTGAGGGAGGCCAGGTCGCTGCCCGAACCCGGCTCGGAGAAGCCCTGGCACCACTGCTCCCGGCCGCTCAGCAGCAACGGGACCATGTCCGCAGCCAGTTCGGGACGGGCGTACGAGACGAGGGTCGGGGTCAGGACCTCGACCATCGAGTAGATGCCGGGCTCCGCGAGTCCCCGGGTCGCCACCTCCTCGCCGAGCACCGCCCGGAGCACCGCGGGCCCGCCGAGGCCGCCCACCTCCGGCGGCCAGCCGTACCGCATCCAGCCCGCGTCGAACAGGGCCCGGCGCACCCGCGCCAGCTGGGCGACCTGGGCGTCGAAGGAGTGGTCGGGGCCGGGGGAGAGGTCGTTGTCGTCCAGCCAGGCCCGCAGGGCCGTGCGGAAGTCCGCCGCCGTGGTGAAGGCGCTCATCCGGCCGGGCGCTGATACGCGTGCGGGCGTCCCGAGTCGTGTGCGCCGCTGCGGCGGATGAAGGTCATCGACCGGGTGCGCAGCCGCCAGCCCTCGGCGGTGCGCAGGTAGGTGTCGTCGTAGTAGCCGATGCGCAGGTCGTGGGTGGCGTGGTCGACGAAGCACAGTGGCTGGGTGCCCCTCGCCGTGTCGCCCGACAGTTCCACGGCGGGCGTACCGGTGAGGAACAGCCCCTTGGGGGCGGCCGCGACCAGCGCCGGGAACTCCGCGAGGGGGTACGTGTCGCCGAACGCGCTGTAAGTGCCGTCCGGTGTGAAGACCGCGAGCAGTCCGTCGATGTCGCCGCGGGTGATGGTCACCGCGTAACGGGCGAGGAGCTGCTGGATCTCCACGAGATCTTCGGTGGCGTCGGCGGTGGTGTGGTCAGTGGTCACGGGCCCGCCTCCTTTCCGCACGCTCGCGCGCGTCGTGTTCGGGACGGATGCCGAAGGCGTTGAAGGCCATCGCCATGAGGGCGTAGGTCCCCACGGTGAACACCAGGTCCATCAGCTGGCGTTCGTCGAGGTGCTCGGCGAGGGCGGCCCAGGTGCGGTCCGAGACGTCGGAGCCCTCTTCCAGCTCGTCCACGGCGTCAAGAACCGCGCTCTCCAGCGGGTCGGCCGCCTTGCCCTGTCCTGCCGCCTCGACCTCGGCCTCGGTCAGGCCGGCCTGCTGGGCGGCGTAGAAGTGGTGCGTCCACTCGTACGCGCAGTCGCGGCGCCTGGCGATCCGCAGGATGACCAGTTCACGCAGCCGGGCCGGCAGGGTCGAGCCGACCAGGAGGTAGGTGCTGTACGGGAGGAAGGCTGCGGTGAGGTCCGGGTGCCGTACGAGAGTGGACATCGCGCTGCCCGCCGCCGCGGCGTTGCGCATGCTGCGGGGAAGCAGGGCGGAGAGCACCTCGCGGGTGCGGTCGTCCCACTGGTCGTCCGGCAGCGGAGGCAGACGAGGCGGCATGCGGGCTCCCTCGGGCACAGGATCTGTGAAGTCGCGATCTTGAATTGCGAGAATGCTGTTCTCAATTCTGAGTTTCAGATTTCCACCTGGTGTGGCCCCGCGTCAACCGTCAGGCGCGCAGCTTGCCGAAGTCCCAGCTGGCGATCCGCTCCGGGCGCAGCCGCAGCCAGCCGTGCCGGCCGTCGTACCGGAAGGTTCCGCCGCCCATGTACTTGTCCGCGAAGAGGCGCTCCGGATCTGTGAGTTCGGCCACCTGGCCGCCCTTGCGGGGGGTCTCGCCGACGACCTCGGCCCGGCCCAGCAGCTCGACCCCGCGCAGTCGCAGGAAGTCGAAACCGCCGTCGTCGACCAGCACGCTGAGCCGTGGGTCGCGGCCGAGGTCGGTCCAGCGCTGGCTGTGCGTCAGCGAGTTGAGCCAGAGTGCCGTTCCGTCCCAGACGAACCAGAGGGCGCCGTTGTGCGGATGGCCGCCCGGGCCGACGGTCGCCACCCGGCAGACGGGCTGGGTGCGGAGAAAGGTGTCCCGCTCCCCTTCGTTCATGGCGATCGCGGTTCCCCTGCGCTGACCGGGCATGATTCCTCCCACTCTCGCGTGAATGCCTAATTCTCCTGCGCGACAGGTTGCTTCTCATCTAGCGAGAAGCTACTTTCCACCGCAGGCAGGGCCGTGGCAACAGGACCTGTGACACCCAGAAGAGATGGGGAGCCGTGAGTCTTTTCCATGAGGACCGGCTGTTGATCGACGGAGATCTCGTACTCGCGGGACGCAGCTTCGAGACCGTCGATCCGTCCACCGGGAAGGTGCTGGGGACGGCATCCGACGCGGACTCCGGCCATGTCGATGCGGCCGTCGCCGCCGCCCGCCGGGCGTTCGACACGACCGGCTGGATGCGCGACCGCGACCTGCGGCTGCGCTGCCTCCGCCAGCTCCACGCCGCGCTCCACGCGCACCGCGAGGAGCTGCGCGACCTGACCATCGCCGAGGTGGGCGCCCCCCGCGCCCTCACCCACGGACCCCAGCTCGACGAACCGATCGAGATGGTCAGGTACTACGCGGACCTGCTGGAGCGTTACGAGTTCTGCGAAGAGCTCGGCACCGTGGAGAGCCGGGGACGGCGGCACCGCCGCTGGGTGGAGAAGGAGGCCGCCGGAGTCGTCGCGGCCATCCTGCCGTACAACTTCCCCAACCAGCTGGCCCTCGCCAAGCTCGCCCCCGCACTCGCCGCCGGCTGCACCGTCGTGCTCAAGGGCGCCCCCGACACCCCGTGGACGACCCTCGCGCTCGGCCGGCTCATCGCCGAGGAGACCGACATCCCCGCGGGTGTCGTCAACGTCCTCACCTCGTCCGGCCCCGAAGCCGGCGAACTGCTCACCACGCACCCCGGCATCGACATGATCACCTTCACCGGCTCCACCCCGGTCGGCAAGGCCATCATGTCCGCCGCCTCCGCCACCCTGAAACGGGTGTTCCTGGAGCTCGGCGGCAAGTCCGCGATGATCGTGCTCGACGACGCCGACCTCGCGAACGCCGCGATGTTCGCGGCCTTCAGTATCTGCTCGCACGCCGGCCAGGGCTGCGCACTCACCTCACGCCTGCTCGTCCCGCGCGAGCGGCACGACGAGATCGTCTCCCTGGTCGCCGCCATGCTCGGCAAGGTCCGCTACGGCGACCCGGCCGACCCGGCCACCCACATGGGCCCCCTGATCAGCGAGAAGCAGCGCACCAAGGTGCACGGCATGGTCGAGCGGGCCGTCGCCGCCGGCGCCCGCCTGGTGACCGGCGGCCGCCCCGCCGACCGCGAGGGCTTCTTCTACGAGCCCACGCTGCTCGCCGACGTCGACCCGGCCGCGGAGATAGCCCAGGAGGAGGTCTTCGGACCGGTGCTCGCGGTCATCGCCTACGACGACGAGGACGACGCCGTCCGGATCGCCAACGGCACGGTGTTCGGCCTGTCCGGCGCGGTGCTCGGCGCCGACGACGAGCGGGCCACCGCCGTGGCCCGGCGGATCCGCAGCGGCACGTTCAGCATCAACGGCGGCAACTACTTCGCCGCCGACGCCCCGTTCGGGGGGTTCAAGCAGTCCGGCATCGGCCGGGAAATGGGTGTTGCGGGGCTGGAGGAGTTCCTCGAGCTCAAGACCTTCGCCGTGCCGGCCGGTTGACCGTCGGCGCTCAGCAGTTCGGGGACACCACCGAGGAGGAACCCCGTGAGAGTCCATGCACTTCCCGCCGTGCTGGCGGTGACCGCACTGCTGGCCGTCGCCGGATGCGGCGGCCACAGCGGCTCCGGCGACACGAGCGACGGCGGCGCGACCCCGACGAAGGCCGCAGAGCAGGCCGCGTCCGGAGACTTCGGAGACCTGAAGAAGGTCTGCGGACCGGGCACCGCCAAGAGCGCGCCCGCCCAGGGCGTCACCGCCGACTCGATCGACATCGGCGTCTTCTCCGACGTCGGCTTCACCAAGAACTCCGAATTCGCCGACACCGCCAAGGTGTTCACCTCCTGGTGCAACGCGGCCGGCGGCATCAACGGCCGCAGGCTCGTGGCCACCACCCGCGACACCAAACTGACGCAGGTCCGCCAGCAGATGCTGGACGCCTGCAAGCAGGACTTCGCCCTGGTCGGCGGCGGCGCGGCGCTGGACGCCCTCGGGGTGCAGGACCGGCTGAACTGCCTGCTGCCCGACTTCCCGGCACAGGTCAGCCAGATCCAGAACAACGGGTCCGGCCTCCAGCTGAACGAGACCGGTGGCGCCTCCTACGCTCGCTACGAGGGGTACTACTCCTGGGTGCTGAAGCAGGGCTACCCGGCGTCGGCCGCACATGTCGGGACGATCGGCGGCGACTCTCCGGTGACGAAGGTCATCAACGCCGAGTCCCAGGAGACGCTGCAGGCCTCCGGAGCGAAGATCGTCTACAAGGACCTCTACCCGGCGGGCGGCGTCTCGGACTGGACGCCCTACGCCCAGTCGATCAAGAGCAAGGGCGTCAAGGGCCTGGTCTTCAACGGCGACTTCGCGAGCCTGGCCAAGCTGGAGCAGGTCCTGACCGGAATGAACTACAGGCTCGACTGGATCGACGCCAACAACAACGCCTACGGACCGGCGTTCCTCCAGCTCGCGGGCAAGTCCCTCGCCGTCCAGAACAACCTGGCCGATCTCGGCGGTGTCCACCCGCTGGAGAAGGCGGCCGACAACCCCGCCACCGGGCAGCTGGTCGCCCTGTTCAAGAAGTACGACCCGAACGCGCAGATCACGATGCCGGGCATCCGCGGCTTCGCCGCCTGGCTGCTGTTCGCCAAGGCGGCCTCCTCCTGCGGCGACGACCTCACCCGCAAGTGCGTCTACGAGGCCGCGGCCAAGGAGAACGCCTGGACGGGCGGCGGACTGCTGGCCCCCGTCGACCTGTCCCAGCAGGACGCCCCGCTGAAGTGCTTCAACGTCGAGCAGGCCACCCCCAAGGGCTGGCAGCCCGCCGCCTTCGAGCCCGACAACGGCGCCTACCGCTGCGACACGCCCCCGTACAAGCTGAAGGGCAGCTACGGCAAGCCCCTCACCCTCGCCGACGTAGGCAAGAGCATGAGCGATGTGAAGTAGATGGAGCAGTTCCTGACCTTCGGGATCGTCGGACTGAGCACCGCGGCCGTCTACGCGGTCATCGGCAGCGGCCTGGTGCTCACCTACGTCACCACCGGCGTGTTCAACTTCGCGCACGGCGCGGCGGGCATGCTGGCGGCGTTCTGCTACTGGCAGTTGACCGTCGGCTGGGGCTGGCCGGTCCCGGTGGCCCTGGCGGTGGTGCTGCTCGTGCTCGCGCCCGCGTTCGGTCTCGCCGTCGAGCGGGTCCTGATGCGGCCCGTGCAACGGCTCGGCGAGGCCGAACGGCTGGTGATGACGGTGGCGCTGCTCAGCGGCGCCATCGCCGCCGCCCGCTGGATCTGGGACCCCGACGTGCCCCGGCCGCTGTCGGTGTTCTTCGCCGACAAGCAGCCCTTCCACCTCGGCCCTGCCACCCTCACCTGGCACCAGGCGATCACCATGGCCGTCGCGGTGGCGGTCGCCGCCGGCCTCTGGTTCCTGCTCAACCGCACCCGTACCGGCGCCGAGATGCGCGCCACCGTCGACGACCGCGCCCTGGTGCGGCTCACCGGAGCCGACCCGGTCCGGGCGAGCCGCGTCGCCTGGATCCTCGGCACCCAACTCGCCACGATCGGCGGCATACTGATCGCCCCCACCGTCGCCCTGGACGCCTCCCAGCTCTCCCTCCTGATCGTCAGCGCCTACACCGCGGCCGTCTTCGGCCGCCTGCGCAGCCTGCCGCTCACCTTCGCCGGCGCGGTCGTCGTCGGCTGCATGGAGAGCTACCTCGCCGGCTACCTCCCGCAGAACCCCTACCTGCCCGGCCTGCGCCTGGCGGCCCCGGCCCTGCTCCTCTTCCTCGCGCTGCTCCTGTTCCGCCACCCGGGCCTGCGCCACCGCGACCGGCGGCTGGTCCAGGTCCCGGCACCCGGCCTGCGCGGCACCGCCGTCTTCGCCGCCGCGACGGTCGTGGCCGGGGTGGTACTGGCCACCGTCCTCGACGAGGCCGACCTCGTCAGCTACGGGCCGGTCTTCTCCCTCGGCATCGTCGCCCTGTCGTACGTCCCGCTCGCCGGGTACGCCGGGCAGATCTCCCTGTGCCAGCTGAGCATGGCCGGTATCGGCGCCGTCGTGTGGGGACACCTCGGCGCGCACGGCGAACTCTGGGCGCTGGCCGCCGCGATCGCCGCGTCCGGCGCGGCCGGGGCGCTGATCGCGGTGCCCGCGCTGCGGTTCTCCGGCGTCTACCTGGCGCTCGGCACGGCCGCGGTCACGGTGGTCCTGGACCGGTGGATCTTCACCCTGCCGGCCTTCCACCTGTTCGGCCTGCGCATCTCGCTGTTCGACCAGGGCTCGGTGGACATGAGCGGCCCCGACCTGTTCGGCCTGCACCTCGACTCCGCCGCCGACCTGACCGTCCTCGCCGCCGTCTGCCTCGGCCTCGCCTCCCTCTCCGTCGCCCGGCTGCGGCGCAGCGGCTTCGGGCGGCGCCTGATCGCGCTGCGGGACAGCGAGGCCGCGTACGCGACGCTCGGCGGCAACCTGCTGGTGACCAAGGTGGCCGTGTTCGCGCTGTCATCGGGCATCGCCGGACTCGGCGGCGCCCTCTACGGCATGCAGCAACGCGCCGTCACCGCCGAGCAGTTCAACCTCGTCGCCGGACTGCCGATCTTCCTCGTCGCCGTCATCGGCGGCCTCGGCGCGGTCGGCGACGGCCTGTTCGCCGGCACCGCCTACCTCGGCCCGAACGCCCTGACCGGTGTGGCCTCCTGGACGCAGAACATCGTCACCGTCCTGCCCGCCCTCGCCGGGATGGGGCTCGGGCACAGCCCCGAGGGGATCGTGGCCAGGTTCCGCCGCCAGTGGGAACCCCTCGGCCGGGACCTCGCCGCCCTGCCCGTGCTGCTCGGCGCCCTGGCCCTGGGCTGGGTGCTGCGGCTGACCGGCGCGATCGGCGGCCGGACGTTCCTGATCGGAGCGCTGGCCGCCGGGTTCGCGCTGCGCGCCTGGGCCGCCGCCCGCCAGGCCCCGGAGGCCGAGGCGGACGTACCGGTCGAGTGGTGGGGCGTTCGACGGCCCTGGCGGCCCGAGGACGGGGAGGTGCTGACCCGTGCCACTGCTGGACGTTAGCGGCGTCACCGTCACCTTCGGCGGCAACCGCGCGCTGGACGGGGTCGGCATGAGCGCCGACCGGGGCCGGATCACCGGCCTCATCGGGCCCAACGGGGCCGGCAAGAGCACCCTGTTCGACGTGGTGTCCGGGCTGCGCCGGCCCGCGGCGGGCTGGGTCGCCCTCGGCGGCCGGGACGTCACCCGTCTCGGCCCCGCCCGGCGCTGCCGGCACGGACTGGCCCGCACCTTCCAACGCCTCGAACTCTTCGGCCGGCTGAGCGTCCGCGACAACCTCCTCGTCGCCGCGGAACTCGGCCCCGACCGGCGGCGGGCGGCCCCGGTGGCCGACGGCCTCCTCGACCGGCTCGGCCTGACCGGCATCGCCGACACCCCCGCCGACAACCTCCCCACCGGCGTCGCCCGCCTCGTCGAGGTCGGCCGCGCCCTGGCCGTACGGCCCGCACTCCTGCTCCTCGACGAACCCGCGGCCGGACAGGACGGCGAGGAGACCGAACGGTTCGCCGCCCTGCTGCGCTCGCTCGCCGCCGAAGGCACCGCGGTCGTCCTCGTCGAACACGACATGGGGCTGGTCATGGGCGTCTGCGACGAGGTGTACGTGCTCGACCTCGGCAAGGTCATCGCCGCGGGACCGCCCGAGGTGATCCGCAACGACGAGACGGTGCTCGCCGCCTACCTGGGGGACGTGTGAACGCTCTGCTCGAACTGCGCGCCGTCCGCGCCGCCCACGAGGGCATCACCGTCCTGCACGGCGTCGACCTGAGCGTCGGCGCCGGGCAGGTCGTCGCGCTGCTCGGCCCGAACGGCGCCGGCAAGACGACCACGCTCCACGTCGCCGCCGGACTCCACCCGCCGCGGTCGGGGCAACTCCTGCTCGGCGGACGGGACATGACCGGTGTGGACCCGCGTGACCTGGCCCGGGCCGGGGTCTGTCTCATCCCCGAGGGACGCGGTGTCTTCCCCAACCTCTCGGTGCGCGACAACCTCCTGATGATGACCTTCACCGGCCGCACCCGCCAGGAGATCGAGGAGGTCGCCTACGCCCGCTTCCCGGTCCTCGGCAAACGACCGGGCCAGGCGGCGGGGACGCTCTCCGGCGGCGAGCAGCAGATGCTCGCCCTCGCCCGCGGCCTGGCCACCGACCCGGCCGTGCTGCTCCTCGACGAACTGTCCATGGGACTCGCCCCGTTGGTCGTCTCCCGGCTCTACGAACAGGTCGCCGAGATCGCCCGGCAGGGCGTCGCGGTCCTGGTCGTCGAGCAGTTCGCGGCCGCCGTCCTCGGCATCGCCGACCACGCCGCCGTCCTCGTGCGCGGCCGCATCGAACGCCAGGGCCGCCCCGACGGCGGGCTGCGCGACGAACTGTCCGCCCTCTATCTGGGGAGTTCCGCATGACATCCACCGAGCCGGCTCCAGACTCCCGTGCGGACCGGTTCGTCCGCGAACTCGCCGACCTCCGGATCCCCGACCCGGCCGCCACCCGCGCCGGCCTCTGGCTGCGCCTGGGTGCCGCCCTGATGACCGTCGGCCTGGTCCTCGCGGTCTCCGCGTACGTCGTCTCGCACAACACCCAGAACCCGCTCGACCAGAACGACGCCCTCGCCCTCGGCCTCGGCGGCATCGCGGCGACGGTCGTCGGCGCGGCCCTGTTCCTGCGCTACTCGCTCACCGGCTTCCTGAGGTTCTGGATGGCCCGCCAGTCCTACGACCTCGCCGTGCTCGCCGACCGCCTGTCGGAAAGGGACCTGAACCATGACCTCACCAGCACCGACGCCGCGCCCCGGTGACCAGCTCGCCAGCACGGTGTGCGGCACCCGGGTCGTCGTGGTCCGCGCCCCGGCGGACCGGCAACCGGCCCTGACCTGCGGCGGCGCCCCCATGACGGCCGCCGCCGACGCCCCGCCCGCCCCGCCCGCGGACGGCGCCCCGGTCACCCTCCTCGGCAAGCGCTACGTCGACGCCGACGGCACCCTCGAACTGCTCTGCACCAGCCCCGGAACCGGCGAACTCGCCTGCGACGGCGTCCCCATGACCCTCAAGGCCGCCAAACCCCTTCCCGCCTCCGACTGAACGCGCCTCCAGCGAAAGGGACCGCGCATGAACAAGGACGACCTGATCCTCATCAGCGTCGACGACCACGTCATCGAGCCGCCCGACATCTTCGTGAACCACCTGCCGAAGCGGTATCTCGACGACGCGCCCAAGCTGATCCACCGCGAGGACGGCAGCGACGTGTGGCAGTTCCGCGACAACACCGTCGGCAACGCCGCGCTCAACGCGGTCGCTGGCCGCCCCAAGGAGGAGTACGGCCTCGACCCGCAGGGCATGGACGAGATCAGGCCCGGCTGCTACGACGTCCACGAACGCGTCAAGGACATGAACGCGGGCGGCGTGCTCGCCCAGATGAACTTCCCGTCCTTTCCCGGCTTCTCGGCCCGCATGTTCGCCACCGAGGACTCCGACTTCTCGCTCGCGCTGGTGCGGGCGTACAACGACTGGCACATCGACGAGTGGTGCGGCTCCTACCCCGGCCGCTTCATCCCGATGGCCCTGCCCGCGATCTGGGACGCCGAGGTGTGCGCCGCCGAACTGCGCCGGGTCGCGGCCAAGGGCTGCCACTCCATGACCTTCCCCGAGAACCCGGCAGCGCTCGGCTACCCGAGCTTCCACGACCCGTACTGGAACCCGGTGTGGCAGGCCGCCTGCGACACCGGCACCGTCCTGTCGGTGCACATCGGCTCCTCCGGCCGCCTGGCCATCCCGGCCGTCGACTCCCCGCCGGACGTGATGATCACCCTCCAGCCGATCAACCTCGTCCAGGCCGCCGCCGACCTGCTCTGGTCGCGCACCCTCAAGGACTTCCCCGCGCTGAAGATCGCCCTCTCGGAGGGCGGCACCGGCTGGATCCCCTACTTCCTGGAGCGCGTCGACCGCACCTTCGAGATGCATGCCGCCTGGACCCTCCAGGACTTCGGCGGCAAGCTGCCCTCCGAGGTCTTCCGCGAGCACTTCCTGACCTGCTTCATCACCGACAAGCTCGGCGTCAAGCTGCGCCACGACATCGGCATCGACAACATCTGCTGGGAGGGCGACTACCCGCACAGCGACTCCCTGTGGCCCGACGCCCCCGAGCAGCTGCACGGCGTCCTCACCGAGTGCGGGGTCCCGGACGCGGACACCGTGAAGATCACCCACGAGAACGCCATGCGCTGGTACTCCTTCGACCCCTTCGCGCACATTCCGCGCGAGCAGGCCACGGTCGGCGCCCTGCGCCGGGCCGCCGACGGGCACGACGTCAGCATCCGGCCCCGCAGCCGCCAGCTCAAGGAACCGGTCGACAAGCTGGAGGCCTTCCGGCAGCGGGCCCGCGCGGCCGTAGCGGCGGCGAGCAAGTAGTGGCACAGGACAACGAGCTGTTCGACCTGACGGGACGCTCGGCGCTGGTCACGGGAGCCGCGGGCGGCATCGGCGCCGCCGTCGCCCACGCGCTCGCCCGGGCCGGCGCAGCCGTCCTCGTCACCGACGTCGACGCGGCCGCCGCGGCGGCCGTCGCCGGGAAGATCACGGCGGCGGGCGGCACCGCCGACAGCACCGGACTCGACGTACGGGACCGGAGGGCCGCGGAGGCCGCCGTGGACCGGGCCGCCGCCCTCGCCGGCGGGACCCTGCACATCCTGGTGAACAACGCCGGCGTGACCGCGCCCGCGATGTTCCCCGACCTCGACGAGAACGCGTTCCGCCGGATGCTCGACATCCACGTCCTCGGCACCTTCACCTGCTCCCAGGCCGCCCTTCCGTTCCTGCCGACGGACGGCACCGGACGCATCGTCAACGTCACCTCGTCGGCCGGGCTCGTCGGCACCCTCGGCCAGGTCGACTACTCGGCGGCCAAGGCCGCGATCATCGGCATGACCAAGTCGATGGCCCGGGAGCTGGCCCGGAGACAGATCAAGGTCAACGCCCTGGCGCCGCTGGCCGCCACCCCCATGACCGAGACCATCCGCACCCATGAGAAGTTCGCCGCCACCATGCTCGCCCGCATCCCGCTCGGCCGCTGGGCCGAGCCCGAGGAGGTCGCCGGGGCCTTCGTCTTCCTCGCCTCGGACGCGGCCTCCTTCGTCACCGGCCAGGTCCTGCCGGTCGACGGCGGCCTGGTGATCTGATGACACCGGGACCTCTTTCCGGGGTGACGGTGGTGGCCCTGGAACAGGCCGTCTCGGCGCCCCTGTGCACCCGGGTCCTGTGCGACCTCGGGGCCCGCGTGATCAAGGTGGAGAACCCGGACGGCGGCGACTCCGCCCGCCACATCGACGACGTGGTGAACGGCCTGGCCGCCCACTTCGTGTGGACCAACCGCGGCAAGGAGTCCGTCGCCCTCGACCTCAAGTCCGAGGCGGGGATGGCGATCCTGCACCGGCTGCTGGACCGCGCCGACGTCCTGGTCTCCAACCTCGCCCCGGGCACCACGGCCAAACTCGGCATCGCCCCCGACGACCTCGCGACCAGCCACCCCGACCTGATCGCGGTGGAGATCGACGGTTACGGTCCCGGCGGCCCGCTCTCCCACAAACGGGCCTACGACCTTCTCGTCCAGGCCGAGTCCGGGGTCTGCGCCATCACCGGCCATCCCGGCGCCCCGGCGAAACCGGGCCCGCCCATCGCGGACGCGAGCACCGGCCTCTACACCGCGCTGTCCATCGTGGCGCTGCTGTACGCCGGTGAGCGGCGGGGGGAGCGCGGCGGCGCCGTCGCGGTGAGCCTGTTCGACACCATGACCGAGCTGATGGGCTACCCGCTGACCTACACCCGGCACTCGGGCGAGGAGCAGCAGCCGATCGGCATGAGCTCGCCCGCCGTCGCCCCGTACGGCGCCTACCGCACCGCCGACGGGCACACGGTGGTCCTCGGCACCATCAACGACCGCGAATGGCAGCGTCTGGCACGGGAGTTGCTGGAACGCCCGGACCTGGCCGACGACGAACGCTTCCGGACCAACCCCGACCGCGTCCGGCACCGAAGCCTGCTCGACGCGGAGATCGGCGCCTGGTGCGCCCGGCACGACCTCGCCCACGTCCAGCGGCGCGCCGACGAGACCGGCATCGGCAACTCCCGCTACAACACCCCGGCCGACGTCCTCGCCCACCCGCACCTCGCGGCCCGCGACCGCTGGCGCACCACCGACACCCCCGCCGGACCGGTACCGGCCCTCCTGCCCCCGCCGGTGATCGCCGGGTACGAGCCCCCGATGGGCGCCGTACCGGCCCTCGGCGAGCACACCCGGAAGGTGCTGGCCGAACTGGGCATCACCGCAGCCGAACCGGGGGACGCCACGTGACCGGTGACCCCGTACTGCTGTCCGGCGACAGCGGCGGCGTACGGACGCTGACCCTCAACCGCCCGCACCGCAGGAACGCCGTCGACCGCGAACTGTGGGCGGCACTGCGCCGGGCCCTCACCGAGGCCACCCACGACCGGACGGTACGGGCGCTGGTGCTCACCGGCGCCGGCGGGGCGTTCTGCTCCGGCGCCGACCTCACCAGCGGCGCCGCGGACCTCCGGCACCCGCTCGACAAGGTCCGCGACCTCAACGAAGTCGCCGTCCTGCTGCACGAGTTGCCCATTCCCACGGTGGCCAAGGTGGACGGGGTGGCCGTCGGCGCGGGCTGGAACCTCGCGCTCGGCTGCGACCTGGTGGTGGCCACACCGGAAAGCCGGTTCTCGCAGATCTTCACGCGCCGCGGGCTCTCCCCGGACTGCGGCGGCACCTGGCTGCTGCCCAGGCTCGCCGGCCTCCAGCAGGCCAGGAGACTCGCCCTGCTGGCCGAGACGATCGACGCCGAGGAGGCCCGGTCGCTGAACCTCGTCACCTGGGTGGCGCTCGCCGAGGAGATCGACAGGTTCGTCGCCGACCTCGTCGACCGCCTGGCGGCCGGACCGCCGGTCGCCCTCGCGCAGACCAAGGCACTGCTCAACGAGAGCACAGGCCGCACCCTGCGCGAGGCGCTCGCCGCCGAGGCCCGCGCGCAGGCGGTCAACTTCGCCTCGCCGGACGTGACGGAGGCCTACGCCGCGTTCGCCGGGAAACGCGAGCCGCGCTTCACCGGCCGCTGGTTCCGACAGCCCCCTACGGAGGACCCGTCATGCGCGAAGCAGTGATCGTCGAGGCCGTCCGCACACCGGTGGGCAGACGCGACGGCGGCCTGTCCGGCGTGCACGCGGCCGACCTCTCCGCCGTGGTCCTGACCGCCCTCGCCGAGCGCACCGGCCTCGACCCGGCGCTCGTCGACGACGTCGTGTGGGGCTGCGTCTCCCAGGTCGGCGACCAGTCCAGCAACATCGGCCGGTACGCCGTCCTCGCCGCGGGCTGGCCCGAGACCGTTCCCGGGACCACCGTGAACCGGGCCTGCGGATCGAGCCAGCAGGCCCTCGACTTCGCCGCGCAGGCCGTCATGTCCGGCCAGCAGGACGTCGTCGTGGCCGGCGGCGTCGAGGTCATGAGCCGGGTGCCGCTCGGCTCGGCCCGCGCCACCGGGACGCCGTACGGCCCCCAGGTCCTCGCCCGCTACCACGACTTCTCCTTCCACCAGGGCATCTCCGCGGAGAAGATCGCACTGAAGTGGGGCTTCACCCGCACGCGGCTGGACGAGTACGCGGCGCTGTCCCACGAGCGCGCCGCCGCGGCCCAGGACAGCGGCGCCTTCGAGGCACAGACCGTGCCGGCGGCGGGGGTGAGCGCCGACGAGGGGATACGGCGCGGCACCAGCGTGGCGAAGCTCGCGGGGCTGAAGCCGGCCTTCCGCGACGACGGGGTGATCCACGCCGGCAACGCCTCCCAGATCTCCGACGGCGCCGCGGCCCTCCTGGTCACCACACCGCAGCGGGCCCGGGAGCTGGGGCTGACCCCGCTCGTGCGCTACCGCGCGGGCGCGGTGGTCGGCGCCGACCCGGTCCTCATGCTGACCGGCCCGATCCCGGCCACGGAGAAGGTGCTCGCCAAGGCGGGCGTCGGCCTCGCCGAAGTGGGCGTCTTCGAGGTCAACGAGGCCTTCGCGCCCATCCCGCTCGCCTGGCTCGCCGAGACCGGCGCCGACCCGGCCCTGCTCAACCCGCTCGGCGGCGCCATCGCGCTCGGGCATCCGCTGGGCGCGTCCGGCGCCGTCCTGATGACCCGGATGGTCCACCACATGCGCGACCACGGGATCCGGTACGGACTGCAGGCCATGTGCGAGGGCGGCGGCACGGCCAACGCCACCCTCGTCGAACTCACGTCCTGACGAAGGGGTTTCGGTGCGCCGAGAGATCTACACACCCGACCACGAGGAATTCCGCAAACTGGTCAGGGAGTTCGTGGCCAAGGAGGTGGTCCCGAACCACGCCTCCTGGGAGCGGGCCGGCCGGCTGCCCCGTGAGATCTTCGAACAGCTCGGCTCGCTCGGCGTGCTGGGCATCGCGATCCCCGAGGAGTACGGCGGCGCCGGCCTCGACGACTACCGCTACAACGTCGTCCTCCAGGAGGAGGCGGCCCGCGCCCTGGTCACCCTGGGCACCGTACGCACCCAGCTCGACGTCATCCTGCCCTACTTCCTCGCCTACGCCGACTCCGCGCAGCGGCGGCGCTGGTTCCCCGGCCTCGCCGCCGGCAGTCTGCTGACCGCGGTCGCCATGACCGAACCCGGCACCGGGTCCGACCTGGCCGGCATCCGCACCACGGCCGTACGCGACGGCGACAGCTACCTCCTGAACGGCGCCAAGACCTTCATCACCGGAGGTCTGCTCGCCGACCTGGTGATCGTGGTCGCCCGCACGTCGAGCGACCCCGCCGACCGGCGCGCGGGACTGACGCTGCTGGTCGTGGAGGACGGGATGCCCGGGTTCACCCGGGGGCGGGTCCTCGACAAGATGGGCATCAAGGTCCAGGACACCGTCGAGCTGGCCTTCGACGACGTACGCGTCCCGGTGGCGAACCGGCTGGGGGAGGAGGGCGCCGCCTTCGGCTACCTGGGCCACAACCTCCCGCAGGAGCGGATGACGGTGGCGGTCGGCTCGGTCGCGCAGGCGCGGGCCGCGCTGGACACGACGCTCGAGTACGTCAGGGAGCGCGAGGTCTTCGGCAGGACCGTGGCGTCCTTCCAGAACACCAAGTTCGAACTCGCCGCCGTCGCCGCCGAGATCGAGGCCGCCCAGGCCATGCTCGACCGCGCCGTCCTCGACCTCGTCGAGGGGGAACTCTCCGGCGCCGACGCGGCGAAGGTGAAGCTCTTCTGCACCGAGATGCAGGCCCGAGCCGTCGACCGCTGCCTGCAGCTCTTCGGCGGCTACGGCTACATGACGGAGTATCCGATCGCCCGGCTGTACGCCGACGCCCGGATCACCCGGATCTACGCCGGCACCAGCGAGGTCATGAAGGTGATCATCGCCAAGTCGCTGGGGCTGTGAGAACACGTCCGGGAAGGCGAGAGCGCCGCGGCCGCCGGGAGCGGCCGCGGCGCTCAGGTGGTCACTTCCCGTAGGGCGTCGTCTCCGCCAGGTCGGCGGCGGACTTCATCAGCTGCAGCACCATCGGGCCGAACGCCTGCAACTTCTCGTTGTCACCGGCTCGTTGGAAACCCTGTTCCAGGACGATGGCGAGCTTCCACTGGGCGAGGACGTCGTAGTAGTCCATGTCGTCGACCTGGCGGCCGGACACCTCGGCGTAGCGCTGGATCAGCTGCCCGCGCGAGGGCATGCCGAACAGGTCGACATAGGACGCGGTGGCCGCCTCGGGGGCGCTCGTGTCCTCGGGCCAGCCGCGGAGCATCCAGGCGAGGTCGAGCTTGGGGTCGCCGACGGTGCCCATCTCCCAGTCGACGACGGCGGCGAGCCGTGCCGGGCCGCCGTGCCGGAACATGACGTTGGCGAACTGGTAGTCGCCGTGCATCAGGCCCGGGACGTAGTCGAGCGGCCGGTGACCGCGCAGCCAGGCCGAGGCCTCGTCGAAGCCGGGCAGCTCACGGCCCTTCACCCGCTCCAGGTAGCGGGTCCAGCGGTCCACCTGGCGCTCGTGGAAGCCCTCGGGGCGGCCCAGGTCCTCCAGCCCCTTCGCCCGCCAGTCCACCCGGCCCAGCAGGGCGGCGCCCTCGGCCAGCTGGTACGCCAGCCCCGCCCGCGCGGCCAGGTCCGTGCCGAACGGGTCCGGCCAGCCGCGTCCGCCGGTGGTGGACATGGGCGACCAGCCGTCGACGAACTCCATCAGGTAGAAGGTGCGGCCGAGGACGGCGGTGTCCGTGCAGACGGCGATCGCCTCGGTGTGCGGGACGTCCGTGCCGTTCAGCGCCGCGGTGATCCGCCACTCCCGAAGGATGCCCTCGTCGCGGGCGGCCGGCGCGGTGGGCGGCGGGATGCGCAGGGCGCAGTGCAGTTCGCCGCGCCGGATCTCGTATATCTCGTTCTGCGCGCCGCCCGAGACGTACCGCTGCTCGACCGGCTCGCCCTTGCCGGGCAGTGCGGACTCGTCCAGCCAGTCGGCCAGCCGCTCGACGTCGATCACCGGGCCTCCGTCTCCGGGGCCAGGAACTCCGCGTACTTGGCCCGCGCCGCGGCCAGCCGCGTGGGCAGGTAGCCACTCGGCCACAGGTCCTCGCTGGGCCTGTGGTCACGCAGCACCTGCCGGGCGACGGTCACCTTGTGCGCCTCGGTCGGACCGTCGGCGATGCCCAGGACGCTGGCGCCCAGGAGCATCCGGAACAGCGGCATGTCACCGCTCACGCCGAGGGCGCCGTGCACCTGGATCGCGCGGTGGGCGACGTCGTGCAGCACACTCGGCAGCACGACCTTGATCATCGCGATGTCCTTGCGGACTCTGCGGTAGTCGTTGTACTTGTCGATCTTCCAGGCGGTGTGCAGCACGGCCAGCCGGAACTGCTGGATCTGGGCCCACGAGTCGGCTATGTGGCCCTGCACGAACTGCTTGTCGGCCAGGACCGTGCCCTGCGTGTGCCGGCTCAGCGCCCGCTCGCACATCATGTCGAACGCCTTGCCCGCGAGCCCGATCGTCCGCATCGCGTGATGGATCCGCCCGCCGCCGAGGCGGGTCTGGGCGATGACGAACGCCTGCCCCTCGCCGCCCAGCAGCGCGTCCCGGGGCACCCGTACGTCCTCGTAGTGCACCAGCGCGTGAGAACCCCGTTCTTCGGGCTCACCGGCCAGCGCCACGTTCCGCTCGATGACGATCCCGGGCGTCTCGGCCGGGACCAGGAGCATCGACATGCTCTTGTACGGGTCCCCGTCCGGGTCGGTCACGGCCATGACGATGAAGAAGGCGGCCGTTTTGGCGTTGGACGAGAAGTACTTCCAGCCGTTGACGACCCACTCGTCCCCGTCCCGTACCGCCCGGGTGGTGAACTCCTTGGGGTCGGAGCCGGCCTGGGGCTCGGTCATCGAGTAGCAGGAGAAGATCTCGCCGTCGAGCAGCGGGCGCAGGTAGCGCTCCTTCTGCGCCGCCGTGCCGTAGTGGGCGAGGATCTCCGCGTTGCCCGTGTCCGGGGCCTGGCAGCCGAACACGATCGGCGCCCAGGAGGAGCGCCCCAGGATCTCGTTGAGCAGGCACAGCTTGACCTGGCCGTGTCCCTCACCGCCCAGGTCGGGGCCGAGGTGGGTCGCCCACAGGCCGTGCGCCCGCACCTCCTTCTTGAGGGGGTCGAGGACCCGGCGGAGGGTGTCGTCGGGCGGGGTGAACTGCAGGCCGTCCCACAGGAGGTCGAGGGGCTCGACCTCCTCGCGCACGAACCGGTCCGCCCAGTCCAGCTGCGCCTGGTAGTCCGGCTCTGTCTCGAAGTCCCACGGCATTGTGTCTCCTTCCGGCGGATGTCAGAATAACGTTCTCGTGGATGAGAACACAATTCCCTCGTCGCGGAACGCGACTTCTGACGACGTGCCGGACCGGCCTCCGGACGGCATCGCCGACCGGATAGCCCAGCGTGCCCTGGCCCGCCGCGCCGACCAGTACGCCGACGAGGTACGGGCCCTCCTCGACGCGGCACGTGCGGTCATGCGCCGCCTCGGCACGACGGCACGCCCGCGCGTCGCCGACATCGTGACGGCGGCCGGACTGTCCAACGAGGCCTTCTACCGGCACTTCCGGTCCAAGGACGCCCTGGTCGCCGCGATCATGGAGGACGGCGCCGAGCGGCTGTGCGGCTACATCGCCCATCAGATGGCGAAGGAGCCCACGGCGCGGGGCAAGGTGCGCCGCTGGGCCGAGGGCGTCCTGTCGCAGGCGATGGACCCCGACACGGCCGAGACGACCCTCGCGGTCATGTGGAACGCCCAGAGCGTGGGGGAGGGGTTCCTCGCCGGGCCGCCCTCGATCGCCGGCCTGCTCGCGGACCTGCTCCGCGCGCCGTACACCGAACTCGGCAGCACAACCCCCGACCTGGACGCCGCCCTGGCCGCCCACGCCGTGGTCGGCCGGCTCGCCGACCACCTGTGGCGGCGGACGCCCCCGACGGGCGCCGACGTCGAGCACATCACCCGCTTCTGCCTGCGCACGGTCACACCCGAAGGAGCGTGAGAATGAAGCCGACCGATCAGTTCCATGTCGGCCTCGTCGTCGACGACATCGCCGCCGCGGCGGCCGAGTTGACGGCCGTGTTCGGCCACCGGTGGTGCGAGGAACTGGGCGCGCCCGCCCGGGTGAGCCTGCCCGGCGGCGACGCGGTCCTCGACCTCAGGTCGACCTACTCCATGTCCGTGCCCCGGGTGGAGCTCGTCCGGAGCGTCCCGGGCACCCTGTGGCAGCCGGCCGCCGACTCCGGCATCCACCACCTCGGCTACTGGTCCGACGACGTGGCCGCCGACTCCGCCGAGCTGGCCCGGCGCGGTTACGCGTCCGAGGCCGTCGGCCGCCGCCCGGACGGTACCCCGTACTGGGCGTTCCTCCACGGCGAGGCCGGCCCGCGCATCGAACTGGTGGCCCGCACGCTCCGGCCCGTCCTGGAGCGGTACTGGACGACAGGAAGGAGGCCGTCGTGACCGTCGAGAAGGAGGCAGGCCCTATGACGAGCGTGGGAATCGTGACCGGAGCCGGGCGCGGCATGGGGCTGGAGTGCGCGCGGCGCCTGGTCGGCACGGTGGACCGGCTGCTGCTGGTCGACCTGGACGAGAAGACGGTTGCCACGGCCGCGGAGGACCTCTCCACCTCCCCGCACGCGACCGTCGTGGAACCGCACACCCTCGACATCACCGACCGCGACGCCCTGGCCGGCCTCGCCGCCCGGGCCCGCGAACTGGGCACCCTGCGCGCCGTCGCCCACGCCGCCGGCATCTCGCCCACCATGGCCGACTGGCGCCGCATCCTCACGGTCGACCTCGTCGGCACGGCCCTGCTGGCCGAGGCCCTGCGCCCGCTCTTCACCCGGGGCACGGCGATGGTGTGCTTCGCGTCGATGGCGGCCCTGTTCGGCGACACCGAGCCGCGGCCGGCGACCGAGGCGGCCCTGGCGGATCCGCTCGACGAGCACTTCCTCGACCGCATCCGGGAAGCCGTGGGTCCGGACATCGAGGACCCCGGCATGGCCTACACGTGGGCCAAGCGCGGAGTCCAGCGCTTCGTGCAGCGGGAAGCCGTGCGCGTCGGAGCGGCCGGGGCCCGCGTCTGCTCGGTCTCACCCGGCGTCGTCGCCACCCCGCAGGGGCGTCAGGAGGCCGAACACCACCCGTCGATGCGGGCGCTGGTACGGCAGTCCGCCCTCGGCCGCGAGGGCCGCCCCGGGGAACTGGCCGCCGTCGTCGCCTTCCTGCTCTCGGACGAGGCGTCCTTCCTCACCGGCACCGACATCCTGGTCGACGGCGGGGTACGGGCTGGCCTGGCGGCACGCTAGCGGCACCGGGGCATGACTCCCGGGCCGGGGGAGCCCGACTTGCCTCCTGGTGAAGGCGAGTCGGGCGAAGCCCCGGCCGTGTTCACTCGGCGTCGGTCGTCCGTGGGGCGAACCCGGCCACGATCACGGCGTTGGTACGGGCGGCCGCCTGCCGCAGCGACTTCGCCTTCGCGTAGGCGGCCGACTCGTACCATGCCCGGGCCGCCGCCACGGACTCGAATTCGAGTACCACGGTCTGGTCGCCGTGCCAGGCGCCCTCCAGAACCTGCGGACGGGGATCCGCGGCCAGCACGGCGGCGCCGCTCTCGGCGATGGAGAGCCCGGCCGCCCTGCCGTAGGCGGCCATGCCGGCGGGGTCGTCGACGGCCTCGGTGAAGATGACGTAGCCCTTCGGCATGGCGCTCCTCGGCGTCAGGTCACGGTGATGGCGTGCTCGGGGCACAGGGCGGCGGCCGAGCGGACCGCCTCCTCGTGCTCGGCGGGCACCTCGGGTGTGTCCGCCACGGCGTAGCCGTCGTCGCTCAGGTCGAAGACCTCGGGGCAGACCGAGCAGCACACCCCGTGCCCGCGGCAGCGGTCGTCGTCGACGGTGACCTTCATCGGGCCGTGCTCCACTCCAGGTCGAGGTGGGTGAGGCCGCGGAGGATGAAGGTGGGCACGTACTCGTAGCGGCGGGCGTTCGCCGGGCCGTGCACCCGCTCGGCGATCCTGATGTCGGACGTGAGGTCCAGCAGCCGTTCGAGGGTCACCCGGGCCTCTGCGCGGGCGAGCGGCGCGCCGGGACAGGTGTGGGCGCCGCGGCCGAACGCGAGGTGGCGGCGGACGTTCGGACGGCCGACGTCGAAGGTCTCCGGGTCCTCGAACTGGCGCGGGTCGCGGTTCGCGGCGCTGTTGAGCACCATGAGCGTGGTCCCGGCCGGGATGTCGACGCCGCCCACCGTGGTCGGCACCTTCGACAGCCGGAAGTCGCCCTTCACCGGGCTCTCGGCCCGCAGCGTCTCCTCGACGAAGTTCGGGATGCGGTCGCGCTCGGTGCGCAACAGCCGCTGGAGCTCGGGGCGTTCTGCGAGGATCCTGAGCGCGGAGCTGAGCAGCCGGACGGTGGTCTCCTGGCCGGCGGCGAACAGGTTGGCCGCGACCCGGACGACGTCGATGACCTCCGGCGTCGAACCGTCCGGGAAGGTCGCCGTCGCCAGGCCCGTCAGCACGTCCGCGCGCGGCTCGCGGCGGCGCTCCTCGATGTATGCGGCGAAGCGGCCGTAGAGGAACTCCAGCGGCGAGTGGTGCAGGGTGTCGTCGCCCGTGCTGCCGATGCCGCCGCCGTCCTGCGGGCGGCGCTGGAGCCGGTCCATGAACTCCTGCTGGTCCTCGCCGGGCACCCCGAGCAGGTCGGCTATGACGAGCAGCGTGAACGGTCCGGCGAACCCGCTGATGAACTCCCCCTCGCCCGGCGCCAGGAACGTCTCCAGCAACCCGTCGGCGAGGTGCCACATGGACGCCTCGTTCTCCTTGAGGCGCTTCGGCGTGATCAGCCGCATCAGCAGGGCGCGGTGGTCGGTGTGCACCGGCGGGTCCATGGTGGGCAGCTGGTCGCTCATCGGCAGCTCGTGCCGGTGGCGTTCGATCAGCTCGCTGACGTCGTCGCCCTCCAGCGGGACCGGGAATCCGGGGAACGGGCCCGTGACCGAGATGCAGGCGGAGAACGCGTCGGTGTCGTTGTAGACCTGCAACGCCTCGTCGTACCCGGTCACCATCATCACGTCGTGGTGGTTCTCGCGACGGACCGGGCACTGTCTGCGCAGGGCGTCGAAGTAGGGATAGGGGTCCGCGACGACCTTCTCGTCCCGGAAGAAATCGATCGCCTCGAAGTCGTTCACGGCCTGTTCGGCTCCCTCTCACCGGCACCCTGACGATCGGGAACGGTAGCACAATTCTCAACTTGCTGGAATGCTGAATGATGTTTAGGAGAGTGGCATTCTCGCCCTCTGTCGGGGAGATTCATGGAAGAGACAGACGAACTGCGCGCCGCGCGCGGCATCCGCCGGAAGGTCCTCGGCGACGCCTGTGCCGGCGCGACGACCGCCGGTCCCGCTCCCGTCGCCGTCGAGTTCCAGGACTACCTCACCGCGGCGGCCTGGGGTGTCTGGGCCCGCGGCGGTGCCCTCGGCACCCGGGACCGCGGCCTCCTGGTCCTGGCCGTGACGGCGGCCCTCGGCCGTATGGAGGAGTTCCGCCTCCGTACCGGCGCCACGTCGCGCACCGGAGTCACCGACGCCGAGGTCGACGAACTGCTCTTCCGGATCGCGGCCTACTGCGGAGCCCCCGCCGGCAGTGCCGCCCGGCGGGTCGTCAACGGCGTGCGCACGGAGCGGGAGGCGGGGGAGTGACCGGCGGGAGCGTCGGGTTCGTCGGGCTCGGCAACATGGGCAGCGTTCTCGCCGGGAACCTCGTGGCGGCCGGGCGCGCGGTCGTGACGCACGACGCGCTCGGTCCGCGGCGGTCGCCCGAGGGGGCCGTGCACGTTCCCGCGGTCGCCGAAGTGGCCGGCCGTACCGACGTGCTGGTGCTCAGCCTTCCCGACGGCCGGGCCTGCGAGCAGGTGGCCCGGGAGATCCTGGCTGCGCCCGAACGGCGCGTCCGGTGCGTCGTCGACACCTCCACCGTCGGTCCGGCCGCCGCCCGGGCCGTCGCCGCACTGCTGGCCGGGGGTGGCATCGGCTACGTCGACGCCCCCGTCTCCGGCGGGGTCGCCGGAGCCCGCGCCCGCACCCTCACCGTCATGTACGCCGGGGAGGACGAGGCCTGTTCGCGCGCCGAGGGCGTACTGGCCGGGCTCAGCGACCGTCGCCGCCGGGTCGGCGACCGGCCCGGCCCGGCCCAGGCCCTCAAGCTCGCCAACAACTTCCTGGCCGCGACCGCGCTCGCCGCCACCAGCGAGGCCGTCGCCTTCGGGCTCGCGGCCGGACTCGACATGGCCACCATGCTCGACGTCCTGAACGAGTCCAGCGGCCAGAGTGCGGCGAGCCGGGACAAGTTCCCGGCCCAGGTCCTCACCGGCCGCTATGCCGCAGGCTTCACCAACTCCCTGATGGACAAGGACGTACGGCTGTACCTGCGTGCCGTGGCGGAGCAGGGCGGCGCGACCGCGATCGGCGAGGCGACCGGGAACGTGTGGGAGCGGTTCGCCCAGGCCGAGCCCGGGGCCGACTTCACCCGGATCTTCCCCTTCGTGGACGGATCCTGACGAGCCCGCCCACGAGCCCCGCGGGCTCGTGGGCCGATCCCGGGCGACCGGCCGCCGAGTCCGCCGCGACCTCCCGCGCCTTTCCTGACAGGCGGCTGACTTGACGGCCGATCTCGGGTGAGAATAGCATTCTCGTTAGGGGAGACTGAGATTATCGTAGGCCTCCTCCGAACAAGCGACTGGAGGACCAGACCCCATGGCGCACTTCAAGAAGCCCGAGGCGGGCAGCTGGACCGCACACCTGAAGATCGGCACGGAGCCGGTGTCGTACGAGGACTCGATCACGCCGGCCCACTACGAGCTGGAGCGGGACGCCATCTTCAAGCGCACCTGGCTGAACGTCGGCCGAGTCGAGAAACTCCCCAAGCGCGGCAGCTACTTCACCAAGGAACTGGACGCGGCGGGCACCTCGGTCGTCGTGGTGCGCGGCATGGACGACGAGGTGCGTGCCTTCCACAACATCTGCCGGCACCGCGGCAACAAGCTCGTGTGGAACGACTTCCCGCGCGAGGAGACCAGCGGGGTCTGCCGCCAGTTCACCTGCAAGTACCACGCCTGGCGCTACGACCTCGAGGGCAAGCTGGCCTTCGTCCAGCAGGAGCAGGAGTTCTTCGACCTGGACAAGTCGCAGTACGGCCTCAAGGACGTGCAGACCGACATCTGGGAGGGGTTCGTCTTCGTCAACCTCGACCCCGAGAACAGCACTCCGCTACGGGAGTACCTGGGTGAGTTCGCCAAGGGCATCGAGGGCTACCCGTTCCACAAGATGACCCAGGCACACACGTACCGCGCCGAGATCGGCGCCAACTGGAAGCTGTTCATCGACGCGTTCGCCGAGTTCTACCACGCGCCGATCCTGCACGCCGGCCAGTACGTCTCCGACGAGGCCCGCAAGATCCAGAAGTACGGCTACGAGGCGCTGCACTACGACGTCGACGGCCCGCACAGCATGGTCTCCTCCTGGGGCGGCATCGCCCCGCCGCACGACCGCAAGATGGTCAAGCCCATCGAAGGCGCCCTGCGCAGCGGCCTGTTCGGACCGTGGGAGGCACCCGACATCGGTCTCACGACCGAGGAGCTGCCGCCCGCCGTCAACCCCACCCGGGACCCGCGCTGGGGCATGGACTCGTTCCTGTTCTTCCCCAACTTCATGCTGCTGATCTGGCGGCCGAACTGGGTCCTGACGTACCACTACTGGCCGACCGCGTACAACACCCACATCTTCGAGGCGACCTGCTACTTCGTGCCGCCGGAGAACGCCTTCCAGCGGCTTCAGCAGGAGCTGGCCGTCGTCTCCTTCAAGGAGTACGGCCTGCAGGACGGCAACACGCTGGAGGCCACGCAGACCATGCTGGAGTCACGCACGGTAGGGGAGTTCCCGCTCAACGACCAGGAGGTTCTCCTGCGTCATCTGCACGGTTCCGCCCGGCAGTACGTCCGTGAGTACCAGCAGCGCACCTCCGGCGCTCCCACCGCGAGCTGACCCTAGGAGACCGAACCATGGCCACCGTTTTCCCCGCCGAGTTCGCCGCGCTGGAACCCTTCGCCGACTGGGCGGTCCCCACCGAGAAGGCCCGGTACGCCAAGCGCATCGCCAGCACCATGGACGAGCTCGACGCCTTCTACAGCGCCGCGTTCCCGCTGCTCGCCTCCGGCACGGACTACCTGCAGCGGGTCACCATGGCGGACATCTCCGAGGAGGACAAGCACCTGCTGTGGCTGTTCTGCGCGCTGGTGACCGTCGCGTTCTCGGTGGAGGCCTGGCGACAGCCCAAGGTGCCGGACACGGGCGCGGCGAGCATCGACTCCGTCGTGGAACCGGCGGTGTGAACGGCATGCGAGTCAGCCGCGTCCCGGGAGGTGCCTGATGCCGCGTCCGCGCACCCCGCAGCCGCCGGTGCGGCTGCGGGCCGCCCGCATGCTGGACATCGACAAGGGCGAACTGGTCGAGGCGGGCGACCTGCTGATCGAGGGCGAGCACATCACGGCCGTCGCACCGGCCGCCGTTCCGCCCGACACCGTCGAGCTCGACCTCGGCGACGTCACCCTCCTGCCCGGCCTGATGGACATGGAGGTCAACCTGCTCCTCGGCGGGCCCGACCACCGCAGTCCCCTCAACCCCGTGCAGGACGACCCCGCCGTGCGCACCCTGCGGGCCGTCGCCAACGCCCGCCGCACGCTGCGGGCCGGCTTCACGACCGTACGCAACCTCGGTCTGTTCGTGCAGACCGGCGGCCTGCTGCTGGACGTGGCGCTGAAGAAGGCGATCGACCTCGGCTGGATCGAGGGGCCGCGGGTCGTCCCGGCCGGCCACGCCGTCACGCCGACCGGCGGGCACCTCGACCCGACCATGTTCCAGGCGCTCGCGCCGCACATCATGCCGCTGACGGTCGAGGAGGGGGTCGCCAACGGGGTGGCCGAGGTGCGCAAGGCGGTCCGCTACCAGATCAAGCACGGCGCCCGGGTCATCAAGGTGTGCGCCTCCAACGGTGTCATGTCGCACACCGGCCCGGCCGGTGCCCAGCAGTACTCCGACGAGGAGCTGCACGCCATCGCCGACGAGGCCCACCGGGCCGGGCTCAAGGTCGCCGCGCACTGCATGGGCGACCGGGCCGTCCGGGCCGCGCTGGACGCGGGCATCGACTGCATCGAGCACGGCTTCCTGGCCGGCGACGAGACCCTCGACCTGATGGTGGAGCGCGGCACCTTCCTGGTCGCCACCACCTACATCGCCGACGGCATGGACGTCTCCAAGGCCGCGCCCGAACTCCAGGCCAAGGCCGCCGACGTGTTCCCGCGCGCCAAGGCGACGACCAGACGCGCGATCGAGCGCGGTGTCCGGGTGGCCTGCGGCACCGATGCCCCGGCCATCCCGCACGGCCGCAACGCCCGTGAGCTCCTCGCCCTCGTCGACCGGGGCATGACCCCGCTCGCGGCGCTCCGGGCGGCGACGACCACCGCCGCCGCGCTGATCGACGCCGAGGACCGGGGCCGCCTCGAACCCGGCCTCCTGGCCGACGTCATCGCCGTCCCCGGCGACCCGCTGGCGGACATCGGGGTCACCGAGGACGTGCGGTTCGTGATGAAGGGCGGCCAGGTCTTCCGGCACGAGGAGACCGCCCGGTCCTGAGCGGATCGGGGGGAGGGGGACGGGAGGGCGGTGGCTCCGGCCGGAGCCCCCCCCCCCCCCCCTGCCGTGCGGGTTCACACCTTCCGTGTGATGCCCCCGTCGACCCGGACGATCGCGCCGGTCGTGAAGCTGGACGCGGCACTGGCGAAGTGCAGCGCCAGCGGCGCCACGTCGTCCGGCAGGCCGAGCCGGCCCAACGGCACGAAGGACGGGTCGAAGTCCGCGGCCGCCCAGGCCTGGTGGGCGTCGGTGAGCACCGGCCCGGGGAGGATGGCGTTCACCCGCACCTTCGGCGCGTACGCCTCCGCGAGCCCCACCGTGAGGGCGTTGAGTCCGGCCTTGGCGCAGGCGTACGGCAGTTCGTGGACGCTCGCCATCAGCGACCCGGCCGTACCGATGTTCACGATCGAGCCGCCGCCGTGGTCGGCCATGTGCTTCGCCGCGAGGACCGCCAGCCGGAACGGCCCCTTCAGATTCACCGCGAGGGTCTTGTCGTAGAGCTCCTCGCCGACCGCGTCGAGACTCTCGTACACGGGGGACATCCCGGCGTTGTTGACGAGCACGTCCAGCCCGCCCAGCCGCTCCAGCGTCTCGGCGACGAGCCGCTCGCAGTCGCCCCAGCGGCCGACGTGGCAGGCGATCCCGACGGCCCGCCGCCCGGTCGACGCCCGCACCTGTCCGGCCACCGCCCGGCACGCCTCGCCCTTGCGGGAGGCGACGACGACATCGGCGCCGGCCTCCGCCAGCGTCTGCACGATGGCCCGCCCGATACCGCGTGAACCACCGGTGACCACGGCCACCTTGCCCGTCAGATCATGAAGCTCAGCGAAGGTCGTCACCCGCGTCAGCCTTTCCGTATCGTCGTCAGCAGCTCGCGCCTCAGCAGCTTTCCGGTGGGCGTGTACGGCAGTTCCGCGCGGAACACGACCACGTCCGGTGTCCTGGAACCCCGCAGACGCCCCCGCACCCAGTCGCGCAGCGTCTCGGCGTCGACGGCCGCCCCGTCGTGGACGACCACGAACGCGGCGATCCGCTCGCCCCACTCCTCGTCCGGCACGCCCACCACGGCCGCCTCACGCACGGCCGGATGCCGCAGGAGAACGTCCTCCACCTCGGCGGGAGCGATGTTCTCGCCGCCGCGGATGATGGTGTCGTCGGCGCGGCCCTCGACGAACAGGTAGCCGTCGGCGTCGAAGCGGGCCAGGTCGCGGGTGGGGAACCAGCCGTCCGCGTCCAGCGGCGCGGCGGCCCCCTTGTACTCGCCGGACACCTGGGGACCGCGCACCCACAGCTGCCCCGGTACCCCGGCCGCCGCCACGGCCCCGCTCTCGTCCCGGATCTGCGCCTCGACGCCCGGCACCATGCGCCCGGCCGAGCGCAGCCGGTCACGGACGGCGGGATCGTCGGAGGCCAGCGCGGCGCGGTGGTCGTCGGGGCCCAGCAGCGCGATGGTCGAGCTGGTCTCGGTGAGGCCGTACGCGTTGGTGAACCCGGTGTCCGGGAAGGCCCGCAGGGCCGCCTCCAGGACGGGGTGGGGCATGCGCGCACCGCCGTACGCCAGCGAGCGCAGCGTCGGCACCCCGGCCGGGCGGCCGTCCAGGTGCTCCACGACGCGGGCCAGCATGGTCGGTACGACCATGGCGGAGGTGACGCCCTCGGAGCGGACCAGCTCCAGCCAGGCGCCCGGTTCGAAGGCGCCGAGGTGCACCATCCGGCGGCCGGCGTAGAGGTTGCTGAGCACGGAGCCGACACCCGCGACGTGGTAGGGCGGGACCGCGGCCAGGACGGTGTCGCCCGGAGCGGCTGCGGCGAACTCCACGGTCCCGAGGACATAGCCGGTCAGGTGCCGGTGACGCAGGACGGCGGCCTTGGGCGCGGCCGTGGTGCCGCTGGTGAACAGCAGTACGGCCGGGTCGTCCGCGGCGCCCTCCAGACCCTCGGCCGGCTCGGCCGCGAGCGCCTCGGCCAGCAGGTCCCCGGGGGTGTGCACCCGCGGCCCGGCCCCGGCGAACACCCCCGCGACGGCCTCGTCCGCGACCACCAGCGGACGCTCGGTGTGGGTCAGCAGACCGGTCAGCGCATCCGCCGAGAGCCGGTAGTTGACGGGAACCAGCGGCACCCCCGCCAGCGCCGCGCCGAACAACAGCGCAGGAAACGCCGGACCGTTGACCCCGGCGAACACCAGCTCCCGTGCCCCGGACCGGTGGACGACGGTCGCGACCCCGGCGGCGGTACGGCGGAGCTGCGCCGTGGTCGTCCCGGATCCGCGCGGCCCGATCGCCACCCGGTCCGGATCACCCGCCACAGCCATGTCGAGCAGCATCGCGATGTTCAAGGCACGCCCTTTCTTCCGCTCCCCCGCTGCGAACGATATTCTACTGATATGGAAACCTCATTCTCCAGAGGTGGGTTCCGGGTTGTCTTCCGTCCAAGGCCGTGTCCCAGGGGGGCCATGTGGATTTCGAGCTGACCGAGCAGCAGGAGGACATCCGCGCCGCCGTCCGCGAGCTGGCCGCCTCCTTCGGGCCCGGGTACTGGGCCGCGCAGGACGAGCGGGCCGAGTTCCCCTGGAGCTTCTACGACGCCTTCGCCGAGGCCGGCTGGCTCGGGATCGCCGTCCCCGAGGAGTACGGCGGCGGCGGACTGGGCGTCCTGGAGGCCTCCCTCCTGCTGGAGGAGGTGGCCGCCTCCGGTGCCGGCATGAACGGCTGCAGCACCATGCACCTGACCATCTTCGGCCTCAACGTCCTGGCCCGGCACGGCAGCGAGCAGCTGCGCCGCGAGGTGCTCCCACAGGCCGCCGCCGGCGACCTGCACGTCTGCTTCGGCGTCACCGAGCCCGACGCCGGCACCGACACCACCAGCATCTCCACCTTCGCCCGCCGCGACGGCGACCACTACGTGATCGACGGCCGCAAGATCTGGATCACCAAGGCGGGCGACTCCCAGAAGATGGTCCTGCTCGCCCGCACCACCCCGCGCGACCGGGTCGACAAGCCCACCAAGGGCATCTCGGTGTTCCTGGTCGACGTCGACCGCACGGCGATGGACATCCGTCCGATCCCCAAGATGGGCCGCAACGCCGTCGCCTCCAACGAGATCTTCATCGACGGCCTGCGCGTGCCGGCGAGCGCCCGCATAGGCGAGGAGGGGGAGGGCTTCCGCTACCTCCTGGACGGCCTCAACCCGGAGCGCATCCTGCTCGCCCACGAAGCCCTGGGCCTGGGCCGGGCCGCCCTGGACGCGGCCACCCGCTACGCCCGCGACCGGGTCGTCTTCGGCCGCCCCATCGGCCAGAACCAGGGCATCGCCTTCCCGCTCGCCGAGGCCCTCACCCGCCTCGACGCCGCCCGCCTGATGGCCCGCAACGCGGCCTGGCGCTACGACCGGGGGCTGGAGTGCGGCCGCGAGGCCAACATGGCCAAGTTCCTGTGCGCCGACGCCGGCTTCCAGGCCGCCGACCGCGCCGTGCAGACACTGGGCGGCATGGGGTACGCCCGCGAGTACCACGTGGAACGGTACTTCCGCGAGTCGCGGCTGCTGCGGCTCGCCCCGATCAGCCAGGAGATGGTGCTGAACTACGTGTCCCAGCACGTACTGGGACTGCCCCGGTCGTACTGAGCAGCGCCCGCGCGGTACGTGACGTCACCCGCCGTCACGGCACGGCCGGATCCCCGGTTCGTTGCGCGTGCCCGTCGGCCGTGCTTGGCTCGCCCGATGAACCTTCTGCTGACGGCGAGTGGCCTGCGCAACGACACACTGAGGGATGCGCTGCGGGACATGCTGGGAAAGCCGTTCGGATCGGCGAACGTCGTGTACGTTCCCACGGCATCGGTCGCCGAGCCCGGGGACCACGGGTGGTTCGTCGAGGACCTGAACCGGCTGTACGGCCTGGGCTGGCGGGAGTTCGACGTCCTGGAGCTGAACGGCCTGCCCCGGCAGCTGGTGCTCGACCGGCTGCTGCACGCCGACGTCGTCCACGTCGAGGGCGGCAGCCACTACCACCTCGCGCGCAGCATCACCGGCAACGGCCTGGCCGACGGCTTCCTGGAGGCGCTGGAGAACCGGGTCTACGTGGGGGTCAGCGCCGGATCAATGATCTTCAGCCGCAATCTCACCGGACACTCCGCCGACGTCATCGGGGACACCGCGGACCTCCACGTGCTCGGCGCGACGACCGTGGAGCCGCCGTTCGGCCTCTTCGACTGGTATCTCAAGCCCCACCTGTACTCGCCGAACTTCCCCGAGCGGGACGACGCCTGGGCCGACCGCATCGCCGCGCGGGCGGACTTCCCGGTCTACTTCATCGACGACGACACGGCCGTCCGGGTACGGGACGGCAAGGTGGATGTCGTCACGGAAGGCCGGTGGCGGTTCCACCCGTGACCCGACGCGCGGCGGGGAGCCCCGGACAGGGGTTCCTGAGGCTCCAGGAACCTTTCTTCAGTCCTCGCGGCTGGGGTCGCACAGCACCATGACCGCACGGGCGACGAGTTCGCCGGCGCCGCCGAGTTCCTGGCGGTAGCGGTCCGTGATCCCCCGGACGGTCTCCGCGAAGGCCGGGTCGGCGGCGCGGGCGCGGGCGGGCGGCGGAAGCTCCTGGGCCATCGCGCGACGGCGGGCCAGGAGCGCGATGATCTCGTCGTCGAGCCGCTCGATCCGGGACAGTGACATCTCCGCCGTCGGTGCGGCAACGGGGTAGGTGGTCACGTGAGATCTCCGTTCTCCAGGAGGAACCGGGGCCCGGTTCCCGTCCGCGGTCATCGCAGTTGGTCCTTCATCACTTTGCCCGTGGCGTTCGTCGGCAACTCCTCCCGGAACTCCACGGACCGCGGAACCTTGAACCCGGCCATGCGCTCACGGCTCCAGGCGATCAGCTCCGCCTCGGTCACCGGCCCGTGCCGCACCACGAACGCCTTGCCCACCTGCCCCATCCGAGGATCCGGCACACCGATCACCGCGACCTGCGCCACCGCGGGATGCCCGAGCAGGAAACCCTCGATCTCGGCCGGGTAGGCGTTGAAGCCGCCGACCAGGAACATGTCCTTCTTGCGGCCCACGATCCTCAGGTGCCCGCGCTCGTCCAGGGTGCCGAGGTCGCCGGTGTGCAGCCAGCCGTCCCCGTCGACGGCCTCGGCGGTCGCCCGCGGGTCGTCGAGGTAGCCGCGCATCACGCTGTAGCCGCGCACCAGCACCTCCCCGTCGCCGGCGATCCGGATCTCCACGCCGTCGCAGGGGGTGCCCACGGTGGTGGCGATGTCCTCGAAGGAGTCGCCGGGGCGGGAGGCCGTCACCGTGCCGGCCTCGGAGAGGCCGTAGCCGGTCATGATCGACCGGAAGGGGAGTTCGTCGCGCATCCGGCGGATCAGCTCCACCGGGATGTCGGCCGCGCCGGTGACCGCGCACCGCAGCGAGGACAGGTCCCGCCCGCCCTTCTGCCGGGCTTCCAGAAGGGAGTGGTAGAGGGTCGGCGGCCCCGGAAGCATGGTCACCCGCTCGCGCTCGACCAGGTCGAGCACCCGCTCCACCTCGAAGACCGGCACCGGCAGGATCGTGGCCCCGCGGATCAGGGAGGCGATGCAGCCCGCCTTGTAGCCGAAGATGTGGAAGAACGGGTTGACGATCAGATAGCGGTCGCCCTCGCGCAGATCGGCCAGGTCGCACCACTCGGCGTACAGGCGGAGCGTCTGGGCGTGCGTCATCATCACGCCCTTGGGCCGGCCGGTGGTCCCCGAGGTGAAGACGATGTCGGCCACGTCGTCGCCGCGCACCTCCCGCTCGAACGGCGAACCGCTCTCCAGGAAGCCGGACTTGAGGTCGATCACCGCGACGCCGGGCGGCCCGGTGAACTCCAGGCCCAGGAAGCCCTGTTGTACCAGTACGGCCTTGGCGCCGCTGCGTACGACGATGTCGTGCGCCTCGTCCGCCTTGAACCGGGTGTTGACCGGGACGAGCACCCCGCCCGCGGTCAGCAGCCCGAACGCGGCCACGATCCACTCGGCGGAGTTGGGCGCCCAGATCGCCACCCGGTCGCCCTTGCCGACCCCCAGCGACGCGAAGGCGCCCGCCGCCACCCGGACCCGCTCGGTGAGCTGGGCGAAGGTGAGCCGCAGGGGGCCGTCGACGACTGCCTCGGCGTCACCGAAGCGGTCGGCCGCGCTCAGCACCATCCGGGGGATGGTCTCCCACGTGGTACGAGCCGTCATGTCAGGCCGGGATCAGCCGGGACAGGTTGCCGCCCATGATCTTCGCCTGGTCGGCCTGGCTCAGTCCCTGGATGGCGTCGACGTACGAGGTCGGCTGCGCCAGGCCCTCGGGGTGCGGGTAGTCCGAGCCGAAGAGCACCCGGTCCACGCCGATGAGGTCGACGAGATCGCTCAGGTTCTCCTCGTAGAACGGGCTGACGTGGATGCTGTCCTTGACCGCCTGCACCGGGTCGCCGAGGAACTGCTCCGGCATCTTCTTGTACACGTCGGCGAGCTGGTCGAGCAGGGGGGCCACCCAGGAAGAGCCGTTCTCGATCAGTGCGATCTTCAGTTCCGGGAAGCGGAACAGGGCTCCGTGGCACACCCAGGAGGCCACCGCGTCCTGGATCGGCCGCCACTCGTTCACCTGGCGGAAGGCGTTCGACTTGAACGGCAGCATCTCGGCGCTGTTGCCCTCCCAGTCGTTGGCGTAGCGGGAGTACCCGCTGTCGGACGAGTGCATCGCCACCAGCACACCCGTCTCCACGACCCGCTTCCAGAACGGGTCGAACTCCTCCATCGCGAAGGACCGCGAGCCGCCGTACCCGGGCACCGGGGCCGGCCGGACGAGAATCGCCCTCGCGCCGCGCTCCACGGCCCAGTCGAGCTCCGCGATCGCCTTCTCGACGATCGGCAGGGTGATCACCGGGGTGGTGAGGATCCGGTCCTTGTAGTTGAACGACCAGGTTTCGTGCAGCCACTCGTTGAGCGAGTGGATGACGGCGTGGATGAGCTCCGGGTGGTGCCGCATCCGCTCCTCGATGAGGCTCGCGAGCGTCGGGAACATCAGCGTCCGCTGCACTCCGAGTTCGTCGAGCAGCTCCAGTCGCGGAGCCGGCTCCCGGAAGGCCGGGACGGAGCGCATCGGCTCCCCGAAGATCTCCCGGCGGGACTTGCCGTCCGGGTTGCCGACGCGGAAGTACTCCTCCATGGCGCCGGGCCGGGCGACCACCTCGAAGGTGGGGTTCGGGATGTAGTCGCTGATCTGGCCGAGGATCGCGATCTTGGTACGGCCGCGGACCTGCACGTACTCGATCGCACCCGCGTACTGCTTCGGGAGGAACTTGGTCAGCGCCTCCTCGGTCTCGTACAGGTGGTTGTCCGCGTCGAAGAGCGGATACGGCAGCGCACGCGAAGACATGAGACTCTCCTTTGCGATTTGAGAGAATCCTATTCTCTTCAGCTGCGTACGGCAATGTCCTGACGGAGCCGGAACTTCTGCACCTTGCCGCTCGCCGTCCGTGGGAAGTCCGCCACCTCGTGCAGCTCCTCGGGCCACTTCTGCCTGGCCAGGCCGGCCCGCTCGAAGTGGGCGCGCACCTCGGCCGGTCGGGGCATCGGGTGTCCGGGCAGCATGCGCAGGAACCCGGCCGCGTGCTCGCCGAGGCGGGCGTCGGGGGCGGCGACCACCGCGGCCTCCGCGACACCCGGCATCGTGAGGAGCACCTCCTCGACCTCCGGCGCGCTGATGTTCTCGCCGCCCCGGATGATCACGTCGGCCTTGCGGCCGGTGATCGTGAGGTAGCCGTCCTCGTCCACCTCGCCGAGGTCGCCGGTGCGGTACCAGCCCTGCTCGTCGAACGCCCGCGCCGTCAGGGCCGGGTCGGTGTAGCCGAGGCACAGGTCCGGTCCCCGGCTGAGGATCTCGCCGTCCTCGGCCAGCCGGATCTCGACGCCCGGGAGCGCGGTGCCGTCCGTGAACAGCCGCTTGGGTTCCGGGGCGTCGTACCGGGACGAGGTGATCGAGGGATGCTCGGTGCTGCCGTACGCCCGGAAGACCCGGATCCCCAGACCGGCCAGCCGCGTGGTGACCGCCGCCGGCACGGACGAGCCGCCGAGCCCCGCGTAGCGCAGGTACCGCAGATGGCCCTCGGTGAAGTCGGGGTGGTCGAGGAGGCTGGTGACGTAGTACGGCGCCCCGCCCCCGATGTGGAGCCCGTGGCCGCTCATCAGCCGCAGGGCCCCGGCCGGGTCCCAGACGTCGGTGAGGTGCACGGGGGTGCCGTCCAGGACGGGGATCAGGAACGCGTTGACCATGCCGATGAAGTGGCCCACGGGGGCCGCGGTGAGCTGCCTGCCGCGGTCGGGCGGGTAGCTAGCGGCGAGCTGCCGGGTCTCGTGGCCGAGGGTCTGGTGACTGTGCACGACGCCCTTCGGGTCGCGGGTCGTGCCGGAGGTGAAGGCGACCAGGGCGGTGCCGGTGGGGTCCGCCGGGAGCGTCCCGGCGAGCGGGGTGCCGCCGAGCAGGTCGTCGAAGGGCTCGGTGTGGGCCCGGCGCCGGCCCGCCTCGCCCACCACGCCCACCACCGGCACGTCGGCGCACAGGTCCGGCAGGAACTCCAGTTGGCCGAACCGCTCGGCGGTGACGAAGACGCGCGGCCGGACGGCGTCGAGGATGTAGCCGACCTCCTTGCGCCCGTAGAAGTGGACGACCGGGACGACCGTCGCCCCCAGGAACGCCGAGGCCCAGAACACCGCGGCGGCCTCCATCCAGTTGGGCAGCTGGAAGACCACCGTGTCGCCGGGCCCCACCCCCCGCTCCCGCAGCCCGGCCGCGAGCCGGCGCGCGACCGTCTCGACCTCCCGGAAGGTGCCCGCCCAGGGCCGGACGGCCGAGTGGACCCGGAACTCGGTGTCCGGCGCCGCCGCCAGACCCCGGGTCAGCAGGTCACCGACCGTCTCCCGGGTCCACCAGCCCTCGGCTTCATAGCGCTCCACCAACTCGACGGGGATCTTTCGCATCTGCGGCTACCTCCACTGCGGCGGGCGGCTCTTCGAGGCATCGGACTGTGCTGATCAGTGGCGTATACGCTATTCTCGCAAAACGAGAATGCCAATATCTCCAGAGGGGAATCGCGTGATCGACCTGGAGCTGGACGACGGCCTGGCCGTCCTCACGATCGACCGCCCGCACGCCCGCAACGCCATCTCGCTCGCCACGATGGACGAGTTGGAGAAGGCGCTCGACGCGGCGGCGGGCGCGCGGGCCCTGGTGATCAGGGGAGCCGGGGACCGGGCGTTCGTCTCCGGGGGGGACCTCAAGGAACTCGCCGCGATCCGCACCGAGGACGAGGCGGCGGCCATGGCCTGGCGGATGCGGGGCCTGTGCGACCGGATCGCCGGCTTTCCCGCCCCCGTCGTCGCCGCGCTCAACGGCCATGCCCTGGGCGGCGGGGCCGAGGTGGCCGTCGCCGCGGACATCCGTGTCGCGGCCGACGACATCAGGATCGGCTTCAACCAGGTGACCCTCGCGATCATGCCCGCCTGGGGTGGCGCCGAACGCCTCGCAGCCCTGGTCGGCCGCGGCAGAGCACTGCTGCTCGCGGGCACGGGGGCCGTGCTCGGCGCCGCCGAGGCGGAGCGGGCCGGCCTGGTCGACCGGGTGGTGCCGCGCGCCTCCTTCGAGACGGAATGGCGTACGCTGGCGCGTTCCCTCGCCGCCCGCCCCGCGGCGGAGATCAAAAGAGTGGTGGGCGGCGGCACTTCGGCGGACGAGGCGGTGCACGCCTTCGCCCGGCTCTGGGCCGCGGACGCGCACTGGGAGGCCGCGGACCGGGCGCTGCGCCGCGGGAAGTGACCTGCGAAGTGACCTGCCCGGTCCCGGGGTCCGTCCCGCCACGGCGCCATCATCGACTCGGCGACGGACGCGCGCGACGGTCCGGACGCGCCGGATGCGTCACATGCGCGGAAGAGGGCGGGGCGCGCGCACCCGATCGCCGGTCGCCGGGGACGCGCACACCGGACCGCGGGGGAGGCGCGCACCGCGCGTCCCCCCGCGTGACTTCCCCCGGGACTCAGGTGTTCCGGCCCCCGTTGACCCCGATCACCTGTCCGGTGATGTACCCGGCCTCCTCCGACACCAGGAACGAGCACGCGGCCGCGATGTCCTCCGGGCGCCCCGGCCGCCGTACCGGGGTGAGCTCCGCGTGGTGGTCCACCGACCCGCCGAGCAGACCGCGTTCCTCGGAGTCGCGCAGCATCGGCGTGTCGATGAAACCGGGCGGAATGGTGTTCACCGTGATCCCGTCCGGACCGAGCTCCAGAGCCAGGGACTTGGTGAGCCCGACGAGCCCGGACTTCGAGGCGACGTAGTGCGTCATGTACGGCTGCCCCGAGTGCGTGCTCGACGAGGAGATGTTGACGATCCGGCCCCAGCCCGCCTCCCGCATGCCGGGCACGACCGCCTGGCAGAGATAGAACGGCCCGTTGAGGTTCACGGCCATGATCCGGTTCCAGGTCTCGTCGGTGATCTTCAGGAACGGGCCGACCTCGCTGATCCCGGCGTTGTTGACCAGCACCAGCACGGGCCCGCCCAGTGTCTCGCGCACCCGCCGCACGGCCGCGTCCACCTGCCCCCGGTCGGACACGTCGACGCCCCCGAAGGAGACCGCCTCGTGCCCCTTGCGCCGGGACTCCTCGGCGACCTCCTCGGCCGTCTCCCCGTTCAGATCGAGGACGGCGGTGGCGAAGCCGTCCTCGGCCAGCCGCTGTGCGATCGCGCGCCCGATGCCCGAACCGCCGCCCGTGACGAGGGCCGTACGCCGCTCGCTCATGCGACCGCCTCCTCGCCGAGCAGCGAGGTGCGGTGCATCAGCCGGGAGGACGCCGGGCCGTACGGCAGGGCGCGGTGCAGCATCCCGGTGTTGTCCCAGATCACCAGATCGCCCTGGCGCCAGCGGTGGCGCAGGGTGAACTCCGGCCGGGTCGCCCGGTCCAGGAGCCGGTCGAGCAGCTCGCGGCCCTCGGCCGCCGGCCGGCCGGTCACCTCGCCCGCCGTCGCGCCGATGAGCAATGACCTGCGTCCGCTGCCGCGGGTCCACACCAGGGGGTGCTCGCGAGCCGGGTTGCGGTCCCAGGCCGCCCGCTCCCGCGGCGACGGGTGCGGTGTCACGAGCAGTTGCGAGGCGGCGAAGCTGTGCACGACGCGCAGGCCGACCAGCTCCTCGCGCTCGGCCCGGGGCAACGCCTCGTACGCGGCGAAGGTGTTGGCGAACTCCGTGTCGCCGTCGCCGTCGTCCGACACCTGGCGTGCCGTCAGGAGCGTCGCCTTGTTGGGGACCTGTTCCGTCGTGCCGTCGATGTGCCAGAAGAAGGTGGACTCGCGGTAGGCGGCCAGCGGGCTCTTCGACGGGTCGCGGGTGATCCGCTGGATCTCGCCGTGGGTCGGGTGACCGCCCATCGGCAGCGGTACGACCTCGCCGAGCAGCCTGCTGAACGCGACCAGATCGGCGTCGTCGACGTCGGCCTCGCGGTAGATCACCACTCCGCGCCGCTCCAGCGCGGCCAGGCATTCCTCCGCGACACCGCGGTCGACCAGCCGGCTCCCGGAGAGCCCGGTGATCTCCACGCCGGTGGCGGGAGTGAGTTCGGTGACGGTGACGGGCATTCGGGTGCAGCCCTTCTCTCGGTTCCTGCAAGATCATTCTTGATGGCTGAGAATCTCGTTCCGCCAGTGGGCGGCTCGGCCGGGACACCTGCCGCGCCGTCTCCCCGGGCGGTGCCGGCTACGTCACCGCCCCCGCCGCCTTCAGCGCCAGGATCCGCTCCCAGTCCAGCCCCAGCTCCAGCAGGACCTCCTCGGTCTGTGCCGCGAACTCCGGCGCGGGACCCGGCCGCGGGGCCGTGACGTCGAACTGCACCGGGTTCGCGACCAGTTCGAGCTCGCCGGCCCGCACGACGTACTCGTTCGCCCGGACCTGCGCGTCGTGACCGACCTGCAGGGAGTCCTGCACGGGCGCCCACGGCCCGGCCAGCGTCGCGAAGCGCTCGGACCACTCGGCGAGGGTGCCCGTGGCGATCACCTCGCGCAGGATCCTGACGGCCTCCTCCGTGTTCGCCGCGAGCTGCTCGCCGGTCGCGAAACGCGGATCGTCCGCCAGTTCCGGGCGGCCGATGTGCCGGCACACGTCCGCCCAGAACTTGCCGGGCTGCATCATCACGAACGCGAGATAGCGGTCGTCGGCCGTGCGGTACAGCCCGGAGAGCGGGTTGGTGGGGGAGCCGTGCGCCCCGGTGGGCGGCGCGACCATCGGCCGGTCGAGATGGAGGGACAGGGCGATCCCGTGCCCCAGGGCCCACACACCGCTGCCCAGCAGGGAGACGTCCACGACCGACGGTTCGCCCGTGCGTTCGCGCTTCAACAGGGCCGCGGCGATGCCCCCGGCGAGGTTCGTGCCCGAGATCGTGTCCCCGTAGGCCGGTCCGGGCGGCGGGACCATGCCGGGCGTGCCGGGCGGCGTGAGGCTGGCCGCCGTACCGGCCCTGGCCCAGAACGCCGTCATGTCGTACCCGCCCCGGTCCGCCTCGCCGCCCCGCGGGCCGAGCGCGCTGCCGCGGGCGTAGACGATCCTCGGGTTCACCGCGCGGATGTCGTCCACGTCGATGCCGAACCTCCGCCGCGCCGAGGGCAGGAAGCTGGTCAGGAACACGTCCGCGCGCCGGACCAGTTCGTACAGCACCTCCCTGCCCTCGGGCCGCGCCATGTCCAGGCCGATGCTGCGCTTGCCCCGGTTGGCGTGCTCCACGTTGGGGTTGGGGTCGCCCTCCACCTTGAACGTGCCGGTCTGCCGCAGCCCGCGCTGCGGATCGCCGTCGACGGCGTGCTCGACCTTGACGACGTCCGCGCCCCAGTCGGCGAGCACCGCGCCGGCGGACGGGACGAACCCGTACATCGCCACTTCCAGGACCCGTATTCCGGCCAGCGGGCCGTCGCCGCTCATCCGACCACTTCCCCGAAGGTCTTGCGCTCCATGAACTCCTCCAGACCGTCGACGCCCTTTTCCCTGCCGATGCCCGACTGCTTGCAGCCCCCGAAGGGGGTGTCGGCGAAGAAGTAGTTGCCGCCGTTGACGCTGAACGTGCCGCTGCGGATCCGCCGCGCCACCGCGAGGGCCCGCTCCCGGTCGGCGCCGTGCACCGCCCCGGACAGGCCGTAGACCGAGTCGTTGGCGATGCGCACGGCATCCTCGTCGCCGTCGTACGGGATGACCGCGAGGACCGGTCCGAAGACCTCCTCCTGGGCGATCTCGCTGCCCGGCCCGACCCCGGCGAGCAGCGTCGGCGTGTAGAAGAACCCGGGGTCCACACGCTCGCCCCCGGTCACCAGCGTGGCGCCCGCCGCCACCGCCCGCCGGACCATGCCGTCGACCTTGTCCCGCTGCCGCTCGCTGATCAGCGGGCCCATGTACGTCCTGGGATGGGCGGGATCGCCGTACCGCACCCGTTCCAGGCTCGCCGCGACCAGTTCGACGATGGCGTCGTGGTGCCGGCGCGGCACCAGCATCCGTGAGGTGATCGCGCAGCTCTGGCCCGCGTGCAGGCAGACCAGGTACGCCGCGTACCGCGCGGCGGCGGCGAAGTCGGCGTCGTCCAGGACGACCAGGGCGGACTTGCCGCCGAGTTCGAGGAACACCTTCTTCACCGTGCCGCTCGCGGCGGCCATGATGCGGCGGCCGGTGGCGGTGGACCCCGTGAAGCTGACCATGTCGACGTCCGGATGCGTGGTGAGCAGTTCGCCGGCCGAAGCGTCCGAGGAGGTCAGTACGTTGACCACGCCCGCGGGTATGCCGGTGTGCTCCGCGACGAGTTCGCCCAGGGCCAGGGTGATCAGCGGGGTGTCCGGGGCGCCCTTGAGGACGACCGTGCAGCCCGCGGCGAGCGCCGGGGCCAGCTTCGCCAGGGCGAGCTGGACCGGGTAGTTGTACGGCACGATCGCGGCCAGGACGCCGCCGGCCTCCTTCTCCACCCAGCGGTGGTGGCGCCGGCCCAGGTACTCGACCTCGCCGAGGTCCTCGGTCAGCGGATGTGTGCGCAGCAGGTCGGCGTAGTAGCGGACCAGCTCCACCGGTTCGTCGAGCTGCTGGCCGTGCGTGAGCATGCGGGGGGCGCCGACCTCGGCGATCGTCAACTCCCGCAGTTCTTCGAGGTGTTCGGTGAGCGCGCGGTGCAGCTGGTCGAGACAGCGGACGCGCAGGTCCCGGTCCGTCGGCCAGCCGGTCGTGTCGAAGGCGCGCCGGGCGGCGGTCACGGCGGCCTCGGCCTGCGCGGCGGTGGCGTCCGGAGCGTGCCCGAGCACCTCACCGGTGGCGGGGGCGACCGTGGTGAACGTCCGTTCGGCGTCGACGAGCCGGCCGTCGACGAGCAGCCGGCGTGCGGCGCCGACGCCGGTCCGGGCGCTGTTCGGGAGTGGCATCCCGTTCCCTTCCAGGCGTTGAAAATCAAGTTCTCGATTTTGAGAACCATACCTGTCCGGGCATCGCGCGTCACGACGTCGGAAACGTGGTCTTGGTGCTGTCGCGCAGTGACACAAAGTCGCCAGAAGGGGGTTACGGCCCCAGCTCTCTGAAAGTATGGTTCTCGCATCCGGAAGGGAGATTCTTGTGATCGGAGTCGTGGGCGCCGGTCGGATGGGCCTGCCGATGGTGCGGCGGCTCGCCGAGGCGGGCCACCGGGTACGGGTGACCGGCAGGACACCCGAGACCCGCCGCGCCCTCACCCGGGAACCCGTCCAGGTCGTCCCCGACGTCGCCCGGGTCGGCGAGGGGGCGGACGCCGTCCTGGTGTGCGTCCACACCGACGGGCAGGTGCGCGAAGTCTGCCTCGACAGCGGGCTGCTGACCACGATGCCGAGCGGCAGCACCCTCGTGCTCCACACCACCGGAAGTCCCCGCACCGTCGAGGCGGTGGCGGACCGGGCCGCGGCGGGCGGGATCGGCGTCGTCGACGCACCGGTCAGTGGCGGCCCGCCCGATGTGGCGGCCGGCCGGATCACCCTCTACGTCGGAGGCGACGACGACACCGTCGCCCGCGTCCGGTCCGTACTGCGCAGCTACGGAGACCCCGTGCTGCACGTCGGCCCGCTGGGCTCCGGCCAACGGGTCAAGCTCGTCGACAACACCGTCTTCGCGAGCCAGATCGGACTGCTCACCCACGCCGCCCGCCTCGGCCGGCAACTGGGCCTCGACGAGCGGCTCCTGCTGGACGCCCTCACCCACGGCAGCGCATCGGGCCGCGCGCTCGCCGGCGTCGTACGCCACGGCTCGGTCACCGGATTCGCCCGCTCCACGAGGGAGTTCCTCGGCAAGGACATGGACGTCGTGCGTGCGGTCGCCCGCGAGCTCGGCGCCGACCTCGGCGCCCTCGCCCCCGCCCTCGATGCCCTGTCCGACGCGACCGTACCGGAGAACGGCGGCTGAGGAGGCGACCCGCGCACCGGAGCCGAGGCGGCGACGCGACCGCGACCACCGGCCACCCCGCGACCCGGGAACGAAGTACCACCACGGAAGAAGGGACACCGCCCATGGGACGAGTCGAGGGCAAGGTCGCGTTCATCACCGGCGCGGCGCGCGGCCAGGGGCGCAGCCACGCCCTGCGGCTGGCCGAGGAGGGCGCCGACATCATCGCGGTGGACATCTGCCGCGACTACGAGACGGTCCGCTACCCGATGGCCACCCCCGAGGACCTCAAGGAGACCGTCCGCCTGGTCGAGGAACAGGGCCGGCGCATCGTCGCCCGCCAGGCCGACGTACGCGACACCGCCCAGCTGCGCGCCGCCCTGGACGCGGGCCTCGAACAGTTCGGCCAACTGGACATCGTGGTGGCGCAGGCCGGCATCGCCCCGCTGCGCGGCGAACCGAAGATGCAGGCCTGGTGCGACGCCGTCGACGTCGACCTGATCGGCACCATCAACACCATCCAGGTCTGTCTGCCGCACCTGCGGGAGGGCGCCTCGGTCATCGCCACCGGCTCCACCGCCGCCCTCATGGACCACGGCATCGTCCAGAACCCGGGCTCCAACCCGGGCGGCGCGGGGTACGCCTTCGCCAAGCGGGCCCTGTCGGAGTACGTCCACGAACTCGCCCGCAACCTGGCCCCGTTGAAGCAGCGCGCCAACGTCCTGCACCCGACCAACGTCGACACCCGCATGCTGCAGAACGAGTCGATGTACGAGTCGTTCCGGCCCGACCTCGACCATCCCACCCGCGCGGACGCCGAGCCGTCCTTCGCCGTGCAGCAGGCCATGCCGATCCCGTTCGTGGAGCCGCGCGACATCAGCAACGCCCTGCTGTTCCTCGCCTCCGACGAGGCCCGCTACATCACGGGAACCCAGCTGCGCGTGGACGCGGGCGGCTACATCAAGTGGTACGACTGGCGCCGCTGAAACCGGGAAACCCCCAGGTCAACAGGGAGAACTAACGTGAAGGTCCGGGTCGATCCGGAGCGCTGCCAGGGCCATACGCTCTGCGCGATGATCGCTCCGAAGGCATTCCAGCTCGACGACATCGACGGCCACTCCTCGGCCGTGAGCGAAGACGTTCCCGCGGACCGGGAGGAGCAGGTCCGGGAAGCCGCGCAGTCCTGCCCGGAACGGGCCATCCAGCTCTTCTGAGCCGGCCGACTTCCCCGAACGTAAGGACAGAGCCATGAGCGAGACCGGCACCGACGACGAACGCAAGAAGAACCGGGTGCACTTCGACCGGCACACCCCGCAGTACCGCCACCGGTTCGAGGAGATCACCCACGAACTGCACGGCACGTGCCCCATCGCCTGGACCGACGCCCACGGCGGCCACTGGGTCGCCAGCGGCAACCGCGAGGTCTTCGAACTGGCCCGGTCCGCCGAGTTCCTCTCCAACGACCACGACGTCAGGGGCGAACGCCGCGGCTACAAGGGCATCACCATCCCCTCGCCCCCGCGCGCCCGCGAAGCACAGGGCGGGTTCCTGGAGATGGACCCGCCCGACCAGCGCCACTACCGCCAGACCCTCAACCCCTACCTCTCCCCGGCGGCAGTCGCCCGCTGGATCCCCTTCGTCGACGAGGTGGTCCGCGCCTGCCTCGACGAACGGATCGAGGAGGGCCGGATCGACTTCGTCGACGACCTCGCCAACATCGTCCCGGCCGTCCTCACCCTGGCGATGATGGGCATCCCGCTGGCGGACTGGACCGTCTACAACGAACCCGCCCACGCCTCCGTCTACACCCCGCCGAACTCACCCGACATGCCACGGGTCGCCGAGCTGAGCCGCGCCATGGGCCGCGGCCTGTACACGGCACTCCTGGAGATCCGCGACAAACCGAGGCCCGGCCTGATCGACGCCCTGGTCCACGCGGACATCGACGGCAGGACCCCGCCCGACGAGGAATTGGTCGGCGTCCTCGCCCTGCTGATCGGCGGCGGCTTCGACACCACCACGGCGCTCACCGCGCACGCGCTGGAGTGGCTGTCCGACCATCCCGGTGAACGGGACCGGCTCAGCCGGGAGCGGGAAACCCTGCTGGACTCGGCGACCGAGGAGTTCCTGCGCTTCTTCACCCCCGCCCCGGGTGACGGCCGTACGATCTCCGCCGACTGCGAGATCGCCGGCCAGCGGTTCGAGGAGGGTGAACGCCTGTGGCTGTCCTGGGCGATGGCCAATCGCGACCCCGCCGTCTTCGCCGACCCCGACCGGGTCCACCTGGACCGCAAGGGCAACAGGCACAGCAGCTTCGGCCTCGGCATCCACCGCTGCATCGGCTCGAACGTCGCCCGTACGGTGTTCAAGCGGATGGCGACGGCCGTGCTCGACCGGATGCCGGACTACCGCTGCGACCCGGGCGGCACCGTCCACTACGAGACCATCGGCGTCATCCAGGGCATGCGTCACCTCCCGGCGGTCTTCACCCCGGGCAGGCGCCTCGGCCCCTCCCTCGACGAGACGCTGGCGACGCTCCAGCAGGTCTGCGACGAACAGCGCCTCGCCGAACCGGTGACCGTACGCCCGGGCCGGGCCCGTACCGCGGACTGAAGGGAAGTCGCACAGTGGCCGCATCCTCGGGGCGCCCGCTGCCCCTGATCACCGACCAGAACGAGTTCTTCTGGATGTCGGGGGCGGACGGCCGGCTGCGCATCCAGGAGTGCGCCTCCTGCACCGCCCTGATCCATCCGCCGCAGCCCGTCTGCCGGTACTGCCGTGGACGGGAGATGGGTGTACGGGCGGTCTCCGGACACGCGACCCTCGTCGGCTTCACCGTCAGCCACCGCTTCAGCCTCCCCGGCCTGCCGGCGCCGTACGTCGTCGCCCAGGTCGCGCTCGAGGAGGACCCCCGGATCCGGCTCACCACCAACGCCGTCGAGTGCGACCCCGGCGAACTCGCCCTCGGCATGCGCATGGAGGCCGTCTTCGAGCAGGCCGGGGAGGACGTGTGGCTGCCGCTGTTCAGGCCGGCCGCGGAGCAGGCGGAACCCGCGCCGCTGCCCGCCGACGAGACCGACCCGGGCTCAGTGGTATGTCACATACGACCGATGCGGACCGCGGAGAAGTTCGAGGACAAGGTCGCCCTCACCGGCATCGGCGCCTCCCCGCTCGGCCGCCGGCTGAGGGTCCCCCCGCTCTCCCTCACCGTCCAGGCCTGCGAGGCCGCGGTCGCCGACGCCGGACTCACCCTGGACGACATCGACGGTCTGGCCAGCTACCCGGGCGCCGGCGCCTACGGCGGCTTCGCCGAGGGCGGCGTCACCGCCCTGGAGTCGGCGCTCGGCATCCGCCCCACCTGGTACAACGGCGGCAGCGAGACCTTCGGCCCCGGCGGCTCCCTCATCGCGGCGATGCTCGCGGTGGCCGGCGGCCTCGCCCGGCACGTGCTCTGCTTCCGCACCGTGTGGGAGTCCAGCTTCGCCGAGCTCGTGAAGGAGGGCAGGATCCCCGTGGCCGGCGGGGCGGACGCCGGCTGGCTCAAGCCCTTCGGCGCCACCTCCGCCGCCCACACCCTCGCCCAGAACGCCCAGCGGCACATGCACCGTTACGGCACCACCCGCGAGACCCTGGGCTGGATCGCCCTCAACCAGCGCGCCAACGCGGCCCTGAACCCCACCGCGATCTACCGCGCCCCGATGACGATGGACGACTACCTCCAGGCCCGCCCCATCACCACCCCCTTCGGCCTCTACGACTGCGACGTCCCCTGCGACGGATCCGTCGCCGTCGTCGTCTCGGCCCTCGACACCGCGCGCGACCTCGCGCGGCCACCGGTCCTCGTCGAGGCCGTAGGCACCCAGATCACCGAACGCATCGAGTGGGACCAGAGCACGCTCGCCCACGAACCCCAGACCCTCGGCCCGTCCGCCCACCTGTGGACCCGCACCTCCTTGCGCCCAGCCGACGTCGACGTGGCCGAGCTCTACGACGGCTTCACCTTCAACTGCCTGTCCTGGATCGAGGCGCTGGGCTTCTGCGGCATCGGCGAGGCCAAGGACTTCCTGGACGGCGGGAAGAACATCGCCCGCGACGGCGTACTGCCCCTGAACACCCACGGCGGCCAGCTCTCCCACGGCCGTACCCACGGCATGGGCCTCGTGCACGAGGCGGTCGTCCAGCTGCGCGGCGACGGCGGCGCCCGCCAGGTGCCCGGGGCCCGGGTCGCGGTGGTCAGTACCGGCGGGCTGGCGCCCGGCGGGGCCATTCTCCTCAGGACGGACACGTGACAGACAGTCATCCGGACGTGGTGCCCGGCGCGGTGAGCGTCGACGGTATCTCCCTCTCGTACCGGGCGAGCTGGGTACGACAGCCACGCGCCGTCGTCCTCGCCCTGCACGGCGGCGGAACCGACTCGGCCTACTTCGACTGCCCGGGCCGGCCACGGCTCTCGCTGCTGCGCACCGGAGCCGCCCTCGGCTTCACGGTCATCGCGCTCGACCGGCCCGGCTACGGCGCCTCCCTGCCCCACGCGCCCCGGCTCACCGACCCGGCACGGCGGGTCGACCTCGCCTACGCGGCCCTGGACCGGCTGCTCGCCTCCCGCCCGGCGGGCGGCGGTGTGTTCCTGGCGGCCCACTCCGCCGGCGGTGAACTCGCCGTGCGGATGGCCGCCGACGAGCGCGGACACACCCTGCTCGGCCTGGAGATCGCCGGCACCGGACGGCATCACCACCCGCGCTCGGTGAGCTTCCTGGAGAACGGCGACGAGGAGCTGCGCCGCCCCGGCCGGGCCCGCGACCGGCTCCGCGAAGCCCTCTGGGGCGCGGGCCACCTCTACCCGCCGGAGGTCCACGGCGGCGCGAGCATCGCCGCCGCCTCGCCCGCGTACGAGTCCGCCGCCCGCGGCTGGCGGCACGAGTTCCCGGAGCTGGCGGCCCGCGTACGCGTACCCGTGCACTTCACCCTGGGCGACCACGAGGAGGTGTGGAGCTCCGGCCCCGCCGCCCTCGCTGACATCGCCTCCCTCTTCACGGCGTCGCCTCGCGTCCGGGTCCACGAACAGCCCGACACCGGACACAATCTCAGCCTCGGGTACTCGGCCCGGGCCTACCACCTGAGGGTGCTGTCGTTCGCGGAGGAGTGCGCGGTGACCCGGGAGGCGAGTGTCGCCGCACCCCCACGACAAGGGAGAGCGGGATGAACCACACCGATGCCGTCGCACTGCTGCTGCGCCTGGTCCTGGGCGTCGTCATGATCGCGCACGGGCTCAACCACTGGCGCGGCGGCGGCCGTATCGCGGGCACCGCCCGCTGGTTCACCGGCCTGGGCCTCACCCATGGCACGCTCCAGGCCTGGCTGAGCGTGGCCACCGAGACGGGCGCCGGGCTGCTTTTGCTGGCCGGCCTGCTCACCCCGCTGGCCTGCGCGGCCGTCATCTCGGTGATGCTGGTGGCGGGCCTGCTCGCGCACCGGCCCAACGGCTTCTTCGTCTTCAAAGAGGGCTACGAGTACGTCCTCACGCTCGCCGTCGTCGCCCTGGCGCTGGCCGCGCTGGGACCGGGCAGCGCCTCCGTGGACGACGCGGCCGGCCTCGACCGGGCCGGCTGGACGGGCGCCGGCATCGCCCTCGGGGCTGCCGTGCTCGCCACCGCCGGTCTGCTCGCCGCCTTCTGGCGTCCCCGGCCCGCGCCGGAACCGGCGCCCGCCCCCGAACCCCTTGAGCAGGAGGCCGGCTGATGCGTGTCGGATTCATCGGACTGGGCAGTCAGGGCGCCCCGATGGCCCGTCGGATCGTCGAAGCGGGACACGAGACGACCCTCTGGGCCCGCCGCCCCGCGACCCTCGTCCCCTTCGCGGACACCCCGGCCGGGCGCGCCGCCTCGCCTGCGGACCTGGCCGCGGCCAGCGACCTGGTGTGCGTCTGCGTCGTCGACGACGCGGACGTCGAGGAGGTCCTCACCGGCGAGCACGGTGTCCTCGCCGGACTGCGCAGGGGCGGGGTGGTCGCCGTGCACAGCACCGTCCACCCCGACACCTGCCGTCGCCTCGCCGACCGCGCCCGCACCCACGGCGTCACGCTGATCGACGCCCCGGTGAGCGGCGGGGGCCCGGCGGCGGCCGAGGGACGACTGGTGGTGATGGCGGGCGGTGAGCCCGGCACGGTGGCCTACTGCCGTCCGGTGTTCGCGACCTACGCGGACCCGGTGGTCCACATGGGTCCGCTGGGCACCGGCCAGCTGGCGAAACTCCTGAACAACGTGCTGTTCACAGCCAACCTGGGCACCGCCGCCGACACCCTCGCCCTCGGCCGGGACCTGGCGATCGACCCGGTCGCCCTCGCCCGGGTCCTCGCCCATGGCAGCGCGGCCGGGTTCGCGCTCGAGCGGGTCGCGGCCGCCGGGGGCACGCTGGACCGGTTCGCCGGTCACGCCGGGCCGCTGCTCCGCAAGGACGTCCGCCTGCTCACCGACGTCTCCGAGGCCGCCGGTGCCGAACCGGACATCGTCCTGACGGCCGCCGGAGCCGCCCTCGCCCGGATGGCCGGACAAGGGACAACGGACAACGGCCGACGGCCGGTTCAGGACCGGAGGTAGCGGATCCGCCCCCCGACGAGAGTCAGTCGCACGAGGTCTGCCGACGGATCCGACAGGGCCTCGGCCGGCGGCACGGTGAGCAGGACGAGGTCGGCGGGCACGCCCGGCCCCGGCCGCGGGGGCCCCGAGCCGGGGGAGTGGGGCGGCGAGAGATACGCCGCCAACGCCTGGGCCGCGGTGACGCGTTCGGCGGAGTTCGCGGTCCGCCCGCCGGGGACCTCGCGGGTGGTGGCCGCGCGGATCACGGACCAGGGGTCGAGCGGCCCGTACGGGGCGTCGCTCGACAGCGCCAGCGGGACGCCGGCGCGCAGGAACGAGGCACAGCGGTACAGGTCGGTGTGCTCGTGGGGCGGGGTGGCGTCGAGGAAGTCGTCGCCGCGGTCGGCGAGGAAGCCGGGCTGGGTGACCACGCTCAGTCCGAGGCGGCGCACGACGGGCACGGCCTCCGCCGGAACCACGGCCGCGTGCTCGATCCGGTCACCCCGCAGCACCCCGGTCCGTTCCAGCGCCGCGAGCAGCAGGGCGAGGGAGACGGCCGTGACCGTGTGCACGGCGACGGGACGGTTCCGCCGGTGTGCGGCCCCTATCTCCTCGGTCAGCCCGGTGAAGTCCGGCAGCTTTGAGTCGGCGAGGACGATCTTCCAGGGGCCGGGCGCCGGGCGGGCCGACGACGGTGTTCCGAGTGGCGCCCCGAGCAGCAGCAGCCGTTGGGGCAGGCGACCGCTGCGCGCCTCGTCGGTGAGCCTCTCGACGGACTCGGGGGTCAGGCGCGGGGTGGCGTCGGTGACGGCCGTGATGCCGTAACCGGCGAGTCGGCGGCCCACCGCCGCCAGGGACGGGGCGGGGGCCTCGGGCAGCCGTTCGCGCAGCCAGTCGTCGGCCCGCCACAACCGCCCCGTGGGCCGTCCGGCGTCGTCGCGTTCGATGCCGGGATGGCGTCCGGGTGCCAGGCCGGTCCGTTCGGCGGCAAGGGAGTTGAGCATCCACAGGGCGCCGCTTCGGTGCTGCACCCGTACCGGGACGTCCGCCCGCAGTGCGTCGAGGCCGGCGGCGTCCAGTGGGCCGGCGACCCGTTCGTCGTAGCCGACGCCCCTGACCCAGCCGTGCCGGTCCGGAACCGCCTGGTGCAGTGCCGCCCGCAGCGCCGGGCGGTCGCCGACGTCCGGCGGGCCGCACCGTACGGAGGCGACCGCGGCCGCCAGTGCGAACAGGTGCAGGTGATGGTCGGTCAGGCCGGGCAGCAGGGCACCGCCCGCCGCGTCGATCTCCTCCTCACGGGGCGCCCGCACCAGCCCCGTGCCGAGTTCCGCGACCACACCGCCCCGGACGCGCACGGAGCACCGTCGGCCCTCGACCTCCGCGTCCCGGATCAGCAGCCCGCTCACGGCACCCGGATCCCCAGCTCGCGCAGTACCGCGGCGGTGTCGGCGCCGCTCGCCGGGGCGGTGGCGGCCGGACGGCGCGGACGCGGCGCGGACAGCGGATACGCCGTGCCCCCGGTGTCCACCAGCCAGCCGTCCCCGTGCCCGACCACTCGGGCTTCGCGGGCGGTCGGCACGGACAGGCAGGCCGTCACCACGTCCGCCATCGACACGTCCAGCACCGCGCCGCCGCCCCCCGGTCGTTCGGACAGGGCGAGCGCCGCGGCGAGCAGACCGGTGAGCGGGTCGGCCACGGCGTCACCGGCGAACACGGGCAGCCCGTCCGCGTCCGCGCCGAGGAGTCCGCGGGCGGCGGCCACGTCGTCGCCGAAGCCGACGCGGCCCGAGGCACGCCCGTACGCCGTGATCGAGATCCAGGTGCAGCCACGGGCCGCCTCGGCCTCGGCGTCGAGCCCGAACCCCGCCAGAGCGCGGGGCCGGGAGGCCTCGATCACCACGTCCGCCCGGCCGACCAACTCGTGGAGAGCGGCACGGCCGTGCGGGTTCGCCGGGTCGAGGACGACCGAGGCATGGCCCGCGTGGAGCAGGTCGTAGAAGGCGCGGTCGCCGAAGCGGGCGCCGTCCGGGCGGGTCGGGGTCTCCACCTTGACCACCCTGGCTCCCGCCGTACCCAGCAGATGCGCGCACAGCGGGCCCGCCCACAGCGCGCTGAAGTCGACCACCAGCAGCCCCGCCCCGGCGCGCGGTGTGCCGGGCACCGGGCAGGTGCGGTCCGGACGGGGGCGGACCGCACCGCCCGCCAGACCGAGGAGTTCCACCCGCTCGTCCAGATCGGCGCCGTCGTGCGCGGCGAGCCAGTCGGTCAAGCGCCCCGGCAGCGCCCCGGCGTCCAGCTCCCGGCCGATCAGCGCGCTCCACAGCAGGGGGTCGTCCGGACGCGCGTCGGACACGGCCGCCCAGCCGTCCCCGGTGGGCAGGAGCCGGCAGCTGCCGCCCACCGACAGCCGGCCCCGCCGCCCACGCCCGTTGAGCGCGGCCCGTTCGGCCGGCAGCCGGGCCCCGTCGAGCCGCGCCCCACCGGCGGCGGCGACGTGGTCGGCCAGCCAGGAGGCGAAGGTGGCGGCCGCACCGGGAGGCAGTAGCGGAGGCCCGTCGGCGTGACCGGTCAGCAGGGGGACACCGCTGCGGGCCCAGTCCTCCGCGATGCGGGCAGGGCTGGTGTCGGGGCCGGTGTCGGGCCAGGGACGCGCCGGCCGTGCCGGGGACGGCGGCGGCGAACCGCCGGGTGCCCGGCGGTTCGCCGCCGAGGACCCTGTCGTACTGCCGGATGCCCGGTCGGCCATGCGGGGATGGTAGATCAGAGAGGTGCCTGCGACCACAGCGATCTCCCTCACCGAACTCGCGGCCGGGGCGGCGGACGCCGACCTCCTGGACGCGCACGCCGAGCCGTCCCGGCCGCTGACGGTCGTCGACCTGGACCCGGCGACCACGCCCAGCGCCGCCGACCTGGAGCGGGCCGTCCGCCGGGCCCGGGACGGCGACCGGCTGCTCGTCGGACGCACCCGCCGACCGGAACCCACCTGTCCCGACGCCCTGTTGAACGCCCTGGACCTGACCCTGGTACGCGCTCCCCGCGACCGCCTCGACGCGACGGACACCGCCGGTCACCCGGCCACGGTCGCGGTCACGGACCCGGCCGCCGAGGCGGAGTTCCTGCGCGCGCGGGCGGCGGAACAACCCCAGGCGGCCCTGGTGCTGCGCCAAGTCCTGGGCATGACCGGGCAGTTGCCGACCCGGCAGGCCCTCGACCTGGAGTCGCTGGCCTACTCCACGTTGCTCGGCGGTGCCGGGTTCGTCGGATGGCTCGCGGCACGTGGGCCACGGTCCGCGCCGCCGCCCGCGACGCACGACCCCGTGACGGCACGCCGCGAGGGCGATCTCCTGCGGATCACACTCGACCGGCCCGAGCGGCGCAACGCGCACGGTGCGGAACTGCGGGACGCCCTGGTCGCGGCCCTCGACATCGCCGTCTGGGACGACACCGTGCGCCGGGTGGTCCTGGACGGCAACGGCCCCTGTTTCAGCTCGGGCGGCGACCTGGACGAGTTCGGCACCGCCGCGGACCTGGCGGCCGCGCACCTGATCCGCACCCGGGCCGGCGCGGCGGCCCGCCTGCACGCCCTCGGCGACCGGCTCACCGCACGCATCCACGGGGCCTGCGTCGGCGCGGGCATCGAACTCCCGTCCTTCGCCGCCCGGGTCGTCGCAGCCCCCGGCACCACCGTCCGGCTGCCCGAACTGGCCATGGGCCTGATCCCGGGCGCCGGCGGCACGGTCGGCATCCCGCGCCGGATCGGCCGCTGGCGCACCCTGTACCTGGCCCTCGACGGCCGCGCCGTCCCCGCCGAACGCGCCCTGGCCTGGGGGCTGGTGGACCGGATGGAGGAGTGAGACGGGGCCGGGCGCAGCGGCACCGCGGACCGGAGTCAGCCGATGCAGATGACCAGCAGGCAGAGCTGCGAGGGCGAGGTCGCGGACGCGGCCGGTGTGGGGCTCGCCGACGATGCCGACGTGTCCGCGCCGGTGGTCGCCGTGGTGGTGGTGGCGGTGGGGGTGGGCGTGGCAGTCGCCACCGTCGCCGCGCCGGTGGCGGTGCCGGACACCGTGGCGGCGGACCGTGACCGGGCGGCGGAGACCGTCGTGCGGGTCGGCGAGGTGGCGGTGTCCTGACCGGGAGTCGCCGTGGCGTGCGGCACGCCGGCGGTCTGCTCGTGCGGGGCGTTCGCCGTGGCCGCGCCGGCGGAGGCCGTCCGGTCCGGGGCGCGGTGCCTGCCGGTGGGTGCCGACGCCGCCGGGTCGGCGACCGTGGCCTGCTCGTCGGCGAGGCCCATGGGCCTGTTGTCGGGGGCCGTGGCCGCCTGCGCCCGATCGGTGCCCTGCCGGTCCAGGGAGGCGACGGTCAGCCCGCCGCCGACCAGGGCGACCGCGGTGGCCACCACGGCCCGCCGCTGGTTCTTCTTCCAGCGGGCCCGCTGGCGGCGCCGGGCCGCCCGGCCCACCGGTGCGGCAGGGGCGGCGTCCGGACCGTCGTCCGGACCCTCGGCCGTCTCTTCGGTGGCGCGGGCGTCCGTGTCGAACCACGCTTTGTTGGCCGGATCCTGCCAGGATGCCACGCCGGTCGACGCCGGAGCGACGGTGGCGCGCGCGGCGACTTCCGGGGCGTAGGCGCCGCATCCGGGGCACGCCAGGGCGCCGTTGAGGTGCCGACGGCACGATGCGCAGTAGTCCATCCGCGGTCTTCCTGACTCGACTGCGCCAGCGGCCCCATGAGCCGTGGCCTGATCTCGTTCGTACGTGGTATCGAACGGCCAGAACGGTAGCGAGCCTTTGGCCAGGCAGTGTGCAGCCTGTGTGTCGCTTCTGCGCAGATCAGGGGTTGTCGGCGATCCGGTACCGGGTGGCGGCCCCGCCGCCCCAGTACACGCCCGGGCGGCCGCCAGGGGATCATCAGCAGCGCGGTCGCCGCGGCGGACGTCCCCAGGGCCCGTACCGCTCTTCTTCCTCGCGTTGTCACTCCAAGTCGATCAGTCGAAGAGTCGATCAGTCGATCAGTCGATCAGTCGATGCCGGCGGAGACGAGGACGCGCACGTCCCACGGGCCGAGGTCCACCGCCGTGCCCGCGGCGAGTGACGTGCCGTCGAGGACGTCGGTGAGGTGGACCGGGGCGGAGACGTGCGCGGGCTCCCAGCTCCAGTTGTGGACGATGTGCACGCGGCGCCCGTCGGGTGCGGTGCCGGTCGTCGCGGTGACCGTCGCGGGGAGGTCCCGCCAGCCGTGCCGGGCCGCCGGCGAAAGCCACTCGGCCAGCGTCCGGGCGAGGTCGCGGCCCGGCACCGTGCCGACGTACGTCACCCGGCCCGCGCCGTGCCGGCGGGTGGTGACCGCGGGCCAGCGCCCGAAGTGCGGGTGGTCGTACTCGACGAGCACCTCGGCGTCCGCGACGGTCAGGCCGTCCGCCCAGCGGGTGGCCGTGGCGCCCTCCGGCAGGCGGAGCGGGCCGCCGGGCACGGACCGGACCGGCAGCTCCCGAAGCAGGTTGCTGAACTCGTCGTACGACACGCCCGCCGCGTCCGTGAGCCGGCCGGGCGCCGGTTCGGTGCGGGCCCGGCCCTCCTGGTCGGCGTAGCCGGTGCGCGGGCCGAGGACCAGATGGCCGCCCGCGTGGGCGTAGGCCGCGAGCCGGTCGAGGGTCGCGTCGTCGGCGAGGTACAGCGCGGGCACGACCAGCACCGGGTGCCGGCGCACCGTCTCCTCGGGAGTCTCGCCGTCGCGCAGTCGGCGGGCGTGGACGATCCGCACCTGGCGGCCGGCGTCGAAGGCGCCCCGGTGGAAGGCGTCGAAGATCCGGTGGTAGGCGGCCGGGTCGGGGCCGCCGTCGGGTGTGGCCAGCGGCGGGTACTTCTGCATCAGCCACTTGCTCGGCGTCGAGTACACCATCGTGAGGTCGGCGTCCGGCTCCAGACCGGCGACGAGCCCGCCCGCGGTGTCGAACTCGGCGCCCAGCCGGGCGAGTTCGGCGTAGACCCGGCCGGGGCGGCCGGTGTGGGGGAGGATGCCGCCCCAGTAGGTCTCGGCGCCGAAGTGCAGCGTGTGCCAGTGCCAGTACTCGATCATCCTGGCCCCGCGCCCGACCAGTGCCCAGGCCGCCTGGCGCCACTGGCCGTCGTAGGCGGGCCGGTTGTCCCAGGGGAAGCCGATCGAGCCGGCGTTGGTCTCGGTGACCAGGAACGGCGCCTGCCGCGAGGAGAACATCCAGTCGGCGGTGCGGTACAGCGCCCACACCCCGGTGGTCTTCCACTGCTGTTCGTGGGTCTCGGGTGTGGCGTCGGGCAGCAGCAGACCGTCCTGCATGTCGTAGTACGGGTTGCCGGCGGCGATGTCGAGGCGGTCGGTCAGCTCGTCGTCCTCGACCGCGGGGCGGGTGTAGGAGATGCAGGTGGTGACGAACTGCTCCGGGCGGGCGTACTCGCGGACGATGTCCGCCTGCCAGCCGATGAACTCGGTGACCTGGCGGGCCTGGAACTCCCGCCAGGCGATGTCGTACTGGGGCTGCGCGTTGCCGTCCGGGGTCCACAGGTCGGCCCAGGTGGAGAGCCGGTGGGACCAGTACACCAGGCCCCACTCGCGGTTGAGGGTCTCGACGTCTCCGTACTTCTCGCGGAGATGGTCGACGAACCGCTCGAACACGCCCCGGTTGTACAGGAGTTCGTTGCCGGGCTCGTTGTCGACCTGGAAGCCGATGACCGACGGGTGGTCCGCGTACCGGGCGACGATCCGGCGGACGACCCGCTCGGCGTGGAACCGGAAGGCGGGGTGCGTGAAGTCCACCTCCTGCCGGGCGCCCCAGCCGATCCGCTCACCGGTGCGGCGCTCGCCGGTGATCTCCGGGTACTGGCGGGCCAGCCACGGCGGGACGGCGTACGTCGGGGTGCCCAGCACGACCGAGATCCCGCGCTCGTGGGCGCCGTCGAGCACCGGTTGCAGCCAGTCCAGGTCGAAGCGGCCGTTCTCCGGCTCCCAGGTCGACCAGACCGACTCGCCGATCCGGATGACGGTGACATGGGCGTCGGCCATCAGGTCGAGGTCGGTCTTGAGGCGTTCGGCGGGACGCTCGTACGGCTGGTACTCGTGGTAGTACGCGGCACCGAACAGGACACGGGCAGGCAGAGCCGCCATGAAGGAGACCTCCGAAGGAGAGTGAGGGGAAGTTGCCGGAAGGGGGTCACTGCTTGACGCCGCCGGCCGCCAGGCCGCTCTGCCAGTACCGCTGGAGCAGCAGGAAAGCGGCGACGAGCGGCACGATCGAGAGCAGGGAACCGGTCACGACCAGCGCGAGCATGTCGCTGCTGGCACCGGCCCCGCCGTTCTGGGCCTGCGCGGCCCAGGAGGCCAGGCCCACCGTCACCGGGTACAGGTTCGGGTCGTTGAGCATGATCAGCGGCAGGAAGTAGTTGTTCCAGGTCGCCACGAGCGTGAACAGCAGGACCGTCACCAGGCCGGGGCCCAGCAGCCGCAGGGCGATCCGGAAGAAGATGCGGGCCTCGCCGGCACCGTCGATGCGTGCGGCCTCCAGGATGCTGTCCGGGACGGCGTCGGCCGCGTAGATGCGCATCAGGTAGAGGCCGAACGGGTTGACGAGGGACGGCAGGATGACGGCCCAGGGGGTGTTGACCAGGCCCGCCTTGGCGAACAGCAGATAGGTCGGGATGGCCAGCGCGGTGGTCGGGACCATGACGGCACCGAGGACCAGGTTGAAGGTGAACCGGTCGCCGCGGAAACGGAACTTCGCGAATCCGTAGCCGCCGGCCGCCGCGAGCAGCGCGGCGCCGACCGCGCTGACGGCGGCGTACAGGACCGTGTTGAGCAGCCAGTGCACGAAGACGCCGTCGTCCTGGGTGAAGGTCGCCCTGATGTTGGCAAGGAGCTGAGGGGTGTGCGAGAACCACAGGCCGAAGCTGTTGAAGAGGTCCTGGGTGCTCTTGGTCGAGGCGATCAGCAGCCAGCACAGGGGGAGCAGGAAGTAGGCGAGCGCCGCCAGCATGGCGATGGTCAGCGGGGTGCTGCGGCGGGTCGTCATGCGGTCCTCCTGCGGCTGTCGCGGCTGCTGCGGCTGTCGCGGCTGCCGCGGTTCGCGGTGAGCAGCACGCCGTAGGAGGCGATCACGATGACGAGGCCGAGGAGGAAGGACACCGTGGCCGCGTAGTTGACCTGCTGGCCGGTGAACGCGAGGGAGTAGGCGTACAGGTTGGCGGTGTAGGAGCTGGTGATGACGTCCGGGGCGATCTTCATCAGCAGGTTGGGTTCGTTGAAGAGCTGGAAGCTGCCGATCACCGAGAAGAGCAGGGTGAGCAGGAGCGCCGGCCGCAGCGCGGGCAGTTTCACCGACCAGGCGATGCGCCAGGCCCCGGCGCCGTCCACCGCAGCCGCCTCGTACAGCTCCTGCGGGATCGTGCGCAGGGCCGCGTACAGGATGATCATGTTGTAGCCGACGAACTCCCAGGTCACGATGTTCGCCAGGCTGCCCAGCATCCAGCCGTCGCTGAGGAAGTGCGGGGCCGGAAGGTCCAGTTTCCGGCTCAGCTGGGCGAACGGGCCGAAGTCCGGCCCGTACAGATAGCCCCACATGAGCGCGGCGACCACGCTCGGCACGGCGTACGGCACGAAGATGCCCAGCCGGATCACCCGCGCCAGCCGCAGCAGCCCGCTGTCGAGCGCGAGGGCGAACAGCAGCGCCAGCAACAGCATCACCGGCACCTGGATCACGAAGAACAGCGCCACCCGGCCCACACCGTGCAGGAGTTGGGGGTCGCCCAGTGCCTGGGTGTAGTTGTCGAGGCCGACGAACACCGTCCCGCCGATCAGGCGGTTCTGGAACAGGCTGAGATAGGCGGCGTAGCCGAGCGGGGCGAGGAAGAGCAGGAGGAACAGCGTCAGGAACGGGGCGACGAAGAGCGGTCCGGCGGCCCGGTGGCGGCGGGTGCCGGTCATCTCAGCTCCCCTTGACCGTGAAGCCCTGGCTCTTCGCGTACGTCGTCAGCCGTGACTGCCAGCTGCCGAGCGCGCGGACCGTGTCGGTGTGGTCCGCCAGGGACTTGCCGACGGTCTCGGTCCAGTCGGTGGCCGCCTGGTCCAGGAACGGGGGCCACTGGAAAGAGGAGTTGACCGTGGAGCTGATGTCGGCGAAGACCTGGTTGACCTTCTGCCCGCCGTAGAAGGAGGGGGCGTCGCCGGTGAACGACGCGTCCGTGAGCAGGGCCTTGGTGGCGGGGAAGAAGAACTGCTCGGTGGCGAACATCCTCGCGCTGGCCGGGTCGCTGTTCAGGAACTGCGCGAACACGGCGGCGGCGACGGGGTTCTTGGTGGAGCGGACCACCGCGGTGGTGGAGCCGCCCCAGTTGCCGGAGCTGGGCTTGGCCGCGTCCCACTGCGGCAGCGGGGCCGCCCGCCACTTGCCGGCCGTGGCCTTGGCGGAGCCGGACAGGAACACCGGCCCCCACGCGGCGGTGATCCAGGTGGCGTACCTGCCCTTGTTGAGGGCGGCGTACCAGGAGTCGGTGAAGTCCGGCTCGACGCCGATGACCCCTTCCTTCGCGAGCCCGCCCCAGTAGGCGCCGAGCTTCTGCGAGACGGTGTCGTCCACGCTGATGGTGATGTCGCTCTTGCCGGAGGTGACATAGGGCTTGGCGCCCGCCTGCCACAGCAGCCCGTGCCAGGCGGCGACCTGGTTGGCGGCGAGGTTGGTCAGGTAGACGTCCGGGTCCGCCTTGTGCAGCTTGCGCGCGGCCGCGGCGAACTCGTCCCAGGTGCCCGGGACTTCGATGCCGTGCTTGTCGAAGATGTCGTGCCGGTACAGCATGCCCATCGGGCCGGTGTCCTGCGGTATCGCCCAGATCTCGCCGTTGCTGCCGCTGACCTGGCCCCAGGTCCAGTCCACGAAGGCGGACTTGAGCGCCGAGGCGCCGTACGGCCGCAGATCGAGCAGGCTGTTGGTGATGGTGAAGGTCGGGATGGCCTGGTACTCGATCTGGACCATGTCCGGAGCGCCGCTGCCGGCCTTCAGCGCCGTACGCAGCTTGGTGTACTGGGGCGTGCCCTGACCGGCGTTGACGATCTTGATCTTGACGGCCGGGTACTTCTTCTCGAAGAGCGCGACCTCCTTGGCGATGTTCGGGACCCAGGTCCAGAACGTCAGCTCGGTCGGGGTCTTCATGGCCTTGTCGATGTCGGCCTGGCTCACGGGCTTGGCCGAGGCGGAGGAGCCGCCGGAGTCACCGCCGCCGCAGGCGGTGAGGGCGGCGCCGAGCGACAGGGCGCCCGTGGTGGCGAGGAAGAGCCGGCGGCTCACGGGGACGGTGCTGGACGTGGAGGTGGATCTGGGCATGGTGAACTCCCGCCGATGGCGAAGGGACGGCACGCCTGGCGAGGGCGTGCGGGGATGGGGGAGGAAGGAAGGCGAGTAGCAGGCGCGCAGGCCTGACTCGGGGCCCTCTGGGGGCGCGGTGCGGCTCTGGGAGCGCGGGTGCGAAGCGGGCGCGCTCAGGGAAGTGCGGAGGCGCGCGCGGTCGGCGCGGCGTCGGGCGTCGGCACGGTGGCCCGTGCCGGGATCGCGTCACCCGGGGTGGTGCGGGGCCGGACGATGGGTCAGTCGGCGGCGGTGGTACCTCCGTTCGCGGATGCGGGACCTGATGCCGGACCGCGCCGGGCCCGGGCCGGTGTCCTGCGGCCCGGCGGTGACGCGGTCGAGGCGCGAACGACGAGGTCGACCGGCGGACCGCTCGACGGCAGCGGATCCGCCGCCGGGTTCTCGATGGCGTGCACCAGGCGTTTGAGACCCTCCTGCGCCACGGCGTCGAAGGGCTGGCGCACCGTGGTGAGCGGGGGAGTCACGTAGGCGGCGACCGGGATGTCGTCGAAACCGACCACGCTGACGTCCTCCGGCACGCGCCGGCCGGCCTCCGTCAGCGCGCGGATCAGACCGATCGCCATGTCGTCGTTGGCGGAGAAGACCGCGGTCACCCGGTCGTCGGCGGCGAGTCCGCGCCCCGCCGCGTACCCGGAGGCGGCCGACCAGTCGCCCCCGGCGACCGGGGGCACCTCCCTGCCCTCGGCGGTCAGGGCGGCCCGCCAGCCCTCCAGCCGGTCCCGGGCCGCGTACCAGCGCTGCGGACCGGCCAGGTGATGGACCGTCACATGGCCGAGCGACAGCAGGTGTTCGGTTGCGGTGCGGGCCATCAGGTCCGCGCCGTCCCCGGCGGTCAGCACGGTCGGCGCGGTGACCGGCGGCGGCGCGCCCATGACGAGGACCGGCACGTCGACGCGCAGGGACACGTCGCCCTGCTCGTCGATGGGCTCGGAGATGACGATGCCGTCCACGCCCTGGTCGAGGAGCGAGTCCACGGCACCGGAGAGGCCCGCCGGGTCGCCCTCCACCGTGTTGACCACGCGCAGCGCGTATCCCGTGTCCCGGACGACCCGCTCGACGCCCATGAGCAGCGAGGCGGGCCCGTACAGGGCCGTACCGAGTGTCACCACGCCGATCGAGCGGGTGCGTCCGGAGGCCAGCGCCCGGGCGGCGTTGTTGCGCCGGTAGCCGAGCTGTTCGGCGGCGTCGAGCACCCGCCGGCGCACGTCCTCGGAGACGTACGGCTCGTCGTTGAAGACCCGGGAGACGGTCTTCTGCGAGACACCGGCCAGCCGGGCCACGTCCACACTGCGTGGCGCGGCGGTGCTCCTGCCGCGTCCCGTCCCTGGTGTCATGGCATCTCCCGGTGACCGCCCGACCGCTTGATCGAGGCCAATCATGTCATGCGCGGTCTGACTGACTGCGCTGTCATGTCTGCGTAGTCATGTCTACGCAGACATAGGAGTCGCGTCAAGACTCCGGAACGCATCGATTGCGGAGAGCCTGCGCGCGAGCCCGGTCCACGCGGCCGGTGCCCCGCACCGGGGGGCGGGCGCCGTCTCCGGTGCGGAGCACGGGCGTTCGCCACCGGCAGGTGTGGTTCGCGGCCGCCGTGGCCGGGCCGTGCCCGGCGCATCGGTCGCACGGCCCGGCATCCGGATCACCGGTGGCCCGTGCCGTTCGTCGCCCGTGGGGGCGTCCGCGCGCTACTGCGAACGCGGTAGCCCCTGCTGATACCGCGGTACGTCGTCGCGGCGGCGCGTACTGCGCCCTGAGGCCGCCGTTTGCCCACAGCGGGACGACGACGGGACGCCCCCCGCCCCGCGAGGCTGAACCGGTGTCGGAGACCGGGGGCGCACCGCCTCGCGCGGCCCAGCCCAGTGCCGGTCGGATCCCCAGCAGGAAGCAGGGCACTCGGATGAGGACTCGTACCGGGCTCGGGCTGGCGGCGGTCGCCTCGTGCGTCGCGCTCGCCGCAGCCGTGACCGTCGGCCGGGAGGGCGGCTCGGCCGCGTCCCCGCACACGCTGCCGAAAGGGCCGTACGTGGCGCTCGGCGACTCCTACACGGCGGGCCCGGACATCCCCGACCGGCACGGGCGCCCCGCGGGCTGCGAGCGCTCCGACCGGAACTACCCCTCGCTGGTCGCCGCCGGACTCGGCCTGCGGTCGGCCGGGTTCAAGGACGTCAGCTGCAGCGGGGCGGTCACGGCCGATCTGGCCGCCCCGCAGACGACGGACGACGGCGTCAACCCCGCGCAGCTGTCGGCTCTGACCGCCTCGACGCGGCTGGTCACCCTCGGCATCGGCGGCAACGACATCGGCTTCGGCCCGCTCCTCACGACCTGCGTCAAGTACGGCGTGGCGTACCGGCTGGCGGAGCGGATCGCGAGCGGGGCCGCCGACCGGGCACCGTGCCGCGGCCGGTACGTGGCGGACGGCACCGACGAGATCGACGGGAGGATCGGCGCGGTCGGCCGGCGGCTGTCCGGCGTGCTGGACGACATCAGGCGCCGTGCGCCCGCGGCCCGGGTCTACGTGGTCGGGTATCCCGCGATCCTGCCCGCCGAGGGGACCGGCTGCGCCGCGCTCGGACTGGCGCCGGGCGACGTGGGGTTCCTGCGCGAGAAGGAGCAAAGGCTCAACGCCGTGCTCCGGCGGCAGGCGCAGACGGCCGGGGCCGGCTACGTCGACACCTACACGCCCTCCGCGGGGCGCGACGCCTGCGCGGACGCCGCCGTGCGCTGGATCGAGCCACTGGTCCCGGCGGCCCCGGCGGCCCCGGTCCACCCCAACGAGCGCGGCGAGCGCGGCATGGCCGACGCCGTGCTCCGGGCGGTCGCGGCGACGCACTGAGGCGGGCCTGCCGTCGTACCGGCGCACGATCCCGCGGCCCGGACGCGTACTGCGGTTTCAGTAGGCCGTCCTCCGAATTCAGTAGGCGGCAGTGCCAGTTGCCGCACGACGACGAGGGGGCCCTCGCCGGGACAGCCTGGGTGACCCACCGCCGTGCTCCTCGACGCCTTCGTCGTCCGGATGGCGATATCGTGCCCGCGGTCCTCGCCCTGCTGGGCGACCGGGCCTGGTGTTTGCCGAAGTGGCTGGACCGGCTGCTGCCCAGGTTGGACATCGAGGGTGAGGCCCTCACCCGGGGTGCGGCCACCGCAACGGTCACCGACCCGGATCCGACCCCGGACGAGCCCGTCGAGGCACGCCTGTGACCGTCCTCCCCGGCCCCGGCGGGCCGCCTGTGGCACAGGTCACGGGCGACCCGACGGGGCGTTCCCCCGCCGACGTCGGCCACCGTGGACCCAGGCCCCGCACGCGGAGAGACACACATGACCACCACCTTGGACGGGAGAACGGGACGCTACCGCCGCTTCGTGGACGCGGCCACGGTCCTCTCGCTCCTCGGCTGCGTGGCCGGCCCTGGGTGCCCTGCTCCGCTTCCCCGGCCTCAGCCAGCCGCGGGAGCAGTGGCCCGCCGTGGTCATCGCGGCCGCCACCTGCCTCGCCCTGCTGCGGGCCCGCGACCACCCGCGCGCCGTCGCCGCCGTGGCCATGGCCGGTACGGTGGCCACCCTCGCCCAGGGCTACCTCCCCACGCCCCTCATGCTGGCCCCCCTCATGCTGGCCCTGTACTGGTTGGCCGCCGAGACCGACCGGGAAACCGCGCGGGTGTTCGGGCTGGTGGCCATGGCCGTGGTGGTGATCGCCACCATGCTCGACAACCCCACGACCGACATGCTGCTGCGCACCGTCGGCCCCGTCCTGTGGCTGCTGCTGCCCCTCGTCGTCGTCGGCGGCTGCGCCCGGCTGCGCACCGCCTACCTGGAGTCGGTACAGGCCCGGGCCGCGTACGCCGAACGCACCCGGGAGGAGGAGGCCCGGCTGCGGGTCGCCGAGGAACGGATGCGGATCGCCCGCGAGCTGCACGACGCCGTCGCCCACCACATGGCCGTCGCCAACGCCCAGGCCGGCACCGCCCGCCACCTCGTGCCCACCCGGCCCGAGCAGGCGCTGGCGCTGCTCGACGAACTGACGGCCACCACGTCCTCGGCACTGATCGAACTCCGGGCCACCGTCGGGGTGTTGCGGCGGTCCGGCGACCCGGACGGCGAGTCCCTGGAACCCGCCCCCGGCCTGGACCGGCTGCCCGACCTGGTCTCGACCTGCGCCGGCGCCGGGCTCTACGTCACCCTCACCACCGAGGGCGACCCCGCCCGCTGTCCCCGGGCGTGGACCTGACGGCGTGCCGGATCATCCAGGAAGCCCTCACCCACGTCACCAGACACGGGGCCGGCCAGGGCGCCGACGTCCGGCTCGCCTACGAGCGGACCCGGCTGCTCATCTCGGTCACCAACGACGGCACTCCCACCGCCCCGGCGGCCGCCGACGGAGGTTTCGGCCTGATGGGCATGCGGGAACGCGCCCACTCCGTCGGCGGCGACCTGCGGGCCGGACCCCGCCCCGGGGGCGGCTTCGAAGTCACCACCGCCCTTCCGCTCCACTCCCTCGCACCGGAAGAACCAGAGGCCGCCGCGTGAGGGTCCGAGTCCTGCTCGCCGACGACCAGGCCCTGCGCGCGGGGCACGTTCCGGCTGCCGATCGACTCCTGCCCGGACCTGGAGGTGGTCGCCGAGGCAGCCGACGGCAAGGAGGCGGTGGACCTGGCCTGCACCCACCGCCCCGACATCGTCCTCATGGACATCCGCATGCCCGGCACGGACGGCCTCGCCGCCACCGCCGCCATCTGCGCCGACCCCGAGCTCGCCGGCACCCGCACCGTCGCCGCGGGCGAGGCCCTGCTCTCCCCGGGCGCCACCCGCGCCCTCATCACCCGTTTCCCGCCGGCCCCGCACCCGGCAACCTCCTGGCACCTCCGGAGCGCCTGAACGCCCTCACCCCGCGCGAACGGGAGGTCACCGCGCTCGCCGCCCGCGGCAGGTCCAACGACGAGATCGCCGCGGAACTCGTCCTGAGCGTCCTGACCGTCCGCAGCCACATCCAGCGCGCCCTGACCAGACTCGGCGCCCGCGACCGCGCCCAGCTCGTCGTCATCGCCTACCAGACCGGCCTCGTACGCCCGGAGTCACGGCAGATCTGAGCGCGAGCCCGCCCCGCCCCTTCCACACGACCGGCTCACCGAGCGCACCTGCCCGGCCGCGACACGATCGGCTGTCGGAACACGCTGGTACGTCGGCCTCGCCGCAGACACCGCCGCCCGTGGCAGGCCGAGTGCCGGATCCCCGGCAGCCGTGCGGGCGGAGCTCAGCCGGTGCCGCCCATGCGGATCAGCGTCTGCTGGCCGTTGGCCACCAGGGTGCGCTCGCCGTCGTCCCGGACGCCGTACACCTCCAACCGGCACACGGTCAGGGTGCGGCCGGACTTCAGCACCGTGCCGATCGCCTCGATGTGGTCGCCGACGGCGGGCGCGAGGAGGTTGATCTTGTACTCGACGGTGAGGACGTCGCAGTCCTCGGGCAACAGCGTGAGCGCCGCGTAACCGCCGGCACTGTCCGCGACCGCGCTGGTGGCGCCGGCGTGGATGTAACCGTGCTGCTGGGTCACCTCGGGGCGGGCCGGAAGCACGATGTGCACACGGCCCGGTGCGATCTTCGTGATCCGCGCGCCGAGATGGGCCATCAGCCCCTGCGCGTCGAAGCTGTCCTGAACACGTTTGCGGACCACGGGGCTCGCCTCTTCCTGCTGCGTCCGGTCGTTCACGTACGTGCTCTCCCTCCGGGGGCCGCGCCTGCTTCGCCGCGTGAGGAAGGCCAGGCCGGACCAGCCGGGAAGTGTTCCCCGGATCCACCCCGCCAATACAGTTGCCCGGCCGCGGGACGGTCGTGGAGGCTTGCGCGGTGAAGTCCGTGCTGTGGCCGTTCGACCTGTCCTGGGGCGAGGTGGACCCCGTCCGTCATCCGTTCGACCACGCGGCGGCGGAGCGGGTGGTGCGCTCGCTCGGTCCGGCCCGATGCGTTCCGAGCCGTCCTGACCTGTCCCCCGCCGATCCGGCGATGAGTGCCTGGAGCCATGGCGAGGGCGGTCTCTGGGCGAGTTCCATGTCGTACGCCCTGATGAGGCGTTACGGCCGCTGGGCCGTGGGCTGGCGCTGGGCGCACGACGAAGGGGACCTCGGCGGCGGGCCCGTCGGGAGCTGGTGCTGCCCGCGGGATTCGATCAGCACACCGGAGGAGACACTCGACCGGGTCGTCGCGGCACTGTGCGAGTGGCGGACGTGGCTGGAGAGCCTCGCCGGGCGGTTCGAGGCGTACCCGCTGGATCCGGCCGGCATCGAGGACCAGCGGATCCTGTGGGAGCGCGCCGCCCGGAACCTGATCCTGCAGGTCGTCGACCGTACCGGCTGCGGCAGTGGCTGGTACGGGCACTGCCGGCAGGTGCTCGGCTGGTTCCTCGACCGCTGGGGAGTCGCACCGGGCAACGCGCGCGAACTCGTCGACGAGGCGGTCGGCGGTCGGTTCCACAGCTGGATCACCCCGGACGGAGTGGTGGTCGACGACATCGCGGAGCGCCTCGCGCGGTCGCTGCCGGCGTCCGGCGGACCGCGGCCGACCGCCGGGCCGGCCGTCGACCACCTGGCACGGTGGCTCGCCGTACGCGAGACCGTGGCCTGGCAGGAGGCCTCGAACCGTGGCGGGGAAGGACCGGTGACACCGGCACGCGACGGTGCGGCCGAGGACGTCCGCGCCTTCGACCGCGCCCTGGACCCCGCCCGCGCCGAGGGACTGCTCGCCGCGCTCGGACGGCTCCGGGCCGACGCGGCGCACGGCGCGCCGCTCGACTTCGCACTGCTCCAGGGCTGGCAGCAGCACGTCCTGGGCACCGCACGGCCGCCCGGGTTCCGCGCCCTGCCCGCCTTCGCCAAGCGCGGCCGGGAGCGCTACGGCATCGCCCCGGACACCCGGGCCCGCCTCGACGCCTGCCTGGCCGAGAGCGCCGGGAGGGCAGACAGCGCCGGGAGCGCCGAGGACGCCGGCGCACCGCTCCCGCTGACCGCCCGGGCCGCCCGCGCCTACCTCGACGTGTGCTTCTTCCACCCCTTCGACGACGGGAACGCCCGCTCCGCCTTCCTCGCCCTGGTCTTCGTCCTCGCTCGCGAAGGCGTCACGCTCGACAGCGTCAGCCTGCTGCGCCGCGTCACCTTGCAGGCCGACTCTGCTCGGGACGCCCTGTCGCTCGCCAACTACGTCGACGTCCACCTCGCGGAGACCCGGCGCCGAGCCGCCGCCCCGGCCTCCTGACCGGATCCCCTCCGATCAGGGAGAGGTGCCGTCGTCGGCCTTCCAGCCCCAGACGGTGAGCATGCCGGCCGACAGCGCGGCACACTCCTCGGAGTCCAGGTAGCGGATGGCCGCGTCCACGGCGGCGTCGTCGACCAGGGCGGTGGCGAGCATCGCGGCCCGGCTCCGCTCCCAGGTGTCCGCCCAGAAGCGGCTGACGGGACTGCCCGGCACCAGCGGCGGCACGTGGATCTCGGCGGCCACGGACCCGAGCCCCGCACCGCGCAGCAACTGCGGATACGACGGCACCCAGGAGACGTCCGTGCCGATGGCGGCCCGCAGCCCCTGCCACATGGCCCGCATCACCGTGGTGTACGGCGTGTCGGGCGTCCGGTCGCTCGTCAGGTCGACCGCGTCGCTGAGCACCAGCACACCGCCGGGCGCGACGAGTCCGGCCAGCGTCGTGATCAGTCGCTCGTGCTCGGGCAGGTGCATCAGCACGAAGCGCGCGTGGACGAGCCGGAACCGGCCGGGCGCGACGTCCTGGGCGGTGAGGCCGGTGGTGATGTCGGCTTCCAGCACGTCGAGCCCGGGCCGCTCGATGAGGAACCGTACGTCGCGGTCCACGGCGAGCACGCTCTCCACCCCGGCCTCGTCCAGCAGCCGGCCGGAGACCGTGCCCGTGCCGGCCCCCACGTCGAGGCAACGCCACCCCGGCCCGGCGCCGAGGGCCCGCAGCCGCGCCATGGTGATGTCGTCGTAGACGAGTGCGCCGACGTCGATCCGCCGGCCCTCACCGGCCTGTTCGGGACGGAAGACGGCCTCGCCGTAGCGGCCGCCGCCCGGCGCGGCGGTCACACCGCCGCCCTGGTGATGCCGGGACTGCCGTCGAACTCGGTGAGCCGGAACAGCGGGGCGTCGAAGAGTTTCATCGCCGGGCCTTCGCACGTGGTGGGGGTACCGGGCGGCCCGTCCCGGGGCCGCCCGCCCCACCGATCCTCCACCGGCGCCCGCCCGCACCGCCGAGGCGCGCCGCGCGAGCGGCCGATCGGCCGAAGGGCCGGGCGCCCTCCACCGGGGCTCCACCGGACCCCAGCAGATCGATGGCTGATACAACTGACTTCGCCGCACACGAGCACACGAGTCGTGCCGGGGGTGACCGGCACAGCGGAACACGGTCGGGGAAGCCGGCCGGCCAGGAGGATCGGGATCGCCATGCCGCACGTCACCGTCGACTACTCCCCGCGGCTCGCGGACTCCTTCGACCTGCGGGTCTTCGCGGCGGAGCTGCAGCCGACCGTGCTGGAGGGGAGCGGTTCGGCGGGCACCTGCAAGATGCTGTTCCGGCAGGCGGCCGAGGCCCGGGTGGCGGACCGGCACGGCGCTGCGGCGGCGTTCGTGCACGTGGAGGTCGGGCTGCTCCCCGGGCGGCCCGACGCGGTCAAGGCCCTGCTGTCCGAGGACGTGCTCGCCCTGCTGGAGAAGCACCTGGGGGTGGGCACGCCCCAGGCCGTGGTCTGCTCCGTGGAGGTACGTGACCTGGGCGGCTCGTACCGTCTCCGGACCCTCTGAACCGCGTCCGACGTGCCACGTGCCGCCACCGGCGGCCGTCAGGCGGTGTGGAGGGCGGTGTGCAGGGTGCGTGCGGCCAGGGAGATGGCGGCTTCGGCGGCGTGGGTCTCGCGCAGGGCGTTGAGCATCACGAAGTCGTGGATGATGCCCTGGAAGCGGACGGCGGTGACGGGTACGCCGGCTTCGCGGAGCTTGTTGGCGTAGGCCTCGCCCTCGTCGCGCAGGACGTCGGCCTCGGCGACGATGACGCAGGCGACCGGCAGCACCGGTGCCCCGGTGTACGGCTTCGTCGGGCTCGGGGTGATGGGGCAGCCCATGGCGCTCAACCTCGCCCGGGCCGGCACCCCGCTCGTCGTGTGGAACCGGACGCCCGGGCGGGCGGAGGCGCTGCGGGCGGCCGGGGCGCGGGTGGCGGCGAGCGCCGAGGAGGTCTTCGCCCACGCCCGTGTCGTGTTCGTCATGCTCGTCGACGAGACGGTGACGGACACCGTCCTCGGCCGGGGCGGCCCGGAGTTCGCGAAGCTGGTCGCCGACCGGGTCGTCGTGTCGACGGGCTCGACGGCGCCGGAGTGCGCGCGGGGACTCGCCGCCGACGTCGAGGCCGCCGGCGGCCGTTTCGTCGAGGCGCCGGTCTCCGGGTCGCGCAAGGCGGGCGAGCTGGTCGCGATGCTCGGCGGCGACCCCGACAGGGTGGCGGAGGTACGGCCGCTGCTCGCCCCGATGTGCCGGGAGACCGTCTACTGCGGTGCGGCCGGGTCCGGCGTCCTCATGGAACTGGCCGTCAACCTGTACCTGGACATGACGCTCGCGGCACTGGCCGAGTCCGTCCACTTCGCCCGGCTGCAGGGTCTGAACCTGGAGATCTTCCGCGCCGTCGTCGACTCCGGCCAGCTGGGCAGCGGCATCACCCGGGTCAAGGTCCCGATGCTCGCGGCCCACGACTTCACGGTGCAGGCCGCCACCGCCGACGCCTACGCCAACACCCGGCTGATCGCCGACGCGGCCCGCGCGGCCGACATCGCCACCCCCATGCTCGACCTCAGCGGCGAGCTCTACGGCGAGAGCGTACGGCTCGGTAACGCCCGCCTCGACATGTCCTCGGTCCTCACCGCGATCGAGGCCCGCACGGACACCGCGGCGCCGCCGGTGACCGGCTAGGCTCCGGGACATGCGGATCTCCGTCTCCTCCGACATGGACGAACCCGTCGCCCGCCTCCTCGTCGAGGAGCTGCGCAGCCGCGGCCACGACGTGCGGACGTACGGCGCGCTGGAACCCGGGGCCGACCCGCAGTGGGCCGTCTGCTCGGAGGCGGCCGCCCGTGACGTCGCCGCCGGCGCCGCGGACCAGGCCGTGGTGTGCTGCTGGACCGGCACCGGTGCCTCGATCGCCGCCAACAAGGTGCCCGGCGTGCGCGCCGCCCTCTGCGCCGATGCCTACACCGCCGACGGCGCCCGCCGCTGGAACGACGCCAACGTCCTCGCCATCGGCCTGCGGCTGACCTCGCAGCCGGTGCTCAAGGAGATCCTCGACGCCTGGTTCGCGGCCACGCCGAGCAAGGACGCCGAGGACCTCGGGAACGTGGCCCACGTCGGTCGCCTCGACGCGGGCCACGGGGCCGTCTAGGGAGTGTCCGGGGTCAGTGGGCGCCGAGCCCGCCGCCGCCGAACGAGCCGCTGGAGCCCTTGCTCCAGCGCGGCCGGTCCTTCGACGCGCTCGGCCTGGTCTGCTGGTTGCTGAGTTCGTACGGGGTGAGCGGACGGCCGCCCTTGGGCATCAGCGGGATCTCCTCCGATTCGCGGTTCTCCCGGATCTCGTGCACAGCACCCTCCGGTGGCAGCTTCGGCTGCTCCTCGGGGCGCGGCCGGGGCGACTCGCGGTACTTGACCCGGTTGCCCAGCCAGAAGCCCCCGGCGAGCATCGCCAGCACGGCCACGGCCACCAGGAAGAGCGCGAGACTCAGTAGGCCGCTGGGAGCGGCCAGCTGCATCGGTTCCGTACTCATAGCCAAGGGATACCCCTCTCATAACGGTGTGAACCGGACGTAATCGGTGGCTGATCGTGCACAGCGGGCGACAGGAGGTCAGTGCGGATCGTCGCGTACCGAGACCGGGCAGAGGCGGCAGCGGACGTCGACCACGCCCTCCACGGCGCGGGTCAGCCGCTCGGCGACCGGTGCCGGTTCCGGGCTGTCGATCCAGCCCGTCAGGGTGACGACCCCCTCGGTGACCTCGACCCGGATGTGGTCGGCGGAGAGCGGGAACAGGCGGTCGACGACCTCCCGGCGCACCTCCTCGGTCAGCTCCTCGTCCGCACGCAGGAACACCTTCAGCAGGTCCGCCCGGCTGACGATGCCCCTGAGCACGCCCGCACCGTCGACGACAGGCAGCCGCTTGACCCCGCGCCGGGCCATGACGCGTGCCGCCTCCGCCACGGTGGCGTCGGCGCGCACGGTCACCGCGGGCGCGTTCATCAGCTCCCCGGCGGTCACCCCGCGGGCCCTGGCCAGATCGGCCTCGGACACGACGCCGATCACCCTGCCCCCGCCCTCCAGCACGGGCAGGGTGCTGACCTTCCACCGGTCCATCAGCGTGACGACGTCCTTGAACGGGGCGGCGCGGCCCACGGCCACGGGGTTGGGGGTCATCACGTCGCCGACGGTGTGCGGGCTGTCGTGCATGGTCGCCTCCTCGGATCCCACCGATCACGAGAGGGCGGGAAGGACGCCATCCACTTCTCGCGGATCCTGATTGCGCGGTGCGCGACCGTGGCCGGCCGCTTCCCCGCGTCACTGCGGGTCCTTCCCGTCACCTCCAGCACACCACGGGAACGCCCATGCCACCAGGGGCCACCGGTCCGGAATTCACCGCTCCCCACCCGTGCGGCGGGCGGCGGGCGGTGTCATGCCCCCGGCCGCACTTCTCTGGCGGTGCGGCCGCCCGTCGCGCAGCGTGGAGGTGGAGGGGGCCTGCCGAACGCCCGAGGAGAGGTGGAACGGATGGACAGGGATGTCACCGAGCGGCGGGTCGTGGTCGGCGTCGACGGATCGCCGTCCTCGTACGCGGCCCTGCGCTGGGCCCTGCGGTACGCCGGCCTCGTCGGCGGTGTCGTGGAGGCGGTCGCCGTGTGGGAACTGCCGGGGCTGTACGGCTGGTCGGGGCCCGCCGTCGACATGGACATCGACGCGGAGGAGGCCCGGGTCAGGATGCGGCAGGAGCTCACCGACGTACTCGGGGCGGACGCGGCGGGTTCGGTCCGTTCCCACCTGGTGCACGGCAACACCACCGACGTCCTGCTGCGGGCCGCGGAGGGCGCCGAGGCCCTCGTCGTCGGCAGCCGCGGCCGGGGCGGGTTCGCCCGCGCCCTGCTCGGTTCCGTCAGCCAGCAGGTGTCCCAGCACGCCACCTGCCCGGTCGTGATCGTCCGCGCGGCGCAGGACTGAGCAACCGCCGGCAGCAGGCGGCGTTTGCCCGGGCCGCGTGCTGGTTACCCGGGCCGTATGACTTGGACGTCTTCTCAGCAGGACCTGTACCGGTTCCTGGAAGACCGGTTCACGTGCGCGCAGGCGTGCACGGAGTGCGCCCGGATGTGCGCGTTGCGTGCGGGGGTGCTGGATCCGGGCGGGACCGCCGACGCGGAGGCGGACCGGCTGCGCCGCACCGGCATCATGTGCGCCGAGGTGTGCGACACCACCTGCCGGGCACTGACCGAGGAGACCGACCGGGACGCGGAGGGGCTGCGCGTCCAGCTGGAGTGGTGCCGCACGGTCTGCCTCGACTGCGCGCGGGCCTTCGACGCCCGTCCGGGCGCCGAACAGAGCGCGGCCGCCTGCCGGGCGTGCGCCGCGGCCTGCACGGACTTCATGGCGGCACTCGGCTGACCCCATCGGGGCGTTCGCCGGGGTGGCGTGGCCTCCTTCGGCCCCGGTTCGGGCGCCGGTCGCCGCGCTCGCCCTGGCGCCGAAGCAGATCCGCGCGGCGGCGGCCCGGGCCGGCGCGAACCGCTGACCCGATGGCTGGCATCGCCGATACGCGTTTCCGCCGTACCGCCGGGCTGCCTAGCGTGACGTGGGTACCGCCCACCGTTCCCAGCCGCGTCCGTGCTACAAGAGGAGCACTCCCATGAGCCAGCCGCCCCGCCGGATCGTCACCGGTCACGACGAGACGGGTACCTCCGTGTTCCTCTCCGACGGTGAGCCGCCCGTCATCCGCGCCGCGCCCGACGGCGCCGCCTTCTACGAGATGTGGAACACCGACTCCGTCCCGGCACCCGTCGCGGCGGACGAGCCCGAGCCCACGCAGCGCGACCTGACCGTGCCGCCGGCCCCTGGAGGCACCAAGATCCGCGTCAACGAGTTTCCGCCGGGCTGTGTCTCCCCGACCCACCGGACCCAGACCGTGGACTACGGCATCGTCCTGACCGGCGAGGTCGTCCTCGTCCTCGACGACTCCGAGCGGCTGCTGCGCGCCGGGGACGTGGTGATCCAGCGCGGCACCGACCACCGCTGGGAGAACCGCACGGATACGGCGGCCCGGATGGCCTTCGTCCTCGTGGACGGAGCCTTCACCGAGCCGCTGCTGAAGGTCCTGGGCCCCGAGGTGCTCGGCTCCCTGCACGGCAGCCCGCTGGCACCCGGCCAGAGCTGACACCGGTCACGGCGGGCCGCCGCCATTCCCAATTTCTGGAACACGTTCTACGGTGTGCGCCGTCAGGACCGCCCTTGGGGAGCCTGGAGGCGCCGTGCACCTCGACCACACGCCCGAGCAGCAGCGGCTGCGCACCGAACTGCGCGCCTACTTCGCCGGCCTGGTGCCGGACAACGCCTACGCCCGCTACGCCGACCCGGCCGCGCAGAAACGCTTCTACCGGGAGACCGTCCGCCGCCTGGGCACCGACGGCTGGCTCGGCGTGGGCTGGCCCAAGGAATACGGCGGCCGCGGCCTGACCGCGATGGAGCAGTTCATCTTCTTCGACGAGGCCGCCCAGGCCGGCGTACCGCTCCCGCTGATGGCGCTGAACACCGTCGGCCCGACGATCATGCAGTACGGCACCGCCGAGCAGAAGTCGTACTTCCTGCCCCGCATCCTCTCCGGCGAGATCGACTTCGCCATCGGCTACAGCGAGCCCGACGCCGGCACCGACCTCGCCGCCCTGAAGACCCGGGCCGTGCGCGACGGCGACGAGTACGTCGTCAACGGCCAGAAGATCTGGACGACGAACGGCGACACCGCCGACTGGGTCTGGCTCGCCACCCGCACCGACCCCGGGGCCCCGCCGCACAAGGGCATCACCATGCTCCTGGTGCCGACCACCGACCCCGGCTACTCCTGCACCGTCATCAACACCCTCGCCTCGCACGACACCACGGCCAGCCACTACGAGAACATCCGCGTCCCCGTCGCCCGCCGGGTCGGCGAGGAGAACCACGGCTGGCGGCTGATCACCAACCAGCTCAACCACGAGCGCGTCACCCTCGCCGCCCACGGCACCATGGCCATCCGCGCCCTGCACGACGTGCAGCGCTGGGCGATGGAGACCAAGCTCGCCGACGGCCGCCGCGTCGTCGACCTGCCCTGGGTGCGGCGCAACCTCGCCCGCACCCACACCCGCCTGGACGCCATGAAGCTCCTCAACTGGCAGATGGTGAGCGCCGTCCAGGAGGGCAGCCTCACCCCGCAGGACGCCTCCGCCGTCAAGGTCTACGGCTCCGAGGCCCGCCGCGACGCCTACGCCTCGCTGATGGAGGTCGTCGGCGCGGCCGGGCCGCTCAAGGAGGGCTCGGCCGGCGCGGTCCTCCACGGCGACCTGGAACGCGGCTACCGCTCGGCGGTCATCTTCACCTTCGGCGGCGGCAACAACGAGATCCAGCGGGAGATCATCTCCTGGATCGGGCTGGGGATGCCACGGGTACGGCGTTAGCCTGCCGGTATGGACGGTGATGCCGGGCTCTTCACCCCCGACTCCGTGACCTGGCAGATGCACGGTGACCCCATGATGTGGGTCGCCGGCATCCGGGCGCTCTATCTCCAGGCCCTGCATCCTCGCGCGCTGCGCGGTGTCATGGAGAACTCCGACTTCCGCCGTGACGCCTGGGGCCGGCTGATACGGACCGCGAACTTCGTCGGTACGACGACCTACGGCACCACCGAGGCCGCCGAGCGCACCGGAGCGCGGATCCGGAAGCTCCACAGCATGCTGGGCGCGACGGACCCGGACACCGGCGAACGGTACGGCGTGGACGAACCCGACCTGCTGCTGTGGGTGCACTGCGCCGAGATCGACTCCTACCTGCACGTCGTCCGCCGCTCCGGCTTCCCGCTCACCGACGCGCAGGCCGACCGCTACATCGCCGAACACCGGGTCAGCGGCCGCCTGGTCGGCCTCGACCCCGCCGCCGTGCCGGGCGACCAGGAGGAGATGACCGCCTATTTCGAGAAGGTACGACCGCAACTCGCAGTCGGCGCCGACGCACGCGCGGTGGACGACTTCCTGCTGCGCCCGCCGACGCACCCGCTCCTGATACCGGCGCGCGAAGTACTGTGGCGGCGCGTGGCCAGGCTGGCGTACGCCTCCCTGCCGCCGTACGCCCACGAGCTGTACGGCAGACCGGCCCCTCGGCCCGCGGTCGTCACCCGCCGACTGCGCGCCACCGGCACCCTGCTGCGCTGTGTTCCCGCACGTCTGCGCTGGCAACTCCCGCCCAAACACATCCTGCGCGCCATGGCGAGGCTCGGTCCGGACGCACGCCCCGCACCGTACAAAGTCGGGCGATAGACAGCCATACTGGGCGAGCAAGGGGGTGTCACGGACCGCGACGGGGGGCGACGGCGCGCGATGGCTGACAGCAGGCTGGTCCAGGGGAGGTACCGGCTGCTCGACCTGATCGGGCGGGGCGGCATGGGCGAGGTGTGGCGGGCCCGCGACGAGTCACTCGGCCGGCAGGTCGCCGTCAAGTGCCTCAAACCGCTGGGCCCGCACCACGACCAGGCGTTCACCCGCGTCCTGCGCGAACGGTTCCGCCGTGAGGCGAGAGTCGCCGCCGCCCTCTCCCACCGCGGGGTCACCGTCGTCCACGACTTCGGCGAGTACGACGGCATCCTCTACCTGGTGATGGAGCTGCTGAACGGCCGCAACCTCAGCCAGCTCATGGAGGACGACAAGCACCATCCCCTGCCCGTCGGCGACGTCGTCGACATCGCCGAGCAGGTCGCCGCCGCCCTCGCCTACACCCACCAGCAGGGCATCGTGCACCGGGACCTGAAACCGGCGAACATCATGCGGCTCACCGACGGCACGGTGAAGATCTGCGACTTCGGCATCGCCCGCCTCGGCCACGACATCGGCTTCACCTCCCGGCTGACCGGCACCGGCATCGCCATGGGCACCCCGCACTACATGTCCCCGGAGCAGATCGGCGGCACCGAGGTCGACCAGCGCAGCGATCTGTACTCACTGGGCTGCGTCCTCTACGAGATCGCCACCGGGGCACCGCCGTTCGACCTCGACGACGCCTGGGCGATCCTCGTCGGCCACCGCGACACCCCGCCCGCCCCGCCGCGCTCCCACCGCCCCGAGCTGCCCGGCTGGTTCGAGAAGGTCGTCCTCGACCTGCTGGCCAAACGGCCCGAGCAACGGCCCTACGACGCCCGGGAGCTGGGCCGCCGGATCACCTCCGGGCGGACGACCCCCGCCTACGTCCCCACCGTCGTCACCGCGCAGCCCCGGCTCCGGCCCACGGAACCGGCCGCCCGGGAGCCCCGGCTGCCGTCCTGGACCCGGTCCATGACCACCGGCCACAAGGCCACCGGCGCCGCCCTGCGCACCACCCCGCCCGACCCCGGCGCCGGACTCACCGGCGAGTGGATCGCCCGCCCGGCCACCGGCGTCGCGGAACCGCTTCCCGCGGTACCCGTCCCCTCCCCGGAGACCCTCGCCGCCCTCGCCGGCCGCCACAACGCCGGGCTCAGCCTGGGACGGCTCGGCCGCTGGGCCGAGGCCGGCGAGGTGCACCGCGCCGTCGCCGCCGAACGCACCCACCTCCTCGGCCCCGACCACCCCGACACCCTCGCCAGCCGCTACGAGATCGCCTTCACCCTCTCCCGCACCGGCCGCGCCGCCGACGCACTGCGCGAGTACACCGAGGTCGCCGTCGCCCGGGAGCGCGCACTGGGCGCCGACCATCCCGACACTCTCGCCACCCGTCAGGAAACGGCTTACGTGCTGGGCCAGTTGGGCCGCCACTTCGACGCCCACCAGGTGTACACGGCCGTCCTCGCCGCCCGGCAACGGCTGACCGGCCCCGACCATCCGGACACCCTGCGCTGCCGCCACAACCTCGCCTTCAACCTCAGCAGGCTGGGCCGCCCGGAGGACTCGTACCGCATGGCCCACGACGTGGCCGCGGCCCGCGCCCGGGTGCTCGGTCCGCTGCACCCCGACACCCTGGTCACCCGCTACGAAGTCGCCTACGCGCTCGGCCAGTTGGGACGTTGGGAGGAGGCCCTGCAGACCTACCGCGAGGTCGCCGAGGCCCGTGGCCGCGCCCTCGGCGCCGACCACCCCGACACCCTCGCCGCCCGGTACGAGGTCGGCATCAGCCTGGGTCGCCTGGGCCGCAGCGCCGACGCGCTCACCCTCTACCGCGCCCTGATCGACGACCGCACCCGCGTCCAGGGCCCCGCCCACCCCGAGACCCTGCGCGCCCGCCACGGCCTCGGCGTCAACCTCGGCCGCCTCGGCCGCTGGGAGGAGGCCCTCGCGGAGTCCCGCGACGTGTGCGCGATCCGCGACCGGGTCCTGGGCCCGGACCACCTCGACACCCTGGTCAGCCGCCGCGAGGTCGCGGTGGGCCTCGGCTGGCTGGGCCGCTGGCCGGACGCGCTGACGGAGTACAGGAGGGTGGCCGGCGCACGGGAGAGAGTCCTGGGCCCGGACCACCCGGACACCCTCGCCAGCCGCAACGACGAGGCTCACTGCCTGGAGCAACTGGGGCGGGGCGCCGAGGCGGTGGAGTTGTACCGGAGGGTGGCGGTACTGCGCCAGCAGCGCGCGTCCGGCGGAGGGCTCTGAAGCGCGCCCCCAGAGGGGCGCGGGGAACTGCGCGATCAGCCCCCACCGGCCGGTACATGCAAACCGACCCTCCCCGCGAAGCGCACCGGCATGCCTCTTACTTGCCTAGATCATCATGTGTTACGAAGAACCATGCCCCCTGCCACCGAAGCAACCCGGAGCTACGACGCCATCATCGTCGGCGGCGGCCACAACGGCCTCGTCGCGGCGGCCTACCTGGCCCGGGCCGGCCGCACCGTACTGGTGCTGGAGCGGCTGGGCCGCACCGGCGGCGCCGCGGTCTCCACCCGCCCCTTCGCCGGCGTCGACGCGCGGCTGTCCCGCTACTCCTACCTGGTCAGCCTGTTGCCGAGGAAGATCGTCCGCGACCTCGGCCTGGATTTCCGGGTCCGCGGCCGCACCATCTCCTCGTACACCCCCGTGGAACGCGACGGGCGGCCGACCGGGCTGCTGGTCGGCGGTGGCGAGCGGCGGATCCGCGAGGCGTTCGAACGGCTGACCGGGGGCAAGTCGGAGTACCAGGCCTGGCAGCGGTTCTACGGCACGACCGGCCGGGTCGCCGAGCGCGTCTTCCCGACGCTCACCGAGCCGCTGCCCGCGCGTGAGGAACTGCGCCGCCGGATCGACGACGAGGCGGCCTGGCGGGCCCTGTTCGAGGAGCCGATCGGGGTCGCGATCGAAGAGAACTTCACGGACGACCTGGTGCGCGGGGTCGTCCTCACGGACGCCCTGATCGGCACCTTCGCCGACGCCCACGACGCGTCGCTGCGCCAGAACCGCTGCTTCCTCTACCACGTCATCGGCGGCGGCACCGGCGCCTGGGACGTACCGGTCGGCGGCATGGGCGCCCTCACCGACGCGCTGGCCGCCGCCGCGCGCTCGGCGGGCGCGGTGCTCGCCACCGGGCACGAGGCGGTGCGGATCGAGACCGACGGGCGGGCCGCCGAGGTCGTCTACCGCACCGCGGACGGCGAGGGCGTCGCCGCCGCCCGGCACGTCCTGGTGGGCGCCTCCCCGCAGGAACTCGCCGCCCTCACCGGCGACCCGGCCCCGGAGCCCGCCGAGGGCGCCCAGCTCAAGGTGAACATGCTGCTCAAGCGGCTGCCCAGGCTGCGCGACACCGCCGTCGACCCGCGGGAGGCGTTCTCCGGCACCTTCCACATCGCCGAGGGCTACGGGCAACTGGCCACCGCCCACGCCCAGGCGGCGGCCGGCAGGCTGCCCGCCGCCCCGCCCTCCGAGATCTACTGCCACTCCCTGACCGACCCCACGATCCTCGGCCGTGACCTGGCCGAACGCGGCTACCAGACGCTCACCCTCTTCGGCCTGCACACCCCGGCCCGGCTCTTCGCCGCCGACAACGACGCCGTACGCGACGAACTCCTCAAGTCCACCCTCGCCCAGCTCGACGCCCACCTCGCGGAGCCGATCACCGACTGCCTGGCCCTGGACGCCGACGGCCGCCCCTGCATCGAGGCGAAGACCCCCCTGGACCTCGAACGCGACCTCCGCCTTCCCGGGGGCAACATCTTCCACCGCGACCTGTCCTGGCCCTACGCCCAGGACGGCACCGGCCGCTGGGGCGTGGAGACCCGGCACGCCAACGTGCTGCTCTGCGGGGCGGGCGCGGTGCGCGGGGGAGGGGTGAGCGGGGTGCCGGGGCACAACGCGGCGATGGCGGTACTGGAGCAGCCGGAGGGCTGACCCCCGACCGGGACGCCGTCAAAGAATCTGACGGAGCATCAGAAAACCTCTTCCGTCGGCCGCACGACTGCGGCATCCTGCGCCCATGCAGACGGAGCTGAGCAAGACCCTGGGAGTCGAGCACGCCGTCTTCGGCTTCACGCCGTTTCCCGCCGTGGCCGCGGCCATCAGCCGGGCCGGCGGCTTCGGAGTGCTCGGTGCGGTCCGCTACACCGCCCCCGACGACCTCAAACGCGACCTCGACTGGATCGAGGCGCACGTCGACGGCAAGCCGTACGGGCTCGACGTCGTGATGCCCGCCAAGAAGGTGGAAGGCGTCACCGAGGCCGACGTCGAGGCGATGATCCCGGAGGGGCACCGGCAGTTCGTGCGGGACACCCTCGCCAAGTACGGCGTGCCCGAGCTGGCCGACGGCGAGGCGTCCGGCTGGCGCATCACCGGGTGGATGGAACAGGTCGCCCGCACCCAGCTCGACGTCGCCTTCGACTACCCGATCCGGCTGCTCGCCAACGCCCTCGGCTCCCCGCCCGCCGACGTCGTCGACCGCGCCCACGACCAGGACATCCTCGTCGCCGCACTCGCCGGCAGCGCCCGGCACGCGATCAAGCACAGGGACGCGGGCATCGACATCGTCGTGGCCCAGGGCTACGAGGCCGGCGGCCACACCGGCGAGATCGCCACCATGGTCCTCACCCCGGAGGTCGTCGACGCGGTCGCCCCGCTGCCGGTGCTGGCGGCGGGCGGGATCGGCAGCGGGCAGCAGGTGGCCGCCGCGCTCAGCCTCGGCGCGCAGGGGGTGTGGCTGGGCTCCATGTGGCTGACCGTCACGGAAGCGGACCTCTCCTCGCCCGCCGTGACCCGCAAACTGCTCGCCGCCGGCTCCGGCGACACCGTCCGCTCCCGCGCCCTGACCGGCAAACCGGCCCGCCAGCTGCGCACCGAGTGGACCGACGCCTGGGACGACGCGAACGGCCCCGGCACCCTCCCCATGCCCCTGCAGGGCCTGCTCGTCGCCGAGGCACTGACCCGCATCCAGAAGTACGAGGTCGAGCCCCTGCTCGGCACCCCCGTCGGCCAGATCGTCGGCCGCATGACCGCCGAACGCAGCGTCCAGGCCGTCTTCGACGACCTCACCCGGGGCTTCGAACAGACCGTCGACCGCATCAACCGCATCGCCGGAAGGAGCGGCAAGTGACCAGCACGCCCCCCGCCGGATTCTGGGCCCAGGCCACGAGCGATCCCGACCGCAAGGTGCTCGTCGCACCCGACGGCGAGGAATGGACCGCAGGCCGCCTGCACGCGGCCGTCAACCAGCTCGTCCACGGACTCCGGGCCGCGGGCCTGGAGCGCGGCGACGCCTTCGCGGTCGTCCTGCCCAACGGGCCCGAGTTCTTCACCGCCTACCTCGCCGCCACCCAGGCCGGCCTCTACCTCGTCCCGATCAACCACCATTTCGTCGGTCCGGAGATCGCCTGGATCGTCGCCGACTCCGGCGCCAAGGTGCTCCTCGCCCACGAGCGGTTCGCCGGGCCGGCCCGCCTCGCCGCCGACGAGGCCGGCCTCCCGGCCACCCACCGGTACGCGGTCGGCGACGTCGAGGGCTTCCGGCCGTACGCCGAACTCCTCGACGGACAGCCGGAGTCGGCGCCCGCGGACCGCGAACTCGGCTGGGTCATGAACTACACCTCGGGCACGACGGGCCGCCCCCGCGGCATCCGCCGCCCGCTGCCCGGCAAACTCCCCGAGGAGGCCTACCTCGGCGGCTTCCTCGGCATCTTCGGCATCCGCCCCTTCGACGACAACGTCCACCTGGTCTGCTCGCCGCTCTACCACACGGCCGTACTCCAGTTCGCGGGCGCGTCCCTCCACATAGGCCACCGCCTGGTCCTCATGGACAAGTGGATCCCCGAGGAGATGCTCCGCCTGATCGACACACACAAGTGCACCCACACCCATATGGTCCCGACCCAGTTCCACCGCCTGCTCGCCCTCCCCGAGGAGGTGCGCGCACACCATGACGTCTCCTCCATGCGGCACGCCATCCACGGCGCCGCGCCCTGCCCGGACCACGTGAAGCGGGCCATGCTCGACTGGTGGGGCCCCAGCGTCGAGGAGTACTACGCGGCCAGCGAGGGCGGCGGCGCCTTCGCGACCGCCGAGGACTGGCTGAAGAAGCCAGGTACGGTCGGCAAGGCCTGGCCCATCAGCGAACTCGCGGTCTTCGACGACGACGGCAACCGGCTGCCACCGGGCGAACTCGGCACCGTCTACATGAAGATGAACACCGGCGGCTTCGCCTACCACAAGGACCGGGCCAAGACGGAGAAGAACCGCATCGGCGACTTCTTCACCGTCGGCGACCTCGGCTACCTCGACGAGGACGGCTACCTGTTCCTCCGCGACCGCAAGATCGACATGATCATCTCGGGCGGGGTCAACATCTACCCCGCCGAGATCGAGTCCGTGCTCCTCTCCCACCCCGCCGTCGCGGACGCCGCCGCCTTCGGCATCCCGCACGACGACTGGGGCGAGGAGGTCAAGGCCGTCGTCGAACCCGCCCCCGGACACGAACCCGGCCCGGACCTCGCCGCCGCCCTCCTCGCCCACTGCGCCGGACAACTGGCCGGCTACAAGTGCCCCAAGACCGTCGACTTCATCGCCGAGATGCCCCGCGACCCCAACGGCAAGCTGTACAAGCGGCGGCTGCGGGACCCGTACTGGGAGGGCCGCACCCGGCCGGTGTGACCGGCTGGGACCCCGCGCTTCAGGAGCGCGGCCGGTGCCGGGCCTCCAGGAACCCGGTGAGGCCGGCGGCATCGGTGCCGAGCTTGCGGTAGACGCTGGACAGCAGTTGCCGCACACCCTGCTCGGTGAGGTGCAGCTCCTTGGCGACCACACCCACCGCGTGTCCCCGGACGGTCAGTTCGGCGGTCCGCAGTTCCTGCGCGGTGAGCGTGTCCACCTGCGCGTAGCGCAACGGCAACGGCCGCAGCCCGGCCGCCGACAGCTCCTCCCTGGCCCGGGCGGCGAGGGCCTCGGCCCCGCAGTGGACGGCTCCCTCCAGCCCCTGGTAGAGCCGGTCGGCGGCCTCCTGGAGCCGGCCGGCCAGGGACAGCGCGGCACCGTGGCCGATCTGCGCGCGGGCGAGTTCGTAGGCGGCCGGCGACTGCTCCAGCTGCTCGACGGCCTGCGCGTACAGGTCGACCGCAGCCGGTCCGCGGGTCACCTCGGCGAGCGTGTGCAGGGCCTGCCCCACGGTCGAGCCGGCACCGAACTCCCGGGCCCTGCGTACGGCCTCCTCCGCATGACCCACCGCCTCCTCGGGAGCGGTGGGGGCCAGCGCGGTCGCGAGCCGCAGCTGCCACGGACACCAGGCCGGGTTCCGCCAGCCCCGCCCGTCCAGCCACTCCCCGACCTCGGACAACAGCCGCGCCGCCTCGGCGTGCCGCCCCTCGGCGAGGAGGAGTTCGGCGTAGACGGTGCGGGGGTCGGGGTAGATGACGGCGTTGACCGGCGTCGCGCCGAAGTGGTGATCGTCGGCGAACGCGCGTGCCTCGGCGATGCGCCCGCGGGCCAGCAGGGTCTTGATGAGGATGCTCACGCCGAACCACTGGGCGGCCACGACCCCGTCCACCTTGTCGGCGATCCGCAGACCCTCCCGTACGGCGTCCTCGGCCTCGGCCAGGCTGCCGCGGCGGTAGCGGATGTACCCGGCGATGGTCTGGCCGAACGCCAGGTGGGAACCGTGCCAGCCCTTGGCCACGCATTCGGCGATCCCCTTGCTGAACAGCTCCTCGGCCCGTCGCGGCTGGTCGCCGTACATGTACACCAGGGCGACGGAAAGGGGTACCTCGAACCCCCGGTTCTCGTCGGTCCAGCTCATGCCGCCGTCCAGGGCCTTGTCCGCGTACGCGAGGGAGGTCTCCCTCGGTTCGCCGCGCATGGCCGCGTCCCAGGCCCGCAGTCCCAGGATGTAGCGCTCCTCCAGGCTGCGGCCGGGCAGTTTCCCGGCCAGGCGCGCCAGCGTCCGGGAGCGGGTGGGCGAGTCGTGGTCGTCCGGCCGCACCATGCTCCAGACGAACTGGTCGGCCTGCATGCGCAGTTTGACGCGCGGATTCGTGGCCTGCCGGGCCTCTTCGGCCGCCACGTCCACAGCCTCGGCCAGTTGATCGGTGTGGGCCATGGCCGTGGTCAGCCGGTAGACGATGGAGGCGCGCAGATCGGGGTCGACGTGCGGCTGGGCCAGCGCCTGGCGCAGATGCCGCACCGTCGCCGTGGGCTCGATCAGGAACGTGGCGCAGGCGAGTTCGTGCAGGACCGCGGCACGGTCCTCGGGCAGGGGTGGTTCCTGCAGCGCGCGGGTCAGCAGACGCCGTGCCGCCTCGGTGGCACCGGCGCGAAGGTATGCGCGGGCGGCCTCGCGCAGACACGCCACGGTCTCGGGACGCTCTTCGCAGGGGACTTCCAGCAGATGCCGGGCGGCCTTGGCGGGTCCGTAACCCGCGGCGAGCACGGCCTGCGCCGCGGCGTTGTGCAGACCGGTCCGGAAGCCCGTGCGGATGGACCGGTAGATCGTCGTGGCGATCAGCGGGTGCACGAACTCCAGCTCGCCCTCGTGGCCGTGCCCCTGCGCCAGGATCCGGGCGGCGCGCAGCTTCCCGGTCGCCTCGGCGACCGCCTCGTCACCGAGCACGGCGATGGCCGCGGCGAGCTCCGGCGAGAACGGCGAACCGAGCACGGCCGCGGTCTGCGCGAAGCGCACGGTCGTGGTGCCGAGCCGTTCCAGGCGTTCGATCAGCCCCGGGCCCTTGATCGCGGCGGCCAGTTCACGCATCGCGGGCAGGTCGTCGTCGGTGCCGCCCAGTTTCCGCTCCGCCAGTCCGATGGCGAGTTCCACCGACTCGAAGGGGCTGCCACCGGTGGCCGACCAGCACTCCTTGCAGAACCGGTCCCCGGCCGCCTCCCCGATCTCGTTCCTGACGATCTGTGCGACGCCCTCCGGGGTGAGCAGGGCCAGGTTGTGGGGGCGGTTCCCGTGGTCTCCGGCGAGCGTGCGGAGCCGGCCCGCCTCGGGGGGCAGTTCGTCGGGCCGGTAGGTGACGACGATCTGCAGGGGGAGATCCTCGACCCGTGGCGCGAAGGAGGCGAGCCAGCTCAGTGACTCGGGGTCGGTCCAGTGGAGGTCGTCCAGGACCAGGACGACGGGGGCCTTCTTCACCGAGAGCCGCGTCATGACCCAGTCGAGACCCTCGCGGACTCCGGTCGGGTCCGGTGCGGGGGCAGGCCCGGTGGCTTCGAGTCCGAGGACGGCCGCGACGGTGTCGTACCAGCTGCCCAGGAAGACGCGGAGTTCCGCCTCGTCCATTCGTGCCAGCGGGGGCTGCATCAACTGGCGTACCACGTGGAACGCCGAGCCCTGCTCCGTCTCGCTGCCCCTGCCCGACAACACCGTGAACCTGTGTGCGGCGGCTCGGGCGCGTGCTTCCGTGATGAGTGCCGTCTTGCCCAGTCCGGCCGCCCCGGAAAAAGCGAGCAGCCCTTTGCTCCGCGTCCGCGGAACGCCGCCCGTGGTGCGCCGCAATTCCCGGAACGCCGCGTCGAGGGCCTGAAGTTCCCGTCGGCGCTCGATCAAGGTCTCCTGGCCCGTGATCGATTGCCGCGGCTCCGTCGCCATATGCCGTACCGCTTTCTTTCGTTCGGCCCGGGGACAGCCGAGCGTACGCCCTGTCGCGGTGCGAGCAGGCCGGACTGAGTACTGTCGGGTGAATCATGAACTGGAGAAGGGATAATGTCCCCCTTCCGGGTAAGGGGCTCTGATCGCCACCTTCCTCGGGCGCGGTCGCGGGAGTGCGCCGGACGCCGCTACGTCACGGCGGGCACCGACGCCACGTCCGCATACCGGGGTACGGTTCGGGACCAGTGGTAACACCCGCGGATCCAGCCGATCATGCCCTCCACATAGACGACGCCCGCGGGACTCAACTCCGGTTCGACCGCGGCGTGGAGCCTTTCGAACTCGCGGATCGTGCTGTTGACCCGCCGGACGGCCAGGACGACGGCGGCCTGCAGGGAGCAGTGGTGTTCGCGCTGGTAGGCCAGGGCCAGGTTGATCATTTCGCCCGCGCGCTGTTCTTTCACGGCGGAGAACAGATCGGCTGTCCACACCGCGGCGTCGGCCGAGAGCCGGCTGAGCCGCTCCACGGCCGGATGGTGGAGTTCCGCGGCGGGCAGTTCGTCCGGCGCCGCGGCCTCGTACAGCGGGTGGAACGGCTCGACACCCGCGGTCAGCGACCGTATCGAGGCGCACTCTCCCGTGCGCAGGGCGACGGGGTGGGCCTGGGCCACCGCCTCGTACAGCAGACCGTGCACGTACTCCCGGCTCTTCCAGGCCCAGCGTGCGGCCTGACCTGGTGTGCACCGTTCCCGGACCTGCCGGTACAGGTCGGTCAGGGCCGCTCCGAGCGGTGTGGTGGGCGGGCGGCCGTCCCGCAGAACGGCGATGCTCTCGCACAGCATGGGCACGAGCCCGGCCGGGGAGTGCCGCCCGACGTCCTCCGCCCGGTCGTCGAAGACGAACTGATAGGCGATCTGGTGGGCCACGATGCGCAGGAGCCCGGGGTCCACGGCGGGACTGGTGAAGGACGCGAGCTGGGCGGGGCGGGTACGGGCGATCATCGCCGCCACACCCGGCTCGGCGGTCAGCCCCCACGTACTCAGCCATGCGTCCACACTGGCCGAGGCCTCCGGTTCATGGCGGTTGCGCCGGAACGGGAAGGGCATGTGCAGGTGGGTGTCGATGAGGTCCTTGAGACTGGCCACCGCAGGTCCGTCCGCCACACTGACCGCGACTTCCTCATGTGTTGTCGACACAGTGGTCACCTGCCGATCGGGAGTCCGGTGCCTGTCGGGTGCAGACCGCGCCGTGCGTGAGCGGAGCGCGGGACGACGACGCCTCTGACGGACTGTGCGAGCGTGTTTCGCGGATCATGACCAGTGAGCGCGGCCCCAGCGTGATCGCGGGGCGTGGTGTCCGTGCGACGTATCCGGGGAGATGGCGCAGGCGCACCCGGCCGGCGATGGTCGCGAGTGCCACGGTGACCTCCACCATGGCGAACTCGTCGCCGAGGCATTTGCGGTTGCCCGCGGAGAACGGCATCATCGCGCGCCGCTGTCCGGGGGTGGGGCGCCCCGGCAGCCAGCGGTCGGGGTCGAAGTGTTCGGGGTCGGGGAACGACGACGGGTCGTGGTGGAGGAGGTAGGGGCTGTAGAGCACGGTGGCTCCGGCGGGCAGCCGGCGTCCGGCGAGTTCCGTCTCCCGGGTGGCGACGCGGGTGAACAGCCAGCCGGGGGACGAGTGCCGCAGCGTCTCGGAGACCACGCACCGGGTCCGGACGAGGTCCGGGAGATCGCCGGGGCCGGGCCTGCGGCCGCCGGGCAGGACGGTGTCGAGCTCGGCGTGCAGGCGCTGTTCGGCCTCGGGATGGCGGGCCAGCAGGCTGAAGGCCGCGGCCAGGGTCAGGGCCGAGGTCTCGGCGCCCGTGAGCAGCAGGGTCATCAGGTGGTCGTGGATCTCCTGGTCGGTGCGGGCGGTGCCGTCGCCGTGGGCGGCCGCCAGCAGGGTCCCCAGGACGTCGTCACGCGCGGGGCCCCGGCGGCGTTCCGTGATCACCGCGTCGATGATCGCGTGCAGGCGGGCGAGCGCCCGCTGATAACGGCGGTTGGCGGGGGTCGGCAGCCGGAACAGCGCGTCGATCGGGACGACCGTGCGGACGAAGAGGCCGCGGACGACGTCGGCGAGACAGTCGCGCACCTGGGCGGCGGTCGTGTCGTCCAGCGAGTCGGAGAGCAGCACCCGGCTGATCACGCGGGTCGTGAGGGTCGTCATCGCCTCGGTGACCGGAACCGCCCGGCCCGCCTGCCACCCTTCGCACACCGACTCGGCCTCCTCGGCGACGAGTTCTGTGTACGCGGCGGCGTGGGACGGGCGGAAGGCCGGCTGCAGCAGCCTGCGTTTGTCCCGGTGCGCAGGCTGACGGCAGGTGACCAGTCCGTCCCCCATCAGCTTGCCCAGCCTGTCGTACAGAGGGCCCCCCTTGTCGAAGGTGTGCGGGTCCATGAGCACCTCGTGGGCCAGCTCCGGGTGGCACACCATCCAGGCGCGCTGGGGGCCCAGCCGTATCTCGACCAGATCCCCGTGCGCGGGCAAAGAATTGAGAAACGCCAGCGGGCGACGGTATAAGGCGATACCGTGACCCAGGAGTGGGAATATGCCGGGAGCAGAACCTGCTGTCCACGTTCGTTTTTGTTCAGGCACAGCGCCGTTCATGAAAACCTCCTGCCCAGTGCGACACGTGAAATGAGCGGACCTGCTTCGAGGCTGACAGCCCGAGACAAGTCCTGCCCAGTTCAATCATGTGCGGGTTTCCGGAAACCTTTCTCCAACGGGGGCGCACAGGGGCACGTTGAAGCAGAAATCCCATGGGATGAGCGCCTCTTGATGCATGGCGCACCGATGGTGATTCTTCTTGCCGCTCTCGTGCGGTCCCATCCCGTCCGGCCGCCCGACCGCGATCGGCGGGAAAGCGGAAGCGGCCGGGCGGGCCCGTCGGAGTTCGGCGTCGGCCTCCGCGGTCGCTTGACCTGTCCGCGCGACAGGCCGAGGATCATGAGTCATGACGCAGGGACAGGGCAGCACGGTGGACGGGGTACTGCGGCGCAGCGCCCGCCGCACCCCCGCACGGGTGGCGGTGCGGTACGGCGAGCGACGCTGGACGTACCAGGAACTCGACGACGCCGTCTCACGCGCGGCGAGCGTCCTGCTCGGCCAGGGCCTCGACCGCGGTGACCGGGTCGGCGCCTACGGACACAACTCCGACGCCTACCTGATCGCCTTCCTCGCCTGCGCCCGCGCCGGCCTGGTGCACGTCCCGGTCAACCAGAACCTGACCGGCGACGACCTCGCGTACATCATCGGCCAGTCGGGCAGCTCGCTGGTGCTGGCCGACCCGGATCTGGCCGGCCGGCTCCCCGACGGCGTACCGGCGCTGCCGCTGCGGGACGCCGACGGCTCGCTGCTGGCCCGGCTCGCGGACGCGGCGCCCTGCGACGGCCCCGAGCCGCGCACCGAGGACCTGGTGCAGCTGCTGTACACCTCGGGGACCACGGCGCTGCCCAAGGGCGCGATGATGACCCACCGGGCCCTGGTGCACGAGTACCTGAGCGCGATCGCCGCCCTCGACCTGAGTGCCGGGGACCGGCCCGCACACGCGCTGCCGCTCTACCACTCCGCCCAGATGCACGTGTTCCTGCTGCCCTACCTCGCGGTGGGCGCCACCAACATCATCCTCGACGGGCCCGACGGCGACACCCTCTTCGACCTCGTCGAGGCCGGGGACGTGGACAGCCTGTTCGCGCCGCCCACCGTGTGGATCGGACTCTCCAACCGGCCCGACTTCGCCACCCGCGACCTGAACGGACTGCGCAAGGCCTACTACGGGGCGTCGATCATGCCGGTGCCCGTCCTGGAGCGACTGCGCGAACGGCTGCCGGAACTCGCCCTGTTCAACTGCTTCGGGCAGAGCGAGATCGGACCGCTCGCCACCGTGCTCGCCCCCGAGGAGCACAAGGGGCGGCTGGACTCCTGCGGCCGTACCGTCCTGTTCGTGGAGGCACGTGTGGTCGGCGAGGACGGCGCCGACGTCCCCGACGGCACCCCCGGCGAGATCGTCTACCGCTCACCGCAGCTGTGCGAGGGCTACTGGGACAAGCCCGAGGAGACCGAAGAGGCCTTCCGGGACGGCTGGTTCCACTCCGGCGACCTCGCGGTGCGCGACGGCGACGGCTACTACACGATCGTCGACCGTGTGAAGGACGTCATCAACTCCGGTGGCGTACTGGTCGCTTCGCGGCAGGTCGAGGACGCCCTCTACACCCACGAGGCGGTCGCCGAGGCCGCCGTGATCGGCCTGCCCGACGAGCGGTGGATCGAGGCGGTCACCGCGGTCGTCGTACCGCGCGGCGAGATCGACGAGGCCGGGCTGATCGCCCATGTGAAGGAGAAGCTGCCCGCCTTCAAGGCACCCAAGCGGATCCTGTTCGTGGACGCGCTGCCCCGCAACGCCAGCGGAAAGATCCTGAAGCGGGAGCTGCGGGAGCGGTTCGGCCCCGCTTCGTGAGGACCGGGAGGCGGCTCTCGCGAGTCCCCGGGACGTGAGCGTCGGCACAACGCCCGCCCAGGACCCAAGAAGTCTGGTTCCATACCGAGTGCGGCTTCCGACACCACGTCCGCCGTTCACCGCCGGCGAGCACACAACCGACATGCGCTGTTGCCTCCCCGTCCCCCTCGGCGCGGTCGCGGGCGTCCCCGGCCCCTGCGAGATGCTGCGCTCCGGCTTCCTCCTCGCCCCCGCCCTGCTCCGCTCCGCCCCCCGCCCCCGCCACCCCCGCTCGCTCGCCGCCGTCCACCTGGAACTGGTCACCCTCACCGAGGACCGCGCCGTCATCACCTGGCACACCGCCCTGCCCGGCACCGACGACGGCACCGGCCGCATGCTGGCCGCCGCCACCGAGGGCGAGATCATCTACGGCACCCACCCGGCCCGCCTCAACCGCACCGCAGGCGAGGACCGGCCCACCGCGCACCACCACGTCGAACTCACCGGCCTGGAGCCGGGCCAGACGTACTACTACCAGGCCCGCTCCCGCGGCGTCCCCGCCACCCCCACCGCGCTGCACCTGGTGCGCGGCAACGCGGCCGGGACCTCCCGCCACGGCCTCGACACGCCCGGCGGCCCCTACTCCTTCACCACCCCGCAGCCCCCGCCCGGCCGCCACCTGTTCTCCGTCGCCCTCTGTAACGACCTGCACATCGGCGAGACCGTCGCCGGTCTCGTGGCCGGCGTCCCCTTCCTGCGCGGAGTGGCGCAGCGGACGGGACAGACCCCCTACCCCGAACTCATGAGCCGGGCCGTGGTGGACGAGGCGCGCCGCCGCGGTGCCCAGCTGCTGCTGGCCGCCGGCGACATCTCGGCCGGCGGCGGACCGCGCGACCTGGCGGAGGCCAGACGGATCCTCGACGGCTTCGGCACCCACCGGCGGGACTACTTCACCGTCCGGGGCAACCACGACCGCGCCGCGGGCGAGGACGACGCCTTCCACCACGTGTTCGGCGTACCGGACGGGCCCGGCTGGTTCGAGCACGACGTGGCCGGACTGCGGATCATCGGCCTCGACACCTACGACAAGCGCGGCCACGGCGGTGACACGGGCGGCCTCGGCGCCGAGCAGTTCTCCTGGTTCCGGCGCCGGTTGCGGGCCCACCGGGAACAGCCCACCGTCGTCTTCGGCCACCATCCGCTGACCGTCCGGGAGGCCCTCTTCCCGGTGAGCCCGGCACAGCGCCTCGGCCGCCGCCAGGCCCGCGCCATCCTCCGGGCCTACGCCACCGCCCCGGGCGTGTTCCTCCACCATGTGGGCCACACACACCGCAACAAGCGCACCCATGTGCCCCTTGCCCCGCAGGTGACCCAGCAGGAGGTCGGCGCCGCCAAGGAGTACCCCGGCGGTTTCTTCCTGCTGCGGATCCACAGCGGCGGCTACGCCCTCAACTTCTTCCGGGCCCGCGCCGCCGAGGCCCTGGAGTGGAACGAGCGCAGCCGCCGGCAGGCCGGGGGACTGTGGCCGTACCACGCACTCGGCCGTACGGTCGCCGACCGCAACAGCGTGGCCGCCCGCGACCTGTCCGGCATCGGCCGCCTGGTGCCGCCGTCCGCACAGTCCCGTTCCTCCCCAGGGATGACGGCCCTCCCGAACCCCCGCCTGGATGTGGCCTAGCGAGGGGCACCTCCGTAGCGTGGGGACATGTCGACCCTGTGGGAACTCATGCACGACTGCATCCCTGACGACCACGCTCGTCAGGTCACCTCCCGCTACTACCTCGACGAAGCCATGAGCTCGCCGCGGGCACCGGACCGGGTGGTCGACCTCGGCTGCGGACGGGGCACGTCGGCCGAGCTCTTCCGCAAGCACGACTCCGGCGTCCGCTGGGTGGGAGTCGACATCCGCGATTCCCCGGAGGCCGCCCAGCGCCAGGCCGGGGGCGACAGCGTGGTGTACTTCGACGGCGTCCACCTGCCGTTCCGCTCCGGCGCGGTACCGCTCGTCTACTCCCACCAGGTCTTCGAGCACGTGGCCCGGCCCAGGGAACTGCTCGCGGAGGTGGGCCGGGTGCTGAGCCCGGGCGGGCTGTTCATCGGCAGCACCTCCCAGTTCGAGCCGTACCACTCCTTCAGCCTGTGGAACTACACGCCCTACGGGTTCCGGGTGCTGGTGGAGGAGGCCGGCCTCGCCCTGGAGGAGATCCGGCCCTCGCTCGACGGCGTGACACTGATCATGCGCACCTACCACGGCTCGCGGAAGAAGGAGTACGGCCGCTTCTGGCAGACGGAGTCACCGCTCAACACGGAGATCGACGCCTGGGCCCGCAAGAGCAAGCGGGACACGGCCCTGGTGAACCTCCGCAAGCTCACGTTCTGCGGCCAGTTCGCGTTCCGGGTGAGCAAGCCCGTTGCGCCTGCCTGACATCGGGGGTGGGCCGTTCGCCGAAATCCTTTGCGGCACCGCGCCGTCGTAGCCGAGGATCGGCGTCATGCCCACCTTCACCGCAGCCGACGGGACCCGACTCGCCTACCACGTCAGAGGGGAGGGCGAACCTCTCGTGGTGCTGCCGGGCGGCCCCATGCGGGCCTCCGCCTACCTGGGGGACCTCGGCGGGCTGACCGCCCACCGCCGCCTGGTCCTCCTCGACCTGCGGGGGACCGGCGACTCCGCCCTGCCCGCCGACCCGGCCTCGTACCGCTGCGACCGACTGGTCGACGACGTGGAGATGTTGCGCGCCCACATGGGGCTCGACCACATGGACGTACTGGCGCACTCGGCCGGCGCAAGCCTGGCCGTCCTCTACGCGGCGGCCCAGCCGCAGCGGGTGCGGCGGCTCGCACTGATCACCGGAAACCCCTCGGCCCTGGGCCTGCGCGCCACCCCGGAGGACCGGCTGGCGGCGGCCCGGCTGCGGGCGGGGGAACCCTGGTTCGAGGAGGCTTTCCCCGCGCTGGAGGCGTGGCTGACCGGCTCCGGGGAGTTCGACGAGGTGTTCATGCCGTTCTTCCACGGCCGCTGGGACGACGCCGCCCGGGCTCATGTCGCGGCCACCGAGAAGCAGAGCAACTTCGAGGCGGGCGACCGCTACTTCGCCGAGGGCGCCTTCACCCCGGACGCCACCCGGGCCGCCCTGCGCGCCCTCGCCGCCCCCGTCCTGGTGTACGCCGGCGAACTCGACGGCGGCCCCAGCCCCGCCCTGGCCCGCAGGGCCGCCGAGGCCTTCCCGTATGCCGAGGTCGCCGTGCAGCCCGGCGCCGGTCACTACCCCTGGCTCGACGACCCCCAGTGGTTCGTCCGCCGTACCGCCGCCTTCCTGGAGGCCTGAGCCGCACTCGGGTGCTGTGGCCCGAACGCGGTCAGGAAGCGGTCGCGGAACTTGTCCATCGCCCAGATCGGCGCGTCGGCGGCGGGCTTCAGGCCCGGCGTCCAGCCCCAGCCGGCGACCCGGTCCAGGACCGCGGGGTCGGGGGCGACGATCGTGACGGGGACGTCCCGGCGCGGGCTGCCCGCGACGACCTCCGGGCGGGGCTGGTGGTCGCCGAGGAAGACCAGGACCGTGTTCCGGTGGGCGTGGCGCCGCATGAACCCGAACAGGCTGCGCAGCGAGTACTCGATCGATTCCCGGTACTCGGTGCGCACGCTCTCCGGATCCTTCCAGACCTCCGCCGGGTCCTTGCCCGCCTTCCGCATCGGCCCGTAGACCGAGCCGTCGCCGAGGTCCTGCCAGTCGAGCATGCGGGGGAGGGGCGCCCAGGGCTGGTGGCTGGAGGCGAGGACGATCTCCGCCATCAACGGACGCCGGTTCCGCTTCCCGTACTCCAGGCGTTCGAAGGCCTCCAGCGTGAACTGGTCGGGGACGGGCGTCCAGCTGAAGTACGGGCCGCGGTACCCGAGGCGCGTGGAGTCGTAGGTGCGGTCGAGGCCGAAGAAACGGGCCTCCGGCCAGGCCCTGCGGACGCCCGGGACGACGCCGACCGTGCGCCACGCGCCTGTCCTGCGGAAGTACTTGTTGAGGGTCGTCCGGCCGCCCGAGACGAGATTGGCGTAACGCTGCTGGTTGTCGATCCACAGCCCGGACAGCAGCGTGGCGTGGCACATCCAGCTGCCCGCCCCGAGCACCGGGGACCGCAGCCAGCCGCTGCGCGCCTCGAAACCGGCCGCCCTGAGCGAGGCGGTGCCCTCCTGGAGGACCGTGCCGACCTGCCGCGCCATCGCCGGGTCCTCGATCGCCGTACGGCCGTAGCTCTCGACGAACGTGAACAGCACGTCCTTGCCGCGCAGGCCCGTCAGCAGCCGGTCCGGCGGGGTGTTCTCGAAGGCGTCGACGGCGGCCTCCGCCGCGAAGACCCGGGCGTCCGCAAGACCGGCGCGGACCGCCCGCACACGGCCGTCCACCAGCTGGGCGTCGAGCGTCGAGGCGACGGGAGCGCCGCCGGCCTGGCATCCGAAGGTGGCACAGGTGACCCAGGCGACGGCCAGGACAAGGGTCGTACGCACTGCTTGCGGGCGCCGGCGCGCCATCCGCTCCGTGACCCGCATCAGGGCCAGGACGGTCGCGGCCGGGACGGCCGCCGCGAGGAGCAGGGCCCCGACGATCGCGAGCACCTCGCTGGTCCGGCCGAAGGACTCCCGGACGTAGTCCGCCGCGTCGTCCAGCAGGATCCAGTCGAGCACCAGGTCGAACGGCCGTTGCAGCACCGAGTAGAACCCCATGTCGAGGCACTTGACCAGCGTCAGCAACCCCACCAGCGCGCCCGCCGGTACGGCCGTGACGCGCCGCGCCCGCCCGGGCAGGACCAGCAGCACGGCCGCGAGCACGATCCCCTCGGCCGGGAGGCGCAGAAACGCCGGTGGCGCGAGCAGGTCCAGCCGGTTCGGCAGCAGCAGCTCGGCCAGGAGCAGGAGGGCGGAGACGGCGGTCGTTCCCACCGTGATGCCGCGGGCGGTGCGTGGATGCCTCTGCCGCCGGACCTCGTCCGGGCCGGGATCCGCGGGCGCGGTCTCCGGCGGCCGGGCAGGCGTGGGGTGCGACACCGGAGGTCCTTCCGTGCGGCGGCCGTGACACTGTGCGCGTGATCGGCTTCGGATCGTGCGCACAGCGTACGGCCCGCGGACCGTCCCGCGGCGGTGGCACACCCGCACGGTCTACCGGTCGGCGGCCACCGCCACCTCCCGCGCCCACCGGTAGTCCGCCTTGCCGCTCGGCGACCGCTGGATGGCCTCGGCGATCACCAGCTGACGGGGCACCTTGTACCCGGCCAGCCGGCTGCGGCAGTGGGTCTGGATGTCCGTGAGGGAGGGCGGCTCGGCACCCGCGCGCAACTGCACCACGGCCGCCACATGGTTGCCCCAGGTGGCGTCGGGCACCCCGGCGACGAGCGCGTCGTAGACGTCCGGGTGCGACTTCAGCGCCTGTTCGACCTCCTCCGGGTACACCTTCTCGCCCCCGGTGTTGATGCACTGCGAGCCCCGGCCGAGCACGGTGACGACACCGTCCTCGTCGACCGTCGCCATGTCGCCGAGGAGAACCCACCTGCGGCCGTCCTTCTCGAAGAACGTCTCGGCGGTTTTCACCGGGTCGTTGTAGTAGCCGAGCGGGACGTGCCCGCTCTGTGCGACCCGGCCGATCTCGCCCGCCGCCACCGGCTCGTGGGTCGCCGGATCAACCACCTGCGTACGGGAGTTGACGCGGACGCGGAAGCCGCTGCCGGCCCCGGAGTCGTCGGTCGCGGTGCCGTTGAATCCCGATTCGGAGGACCCGAAGTTGTTCAGCAGCATGGCGTTCGGGACGAGTTCGCCGAACTGCCGGCGCACGGTCTCGGAGAGGATCGCGCCGGAGGAGGAGACGCTGAACAGGGCGGAGCAGTCGGTGCCCTTCATGGGCCCGTTCAGGGCGTCGATCAGCGGGCGCAGCATCGCGTCGCCGACCAGGGACATGCTGGTGACCTTCTCCTTCTCGACGGTGCGCAGCACTTCCTCGGGCACGAACTTGCGGTGGATCACCACCCGCTGTCCGAAGTTGAAGCCGATGAGGGAGGTGAGGGTCGACGTGCCGTGCATCAGCGGGGGAGTGGGGAAGAAGGTGATCCCGGTACCGCCGGCCGCCACCCGCTCGGCCAGTTCCTCCGGCCGCTTCACCGGCTCGCCGGTCGGCGCCCCGCCGCCCAACCCCGCGAAGAACAGATCCTCCTGACGCCACATCACACCCTTGGGCATCCCCGTGGTGCCGCCGGTGTAGATGATGAACTGGTCGTCGCCCGAGCGCGCCGGGAACCCGCGCCCGGGTGACCCGGCGCCCTCGGCCTCCGCGAAGGGCAGGGCCTTGAGCTCCGACGTCGGCTCGCTCACGCGCACCAGGTGCCGCAGCTTCGGCGCCCGGGGCAGCGCCGCCGCCACCCGGTCGTCGAACTCCGCGTCGAAGACCAGCGCGACCAGGTCGGCGTCCCGGTAGAGGTACGCCAACTCTTCCTCGACGTAACGGTAGTTGACGTTGACCGGCACGACCCGCGCCTTCATGCACCCGAACACGGTCTGGAGGTACTCGACCCCGTTGTAGAGGTGCAGGCCGAGATGCTCGCCGGGCCTGATCCCGCTGTCGATCAGATGGTGGCCGATGCGGTTGGCGGCGGCGTCCAGTTCCGCGTAGGTCAGCCGGCGTTCCGCGCCCGTACCGGGGTGGTCGATGTACACGAGAGCCTCGCGGTCGGCAGCCACGTCGACGACCGACTCGAACAGATCGGCAAGGTTGTACTCCACCGCTCCTCCTGACCCCGGCGACCGTGACGAAGAAAGGCGCACCTGTCCGTTCGCCGGTCATCAGAGCAAAGGGCGCGGCAAGTGTGAAGGGTTCGCGCGAAGAAATCTGACTGTCTGTCAGAAAACCCTTGAAGTGCCTCCCCGGCTACTGCAACCTGTTCTCGTTCTTGTGGAGGGGAGACGATCCCTCCCGGAGGGGAGACGGTCCATGGGTGGGACGGAACACCTCACCGTGCGGCGCGAGGGCGCCACACTCGTGCTCACGCTCAACAGGCCCGAGGCGAAGAACGCGCTCTCGATCTCCATGCTCGTCGGCCTCTACGACGGCTGGATCGAGGCCGACGAGGACGACGACGTCCGCTCGATCGTGCTCACCGGGGCCGGGGGCGCCTTCTGTGCCGGGATGGACCTCAAGGCGCTGGCCGGGCGAGAGATGGCGGGCGAGCACCTGCGGGACCGGCTGAAGGCCGACCCCGACCTGCACTGGAAGGCGATGCTCCGCCATCATCGCCCGCGCAAACCGGTGATCGCCGCCGTCGAGGGGTACTGCGTCGCGGGCGGTACGGAGATCCTTCAGGGGACCGACATCAGGGTGGCGGGCGAGTCCGCGACGTTCGGACTCTTCGAGGTCCGGCGGGGGCTGTTTCCGATCGGTGGCTCCACGGTGCGGCTGCAGCGGCAGATCCCGCGCACGCACGCGCTGGAGATGCTGCTCACCGGGCGGCCGTACAGCGCGCGCGAGGCCGCCGGCATCGGGCTGGTCGGACATGTGGTTCCGGACGGCGGCGCGCTCGACAAGGCCCTGGAGATCGCCGAGCAGATCAACGCGTGCGGGCCGCTGGCCGTCGAGGCGGTCAAGGCGTCGGTGTACGAGACGGCGGAGATGACGGAGACGGACGGGCTGGCCGCCGAGCTCGAGCGCGGGTGGCCGATCTTCGATACGGCGGATGCGAAGGAAGGTGCCCGGGCCTTCGCGGAGAAGCGGGTGCCTGATTACAAGCGTGCGTAGCGCTGCGCCGGCCTGGGCCGTCCGGAAGCTGCGGGCCGGTGGGGGCTTGTCGCCCAGTTCACCGCGCCCCTTACGGGGCGCTGCACATCGACCTTCTCAAGGAGGCAAGCCCCTATGCCCGAAGTCCTCAAAGCCCCCCTCGTCGTCGAGTTTCCCTTCACCCGGTCCCTCGGCCCCGTCCAGAGTGCCTTTCTCACCGGACTGCGTGAGCGTGTCGTCCTCGGGGTGAAGAGCGGTGACGGCCGCGTCCTCGTGCCACCCGTCGAGTACGACCCCGTGACCGCCGAGGAGATCCGGGACCTGGTCGAGGTCGCGCCCACCGGCACCGTCACCACCTGGGCCTGGAACCACGAACCGCGCCGCGGCCAGCCACTGGACACCCCCTTCGCCTGGGTCATGGTCCGGCTCGACGGGGCCGACACCGCCCTGCTGCACGCGCTCGACGTCCCCGGCCCCGACACCGTCCGTACCGGGATGCGGGTCCGCGTCCGCTGGGCGGGCGAGCGGTCCGGCGCCATCACCGACATCGCCTGCTTCGAGCCGTACGACGGTGAACCGGCCGACGTGACAGGGCACAGCGGTGAGTTCGAGGAGGCCGTCCACGGCATCGTCGCCCACGCCCGCCTCGACTACACCTACTCGCCCGGCCGCGCCCAGTCCGCCTACATCGACGCCCTGTCGTCCCGCCGGACGTTCGGTGAGCGCTGTCCCTCCTGCCGGAAGGTGTACGTCCCGCCCAGGGGGGCGTGCCCCACATGTGGGGTAGCCACATCGGAACAGGTCGAGGTGGGTCCCGGCGGCACGGTCACCACCTTCTGCATCGTCAACATCAAGGCGAAGAACCTCGACATCGAGGTGCCGTACGTCTACGCGCACATCGCCCTCGACGGTGCCGGCCTCGCCCTGCACGGCCGGATCGGCGGGATCCCCTACGACCAGGTGCGGATGGGGCTCAGGGTCGAACCGGTGTGGACCGAGGGGGCCCGCTATCCCGACCACTACCGGCCCACCGGTGAGCCGGACGCGGACTACGAGACGTACAAGGAGCTGCTGTGATGCGTGACATAGCACTGGTCGCCTTCGCGCAGACCGACCACCGCCGCACCAGCGAGGACCTCTCCGAGGTCGAGATGCTCATGCCCGTGCTGCACGACGTACTCGAACAGACCGGGCTGAAGACCGCCGACATCGGCTTCACCTGCTCCGGCTCCAGCGACTACCTGGCCGGTCGCGCCTTCTCCTTCACCCTCGCCCTCGACGGCGTCGGCGCCTGGCCGCCCATCTCCGAGTCGCACGTCGAGATGGACGGCGCCTGGGCCCTGTACGAGGCCTGGACCAAGCTGCTCACCGGGGACGCCGACACCGCGCTCGTCTACTCCTACGGCAAGTCCTCACCCGGCTCCGTGCGCGACGTGCTGACCCGCCAGCTCGACCCCTACTACGTGGCCCCCCTCTGGCCGGACTCCGTCGCCCTCGCCGCCCTCCAGGCCCAGTCCCTCATCGACGCGGGCGAGACCGACGAGCCCGCGCTGGCCGCCGTCGGCGCCCGGAGCAGGGCGGACGCGCAAGCCAACTCCCATGCACAGCTGAGGGGTCCGGTGCCACAGGGGGACTACGTCGTACGGCCGTTGCGCACCGGCGACTGCCCGCCCATCGGTGACGGCGCCGCCGCCGTGATCCTCGCGGCGGGGGAGCGGGCCCGAGAACTGTGCGCCCGGCCCGCCTGGATCCGGGGCATCGACCACCGCATCGAGGCGCACGGCCTGGGCGTCCGTGACCTGACCGACTCGCCCTCCGCCCGGCTCGCCGCCGAGCGGGCCGGCGCCTTCGAACGGCCCGTGGACACCGCCGAGTTGCACGCGCCGTTCAGCTCGCAGGAGGTCGTGCTGCGCAAGGCGCTGCGGCTCGGCGACGACGTGCGCGTGAACCCGTCCGGCGGCGCCCTCGCGGCCAACCCGATCATGGCCGCCGGGCTGATCCGCATCGGCGAGGCCGCCGCCCGCATCCACCGCGGCGAGTCCGACCGCGCCCTCGCCCACGCCACCTCCGGGCCCTGCCTGCAGCAGAACCTGGTCGCCGTACTCGAAGGGGATCCGCGATGAGCAAGGAACCCGTGGCCGTCGTAGGGATCGGCCAGACCAGGCACGTGGCGGCCCGGCGGGACGTGTCGATCGCCGGGCTCGTCCGCGAGGCCGCGCAACGCGCCCTCGAAGACGCCGAGTTGGGCTGGTCCGACATCGACGCCGTGGTCATCGGCAAGGCGCCCGACTTCTTCGAGGGCGTGATGATGCCCGAGCTGTACCTGGCAGACGCGCTCGGAGCGGTGGGCAAACCCATGCTGCGGGTCCACACCGCGGGGTCGGTGGGCGGCTCGACCGCGCTCGTCGCGGCCAACCTCGTCGCCGCCCGCGTCCACTCCACCGTGCTGACCCTCGCCTTCGAAAAGCAGTCCGAGTCGAACGCCATGTGGGGGCTGTCCCTGCCGATCCCCTTCCAGCAGCCGCTGCTGGCCGGCGCGGGCGGCTTCTTCGCACCTCACGTGCGGGCCTACATGCGGCGCAGCGGCGCCCCGGACACCGTCGGCTCGCTGGTCGCCTACAAGGACCGGCGCAACGCGCTCAAGAACCCCTACGCCCACCTCCACGAGCACGACATCACCCTGGAGAAGGTCCAGGCGTCCCCCATGCTGTGGGACCCCATCCGCTACTCGGAGACCTGCCCCTCCTCCGACGGCGCCTGCGCCATGGTCCTCACCGACCGCGCCGGTGCCGCCCGTTCCGCGAAGCCGCCGGCCTGGATGCTCGGCGGCGCCATGCGCAGCGAGCCCACCCTGTTCGCCGGCAAGGACGCGGTGTCGCCGCAGGCCGGGAAGGACTGCGCCGCCGACGTCTACCGGCAGGCGGGGATCGCCGACCCGCGCCGGGACATCGACGCCGTCGAGATGTACGTGCCGTTCTCCTGGTACGAGCCCATGTGGCTGGAGAACCTCGGCTTCGCCGAGGAGGGCGAGGGCTGGAAACTCACCGAATCGGGGGTCACCGAACTCGACGGTGACCTCCCCGTCAACATGTCGGGCGGTGTCCTGTCCACCAATCCGATCGGCGCCTCCGGGATGATCCGGTTCGCCGAAGCCGCCCTTCAGGTGCGCGGCCAGGCCGGAGAACACCAGGTGGACGGCGCCCGGAAGGTGCTCGGCCACGCCTACGGCGGCGGCTCCCAGTTCTTCTCCATGTGGCTCGTCGGCGCCGCCGCCCCCGACAACTGAAAGGACCCGTTCACGTGGCCTGTTGAGTGCCGGAACCGAAAGCTAGGCTGGCCGCGGACGACGAATTCGGGAGGAGCACGGACGTGGCCGACAGCACCATCCAGCAGCAGCGGGCAGTGGGCTGGGACAAGCCGGAGCTGGACCTCAGCGGGGCCGACTGGCAGTCCAGCAGCCGGGGCCTGGGGGATGTCCAGATCGCCTTTGTCGAGGGATTCATCGCGATGCGCAACAGCGGCAGCCCACAGAGCCCTTCCCTGATCTTCACCCCCGCCGAATGGGGCGCTTTCGTGTCGGGGGCCCGGGAGGGCGAGTTCGACCTCACCTGAGCGCCTGCTCCTGGTGCCGCCGTTGCGGCAGAGAGGTGAACCAGGGGGTGTTCCGCAAGGATTTCCGGACACGTGACCAGCAGCGCCCTTCCGGGGCCGCCGCCTGAGACAGGCTGGCCCCGGACGGGGAAGGTCGTATTCCGGAGGTGAGGAACGATGAGCGCTGCGCCGGTCATCGCCGCGGCGGACGGTTCGGACGACAGCCTGCGCGCCCTGGACTGGGCCGTGCAGGCGGCCCGGCAGCGGGACGCACCGCTGCGGGTGGTCCACGTCCGCCAGTACGCCGCCTGGGGGCAGCCCGACGTCCTGGTCGCCGGGGAACCGGACGAGGGGGGCGACCCCGTGCTCGACGAGGTCCGGGGCCGGCTGTGCACCGGTGCCGTCGGACTGACCGTCGAGTACGTCGCCCTGGAGGGCGCCCCGAGCGCGCTGCTGCCCGAACTGGGCGCCGACGCCCAGCTGTTGGTGCTCGGCTCACGGGGCCGCGGCGGCTTCGCCGGCCTGCTGCTCGGCTCCAACGGCATGGCCGCCGCCCGCGACGCCGGATGCCCGGTGGTCGTCGTACCCCGGCCCGGGCGGCAGGTGCACGAGGAACTGCCCGCCGAGCCAGGGCCCCGGGTCGTCGTCGGCCTGGACGTGGACAGCCCCGACGACGCCACCCTCGCCTTCGCCTTCGCGGAGGCCGACCGGCGCGGCGCCCGGCTCCAGGTGATCGCCGCCTACCCGTGGCCGGTGCAGAGCTGGTTCGCGGCCGGGGAACTCGTCCCGCCGACCGTCGACCGGGACGAGGTCGAGCAGGAGACCCGCACCCTCGCCGAGGGCTTCCTCGCCCCGCACCTCAAGGACCGGCCGAACCTGCGCGCCGACGTCCTCGCGCTGCCCGGCGACGCGGCCGGCCTGCTGGTCGCCGCCTCGAAGGACGCCGCGCTGGTCGTCGTCGGCCGGCACCGCCGGCGCCTGCTCGCCCCGGCCCGCATGATGGGCTCCGTCACCCACGCCGTGCTGCTGCACGCGGCCGCCCCGGTCGCGGTGGTCCCGCCGTCGCCGCCGCAGGAGTGATGTCAAGTGCCTTCGCCCAGTTACCGTCAGTAGGGAGCGGATCACCGCGGTGAAGCGTACGCTGAGCTGCCTGCAAGCCACGGTGCGCGCCCGCCCCCCGCGCTCGCGTACCACCGTGGCGGGGGGTGGTCATGGGACAGCGGGTCCTGCGGAACCGACGGACGCTCTACGAGCGTGACAGCGAACTCGCCGCCGTCGACGAGGCGCTGGCCGAGCTCACCGGCCTGGGCACGGACGGCGCGGCACCGGGCGACCGGCAGCTCGGCGCGCTGCTCGCCTTCGCCGGCCGGGCCGGCATCGGAAAGACCACCCTGCTCGCCGAGGTCCGCCGCCGCGCCGCCGCCCAGGGCTGCACCGTGCTCTCCGCGCGCGGCGGCGACCAGGAACAGCGCGTCGCCTTCCACGTCGCCCGCCAGCTCCTGCAACCCCGCCTCGCCGGCGCCCCCGAGGCCGAACTCCGCGCCTCACTGGGCAGTTGGTACGACATCGTCGGCCCCGCCCTGGGCCTGTGCGCCCCGACCGAAGGCGCCCCGCCCGACCAGCAGGGCCTGCGCGACGGCCTCGACTGGGTGCTCACCCATCTCGCCGTACGCCAGGCCCCGATGGTCCTCGTCCTCGACGACGCCCACTGGGCCGACCCCGAATCCCTGGGCTGGCTCGCCGCGTTCGCACCGCGCGCCGAGCAACTCCCGCTGCTCGTCGTCGTCGCCTACCGGCCCGACGAACTCCCCGAGCACGCCGACGCGTTCCGCGGCCTGCCCGGACGGGCGGGCGGCCGCCCGCACGGCCTCGAACCGCTCAGCGCCGACGCCGTGGCCGGCCTGGTCCGCGAGAGCCTCGGCGACCACGCCGACGACGCCTTCTGCCACGAGTGCTGGACCGTCACCGCAGGCAACCCCTTCGAGGCCGTCGAGCTGACCGCCAAGGTCCACGACCGGGGCCTCGACCCCACCGAGGCCGGCGCACCCCTGCTGCGAGACCTCGCCGCCGCCGTCAAGGGCAGCGGCCTGATCGCCCGCCTCGAACGCCTGGGCCCCTCCGCCGTCCGGTTCTCCTGGGCCTGCGCCGTCCTCGGCACCGAGATCCATCCCGCGCTCGCCGCCGCCGTCGCAGGCCTGGGCCACGAGGAGGCCGCCGACGCCGCCGACGCCCTGCGCGGCGCCCGCGTCCTCACCGGGGCCGAGACCCTGGAGTTCGTCCACCCCCTGATCGCCACCGCCGTCTACCGGGCCATCCCGCCCGCCACCCGGGTCGCCCTGCACGGCCAGGCCGCCTGGTGCGTGACCGACGACGGCCAGGGCGCCACCGCCGCCGCCCGCCACCTCCTGGAGACCCACCCCGAGGGCGACACCTGGGTCGTCCGGCAACTGCGCGCCGCCGCCGGCGAGACGCTCCGGGCCGGCGCCCCCGACACAGCCCGCGCCTACCTCGCCCGCGCCCTGCGCGAACCCCCGCCCGCCAAGGAGCGCGCGGCAGTCCTCCACGAACTGGGCAGCGCCTCCCTCCTGACCGAACCGGCCACCACCGTCAACCACCTGCGCGCGGCCCTTCAGGAACCCATCGCCGAGCCCGCGCTGCGCCACCACATCGTCTACCGCCTCTCCCAGGTCCTCGCCCACAGCGACCGCCTCGCCGAGGCCTCCGAGACCCTCGCCCGCGAGATCCACGTGACCGGCGACGCCCGGGTACGGCTCCGCATGCTCTCCGAACAGTTCATGTGGGACGCCTTCCGCGCCGACGAACCCGATCACCCCTCCCGGTCCCGTCGGCTGACCCGGCTCGCCGACCGGCTTCGGGGCCGCGACCTCACCGAGCGGTACGTCATCGGACTGCGCACCTGGGACGCCGTCCAGCGCGGCGAACCCGCCGACGTCGCCCTCCAGCACGCCGAACGCGCCCTGGCCGGCGGCCTCGGCTGGGCGGAGGCCGACCGCGGGTTCGAGGTCCCCGTCCTCGTCGCCCTCGCCTTCATGTACGCCGACCGGCCCGACCGCACGGAGGAACTCTTCGCCGCCGGGATCGCCGACTTCGAACGCCAGGGCTGGCGTGGCGCCCACCTCTCCTTCGCGTACACCCTCCTCGGCTACGTCCGCTACCGGCGCGGGCGCCTCGCCGAGGCCGAGGAACACGCCCGCTCCGGCCTGCGCCTCGCCGAACGAGTCGGCCCCGGGACCCCGGCCCACTGGTACGCCGTCGGCATCCTGATCCAGACCCTGCTGGCCCGCGGCCGCACCGACGAGGCCGCCCGCCTCGCCGAGGACCACGCCTTCCGGGAGCCCTTCCCGGCGGCCGTGGTCTTCCCCGACGCCCAGACGGTCTACGGCGAGCTGCTCCTCGCCCGCGGTCTCACGAAGGACGCGGCGGCCGAACTCTCCGCGGCCGGGCGCCGCCTCGAACCACGCGGCATCCGCAACCCCTCCTGGTGCCCCTGGCAGCTCCACCTGGCCCGCGCCGAGGCCCACGACGCTCCGGAACGCGCCCTCACCACGGCCCTGGACGCCCTGACCCGCGCCCGCCGCTTCGGCGCCCCGTCCGCGATCGGCCAGGCCCTGCGCACAGCGGCAGAGGTCACGTCGGGCGAGGCCCGCCTGGCATACCTGCGCGAGTCGGTCGCCCACCTGGACCGCTCCCCGGCCGCCTACGAGCTCGCCTGCGCCCTGGTCGCGCTGGGCACCGAACTCCACGACGCCGCCCACCTGCGCCGGGGCCTCGAAACCGCCCGCCAGTGCGGCGCCGACGGCTTGGCGGCCGCGGCACGGTCCGAGTTGGCAGCGACGGAAGCGGCAACTCTGTAGCAGGCACCGACATCGCCCCACCCGGGGCGTGCGGCAGGCGTCGTCTGCGGCATACCCAGGGTGGGACGGCGGGCGTCGACTGCGACATCCCCAGGGGCGCGGGGAACTGCGCGACAAGCCACGATGGCGCCGCGCCCGGCAATGGACCGCCACCCACCACGGCGGTCACCGCCGCCCGGCACGGCACCGCCGAACACCACCGTCGTGGCTGAGCACCGCCGCGGCGGCTCAAGAGTGCCGACGGCTCAAGCGCGCCGCACAGACGTCGGCCGACCCGCACCCCGCACTGATCCCCGCCCCACAACCCGGGCCCCGTACCATGGACCGCATGTCGTTCCTCCGTCGCCGCAGCGCCACTCCCGCCGGCCCCGAATTCGATGTTCTGGCCATGGACCCGGGTGACTGGCCCGGCAACCTCGGTGCCGGGCTGCTGCCCGCCCCCGACGGCACCTGCCAGGGCGTCTTCCTGCGCTACGACCTCTTCGGCGGCCGCGGCCCCGCGATGATCATCGGCAATCTCCCCGAGGGCTCCCCGGCCCGCGAGGTGGAGGAGGGCGAGATCCCCTTCGAGGTCGGCCAGCTCCTCCTCGCGCTGGAGAACGACGAGGACGTCACCGTCGTCGGCACCGAGGACATGCCGGTCCTGCAGGGCGACAACCTGCTGATCGTGCGGCGTCTCAAGCTCTCCGAGAGCCGGATCTCCTGCGTCCAGTTCGACCGCAGCGACGGCGTCCTGGTGACCATCGCGGCCTGGGACCGTCCGATCACCGACGACCTGTACGCCCTGCTGAAGCCGCTCCCGGCGGAGCTTTTCCAGCAGGGCTGAGGCCGGCTACTTTCCGTGGCCGTGGCCGTGGTGCCGCCCGGTCTTCGCGGCCGGCACCACGTCGACGTCGGCCGCACGGACGAACTCGATCCGGTGGCCGTACTGGATCTCGTAGTACAGGTCCTTGCCGACCACGACCTTGTGCGAGTCGGTGCTGAAGGTGACGGCGTAGTAGTACTCGCCCGGCACCTCGTCACCGGCCACGTACCTCTGGCCCGCCGGGATCGTGTACGGCAGCGGGGAGACCGACTGGACCGGTACCCCGGAGGGGTACGCGGACGCCTCCGGATAGGCGCGGCCGTACACCGGGATGCTGGTCAGCCCCGCCTTTGGCGTGATCACCACCCCGGTCGAGCCGACCGCCGCCGGGGCGCTCGCCGGGTTCTCGAACCAGGCCTTCTGCCCGAGGTACCAGATCGCCGTCCAGTCCCCCCAGGTGTCCGCCACCGTGTACTGCTGGCCGGTGGAGGCCCGTGAGGAGAGGTCGTTCACGTCGGTCGTCGGCGTCGTGCCCATGCCGATGTCCTTGATCAGGGCCGAGTTCTCGTCGTGGTCGGAGTACAGCCGTACCTCGCCGGACCCGTGCGCGGCGCAGGGCTGGCCCTTGGTGACGCAGCCGGTGTACGTCGGCTGGTTCGTGGCGTAGTCCGGCAGGATCGTGACCACACCGCCCGCCGCCACCCGGTGCCTCTTGCCCGCCTTGTGCTTGAAGGGGTGGTCCAGCAGCTCGAAGTAGTGCCGCCAGTCCCAGTAGGGGCCGGGGTCGGTGTGCATCCCGGGGATCGAGGACGTGGTCGGGCCCGGCACGGTGTCGTGGCCGAGGATGTGCTGCCGGTCCAGCGGGACGCCGTACTGCTCGGAGAGGTACTTCACCAGCCGGGCCGAGGAGCGGTACATCGCCTCCGTGTACCAGGCGTCCGGCGAGGCGAGGAAGCCTTCGTGCTCGATGCCGATCGACTTCGCGTTGATGTACCAGTTGCCCGCGTGCCAGGCCACGTCCTTCGCCTTGACGTGCTGGGCGATCAGACCGTCGGTGGAGCGGATGGTGTAGTTCCATGACACATAGGTGGGGTCCTGTACCAGCTTGAGGGTGGTGTCCCAGGAGCCCTCGGTGTCGTGGATGACGATGTACTTGATGCTCTGCGAGGCCGGCCGGTCGGCGAGGTCGTGGTTGCCGTAGTCGTCGTCCCCGAACTGCGCGTAGGGCGCGGGGATCCACTCGCACGACACCGTTGTCGGGCACTCCGTCCCGTCGTCCGCCGCCGTGGCGCGCAGCCCGGTCAGCTCCAGCTGCGCGGTGTCGGCCCGCAGCCCCGGCTGGGCGGCGAGGGCGACGAACTGTCCGGCGTCGGTGGTGCGCTCCTCGCCCGTGTGGAGGACGTCGAACACCTCGTTGGCGTACGCCGCCGCGGTCGCCGTGTCGTCGGCCCCGGAGAAGCGGGCGATCGCGCCGTACCAGTGCGCCGGATCGGCGCTGAACGGCTGGTGCAGGTCCCGCTGGGCGGCCGCGAGCAGGGCGGCGCCGCCGGCCACGTTCGCTGCCGCGTCGGTGCGCAGTCGCTCGGCCGGGATCCCGGTGAGCGCGGCGGCCTTCGGCAGGGTCTTGAGGCGGGCCGGGAGCGCGGAGTCCTGCGGGACCTGCACGCTGGGGCGGAGGGCGGGGCGGGCGCTGTCGCCACGGGCGTCCTCGGTGCCGTGGGCGAAGTGCTCGGTGGCCGTCGCCAGCGCGGTGCGCGCGTCGGTGAGGTGCATCGGGCCGTAGCCGCCGGTCACGCTGGGCGCGCCGGCGTGCGTGTCCCAGCGGGACTGGAGGTAGGAGACGGCGAGCAGCACGCTCTGCGGTACGTGGTACTCGGTGGCGGCGGACGCGAACGCCCGCTGGAGCAGCCCGGCGGCGGACTCGCCGGTGTCCGGGGGCGGTGCCGCGCCCAGCAACGGCAGCAGCAGAGCCGCGGCGGCGACGGCCCCGGCCGTCCTGCGCGTACGTCTGCCGCGGTGCGGGGGTGCGGGCTCGGTGACGGATCCTCGCAATGCAGCCTCCTGGGGCGATGGGGCGCGACGGGGCGTGCGGGGCTGAGCGTGGCTCAGTGGTACCGGCTTGCCGACGATCCGTCAATCATGCCCAGAGAGACTGGAATTCCCACGTCATACGATGATCGTGGGAGTTTCGCGGTGGCGGCCCGCAGGCCTGCGGGGCGTCAGTGGCGTACACCAGTGGGGCGTCCCCGACCTCCCGGGAGACACCCCCGGACATGCGAGGATCCGCGGTGCGCAGTTGCCCTGAGCGCACCGCGGATCCTCGTCCCCGTCAGCGAGTGCCGACCGCCGCGCGCACGGCCCGGCGGGCCAGCTGGCAGTCGTCGTGCAGCCGCCGGAGCAGCAGCCGCTGTTCCTCGCCGGTCGGCGCGGCGCCCGGGTGGGCCGTACCCGGTGCCGCCGGGGTCGCGTCGTGCATCGAACGCTGCACGGCGGTCTCGTAGGTCCGGATCTCCCGGGTGAGGACCAGCATCAGGTTCACCAGGAAGGCGTCCCGGGACGCCGGCCCCGCCGACTGGGCGATCTGGCTGATCTGACGACGCGCCACCGGGGCGTCGCCGAGGACCGACCAGAGCGTGGCCAGGTCGTACCCCGGCAGATACCAGCCCGCGTGCTCCCAGTCCACCAGCACTGGACCGGCCGGGGACAGCAGGATGTTCGAGAGCAGGGCGTCGCCGTGGCAGAACTGGCCCATCCCCTGGCGGCCCGCCGCGACCGCGATGCCGTGCAGCAGCTTCTGCAGGTCGCCCATGTCCCGGTCGGTGAGCAGACCCAGCTCGTGGTACCGGGCGATACGGGCAGGGTAGTCGACCGGGGCGTCGAAGGTGCCCGCCGGGGGCCGCCACGCGTTCAGCCGGCAGATCGCGCCCAGCGCGGCCCGGATGTCCGCCCGGGGCGGAGCCTCCACAGGGTGGCGCTGGATCGCCGCCACCCGGCCGGGCATCCGCTCGATCACCAGTGTGCAGTTGTCCGGATCCGCCGCGATCAGCCTCGGCACCCGGATCGGCGGCCGGTGCCGGACGAACGAGCGGTATGCGGCTATTTCGTGGCGGGTCCGCTCCGCCCAGGCGGGGGAGTGGTCCAGTAGACACTTCGCCACGGCCGTGCTGCGCCCCGTCGTCCCGACGAGGATCACGGACCGCCCGGTGCGGCGCAGGACCTGCACCGGAGCGAACTCCGGACAGATCCGGTGCACCGACGCGATCGCGGTGCGGAGCTGCGCCCCCTGGGGGCCGGAGAGGTCGAGTCTCCCGCTGAGGGGCTGGGTGCCGAGACCCGCGGCGCGCCGCTGCCGGCCCACGACCGGTACGGCGGCCCCGGGACGCGCGGGGTCGAGATAGGGTCCGCCGCCCGCCGGGCGGGGGCGCAGCGACCGGGGCGGAGCGGACACGGAGGACGATGCTGCGTACATGGGCGATACAGATCCCTTCGTGTACCTGCGGTGCCTGCCTGAGAAGTCCTGTGAGGGGTTCTCGCGCCGAGCCCGTCCCGGCCGCCCGGGCACACCCTGGGGAGTGTGCCCGTCGAGTGGCGACCGGGTCGGGGTGGCGCGTTCCTACCTGACACCCGTTGCCCAGTGGCACACCATCTGGCGCACCCTGGCGAACCGTGGCGAATAGTCGCCCGGCAACCGGCACCGGGCTACTGTCAACTCAGCCGAGAACCTGGGGGCTTGACGTGACCGGAGAACCCAACACCCGCCTCTCGGACCTGTTCGGCCTGGCCGGCTGGTCCAAGGGCGAACTCGCGAGGCTGGTCAACCGGCAGGCGGCGGCCATGGGCCACCCCCAGCTGGCGACCGACACCTCCCGGGTGCGGCGGTGGATCGACACGGGAGAGATCCCGCGCGATCCGGTGCCGCGGGTGCTGGCGGCCCTGTTCACCGAGCGTCTCGGCCGTGTCGTGACCATCGAGGACCTCGGTCTGGTACGGCACGGGCGTACGGGAAAACGGCCGGACGACGGGAACGTGGAACATCCCGACGGCATGCCGTGGGCGCCCGAACGAACCGCCGCGGTCCTCACCGAATTCACGGGAATGGACCTCATGCTCAACCGACGCGGCTTGGTGGGTGCGGGTGCCGCGCTCACCGCGGGATCCGTACTCAGCAGCGCCATGTACGAGTGGCTGCACACCGACCCCACACTCAAGGCCGACGCCCCCGTCCTCGACGATCCTCTGCACGCCGACCCCGCCGGGTTCGACCGCTACGAGGCCGCCCCCATCGGGTCCGAGGAGATGGAGGAACTGGAGCGCTCCGTCGAGGTGTTCCGCGCCTGGGACGCGGCCCGCGGCGGCGGACTGCAGCGCAAGGCAGTGGTGGGACAGCTCAACGAGGTGGGCGGCATGCTCGCCTACCGCCACCCCGAGCATCTCCAGCGGCGCCTGTGGGGCGTCGCCGCCAACCTCGCCGTCCTCGCGGGCTGGATGTCGCACGACGTCGGCCTGGAGCCCACGGCCCAGAAGTACTTCGTCATCGCCGCCCATGCGGCCCGTGAGGGCGGCGACCGGCCGCGTGCCGGGGAGGCGCTCTCCAGAGCGGCTCGCCAGATGGTGCACCTCGGCCGGCCCGACGACGCACTCGACCTGATGAAGCTCGCCAAGTCCGGCTCGGGCGACGAGGTGCTGCCGCGCACCCGGGCGATGCTGTACACCATCGAGGCCTGGGCACAGGCGTCGATGGGCAAGGGCCAGGCGATGCGCCGCACCCTCGGCCAGGCGGAGGACCTCTTCGTCTCCGACCGGGGCGACGTGCCGCCGCCGAGCTGGATGCAGATGTTCAGGGAAGAGGACCTGTACGGCATGCAGGCCCTCGCCTACCGCACGCTCGCCGAGCACGACCCGGCCGCGGCCGTGCACGCCCAGCACTACGCGGAGAAGGCCCTGGCCCTGCGGATCGACGGCCGCCAGCGGTCGAAGATCTTCGACTTCCTGTCCATGGCCTCCGCCTGCTTCATCGCGGACGACCCCGAGCAGGCGGACCGTTACGCCCGGCTGGCCCTGATGTCGATGGGGTCGAACTCCTCCCACCGCACCTGGGACAGGCTGCGCCAGATGTACCGGCTCACCGCCGAGTACGCCGGCTACCCGAGGATCCAGGAACTGCGGGAGGAGATCAAGCTGGCCCTGCCGAAGGCCAGGAGCAAGGGGAACCACAACAGCGCACAGGCATAGGGAGCAGCCTGCGCGCTCGGCACGAACCGGCTGATGACGTCAGGGCGGCAGCCGCTGCCCGTCGCTGTTCTTCCTATTCACCCACCTTGGCGACGAGCACGCAGGCCTCGTCCTCGCGCTCGCTCTCGCCGAACTCCTCGACCACGGCCCTGACACAGTCCTGGGCGGTGCGCGCCGCCCCGAACCGCGGGCCCAGGCCGAGGAGCGCGCCCAGAGAGTCCGCTCCGCTGTGCCCGGGCACCACCCCGTCGGTGTGCAGCAGGAGCAGATCGCCCGGTTCCAGGGTCACTTCGGCCTGCCCGTAACCGGCTCCCGAGGTGACACCGAGCAGCACGCCGTCCGGCGCGCTGAGCGCACACCCCGTCCCGCCGCGGAACAGCAGCGGGGCGGGGTGTCCTGCCTGTGCCCAGGTCAGGGTGCGGGTGGCGGGCCGGTAGCGGCAGCAGACGGCGCTGCCCAGCGCGGGTTGCACGGTGGCGTCGAGTAACTGGTTCAGCAGGGACATGAGCTGCCCCGGCTGGGTGCCGGCCATCGCCATACCGCGTACGGCGCCCAGCAGCATCGTCATGCCCGAGGCGACGGCGACGCCGTGTCCGGTGAGGTCGCCGACGCTCAGCAGGGTGTCGCCGTCGGACAGCTCCAGCGCGTCGTACCAGTCGCCGCCCAGCAGGGTGCCGGCCCCGGACGGCAGGTGGCGGGCGGCGACGTCGAGCGTGCCCGGCCCCCGGCGCGGCAGCCGCAGGGCACCGCGCCCGGGCGGCAGCACGGCCTCCTGGAGTTCGACGGCGAGCCGCTGTTCGGTCTCGGCCCGCCGGCGGTGCCGCTGCATCGTGTCCCGGCTCTCGCGCACCGTCCGCTGGCTGAGCCGCAGTTCGCTGACGTCCCGCAGCACGGCCCACATCGAGACGGTGCTGCCGTCGCCGTCGAGGACGGGCTCGCCCATCATGTGGACGGTCCGCACGTTCCCGCCGGGCCGCAGGACACGGAACTCGCCGTCGATCGGCTTGGCGTCGACCAGGCAGTCGGTGACCATCGCGGTGAGCCGGGGCCGGTCCTCGTCCAGGACCAGGGACGGCAGTTCGTCGAGGGTGAGCGCGGGCGCGGCCGGGTCACGGCCGAGGATCTGGTAGAGCTCGCCGGACCAACTGGCCTCGTCCGTAAGGAGGTTCCACTCCGCGCTGCCGACCCGGCTGAGCAGCGAGCCCGGGGCGGGCGCGGAGCTGCGGGCGGGTGCCGCCTCCGCACCGGCCGGCAGCGGGGCCGGTCCGTCCCGCAGCTGTGCCAAGTGTTCGTCCAGGTCGTTGAGTTGATGGAGTGCCAGGTCGTACAGGGCCCGCTGCCAGCGCTCCTCGGGGTCCGAACCCGAGCTCCGGGTGTCCCGCCGCACCGCGTCCACGTCACCCTTGAGCCGCCGCGTCTGCGATATCAACGCCTCGACCGAGCCGCGCCCGGGCGGCTGGCCTGCGGGGCGGTCCGCGGAGACATGGGACGGCATGACGCACTCCGATGCGGGGACTGTACGGCCAAGGCGGACGGTGGGACCGGTTACGACTGTTGCACAGCCCGCGACGCCCCGTAAGGGATTTGGCAACACACGATACGGTGGTGCTTCTGGCATATGCCAGAGTCTTCATGGGCTGGTCGACCCCTATGAAAGGTGTACGCGCCCGGTGGCCGAAGTCGTAGTGGGGCTACGCGATTTGACGGGCGCCATGAGGTCTCCGGGTCGCGCTCGGGCGGTTGTTCGACGCCTCTGTGTTCACAGTGTCGCGGTCTCGGCCAACCGCGGCAACTCTGTCTGGATTTCGCGTCATGCGAGGGGCCTTCCCGGAGTCCTACAGGCATGGACATCACTTTCGAGCAACCCGCCCGGGCCCGGCTGATCACCGCCGAGGACGAGGAGGTCCCGGTGCCCGCCACGCTCCGGTACACCTCAGGTGATCCGCTGGCCGTCTTCGTCGACTTCCCGGCCGAGGTCACCCTCGGCGGCGAGGAGGTCACCTGGACCTTCGCCCGCTCGCTGTTGGACCAGGGGCTCAGCGCCCCGGCCGGGCGCGGGGACGTCCACATCTGGCCCTGCGGCCCGGGCCGTACGGCCGTGGAGTTCCACTCGCCGCACGGCCTCGCCCTGCTCCAGTTCGACACCCAGGCCCTCTTCCGGTTCCTGCAGCGCACCCACGAGGTGGTGGCCCCGGGGCAGGAGGACGTCGAGGCCGTCGTGGAGCGGGGGCTGAGCACGCTGTTCGGGGGCGTGTGAGGCGTACGGGGCGCTACCGACCCGTACTTTGACTCTTGTTCACTCCCGCCTCACCGATCGGGCCCGGAGCCTGCCGACCGCCCCGTGCACCCTGGCGCGCGGTGTGCCGCACGGGCGCACCGGTGACGAGGACGGGGCGAATGACACCGATCAGCCGAAGAGGCTTCGTGGGACTGGGCGCTTCCGTGGCGGCGGGCATGACAGCGGGTGCCGCCGGCCCACGGACCGCGGCAGCGGCCGCGGCCCGGAGCACGGCGACCGGCACGATCTCGGACGTCAAGCACGTGGTGATCCTCATGCAGGAGAACCGCAGCTTCGACCACTACTTCGGGCGCCTCAAGGGCGTCCGCGGCTTCGCGGACCGCAGCGGCATCACCCTGAGCGGCGGCTATCCGGTCTTCAACCAGCCGAACGGCACGGGCCGCCAGTACCCGTGGAAGCTCAGCGCCACCCCCGACGCGGGCGGCAAGGACGGCGAGACCCTCGCCCAGTGCAACGGCGACCTCCCCCACTCCTGGTCCTCCCAGCACTCCGCGTGGAACAAGGGCCGCCTCGACAACTGGGTCGCGGGCGTCGGCAACGTGCGTTCCCTCGGCTATCTGGACCGCGCCGACATCCCCTTCCACTACGCGCTCGCCGACACCTACACGATCTGCGACGCCTACTTCTGCTCCACCCTCAGCGCCACCGGTCCCAACCGCACCTACCTGTGGAGCGGCAAGGTCGACTCGTCCAGCTACGACGGCGGCGACGAGTCGGGCCTGACCTGGCAGAACTACGCCGAGGCCCTGCAGAGCGCCGGAGTGACCTGGAAGGTCTACCAGAACGCCCAGGACAACTACGGGGACAACGGCTGCGCGTACTTCAAGAACTTCGCGAACGCCAAAGCGGGCAACCCGCTCCGCGACCGGGGCATGTCCTCCGTCCCCGCGGTGACCGGCTCCACCCCCGACGACATCGCCGCCGCGATCAAGGCCGACGTCGTCGCCGGCACCTTCCCGCAGGTCTCCTGGGTGGTCGCCAACCAGGCGTTCTCCGAGCACCCCTACGCCCCGCCCGGCGACGGCGCCCACTTCGTCAGCCTGGTCTACCAGGCCCTCGCCGCCGACGCGGACGTCTTCGACTCCACCGTGCTGTTCCTCAACTACGACGAGAACGACGGCTACTTCGACCACGTACCGCCCCCGGCCCCGCCCGCCGGCACGGCCGGCGAGTTCCTGAACGGCGTGCCCTACGGCTTCGGCTTCCGGGTCCCGATGATCGTCATCTCGCCCTGGACCCGCGGCGGCTGGGTCTCCTCCGAGGTCTTCGAGCACACCTCGGTGCTGCGCTTCCTGGAGACCTGGACGGCGGCCCTCGGCAAACCCGCGAACTGCCCCAACATCAGCGTCTGGCGGCGCGCCGTGAGCGGCGACCTGACCGGCGTCTTCGACTTCGCCAACCCGGTCTACGGCGCCGTCTCCCTGCCCGCGACCGGCGTCATCGGCTACTCCTCCTGCGGCCCGCTGCCCAACCCGGTGCCCACCACCAACGCCCTGCCCGCCCAGGAGTCCGGCACCCGACCGGCCCGCGCGCTGCCCTACCAGCCGAACGGCTACCTGGACCACCTGGAGTTCGGGACCGCCGGCACCGTCCGCGCCTGGTTCACCATGGCCAACCAGGGCAGCCCGGCGACCCGGGCGGCCCACTTCTCCCTCCACCCGAACGCCTACCGGGACACCACCCCATGGCAGTACACGGTGGACGCCGGTTCCACCGCCTCCGACTACTTCAACATCGGCACCGGGTACGGCGCCGGCAAGTACGACATCACCATGGCCGGCCCCAACCGCTTCCTGCGCCGCTTCCAGGGCGACGCCACCAAGGCCGGCAAGTCGGCGGAGGTGAGCACCCGTTACGCCGTGGAGCCCGGCACCGGCAAGCTCGCCGTCTGGTTCAAGATGGCCAACACCGGCTCCGGGCCGGTGAAGTTCACCATCACCTCGAACAACTACCGCACCGACGGCCCCTGGACGTACACGGTCGCGGCGGGTGCCTCGGCCGAGGACTACTTCAACGCCGTCGCGTACCAGGGCGGCTGGTACGACTTCACGGTCACGGTGGACTCCGACGCGACCTGGTCGCGCCGGTTCACCGGCCATCTGGAGACGGGCGCCGCCTCCGTCAGCGGCTGAGGTCCGCGTACAGGTCCGGGCGCGGGGCGAGCTCGACGGTCGTACGGCCGCCGGTCTCCAGCGCCCGGACCCCGGCCTCGGCGACCACGGAGGAGGCGTAGCCGTCCCAGGCGCCCGGTCCGGTGACCCGGCCCTGCCGGGTGGCGTCCACCCAGGCCTGCACCTCGCGGTCGTAGGCGTCGGCGAACCGCACCAGGTAGTCCTGGGCCACCTCCTCGCGGGCGCCGCCGCCCGCGGTGACCAGCATGGTGTGGTCCTCGCCGATCCGGGCACTGCCCCGCTCGCACACGGCCTCGCAGCGCACCTGGTAACCGAAGCCGCAGTTCACGAAGACCTCGACGTCGACGACGGCACCCCCGTCGGTCTCGAACAGCACCAGCTGCGGGTCGAGCAGCCCCTCGGGGGCGCCCGCGGAGGGCCGAGGCCGCAGCACGGTCACCGCGGTCAGCTCCTGGCCGAGCAGCCAGCGGGCCGCGTCGATCTCGTGCGACACCGAGCTGTTGATGAGCATGGCGCTGGTGAAGCCGGGTGGCGAGGACACGTTGCGGTGGATGCAGTGCAGCATCAGCGGCCGGCCCAGGCTTCCGCCGTCCAGCAGCGACTTCAGGCGCCCGAACTCGGCGTCGTAGCGGCGCATGAACCCGATCTGCGCCAGCCTGCGCCCGAGCCTCGCCTCGGCGTCCACCACCCGCAGCGCACCGGTGGAGTCCGGCACCATGGGCTTCTCGCACAGTACCGGGAGCCCACGCTCGAAGGAGGCGAGCAACGGCTCCTCGTGCGCCGGGCCCGGAGAGGCGATCAGCACGGCGTCGACACCCGGCGCGGCCAGGGCGGCCAGCGGATCGGCGTGCACGGTGACGCCGTCCAGACCGGCCACCGCCTCCTTGGCGCGGTCGAGGTCGGGGTCGGCCACCGCGGCCACCCGCGCGCCGCTGATCACCTGGTCCAGTCGTCGTATGTGGTCGGCCCCCATGTGTCCGGCACCCAGCACCGCGACGCCCAGCAACTCAGCCACGCCCACACACTCCCTCTCGGCCGACGATGACGGCCCAGAGCCTACGTCGGCCGGATGAGGGGCTCGTCAGTAGCGCAGCACGCCGGCGATGCCGTTCTCGTCGCCCAGAGTGCCGTCGGGGACGAAGCGGACGTCGGCGCCGGTCTCCAGGCACTGTTCCACGATCTCGTCCACGATGTCGTCGCGGGCGTCGAGGTCACCGCTCACGGCCGGCACCAGGTGGTCGCCGTCGTCGCGGACCGTGGTGCGGTAGTTCTCCTCGACGGCGAGCAGCCGGACCCGGCCCTCGCGGGCGTTCTGCCAGACCTCGTCGACACCGGCCGCGAACGCCTTGTGGCCGCGCGCGGACTCGAGTTCCCGGGTCACCGACGCGGTGCTCCGGCGGTTCTCCGCCTGGAGCAGCGGGGTGATCGCCTGCCACACGGCCTCCGGGCCGGCGTGCGAGAGACCGCCGTGCCGTACGGGGATGCTGTGCCTGGCGACGTTGCCGAGCTCCTCCCAGAGGGAGAGGGCGGCCTGCTCGCCGGTGACGTACAGGGGCCGCGGCTCGTCGCGCAGCAGCGCGGCCATCGCGGTGTTGGCGTCCCGCAGGAAGTGCTTGGTGTCCTCGTCGCGGAAGGTGCTGGGTGTGTCCCCGATCTGCTCCTGGCGCTCGGCGTCGAAGTTCCGCTGCGGGCGGTCCATCGGGAAACCGCCGGACCGGCTCTCGGTGACGCGGTCGACGCCGCCGTTCCACAGCGTGATGCGGTCGGCCGAGATCGAGAGCACCCAGAACGGGCGCTCGGCGGCGTGTGCCGAGACCAGGTTGCGGGTCAGGAAGGTGTCCGAGAGCACCACGCGCTCGGGCACGCTGCGGGCCAGCGACCACACCTGGTGCTCACCAGGCGCGGCGAAGATCACCAGACCGTCCTCGGTGTACGTCAGATCGACCTCGGCGAGCGCCTGTTCGAGCTGGCTGACCACGTCGGAGCGCCGGTCCCGGGTGACCGCGGGATCCGCCTCCAGCTGCTTCTTCGCCTCGGCCACGACATTGCGCAGCCGGACGGGGTCCTGGGCGTTGTCGGGCTCACGGCGGTGCGTCGGCGTCAGCACCGACACGGCGGGGTAAGGGCGCGGGCGGCGCAGCTCGGCAAGGGTCGAAGGACTGAGTGCGTGCTCCATATCAGCACCATAGGGCCGATTCGCCATTGCGGCATTTGGGGTAATTCCCCGGTGCCGTCGGATCCGGCGCGCGCCGTAACCGTGTTGAGGCCCGGCGGCCGGTGACGGCGGGCCGGACGGCCCGTTACCGTACCCGGGAGTAACCGGATCACGCCCCAGGAGGCCCCCCATGCCGCAGTTCGAAGTCGACGGAGCGGCACTGACGTACGACGACGAGGGCCCCCGCGACGGCGCCGCGGCGCCCCTGGTGTTCATCCACGGCTGGACCGCGAACCGGCACCGCTGGGACCACCAGGTGGCGCACTTCGCCGGAGCGCGCCGGGTGATCCGGCTCGACCTGCGCGGCCACGGCGAGAGCACCGGGGCCGGCGTGGAGACGGTCGCCGAACTGGCCGAGGACGTGGTCGCGCTCCTCGACCACCTGGAGGTGGATCGTTTCGTCCCCGTCGGACACTCCATGGGCGGCATGATCTCCCAGACCCTCGCGCTGGCCCACCCCGAGCGCGTCGAGCGCATGGTCCTGGTCAACTCCATCGGCCGGATGACGTACAGCCGTGGCCGCGGCCTGCTGATGGCTGCCTCGACCCTCGTGCCGTTCAAGCTGTTCGTCGCCGCCAACATCCAGCGCGCCTTCGCCCCCGGCTACCCGCGCGAGCAGATCCGGGAGTACGTCCGCGCGTCCGCCGGCACCCCGCGCGAGGTCGTCATGACGCTGTACGGCGCCATGCGGGCCTTCGACGTCCTCGACCGGGCCGGTGAGATCACCGCGCCCACCCTGATGGTGCACGGCTACCACGACATCCAGCTGCCGGTGGGGCAGATGCTGCGGATGGCCAAGGCGTACCCGGACGCCGAGGTCCGGATCATCGACGCGGGCCACGAACTGCCGGTGGAGCGGCCGGCCGAGCTGACGGCGGTGCTGGACCGGTTCCTGACGCCGGCCGCGTAGCGCGAACCCACGACAGCACCAGGTGACCGGCGCCCGGCGAAAGCCGCGGCGCCGACCCGTTTGGGGAACTTTTTGCGCTTGGCCTGTTCGAGGCGGACGGAGCCCGGTGCGGGGCGGGTTCGCGGGGCTCGCGCGGGCAAAACGCGTCCGAAAGTGGGGGCGGTGTACTCCGTTCGTGTTACGGCCAGGTTGACCGGCCGAGGTCCCGGGCGCACGCTCGTTATATAGGTGCTGAATACAAGTGGTTCGCTCGGGCAATTGCCTGCGCCGCAGAACCGCAGGTGGCGCGCATTACCCGGCTGACCGGCAGCAGGAGGTAACGCATGTGTGGCATCACCGGCTGGGTCTCCTTCGACCGTGACCTCACCACCGAGAAGCGCGCATTGGATGCAATGACGGAGACCATGGCCTGCCGCGGCCCCGACGACCGGGGCACCCGGAGCGAGGGCCCCGCCGCCCTGGGCCACCGCCGGCTCGCGATCATCGACCTGCCCGGCGGCCGCCAGCCGATGACCGTCGGCACCCCGGAGGGCACCGTCGCGATGGTCTACTCCGGCGAGGCCTACAACTTCACCGAGCTGCGCCGTGAACTCGCCGCCCGCGGTCACCGGTTCACCACCGACTCCGACACCGAGGTAGTGCTCCGCGGCTACGTGGAGTGGGGCGACGCCGTCGCCGAGCGGCTCAACGGCATGTACGCCTTCGCCGTCTGGGACGGCCGCCACCACAAGCTCGTGATGATCCGCGACCGCATGGGCATCAAGCCCTTCTACATGTACCCGACCAAGGACGGCGTCCTGTTCGGCTCCGAACCCAAGGCGATCCTGGCCAACCCGCTGGTCCGTCCCCGCGTGGGCCTGGACGGCCTGCGCGAGCTGTTCACCATGGTGAAGACCCCCGGGCACGCCGTGTGGGAGGGCATGCGCGAGGTGGAACCCGGCACCGTGGTCACCGTCGACCGCCACGGCCTGCGCACCCGGGCCTACTGGCGGCTGGAGACCCGCACGCACCCCGACGACCGCGACACCACCGTCGCCACCGTCCGCGAACTCCTCGACGACATCGTGCGCCGCCAGCTGGTCGCCGACGTGCCCCGCTGCACCCTGCTCTCCGGCGGCCTCGACTCCTCCGCCATGACCGCCCTCGCCGCCCGGCAGCTCGCCGTGCAGGGCGAGAAGGTCCGCAGCTTCGCCGTCGACTTCGTCGGCCGCACCGACAACTTCGTCGCCGACGAGCTGCGCACCACCCCCGACACGCCCTACGTGCACGACGTGGCCCGCCTGGCCCGCACCGACCACCAGGACATCGTCCTCGACGTGGCCAGCCTCGCCGACCCCGCGGTCCGCGAGAGGGTGATCCGGGCCCGTGACCTGCCGGCCGGGTTCGGCGACATGGACACCTCGCTCCTGCTGCTCTTCCGGGCCGTCCGCGACCAGTCCACCGTCGCGCTGTCCGGCGAGTCCGCCGACGAGGTGTTCGGCGGCTACCTGCAGTTCTTCGACGAGGGGGCCCGCACCGCAGACACCTTCCCCTGGCTCTTCCAGTTCGCCCGGCACTTCGGCGACGACGCCGGCGTTCTGCGCGCGGACCTCGCCAAGTCCCTCGACCTGGAGAACTACATCGCCGACGCCTACCACTCCGCCGTCGCCGGCATCCAGCGCCTGGACGGCGAGAGCGATTTCGAATACCGGATGCGTCGCATGAGCCACCTGCACCTCACCCGCTTCGTCCGTATCCTGCTCGACCGCAAGGACCGGATGAGCATGGCCGTCGGCCTGGAGGTCCGGGTGCCGTTCTGCGACCACCGGCTCGTCGAGTACGTCTACAACGCGCCCTGGGCCCTCAAGTCCTTCGACGGCCGCGAGAAGACCCTGCTCCGCGAGGCCACCCGGGACGTGCTCCCGCAGTCCGTGTACGACCGGGTCAAGAGCCCCTACCCGTCCACCCAGGACCCGGAGTACGGCCGCGCCCTCCAGGAGCAGGTCAAGGACCTGGTGGCCCGGCCCGACCACCGGGTGTTCGATCTCGTCGACCGGGAGAAGGCCGACCGGGCGGCACACCGGGCCGAGCTGAGCACCCAGGCCGACCGGCGCGGCCTGGAACGCACCCTCGACATGGCCCACTGGATCGACCTCTACGACCCCGAGCTCACCCTCTCCTGAGCCGTGAGCCGTGAGCCGTGAGCCGTGAGCCGTGAGCCGTGAGCCGTGAGCCGTGAGCCGTGAGCCGTGAGCCGTGAGCCCCGGCCCTCGGGTCTCAGTCCGACGCGTCGGTGACGGCGCCGCCGTCACCGTCCGCCGGGCAGGAGCTGCCGTCGGGCGGCAGCGTGCCGTACAGCAGGAAGTCGTCGACCTTGCCGTGCACGCACGTCGACGACGTGTATCCGGTGTGGCCGTCGCCCCTGTTGTCCAGCACCACGGCCGACGGGCCGAGCCGTTTCGCCGTCTCCACCGTCCAGCTGTACGGCGTCGCCGGGTCTCCGCGGGTGCCCACGAGCAGCATCGGGGCGGAGGGCACGTCCTTCACCTCGTCGCGGATGAAGTCCGTGCCGCGCGGCCGGCCGTAGCACAGCAGCACCTGGGCCAGCCGGAACCGGCCGAACACCGGGGACGCCTGCTGGTACTCCTTGTCGAGCCGGGCGAGGTCCCGGGTGAGCCGCAGGGCGCTCGGCCGGTCCGGGTCGTCGGCGCAGTTGATCGCCATCAGCGCGGCCGACAGGTTGTCCACGGGGATGTCCGCGCTGCCCACGAGCCCGCCGCCCGGCCTGTGCTGCCCGTGCGGAAGCGCGTAGCCGCCGGATGCGAGGTTCTGCACGCCCCGGGTGTCCCCGTCGTCGGTCAGTGAGGCCAGCGCCCGCTCCAGCAGCGGCCACAGGTCCTTGCCGTAGAGCCCCTGCCCGATGGCGTCCACCAGCTCCTGGCCCGTGAACGGGCCGCCGAAGTCGGAGGGCACCGGGTCCTCGTCGAGGGAGCGCACCAGCTTCACGACCGCGTCGCCGGCCTTGCGCCGGTCCTGCCCGAACGGACACCCCCGGTCGGTGACGCACCAGTCCAGGAAGTCGTCCAGCGCCGTCTGCTGCCCCCGGGCCCCGGCCACCCCCTGCTCGGCCAGCGACTCGGTCAGCGTGTCCACGCCGTCCAGTGCGATCCGGCCCACGTTGTACGGGAACTGCGCCGCGTACACCGCGCCGAGCCTGGTGCCGTAGGAGAAGCCCAGGTAGTTCAGCTTCCTGTCGCCGAGCGCCTGGCGGATGACGTCCAGGTCCCGGGAGGCGTTCACGGTGCCTATGTGGGACAGCACGGGCCCGGAGTTCCTGGTGCACCGGAGCGTGAGCTGCTTCAGCGCCTTCATCAGGGCCTGCGGACGCGCGACGTCGGGGGGCTCGTCGGCGCTCGCGCCGTCCGAGGGGTCGCCGGTGCCGTCGCCGCAGCTGACGGGGGAGGAGCGACCGACCCCGCGCGGGTCGAAGCCGACCACGTCGTAGCCGTTGGTCAGGCCCATGAACTCCTTGCCGTCCTGCCCGAGCTGGCTGACACCCGAGCCGCCCGGACCGCCGAAGTTCAGCAGCACCGAGCCCCGCGACTTCCCGGTCGCCCGGTAGCGGGACAGTGCCAGATCGAGGGTGCCCGCGGCCGGCCGTGCGTAGTCGAGGGGGACGGTGACCTTGGCGCACTGCATGTCCCTGGGCAGCTCCACGTCCTTGCACGCCGTCCACCTGGCCTTCTGCCGGTAGAACAGGGTCAGGTCCGGCTGTTCTCCGCCCGCGGCCGCCGTGGTCGCGGGCAGCCCGGCGCCCAGCAGGGCCAGCGCGACGGCACCGGCACCGGCGCCGGCGCAGCGCCGCAGGGCGGGCCGGGTACGGGGCACGGCAGGCATCGAGGGCCTCCAGGGACGCTCCGTGACGGACCGGGTACAGGACTTTCGCTCACCATAAGCGGGCTCCGCGGGGCCCGCCTCCCGGCGAGCGGCGCAGGCCGGAGTGCCGTACCCTCCGCGCGATCATCACCTTTCGGTGGCCTTGCATGCTTTTGCCGTCGGTTCGATATGGCTGTCGCTCGATGGGGTGACATGTGGATAAGCCATAACTCACATGGTTCGTCTGCGTTCTAACCGTTGCGGGCGAGCGCCCGCAATCATGTCTGGAAGGCAGGGAACCTATGAAACGGGTTACCCGAAACGGTGTGATCGCCGTCGCCGCCGCGTCCGGTGCGATGGCCGTGGCGGTTCCGGCCTGGGCCGACGCGGGCGCGAACGGTACCGCGACCGGTTCGCCCGGGGTGGTCTCCGGCAACGGCATCCAGTTGCCGGTCGACCTCCCGGTCAACGTGTGCGGGGACACCGTGAACGTGGTGGGACTCCTGAACCCGGCGGCCGGCAACACCTGCGCGAACGAGGGCGGCCGCGCCACCGACAGCGCGGCCGGCGGCTCGGCCACGTCCGGCGGCGCGACCGCGCAGGGCACCGAGGAGGACTCGCCCGGGGTGGTCTCCGGCAACGGCATCCAGTTGCCGGTCGACCTCCCGGTCAACGTCAGCGGCAACAGCGTGGACGTGGTCGGCGTCCTGAATCCGGCCACCGGCAACACCTCGGTGAACACCTCCGGCGACCACCCGAGCCCGCCGAAGACCTCCACCCCGGAGCCGCCGGCCCCGCCGAAGGCCCACCACGAGCCCAAGGCGGACCACTCCGCCGCGCCGCCGGCCCGGGCGACCCTCGCCCACACCGGCACGGACCTCACCGGTGCCACCGTGGCGGGCAGCGCGGCGCTGCTGCTCGCCGGGACCGCCCTGCACCGGCGCTTCCGCCCGGGCCGGACGCGCTGACCGGCCGGCGTGATACCGGAGCGGGCTGACGCACCGCACATCGGCAGGCCCCACCGGACCCGACCGGTGGGGCCTGCGCCGTACCCGCCAGCCGCCCGGCGACCGACCGGCGGACCGGAACGGCACGCGGCACGTCAACGGCTTGATCCCGTCGTGGCGCGGGACCCGGTGATCGGGAAGGATGCTGCGGGCGCGCGGCGCCGGTCGCCGCACGGTCGGACCCCGTCACGGAATGGAGCGCATCGATGACCTCTCCGGCCCCCCAGGACCTCGTCGTCACCCGGGCCACGCCCGACGACTGGCCGGTGATCGTCGGCTGGGCGGCGGACGAGGGCTGGAACCCCGGGCTGTCGGACACCGCCGCCTTCTTCGCCCAGGACCCCGACGGGTTCTTCGTCGGCCGGGTCGACGGCGAACCGGTGTCGGCCATCTCCGTCGTCAACCACGGCGCCGACTACGCCTTCCTCGGCTGGTACCTGGTCCGTCCCGACCTGCGCGGTCAGGGTCACGGCCTCACCACCTGGAAGACCGCACTCGCCCACGCCGGGAACCGCACCGTCGGCCTGGACGGCGTGGTGGCACAGCAGGACAACTACCGCCAGTCCGGCTTCGAACTCGCCTACCGCACCGCCCGGTTCGTGGGCGAGGCCCCCGCCGCGGAGACCCCGGCCGGTGTCCGGCCCGCCCGCGCCGCCGACCTGGCCGCCGTCACGGCGTACGACAGTGCCTGCTGCCCGGCCGACCGGCCGCGCTTCGTGGCCGCGTGGCTGACCGCCGCCGGGCACAAGGCCCTCGTCCGCCACGACGGTGACCGCCTCACCGGTTACGGCGTGATCCGCCCCGGCCGCGACACCCTGCGTATCGGCCCCCTCTTCGCCGACACCGCGGAGGACGCCCGCGCCCTGTTCACCGCCCTCACCGCCGAGGCCGCGGGCAACCAGGTCGCCATCGACGTACCCGAGACCAGCACGGCGGGCGTCGCCCTCGCCGAAGCGGCCGGCTTCGCCCCCTCGTTCGAGACCGCCCGCATGTACACCGGCCCGGTCCGCGACCACGCCCGCGAGCGGGTCTTCGGGGTCACCACGCTCGAACTGGGCTGACCGTCGGTCACTGGGCCGACCGTCGGTCCCGGGCAGCCGGTGGCCGCGGGAAAAGGCGTTGCCGCCGCCGTGCCCGGATGGTGGAGTGCTCGGATGGATCATCACACCGTGCTCGCTCTGTACGACCGCGACATGCGCGAGGGCGCCCGGCCCGACGGGCCCGGCGCCCGGGTCGAGCGGGTGGGCGCGGTGGTGCGTCAGGTCGCGGACGCCGAGGGATGGAACGGCGTCCTCTGGTCGGACCTGGACGCGGCGACCGCGGATCGTGCGATCGCCGGGCAGATCGACTTCTTCGCCGCCCGGGGGCTGGAGTTCGAGTGGAAGGTCTACGGCCACGACCAGCCGCCGGACCTCGGTGACCGGCTGACCGCGGCCGGGTTCCGGCCTGAGCCGCAGGAGACGCTGATGGTCGGCGAGGTGGCCCGGCTGAGCCTCGACACCGGGTTGCCGGACGGCGTACGCGTGGTGCCCGCCACGGACCGGGCCGGGATCGAACTCGTGGTGGACGTCCACGAGAAGGCCTTCGGCACCGACGGTGCGCGGCTGCGGCACCTGCTGCTGGCGCGGCTCACCGAGCAGCCGGACAGCATGGTCGCGCTGGTCGCCCTCGCCGGGGACGAGCCGGTCAGCGCCGCCCGGGTCGAGCTGGTGCCCGGAGCGAGGTTCGCCGGCCTGTGGGGCGGCGGCACGGTCGAGGAGTGGCGCGGACGCGGTGTGTACCGTGCCCTCGTCGCCCATCGGGCCCGGGTCGCCGCCGCTCACGGCTGCCGGTATCTCCAGGTGGACGCGTTGCCCACGAGCCGGCCGATCCTCGAACGGCTGGGCTTCCACGCTCTCAGCACGACCACGCCGTACCTCTCCCCGCAGTAAGCGCAGTAAGCGCAGTAAGCGCAGTAAGCGCAGCAAGCGGCGGGAGACGGCCGGCCGGCGGTATCGCACGGCGCTTGGCCGTTGACCGCCGCCGGGCGCGCCCGGCGGCGGGACCGCACCACTCCGCGATGCGGTCCCGCCGCGCCCGATGCGCGTCAGGTCACCGGCGCGCCCTGCTGCGGTCCAGTGCCGCGATCCCCAGCGCCGCCAGGGCGATCTGGATGAACCACTCGATCCAGTCGGGGCCCTTGGTGTCGGCCACGCCGAAGCCCGCCGCGAGCGCCGAACCCAGCAGTGCCGCCACGATGCCGACGACGATGGTCCACAGGATGCCGATGTGCTGGCGGCCGGGGACGACCAGGCGCCCCAGCACACCGATGACGAGTCCGATGATGATGGCGCTGATGATGCCCGAGATCTCCATTTCCGCCCCTCTTCGTCTGTACCCCGCTGCTGTCCAATCTGCCCGCTGAATCCGGCGGCAGTCCCGTCCGGTTGTTACAGCGGTTTTCTGTTCACCGACCGGACATGCCATGTACCTTTCAATGAGTCGACGCGTGTAGAAATCTCAAGCACGTTCTACGCGCGCAGAGTTGGCGCCCGCACCGCCTCTACCCCACCCCCTCACGGAGGTTCGCCGGATGCTTGGATCCAGCAGATCCCGCCACAGACTCACCACCGCCCTGGCCGGGTTCGCACTGCTCGTCACGGGAGCCGCCCTCCAGGTCGGCACAGGGGCCGCCCCCGCCCACGCGGCCACCACCTACCGCGTCCTGTTCGACGACGGCCACGCCGAGGAGGCCGGCAACGCGGACTGGATCATCTCCACCAGCAAGCCCGACCCGCTGGCCCAGGACTCCTCCCCGTCCTCGGAGACCGACTGGACCGGCGCGCTCTCCTCGTGGGGCGTCGCCCTCCAGAAGACCGGCAGCTACAGCATGAAGACCGCGACCAGCGCGCTCACCTACGGCGGCTCGTCGACGACCGACCTGTCGAACTTCGACGCGCTGGTGCTGCCCGAGCCGAACACGCTGTTCACGACCGCCGAGAAGACGGCGATCATGAACTTCGTGAAGAACGGCGGCGGTCTCTTCATGATCTCCGACCACACCGGCGCCGACCGCAACAACGACGGCGAGGACGCCGTCGAGATCCTCAACGACCTGATGACCAACAACAGCGTCGACTCGACCGACCCGTTCGGGTTCTTGATCGACTCGCTGGACATCGGCTCCGGCTACCCTGCCGCGATCAGCGACAGCAGCGACCCCGTGCTGAACGGCTCCTTCGGCACCGTCACCAAGAGCCTGATCGCCGACGGCACGACGGCCACGCTCAAGCCCTCCGACAACTCCGCCGTCAAGGGCCTGGTGTACCGCAGCGGTTACTCCGGGAACACCGGCGCCTTCTTCGCCACCAGCACCTTCGGCAGCGGCCGGGTCGCGTTCTGGGGCGACAGCTCGCCCATCGACGACGGCACCGGCCAGTCCGGCAACACGCTGTACGACGGCTGGAACGACAGCGGCGCCACCAACGCCGCCCTCGCCCTCAACGCCACCGCCTGGCTCACCGGCGCCTCCAGCGGCAGCAGTGGCGGCGGCGGAGGGGGCGGCGGTGGCACCTGCACCTCCGCCCAGCTCCTCGGCAACCCCGGCTTCGAGTCCGGCAACACCACCTGGACCGCCAGCAGCGGGGTCATCACCAACTCCAGCAGCGAGGCGGCCCGCACCGGCTCCTACAAGGCCTGGCTCGACGGCTACGGGTCCGCCCACACCGACACGCTGTCCCAGTCGGTGACCGTTCCGTCCGGCTGCTCCGCGACGCTCAGCTTCTATCTGCACGTGGACACCGCGGAGACCACCACCAGCACCGCCTACGACAAGCTGACGGTCACCGCCGGATCCACCACCCTGGCCACGTACTCCAACCTCAACGCGGCCTCCGGATACGTCCTCAAGAGCTTCGACGTCTCCTCCCTGGCCGGAACCACGGCCACCATCAAGTTCACCGGTGTCGAGGGTTCGACCCTCCAGACGTCCTTCGTCGTCGACGACACCGCGCTCAACGTGAGCTGAGCGGGACGGACGGTTCCGGCAGGCCCGCCGGAACCGTCCGCTCCACCGCGTTCCAGCCGGACACCCGCACCTGGGGCGTGGAGCCGTGCAGGTCGGCGGTCCGGTAGGTGGCCGTCAGGGTCGCCGACTCGCCCGGCCACAGGCTGACCTCGTTGTCCGACCACTGGACGGGCAGCACCGGCTTGCCGTTCGCGTCGACCAGATGGACGTCCGTCAGCAGGGCCGGGGTCTTCCCCGTGCCCGTGTTGCGGACGGTGACCGTGGTGGTCGACGTGCCGTCGGCGTCCGTCGTCGACGCCGTCGCCGTGACCGGGACCTGGGTCATCGAGGACAGCCCGGTCAGGTCGGCGTAGCTCGTCGTCGGGGTGTGCCACCAGTCGGTCTTCGCCCAGTCGAGGGTGTCGGACCTGGTGGAGAGCCAGTAGACGTTGCGGCTCACCTCCTTGCCGTCGGCGTCGGCGAGCACCAGCCGCGCCAGGTAGGTGGAGGACAGCCCGGACACCGACGCCGGCAGCGAGAGCGCGGTGCTGTGCGCGCCGTCGCCCTGCACCGAGACACCGGTGACGGTCTTGTCGTACTTCTGGGTGCCGTCGGGGTTGAAGAGGGTGGCCCGCGCGGTGAGCCCGGAGACCGGCGTGTGCCGGTTGTTCACCACGGCCACCGAGCGGTCGTCGTAGGAGTACTGGACGTGCAGCGGCTCGTTGGCCTTCTTGGCGCCGAAGTAGGCGCCGCCCTGATCGAGATAACGGTCCATCAGCTGCCAGTGCAGGGACGTCCAGCCGCTGTTGAACATCCAGTAGACGACGCCGGTCGAGGGCTTCGAGGCGTCGGTCTGGTTGCGCTCGTACGCCTCGTACTGCGCGCGGACGTTCTCGTACTGCGCGAGCTGGGCCTTGCGGACGTAGTCGGTGAGGCTCTTCGGTGCGCCGTAGCGGCCGGTGAGGGCGGCGTCGTAGACCTTCAGGGTGCCGAAGGTCGCGGACGGCGAGCGGTGGTACTGCTTGGCGTCCGGGTTCTTCCAGAGGGTGTCGAGTTCGGCCGGGGTCATCATCCGGCGCAGGGTGTCGAGGGTCGGGATGTCCGGGCCCGCGCTGGTCTCGGAGTTGAAGCCGGTGGCGCCGCCCTCCCGCTTGGCGTACCAGTAGGACGGCGGGACCCAGTCGTAGGGGCCGGTCATCTTCATGCCCGAACTGCCCAGCTGGGGAGCGGACTTGTCGGAGGCGGCGGGCACCACGGGGACGGTCCAGTCGGCGGCGTCCAGGGCGTCCAGATAGTTCTTCTCGATCTTCGCGTCGGGCGCGGCGTCGCTGCCGATCAGGAAGGAGACCACGCTCGGGTGGTCGCGCAGCCGGGCGGCCTCGGCGGCCATCGAGGCCTGGGCGACCGGGTAGTCGGCGGCGGTCCATTTCTCGCCGCTCTCGCCGGGGTTGGTCTGCCCCTCCCACTTGTCGCAGCACTCCCAGCCGGGCAGGGTGAGGACGCCGAGGCGGTCGGCGAGGTCGAAGAACTCGTCGGGCTCGATGTGGCCTTCCAGCCGGATGGCGTTCAGGCCCAGGTCGAGGGCGTACTTCAGGCGGTCCTCGGCGTAGGCGCGGTCCCAGCGCAGGAACTCGTCCGGTGACCAGCCGCCGCCCTTGATCAGCAGTCGGCGGCCGTTGATCGAGTACTGGCGGGCGCCGTCGGAGTTCAAGGGGGCCCGGACGTCCCGGATGCCGAAGCTCTCGTGGGCGGTGTCCGAGGCGGTGCCGGCGACGGACGCGGTGAGGTCGAGGTCGTACAGCGGCTGGCCGCCCATGCCCGCGGGCCACCACACCTTGGGGGAGGTGAGGTGCAGACCGGGGGTGTCGGCGGGAGTGAAGGTGAGGGTCCTGGTCTGGTGGGCCGCCAGCTCGACCGACCTGGTGAGGGTCACCCCGGCGACGGTGCCGGAGACCTCGGCGGTGACCGGCGAGTCCGAGTCGTTGCGGGCCTGCGCCTTCACCGTCAGGTCGGCCGTCGCGAGGGACGGCACCGCGAGATTCGTCACCACGTGCGCGTCGCGCAGCGCGACCGGGCCGCCGCGCCGGACCAGGACGTCCCGGACGATGCCCATGTTCTGGTCGGGCGGCGGCTGGAGCCAGTCGAGCCAGCCCATGGTGAGGTTCTTGTTGGGGTTGTTGGGCCGGATGCGGAAGGCGACCGTGTTCGTGCCGGCCCGCACCAGCGAGGTGACGTCCAGTTCGTGGCGGGTGTAGGCGCCGGTGACGTCGGCGGCGGTCGCGACCTGACGGCCGTTCACATACACGTCGGCCGCCGAGATCACTCCGCTGAATTCCAGGTAGGTGCGCTGTGCCGGGTCGGCCACCGAGAAGTCGCTGCGGTACCACCAGGGCACCTGGAAGGGCGCCTTGGGGATCTTCTCCTGGTTGGTGGAGACGAACGGGTCGGGGTAGACGCCGTCCGCGAGCAGTGCGGCCAGGACCGTGGAGCGGGGGCCGGCCGGATACCAGTCCTGTGTCGGGTAGCCGGAGGAGGAGACCGCCGCCGCGGAGTCGCCCACGTCGGCCGTCGACCGGATCGCGTACCCCGACAGCGGGGTCCCGGACCCGGCGGCGGACGGCACACGGGTGATCCGGGCGGGCCCGTGGGCCGGGTCGCGGGCCCCGGCCCAGGCGCTGGTGTTGAGTGAGCAGAGCAGTCCCAGGGCCACGGCGGCCGTGGCGAGGCGGTGTCCGGGGGCACGGCGAGGGAACACGATGGTCTCCAGGCTCGTAAAGTTAGGAAACTTTACTAACCCGGCTCAAGCTAGGGTGCCACGGAGGCCGTGTCAATCACCGTGGCGCCCGCGCGAGTTGGCGCCGCCGCTGTCAGGACGTGCCCGACCTGCGCTCGAACACCAGGTCACGGGCGGTCCCCAGGGCCGTGGCCACCGCGCCGAGCAGCACCGCGTCCTCGCCGAGCCTGCTGGGCGCCAGCTTCGGGCGCAGCGGTGTGAGCGTGCGCAGATGCTCCCGTACGGGGCGCAGCAGCAGGTCGACGCTGTGGCCGACGCCGCCGCCGAGCACCACCAGATCGGGGTCGAGGACGGCGGCGGCGGCCGCCACCGTGTGCGCGATCCGCTCGCCCTCGAGGCGTACCGCCTCCACCGCGGCCGGATCGCCCAGGCGTGCCGCATCGAACACGGACTTGGCGGTGAGCTGCCCCGTCATCCCCAGTCGTCGCGCGGTCTCGACCACGGCCACCCCCGACACCGCGTCCTCCAGCCGCTCCGGCCCCCGCTGCTGTCCCGGCCAGGGCAGGAAGCCGATCTCCCCGGCCAGCCCGTGTGCCCCGGTGAACAGCCGCCCCTCGCTGACCACGCCCATCCCGAGGCCGGTGCCGATCATGATGTACGCGAACAGCCGGCTGCCCGCCCCGACGCCGTACGTGTACTCGCCGAGGGCCGCCAGATTGGCGTCGTTGTGCACCTCCAGCGGGACGCCCAGCTCCTCGCGCATCCGGTCGAACAGGCCCGCGCGCCCCCAGCCCGGCAGATGCATCGCGTACCGCACCCGGCGCTGCCGCTCGTCGTACACGCCCGGCGTGCCCACCACCCCGTGCACCACCTCGGCCGGATCCACCCCGGAGTTGGCGACCACCTGCCGGGCGGTCGCCACCAGCAGGTCGGCCATCGCGCCCGAACCCCGGGCCCGGTTGCGCACGTCGGAGCGGGCGACCAGGGTGCCGTCGAGATCGGCGACCGCCACCCGCAGCCAGCTGCGGCCCACGTCGATGCCGAGCGCGAACCCGGCCGCCGGGTCGGGCGCGTACAGGACGGCCGTGCGGCCCCGCTCCGGCACGTGGGTGCCGACCTCGTGGACCAGGCCCGCCGACTCCAGCGCGGCGAGCGCGCTGGACACCGTCGGCTTCGACAGACCGGTCTCGCGGGCCAGTTGGGCGCGGGAGGCGGAACCGAGCAGGCGCAGCCGGTCCAGCAGCAGCCGCTCGTTGGCGCTGCGCAGGCGTTGCCGGCTCCAGGGCTGCTCCTGCTCCTCTACGACGTCGCTGGCGGCCATCGCACCATTCTCACCGATTCCCGTCGCATACTTGACGCATCTAGTAAGGCTCCTTAACTTTATCGGCCATCCCGCCGAGTCGGCCCCCGCCCGTCGTACGCGCCTCGCCCACCTCCCCGTGTCTCGCTCAGGAGCCCTCATGTCTGCAGGTCCCGGTAGTCCCGTCGTCTCGGGCGGTGCGCCACCGACCGGCGGTTTCGTCCGCCGCGTCGGCCTGTTCCAGGCCACCGCCATCAACATGAGCCAGATGTGCGGCATCGGTCCGTTCGTGACCATCCCGCTCATGGTCGCCGCGTTCGGCGGCCCGCAGGCCGTCATCGGGTTCGTCGCGGGCGCGGTGCTCGCGCTCTGCGACGGCCTGGTCTGGGCCGAACTCGGCGCCGCGATGCCCGGCTCCGGCGGCAGTTACGTCTACCTGCGCCAGGCCTTCCAGTACCGCACCGGACGCCTGATGCCGTTCCTGTTCGTCTGGACGGCGATGCTCTTCATCCCGCTGATCATGTCCACGGGCGTGGTCGGCTTCGTCCAGTACCTGGGCTACCTCGCCCCCGGCCTCGGCCAGACCTCCGGCGACCTGATCGGGCTCGGTGTCATCGCCCTGGTGGTGCTCCTGCTCTGGCGCGGCATCGAGCACATCGCCAGGATCACCGCCGTCATGTGGACGGTGATGATCGCCTCGGTGCTCCTGGTGATCGTCGCCGCGGCCACCGACTTCAGCCCGCACCTGGCCTTCACCTACCCGGCCCACGCCTTCGACCTGACGAGCGACCACTTCTGGCTCGGCTTCGCCGCGGGCCTGACCATCGGCATCTACGACTACCTCGGCTACAACACGACCGCCTACATGGGCGCCGAGATCAAGGAACCCGGCCGCGTCCTGCCGCGCTCCATCCTCTTCTCGATCCTCGGCATCATGGCGATCTACCTGCTGCTCCAGATCGGCACGCTCGGCGTCATCGACTGGCACCGCATGACGAACCCGGACGACATCGCGTCGACTTCCGTGGCCTCGGCGGTTCTTGAGAAGACCTGGGGCAAGGGCGCCGCCGACACGGTGACCGTGCTCATCCTGATCACCGCCTTCGCCTCGGTCTTCACCGGCCTGCTCGGCGGCTCCCGGGTGCCCTACGACGCCGCCCGCGACCGCGTCTTCTTCCGCCCCTACGAGAAGCTGCACCCGAAGCACCGCTTCCCGATGCTCGGGCTCGCCACCATGGGCGTGATCACCGCGATCGGCTTCCTGATCGGCCGCCACACCGACCTGGCGACCCTGATCCAGCTGCTCACCACCGTGATGGTGATCGTCCAGGCGCTGGCACAGATCGTGGCGCTCACGGTGCTGCGCCGCCGGCAGCCGTCCCTGAAGCGGCCGTACCGCATGTGGCTCTACCCGCTGCCGAGCATCGTCGCCTTCGCCGGCTGGTGCGTGATCTACGGCTACGCCGACCGGAACTCCCCGGGCCGTCACCCCATCGAGTGGTCCCTGGCCTGGCTCGCCCTCGGCTGCGTGGCGTTCCTGGTCTGGGCCCGGCTGGAGAAGGTGTGGCCGTTCGGGGCGAAGGAGATCAGCGAGGAGTACCTGACGCCGGAGGAGCCGGCCGTGGTGTAGTGTTCCGACCACACGTCAGCCTCACCCGGCGGTCAACTGCCGCCGGGTGAGGCTTTTTTCATGACCGAACCCACTGCAGCGGACGTCGTCGTCCGCCCCGCCGTCCCCGCGGACCGCCCCGTCGTCGATCGTCTGTGGCTGATGTTCCGCCACGACCTGTCCGAGTTCCGTGGACTCCTGCCGAGGCCCGACGGCTCGTTCCGCGACGAGCGCGTCGAGGACGCGTTCTCCGCACCCGACTGGGCGGCCTACCTCTTCGTCCTGGGCGAGCACCCGGTCGGCTTCGCCTTCGTCCGCGCGCTGGACGTGCCCGTGCGGGTGCTCAACAGCTTCTTCGTGGCCCGCGGCGCGCGGCGGACCGGCATCGGGCTGGCCGCCGTCCGTGAGGTCCTCACCCGTCATCCGGGCCGCTGGGAGATCGCGTTCCAGTACGAGAACCCGGGCGCCGTCGCCTTCTGGCGGCGGGTCGCGGCCGAGGCCGCGGGCGACGCCTGGACGGAGGAGCCCCGGCCGGTGCCGGGCATGCCGGAGCTGCCGCCGGACGTGTGGATCTCGTTCGACACGGCTTCCTGAACCGCGTCGAACAGGAGGGCGACGTTGACATGCAAGCAATTGCCTGCATGACTTCGAGTGTGCGATCAGAGGGCGACAGTGGCATGGACCGCGCCTTCAAGGCGCTGGCCGACGACACCCGCAGGCGGCTGCTGGACCGGCTGCACGAGCAGAACGGCCAGACGCTGGGCGAGCTGTGCGAGCGCATCGCGATGACCCGGCAGTCGGTGACCCAGCACCTGGCCGTCCTGGAGGCCGCCAGCCTGATCAGCACCGTGCGGCGGGGGCGGGAGAAGCTGCACTACCTCAACCCGGTGCCGCTCCACGAGATCCAGGAGCGGTGGATCGACAAGTTCGAGCGTCCGCGCCTGCGCGCGCTCGGCGACCTGAAGCGACGAGCCGAGGAAGCCATGAGCGACCAGCCCAGCTATGTCTACGTCACCTACATCGCCAGCACCCCCGAGAAGGTCTGGGACGCCCTCACGGACGCCGACCTGACCGCCGTCCACTGGGGGCACTCCAACGTCTCCGACTGGCGGCCCGGCTCCCGCTGGGAGCACGTCCGCACCGACGGCTCCGGCATCGCCGACGTGGTCGGCACCGTCGTCGAGAGCGACCGCCCGACCCGGCTGGTCACCACCTGGGCCGCGCCCGCGGACGAGGGCGACCGGGGCCGGCACTCCCGCGTCACCTTCGACATCCGCCCGCACGCCGACATCGTCAAGCTCACCGTCACCCACGAGGACCTCAACGACGAGGGCGAACTCCAGGCCGTCTCGTCCGGCTGGCCGGCCGTGCTCTCCAACCTGAAGTCCCTCATCGAGACCGGCAGCCCGCTCCCGCAGGAGCCCTGGCTGGTGCCCGGCCGCTGAGCGGGCGCGCGGCGGGGCCGGTCCGCCGTCATCGGACCGGCCCCGCGTCCTCCCTTCCGGGGGATGCTCGGTGTGCCTAGGTCATGGGCGTCCGCCTGGCCGCCGAAACGGCGCACACCAGCCCGAGGCAGAGGGCCAGCGCGCCGATGATGACGTTGTTGATGATGACGCCCTTGTCCGGGCCGGTGCCGACCACCCAGGGGGCGATGATCATCCAGATGCCCAGCGCGCACATGGCCCAGCTGAGGCCGTACATGCGCTCCGGTGCCCTGGTGAAGCCCAGTGCCAGCAGACCTATCGCTACGCCCATGATCAGGTTGTGGGTCACGAGCGCGGGCTGGCTCGCCGTGTAGTGGAGGATCCACGGGGACGCCGCGCAGTACAGACCGAGCAGGAACACCGGGCCGTCCACGAGCGCCACGTCACGGCCGCCGAGCATGCGGGCGTAGCGCTCCCGCATCTCGGAGACATCGGGGTGGCTGGATATGTCACTTCTGCCGTGCGAGACGTTGGCCATGACTCGTCTCCTTTGACTTGCAGGCCTGACCGCGTCTGGGGCGTGCGGTAAACGCCGCTAGATAGCATTCTGCTCTTATTTCTTCTTTATGTGTAGTTCTGGGTTCAGCCGCGCTCCCGGGCCCGCCGGAACCGCGCGAGCCCCTCCGCCAGGTCGACGATCGGCTCCGGATAGCCGAGCGCCGCCCGGTCCGGGCCGCCCAGCTTCCACGGCACGTGCGCCTTCGCCCCCGCCAGCCCCGCCAACTCCGGCACCCAGCGTCGTACGTACGCGCCCTCGGGGTCGTAACGCTTCGCCTGGGTCACCGGATTGAGGACCCGGTTGGGGCGGGTGTCGGTGCCGGTGCCCGCCACCCACTGCCAGTTGAGCTGGTTGTTCGCCACATCCCCGTCGACCAGCAGTTCCAGGAAGTGCCGGGCGCCCACCCGCCAGTCGACGTACAGCGTCTTGGCCAGGAAGCTCGCCGCCAGCAGCCGCCCCCGGTTGTGCATCCAGCCCTCGTGGCGCAGCTGGCGCATCGCCGCGTCGACGACCGGGTAGCCGGTGCGCCCCGCCCGCCACGCCTCGGCGTCCTCGTCCGCGGCCCGCCCGGTGCGCCAACGGTCCTGTTTCGTCCGGTAGTCGGCCGTGGCCGCCGCCGGCCGCGCGGCCAGCACCTGCCGGTGGAAGTCCCGCCAGGCGAGCTGCCGTACGAACGCCTCGGCGCCCGGGCCGCCCGCCTTGCGGGCCCGGTGGACCAGCTCGACGGGGGAGAGCGTGCCGAAGTGGAGGTGCGGTGAGAGCCGCGAGGTCGCGTCGCCCGCCAGGTCGTCGTGGCGGTCCTCGTACGACCCGATGCCCGCGCGCAGCCAGGAGGTGAGCCGTCTGCGGGCCTCCGCCTCGCCCCCGGCGGCCAGCCCCTCCGACACGCCGGACAGCCGGTCGCGGCGCGGCAGCGGCTCGGACCCGACCCCGTCCGGGACCGGGACCCGGCGCGGCGCGGCCACGGCCGTCCGCAGCGGCTGCCTCGACCACTGCCGGAAGTAGGGCGTGAACACCGCGTAATGGTCCGAGTCGGCCGGGGTCACCGCCCCGGCCGGGACCGCCCCGGTCACCGCGTCGTGGACGTGCAGCCGCCGTCCGTCCGCCTCCAGAGCGCGGCGCAGCCGCTCCTCCCGGTGCTGCGCATGCCCGCTGACGTCGCCGGCCAGGTGCACCGCGCCGGCGTCCGCCTCGGCCGCCGCCTTGCACACCTCCTCGACGAGGTCACCCGAGCGCACCACCAGCCGGCCGCCACGCTCACGCAGCCCCGCGTCCAGATCGCGCAGGCAGTCGGCGAGGAAGGCCAGCCGGTTGGGCACGGCGAAGCCGGCCCGGTCCACCGCGCGGTCCCGCACGAACAGCGGCACGACCTCGTCCGAGCCGTCCAGGGCCGCCCGCAGCGGCGGATGGTCGTACAGGCGCAGGTCGGCGGTGAACAGGACGACCGAGACGTTCATGGGGCGGCTCCGGTGCGGTGCGGCGGCAGGCGAAGGTCCCACGCTCCCACTTCCCCGGGCCCGCGCGACGGACCGGCGGCCGGCGCCCCTCCGGCGTTTCCGGCATGTCCGCGTCGATCGGGGGCAGCCGCAGGGAAAGGCGAAGACCGACTCGGGAGGTGCGGGACCACTATGGGCGCGAGGGTGCTGGAGCGATTTCCCGCCGGGGCTCCCCGGGGTTCGTGGCCGGCCGAGGAGTACGCGGCGCGGTGCCGGGCCGAGGGCGGCCGGGCGACCGTGGTGATGGACCTCGGCTCGGACGCCTTCCTGGTCGTCGTACCCGGGCCGGACGACGACCGGGCCCCCTCCGCGGAGCGCGCGTCAGCCGGGAAGTGACTGCTCGGCCCAGATGGTCTTGCCCCGCGGGTTGTACCGCGCCCCCCAGTTCTGCGCGAGCTGGGTGATGAGGTAGAGACCGCGCCCGCCCTCGTCCGTGTCCCGGGCGCGCCGCACATGGGGCGAGGTGCTGCTGCCGTCCGAGACCTCGCAGATCAGGCTCCGGTCCCGGATCAGGCGCAGCGTGATCGGCGCACCGCCGTACCGCAGCGCGTTCGTCACCAGCTCGCTCACGATCAGCTCGGTGGTGAACGCCTCCTCCGCCAGCCCCCACCGCGCGAGCTGCCGCGCCGCCAGCTCCCGCGCCCGGCCGACCATCCGCTCCTGCGCCTCGATCTCCCAGGTGACATGGGCGTCCGGGGCCAGACCGCTCATCCGGGCCACCAGGACGGCCACGTCGTCCTGGTGGCCCGGCGGCAGCAGTTCGGTGATCAGCGTGTCGCACACCTCCTGCGGAGCGGCCGACGCGGGGGTGCGCGAGAGCGTGGCGCGCATCCGGCGCAGCCCGGTGTCGAAGTCCTGCGCACGCGACTCCAGCAGCCCGTCCGTGTAGAGGACCAGGAGGTCCCCGTCGGCCAGGGCGACCTCCCGTTCCTCGAACACGACACCGCCGAGGCCGAGGGTCGGGCCGCCGGGCAGGTCCACGAAGTCGACGGCGCCGTCCGCCGAGACGACCGCCGGCGGCGGATGACCGGCACGCGCCAGCTGGCACAGCCGGGACACCGGGTCGTACACCGCGTACAGGCAGGTCGCCCCCGTCACCAGGGACACCTCGTCGCCGCGCTCGTCGAGGAACCGGTTCATCTGGTCGTCCAGGTGGGCGAGGAGTTCCGCGGGGGACAGGTCGAGATCCGCGAGGGTGCGCACGGCACCGCGCAGCCGGCCCATGGTCACCGCCGACTGCAGACCGTGCCCGACCACGTCGCCCACCACGAGCGCCACCCGGGCCCCGGACAGCGGGATCACGTCGAACCAGTCGCCACCCAGCCCGGTGTGCTCGCTGGCCGGCAGATAGCGGGACGCCGTCCGCACCGCCGACGGCGACGGCAGCCGCTGGGGGAGCAGGCTGCGCCGCAGGGTCCGGGCCGTCGTCCGCTCCCGGTGGTAGCGGCTGGCGTTGTCGACGCACACCGCGGTACGGGTCACGATCTGCTCGGCGAGCAGCACGTCCTCGGGCTCGAACCGGCGGGGGCTGCGCGAGCGCATGAAGACGGCGGTACCGAGGGCGACACCCCGGGCGAGCATCGGGACCAGCAGCCAGGAGTGGACGTCCGGGCCGGCGCCCGGTGCCCGGCGGGGGTCGGTGGCGGCGGGGCGCAGTTGCTCGTCCGCGAGGAGCACGGACCTGCCCTTCGTGAGGGCGTCGAGGAAAGGCGAGCCGGGTGCCGTCGCCGCCGTGTCGAGGTCGCCCACCCGCACCGCGCGCGCCCCGCCGGTGGTCGTGCCCCCGGTGGTCACCCCGTCGGACGCGGCCCGCCGCAGCAGCGGGTGGCGCGGCCGTGCGTCGTCGGCCGGCTCCCTGTCGTCCGCGTCGTCCCCGTCGGAGAAGACGGAGTCCAGCAGGTCGACGTGGCAGGCGTCGGCGAACCACGGCACCGCGACCTCGGCCAGTTCCCGGGCCGTCTGCCACAGGTCCAGGGTGGTGCCGATCCGGGTGCCGGCCTCGTTGGCCAGCACCAGCCGCTCGCGCGAGCGGACCCGGTGGGTCACGTCGGAGACCACATGGGCCAGCGCGATCACCGTCCCGGACGGGTCCCTGAGCGGCAGGATGGACTCCGACCACACGTAGTCCTGCGGTGAACCGGGTACCGGGTGGCCGACCACCTCGGTGTCGAGCAGCGCCTTGCCGGTCTCCAGCACCCGCCGTTGCCGCTCCTCCAGCGCGTCGATGTCCAGCAGGCCGGGCGGGGCCATCTCGCGCATCGTGTGCCCGGAGTACTCGGCATCCCGGAACACCCCCGCGCGGCGCTGCGCGAGGTTCTGGGCGATGAACCGCTGCCGGGTGTCGAAGAGGTCGATGTGGAAGGGGATGTCGGTGAACAGCCCCTGCAGCAGGGCGCGGCCGAATTCGTACGTGCGGTACGCCTCCGCGCCGGCCGCCTGTACGAGCCACCGCTGCTCGCCGTCCGCGGCGGTGAGGGCGCGCACCCAGACCTGGACCTCGACCGGTTCCCCGCCGCGCCGCCGCAGCACCAGCGGCCCCTGGCGGATCCCCTCCTCCCACCGCCGGACCACGTGCGCCGCCTCGGCGGGGTCGTGCAGCAGGCCGTCCGCGGGCCGGCCGAGCACCTCCCGTGCCGGGTGACCGAGCAGCGCCTCGGCGCCCGGGCCCCAGGCCGCCACCCGGCCCCGCGCGTCCAGCAGTGCCTCCGCCTCGCCCCCGGGCTCAGGGAGCTCGCCGCGGCCGTCGAAGGTGATGTCGCGCATCCTCACCTCGGGCACATCCGTGCCGGACTCGGGATGTCGGTGTTTGTGGTGTTTGCCCAATAAATGATACCTGCGGGTGCGATGTCGGCCCCAGCGCATGCGGGGCGGCCTCGGCCGTGCCGGGTGCGCTGGCCGCAGACGGATCCTTGACCCCCGGTTCGGCCTCCGCGATGCTGTGTTGCGAAACACGAGATGCGTGCCGTATTGGGCAACGTCTCGCCGCCTCTGTCAGTCGAGGAGTGGCCATGTCTCAGCAGGTCCGTGCCGTCGTCGCGCGGAGCAAGGGCGCCCCTGTCAGCCTGGAGACCATCGTCGTGCCCGACCCCGGTCCGGGCGAGGCGCTGGTCAGGATCGAGGCCTGCGGGGTCTGCCACACCGATCTGCACTACCGCGAGGGCGGGATCAGCGACGAGTTCCCCTTCCTGCTGGGGCACGAGGCGGCGGGGGTCGTCGAGGCGGTCGGCGACGGCGTCACCGACGTGGCGCCCGGTGACTTCGTGATCCTCAACTGGCGTGCCGTGTGCGGCCAGTGCCGGGCCTGTCTGCGCGGGCGGCCCTGGTACTGCTTCAACACCCACAACGCGAAGCAGAGGATGACCCTCGCCTCGACCGGCCAGGAACTCTCGCCCGCCCTGGGGATCGGCGCCTTCGCCGAGAAGACGCTGGTGGCGGCCGGACAGTGCACCAAGGTCGACCGGCGCGCGTCGGCGGCGGCCGCCGGGCTGCTGGGCTGCGGCGTGATGGCGGGCATCGGCGCCGCCCTCAACACCGGCCACGTCGGACGCGGCGACAGCGTCGCCGTGATCGGCTGCGGCGGGGTCGGCGCCGCGGCCGTCCTCGGCTCGAACCTGGCCGGCGCGGCGCGCGTCATCGCCGTGGACATCGACGACCGCAAGCTGGACACCGCACGCAGGCTCGGCGCCACCCACACGGTCAACTCGAAGGAGACCGACGCCGTCGAGGCGGTGCGCGAACTGACCGGCGGCTTCGGCGCCGACGTCGTCATCGAGGCGGTCGGCCGCCCGGAGACCTACCGGCAGGCCTTCTACGCCCGCGACCTCGCGGGCACCGTCGTCCTGGTCGGCGTACCCACCCCCGAGATGAAGCTGGAACTGCCGCTCCTCGACGTCTTCGGCCGCGGCGGCGCCCTCAAGTCGTCCTGGTACGGCGACTGCCTGCCCTCCCGGGACTTCCCGATGCTGATCGACCTGTACCTGCAGGGCCGCCTCGACCTCGACGCCTTCGTCACCGAGACCATCGCCCTGGACGAGGTCGAGAAGGCGTTCGAGCGCATGCACCACGGTGACGTGCTGCGTTCGGTGGTGCTCCTGTGACGGACGGTCGCGGTCTCTGACCGCCCGCAGACGCAGCGGCCCTGTCCCGGTGACGGCACCGGGGCAGGGCCGTACCCGCACCGCACAGGGGCCTGTTCGCCCTGCTCACGCCTGCTTTCGAGGGCGCTTCGGCGTGCCCGCGGGACCGCTGTCGGGGCCCGGGTAAACCGGCGCGTGAACTCCTTGACAACGCTTCGCGGCGGCCTCCAGACTGGCGTTGCGCTCATCGCAATCCGTTTCGCTATACGCACCGAGGTGTCATGATGATTCCCGCGTGCCGTCTCGCGGATCTGCCGCGAGGCGAGGCCCACCGGCTCGACATCGAACCGCCCGTCTCGGTGTTCCACACCGACGACGGCGAGCTCTTCGCCATCGACGACACCTGCACCCACCAGGACGCCTCGCTCGCCGACGGCTGGCTGGAGGGCTGCGAGGTGGAATGTCCCCTGCACGCCTCCAAGTTCGACCTGCGCACCGGCGCCGTGGACGCACCCCCGGCCAAGCTCCCGGTCCGCACCCACGAGGTCGTCGTGGAGGACGGAACGGTCTACGTCCGGCTCTCCGCCGACGCACCCAACCTGCCGCCGTGCGTCGCCGCCCGCCTCGCCGGAGGCGCGGCGTGAGGACCGTCGCCGTGGTGGGCGCCTCGCTGGCCGGTCTGTCGGCCGCGCGCTCGCTGCGGCAGCGGGGATACGACGGCCGGCTGGTCGTCGTCGGCGACGAACCCCACCGACCTTACGACAGGCCGCCGTTGTCCAAGGAGTTCCTGGCCGGCACCCTCGGCGAGGCGGACCTGGCACTGGAGCGCGACGACGAGGACCTCGGAGCGGAGTGGCTGCTCGGTTCCCGGGCCGTCGGCCTGGACCGCACCCGGCAGGCGATCCGTCTCGCCGGCGGCGGGGAGGTCCGCGCCGACGGCGTGGTCCTCGCCACCGGCGCCGCCGCCCGCACCCTGCCCGGCACCGAGGGTCTCGCCGGCGTCCACACGCTGCGCACCCTCGACGACGCCCGGGCGCTGCGGGACGACCTGGCCCGGGGCGGCCGCCTGGTGGTGATCGGCGGCGGGTTCGTCGGCGCCGAGGTCGCCTCCACCGCCTACGCCCTCGGCCTCGACGTCACCGTGATCGAGGCGGCCCCGACCCCGCTGGCCGGACCGCTCGGCGAGGACATGGGCGCCGTCGTCTCCGCGCTCCACGCCGACCACGGAGTACGGCTGCTGTGCGGAGTGGGGGTCAAGGGGCTGAGCGGCGAGCGCCGGGTGGAGGGCGTGCTGCTCGAGGACGGCCGCAGCGTGCCCGCCGACACCGTCGTCGTCGGGGTCGGGGCGCGCCCCTCGGTCGACTGGCTGGCGGGCTCCGGCATCGCGCTCGACAACGGCGTGAAGTGCGGCGCCGACGGCCGCACCAGCGTGGCCGGGGTGGTCGCCGTCGGCGACTGCGCCAACTGGTACGACCCGCACACCGGCGCCCACCGCAGGATCGAGCACTGGACCGGTGCGCTGGAACGGCCGGACACCGCCGTCGCCACGCTGCTCGCCCACGGCGCCCGGGAACCGGTGGCGCCCAGGCCGCCGTACTTCTGGTCCGACCAGTACGGCGTGAAGATCCAGTTCGTCGGTCACGCCGCCGGGGCCGACAGTGTGACGGTCGAGGCGGGCTCGACCGACGACCGCAGCTTCCTCGCCGTGTACCGGCGGGCGGGCCGGCAGGTCGCCGTGCTCGGGATGAACCAGCCGCGGCTGTTCACCCGGGCCCGCAAGCAGTTCGGCACCGCCGCGTCCTGACCCGGCGCCCGCGCCACCCCACCGATCCACGACGTCCTCCGAGGAGTGCACCGTGACCTCGACCAGCCTGCCGGACAGCCTGATCGCCACCCTCCCCGGCTCCGCCTACACCGATCCCGGGATCTTCGCCCAGGAGCAGGAGCGCATCTTCGAGACGATGTGGTTCTGCGTCGCCCGCGCCGCCGACCTGCCGAAACCCGGCGCGTTCCGCACGGTCGACGTGGGCCGCGAGTCCATCCTCGTCACCCGGGCCCGGGACCACTCGATCCGCGCCTACTTCAACGTCTGCCGGCACCGCGGCGCCAAGCTCTGCACGGAGGAGACGGGCGAGGTCAGGCGGGCGTTCCAGTGCCCGTACCACGCCTGGACCTACGACCTGGACGGCAGGCTGGTGGCGGCCCCCAACCTCACCAAGATGCCCGACGTCGGCCGCACCGAGTACGGCCTGGTGGGCGTCGCCGTCCGGGAGTGGCTCGGCTATGTGTGGGTCTGCCTCGCGGAGAACCCGCCGTCCTTCGAGGAGGACGTGATCGGGGCGGCCGTCGAGCGGCTGGGCGACGTCGAGTCGATCGAGCGCTACGGCATCGAGGAGCTCTCCGTCGGCAGACGGATCGTCTACGACGTCAGGGCCAACTGGAAGCTCATCATCGAGAACTTCATGGAGTGCTACCACTGCGCCACCATCCACCCCGAACTCACCGAGGTGCTGCCGGAGTTCGCCGACGGCTACGCGGCCCAGTACTACGTCGGCCACGGCGCCGAGTTCGGCGCGGACGTCCAGGGCTTCACCGTCGACGGATCCGAGGGGCTCGACCGCATTCCGGGGGTCTCGGCGGACCAGGACCGGCGGTACTACGCGATCACCGTCAAACCGCAGGTGTTCATCAACCTGGTCCCGGACCATGTGATATTCCACCGGATGTACCCGGTGGCCGTCGACCGCACGATCGTCGAGTGCGACTGGCTCTACCTCCCGCACGTCGTCGAGAGCGGCAAGGACGTCAGCCGGTCCGTGGAGCTCTTCGACCGGGTCAACCGCCAGGACTTCGAGGCCTGCGAGCGCACGCAGCCCGGCATGAGCTCACGGCTGTACGCCAAGGGCGGGGTGCTGGTGCCCAGCGAGCACCACATCGGCGCCTTCCACGACTGGGTCCACGAACGGCTCGGCACCCGGCAGCCGGAGTGACGCCCGTGGCCCGCGCGGACGGGGTGGACGCGGGTCGCACGGCGGTCGTTCTGCGGGCGCTCAGCCCAGGTACCCCATGCGGTGGCTGATCTCCTCCGCGCCCTTGACCAGCACCGGGGCCAGCTCGTGCATGCGCTCCTCGGTGAACCGGTAGGACGGCCCGGACGCGCTGATCGACGCGATGACCACCCCTTCCCGGTCGCGGATCGGCGCGGCCATCGCGTGCAGCCCGATCTCCAGCTCCTCCAGCGTCCAGGCGTAACCGCGCTCCCGGGCCTCGGCGAGGTTCTTCTCCAGCTTCGCCTTCGAGGAGATGGTGTGCGGGGTCAGCTTCTTCAGACCCCCGTCCGCGATCAGCGCGGCGCGCTCCGCGGCGGGCCGGTGGGCGAGCATGATCTTGCCGCTGGAGGTGGCGTGCAGCGGGGTCAGCTGGCCGACCCAGTTGTGCGCGGTGACGGCGGCCGTGCCGCGCACCTGGTAGAGGTTGATCGCGTAGTGCTCCTGCATCACCGCGATGTTGACCGTCTCGCCGATCTCGTCGGCCAGCCGCTCGCACACCGCCCGGCCCTGCTGGGTGACGTCGATGCGTCCCGTCACGGCACCTGCCAGGCGTACGATGCCGAAGCCGAGCGAGTACTTGCCCCGCTCGCCCGACTGCTCCACGAGACCGCGCGCCTCCAGGGCGCCGAGCAGACGGAACGCGGTCGACTTGTGAACATCGATCTCGGCGGCCACCTCGCTCACTCCCGCCTCGCCGCGCTGGGCCAGGATCTCCAGGACGCTGATGGCGCGGTCGACGGACTGCACGCCACCGGAAGATGAGCCGTTCGTTTCGGTATCCGGACTGAAGTTGCTCATAGCGAAACTATACGCGCAGTAAACAACGCACTCCAAGTAACGCGATGTGAACAAAGATCTTACAAGTTGCGTTGTTCGCAACCTGGTGCGTATAGCGATACCCGTACTAGCATGCCGCGCAATCGACGGCGCGAGTGAGACGAGGCACCATGGCTCCCTTGCAGTACGACTTCGTCATCGTCGGCGGCGGCTCGGCCGGCAGCGCACTGGCGAACCGGCTCTCCGCCGACCCGGGCAACCGGGTGCTGGTGCTGGAGGCAGGCCGCCCCGACTACCCGTGGGACGTCTTCATCCACATGCCGGCGGCGCTGACGTACCCCATCGGCAGCCGGTTCTACGACTGGAAGTACGAGTCCGAGCCCGAGCCCCACATGGGCGGCCGCCGCATCTACCACGCCCGCGGCAAGGTGCTCGGCGGCTCCAGCAGCATCAACGGCATGATCTTCCAGCGCGGCAACCCCATGGACTACGAGCGCTGGGCCGCCGACCCCGGCATGGCCACCTGGGACTACGCGCACTGCCTGCCGTACTTCCGCCGGATGGAGAACTGCCTCGCCGCCGACCCGGACGACGAGTTCCGCGGCCACGACGGCCCCCTGGTCCTGGAACGCGGCCCCGCCACCAACCCCCTGTTCTCCGCCTTCCTCCAGGCCACCGAGGAGGCCGGGTACGCGCCGACCGATGATGTCAACGGCTACCGGCAGGAGGGCTTCGCCAAGTTCGACCGCAACGTCCACCGCGGCCGCCGCCTGTCCGCGTCGAAGGCGTACCTCAAACCCGCCCGGAAGCGCCCCAACCTCACCGTGAAGACCCGCGCCCTGGTCACCCGCGTCCTCTTCGAGGGCAAGAAGGCCGTCGGCGTCGAGTTCCAGCGCGGCAAAAGCGCCCTCCAGCAGGTCCGGGCCAAGGAGGTCATCCTCTGCGGCGGCGCGATCAACTCCCCTCAGCTGCTCCAGCTCTCCGGCATCGGAAACGCGGAGGAACTCGCCGCCCTCGGCATCGACGTCGTCCACGACCTGCCCGGCGTCGGCGAGAACCTCCAGGACCACCTTGAGGTGTACATCCAGTACGCCTGCAAGCAGCCCGTCTCCGTCCAGCCGTACCTCGCCAAGTGGCGGGCCCCCTTCATCGGCCTCCAGTGGCTCTTCCGCAAGGGGCCGGCCGCGACGAACCACTTCGAGGCCGGCGGCTTCTGCCGCAGCAACGACGACGTGGACTACCCCAACCTGATGTTCCACTTCCTGCCCATCGCGGTCCGCTACGACGGCTCGGTGCCGGCCGGCGGTCACGGCTACCAGGTCCACGTCGGCCCCATGTACTCCGACGCCCTCGGCTCGGTGAAGATCAGGAGCAGGGACCCGCGCGAACACCCGGCCCTGCGCTTCAACTACCTCTCCACCGAGCAGGACCGCCGCGAGTGGGTCGAGGCGGTCAGGGTCGCCCGCAACCTCCTCGACCAGCCCGCCCTCGCCCCCTACAACGACGGGGAGATCTCACCCGGCCCGTCCGTGGCGACCGACGAGGAGATCCTCGACTGGGTCGCCAAGGACGGTGAGACCGCCCTGCACCCGTCCTGCACCTGCAAGATGGGCACCGACGAGATGTCGGTCGTCGACCCGGCGAGCATGCGGGTGCACGGCGTGGAGGGCCTGCGGGTGGTGGACGCCTCGGTGATGCCGTACGTCACCAACGGCAACATCTACGCCCCGGTGATGATGATCGCCGAGAAGGCGGCCGACCTCATCCTCGGCAAGGAGCCCCTGCCGCCCTCCAAGGCCGTGTACTACCGGCTCCGCGACGCCCAGAAGCAGGCCGGGTAGCCCGCCATGGGCGCCGAGGCGCTGCGGGCGCTGCTCGCCCGCGTCCGCTACGAGGTGCTGCCCGCCCGGGCGGCCGAGGACAAGGTCCTCGCCCATGTGCCCCGCGACGTCGTGGTCGCGGTCACGGCGTCGCCGGTCAAGGGCCTGGAACCGACCCTCGACCTCACCGAGCGGCTCACGGCGCACGGCTACCGGGTCGTCCCCCACGTCCCGGCACGGCTGCTGCGCGACGACACCCACCTGAAGGACGTCACCGAGCGGCTGCGCGCGGCGGGCGTCGACGACCTCTTCGTCCCGGCGGGCGACGCCGATCCGCCCGCCGGGACCTACGAGGGAGCGCTGCCGGTGCTGCGCCGTCTGACCGAACTGGGCAGACCCTTCAGGGAAACCGGGATCACCGGCTACCCGGAGAGCCATCCCCTCATCCATGACGACCTCACCATCCAGGCGATGTGGGACAAGCGGGCGCACGCCACCTACATCGTCAGCAACCTCTGCTTCGACGCGCGCGTGCTCGCCGACTGGCTCACCCGGATCCGGCGACGGGACGTCACCCTGCCCGTGTACCTCGGCGTCGCCGGGCCCGTCCAGCGGGCCAAGCTGCTGTCCATGGCGACGAAGATCGGGGTGGGGGAGTCGACCCGGTTCCTCACCGGACACGCCTCCTGGTTCCTGCGTTTCGCCACACCCGGCGGATATCACCCGGAGCGGTTGCTCACCCGCGGCGGGGCGGCGTTCACCGCGCCGTCGGCGGGCGTGGCGGGCCTCCATCTGTTCACCTTCAACCAGGTCGCCGAGACGGAGCGGTGGCGCCGCGCGCTGCTGGACCGGCTGGGCGGCTGACCCACCCCCGGGGGTCGCGTTTTCGCGGCCGAATCGGGATACGCGGAGCCCTTGACGGGTGTCAGTACATTCGGTCAGGGTGTTCCACCAAAAGCAATCCAATGCACAATGCGCAACGAATTCGGGCTCGAAGGGCGCGGCCGTGGCAGATCTGTATGTGGATGGGAAATGGCGCGCGGCGATGGCCGGCGGCCACCGCGAGATTCGCTGTCCGGCGGACGGCGCCCTCGTCGCGACGGTCGCCGAGGCGACCCGCCCCGACACGGAGGCCGCGATCGCCGCCGCCCGCCGCGCGTTCGACGAGGGGCCCTGGCCGCACACCCCCGAGCGCGAGCGCGGCGCCCTGCTCCTGCGCACCGCCGACATCATCGAGCGCGACGCCAAGGAGTTCGCCCGCGCCGAGTCCCTGGACACCGGCAAGCGCCTGGTGGAGAGCGAGTACGACATCGCCGACGTCGTCTCCTGCCTCCGCTACTACGGCGGCATCGCCGGCACCAGCGCAGGACGGGTGATCGACACCGGCCGCGACGACGCGCTCAGCCGGGTCAGCTACGAACCCGTCGGCGTCTGCGGACTGATCACCCCCTGGAACTACCCGCTGCTGCAGGCCAGTTGGAAGGTCGCGCCCGCCCTGGTCGCGGGCAACACGTTCGTCCTGAAGCCCAGCGAGCTGACCCCCTCCACCGCGATCCTGCTGCTGAAGGCGCTGGAGGAGGCGGGACTCCCGCCCGGTGTCGGCAACCTCGTGCTCGGCGCGGGGCCCGAGGCCGGCGCCGCGCTCGCCGAGGACTCCGCCGTCGACATGGTGTCCTTCACCGGCGGCCTGGAGACCGGCAAGCGGATCATGGCCACCGCTGCGGCGACCGTGAAGAAGGTCGCCCTCGAACTCGGCGGCAAGAACCCCAACGTGGTCTTCGCGGACGCCGACTTCGACACGGCCGTCGACTTCGCGCTCACCGCCGTCTTCCTGCACTCGGGGCAGGTCTGCTCGGCCGGGGCGCGGCTGATCGTCGAGGACTCGATCCACGACGCCTTCGTCGACGAGGTCGTCCGCCGGGCCCGCCTCATCCGGCTCGGCGGCCCCTTCGACCCCGAGGCCGAGACCGGCGCGCTGATCTCCGCGCGGCACCGCGAGAAGGTCGAGGCGTACGTCGCCGCGGGCCTCGCCGAGGGCGCCGTACTGCGCTGCGGCGGCACGCGCCCCGACGACCCCGCGCTCGCGAACGGCTTCTACTACCCGCCCACCGTCCTCGACGAGTGCCGCCAGGACATGCGCGTGGTGCACGAGGAGTCCTTCGGCCCCGTGCTCACCGTGGAGCGCTTCCACGACGAGGACGACGCCGTCCGCATCGCCAACGACACGGAGTACGGCCTCGCCGGAGCCGTCTGGACGCAGGACGCGGGCAAGGCCCAGCGGGTCGCCCGCAGGCTGCGCCACGGCACCGTGTGGATCAACGACTACCACCCCTATGTGCCGCAGGCGGAATGGGGTGGCTTCGGGCACTCGGGCGTGGGCCGCGAGCTGGGACCGACCGGCCTGGACGAGTACCGAGAGCCCAAGCACGTCTGGCAGAACATCCAACCCCGGCCGCAGCACTGGTTCCGCGGCTGACGCCGAAGAGAGGTCCCCACCATGCCCCCAGCCCAGACCGAGGCGTCGCAGCGGCGCGACACGTCCGAGGAACCCCGGGACCGCACCCCGGTCATCTCCGTGCGCCGGCTGTGGAAGGTGTTCGGGCCCAGGGCCGACGAGGTGCCGGGCTCCGAGGAGCTCTGCGGGCTCACCCGCCGCGAGCTGATGGACCGCACCGGCTGCACCGCCGCCGTGCGGGACGTCGACTTCGAGGTGTCGCCCGGCGAGGTCTTCGTCGTCATGGGCCTGTCCGGTTCCGGCAAGTCCACCCTGGTGCGATGTCTGACCCGGCTGATCGAACCCACCGCCGGCGAGATCGTCTTCGAGGGCGAGGACATCCGGGACGCCGACCCCCGGCGGCTGCGGGAGCTGCGGCGCAGCAAGTTCTCCATGGTCTTCCAGCACTTCGGGCTGCTGCCGCACCGCAAGGTCGTGGACAACGTGGCGTTCGGCCTGGAGATCCGGGGCATGGGCAAGGCCGACCGCATGAAACGCGCGATGGAGACCGTCGAGCTGGTCGGCCTCGCCGGCTACGAGAACTCCTACCCCGACCAGCTCTCCGGCGGTATGCAGCAGCGCGTGGGCCTGGCCAGGGCGCTGGCCGGCGACCCCGACGTCCTCTTCTTCGACGAACCGTTCTCCGCGCTCGACCCGCTGATCCGGCGCGACATGCAGAGCGAGGTCATCCGGCTGCACCACGAGGTCGGCAAGACCATGGTGTTCATCACCCACGACCTCTCCGAGGCGCTCAAGCTCGGCGACCGCATCCTGATCATGCGGGACGGCAAGATGGTCCAGTGCGGCACCGGCGACGAACTCGTCGGGGCCCCGGCGGACGACTACGTACGGGACTTCGTCAAGGACGTGCCGCGCGGCGACGTCCTCACCCTGCGCTGGATCATGCGGCCCGCCGAGCCCGACGACGCCCTGGACGGACCCGAGCTGGGCCCGGACGTCGTCGTACGCGAGGCGACCCGGGCGGTGCTCGCCGCCGACAAGCCGGTCAAGGTCGTCGAGAACGGCAAGCTGCTCGGCATCGTCGGCGACGAGGAGATCCTCGCGGTCGTCGCCGGGCAGGAGGGCGGCGCCTGATGGCCGCCGTCGCCGACGCGACCGCGCCGGTCGCGACGATGCGCAAGAAGGTCAGCCGCCCGATGGTGGTGGCGGCGATCATGGTCGTCTGGCTGGTGCTCTTCGCCGCGTTCCGGGGCCGGCAGACGCTGACCCTGGCCGCCGCCGACCTCACCGGGCTGCACCGCTGGCTGAACGACGTCAACGACAGCATCGGCGCCAACCGGAACTCCAACCCGGTCTTCCTGTACTTCTTCAACGAGATCCGGCTGGTCATCGACAACCTGGTCACCTTCGTCCAGTCGCTGATCTCCCAGCCCACCGACGGCCGCCCGGTCCCGCAGATCGGCTGGCTCGGCGTCGTCGGACTCGTCGGGTACGTCTCCTGGGCGGTGGGCAACTGGCGGGTCGCCCTGCTGGCCGTCGCCGGGTTCACCTTCTTCGGGCTCCAGGGCCTGTGGCAGGAGAGCATGGACACCCTGGCGCTGACCCTGTCGGCGGTCCTGGTGGCGCTGCTCATCGGCATCCCGCTCGGGGTCTGGGCGGGGCTCTCCGACCGGTTCAACCGGATCATGACGCCCTTCCTGGACTTCATGCAGACGATGCCGACCTTCGTCTACCTCGCCCCGCTGACCCTGATCTTCCTCATCGGCGGCGCCTCCGCCGTCATCACCACCGTGATCTACGCGGCCCCGCCCGCCATCCGCATCACCGCGCACGCCATCCGCTCCGTCCCCGAGACCACGGTGGAGGCCGCCGACTCGCTCGGCACCACCCGCACCCAGCAACTGGTGAAGGTGCTGCTCCCGATGTCGAAGCGCACCGTCGTCATGGGCGTCAACCAGACCATCATGGCCGCCCTGGCCATGGTCACCATCGCCGCCCTGATCGACGCGCCCGGCCTCGGCAAGACCGTCGTCCAGGCCCTCCAGTCCCTCGACGTCGGCACCGCCTTCAACGCCGGCCTCGCCATCGTCGTCATGGCCATCGTGCTCGACCGGGTCACCACCGCGGCCGCCGCCCGCACCGAGACCCGCCGCACGGACGGGCGGTTCCTCAAGTGGCGCCGTCCGCTGCTCGGAGCGGGCGGGGTCGCCGCCGTCGTCCTGGCCTACCTCTCCCACACCTACGTCTGGGCGGCCGAGTTCCCCGGCGACGGCACCGTGGGCAGCCACATCGCGAGCGCGGCCGACACCGCGACCACCTGGATGCAGGACCACCTCTCGGGCCTCACCAACGCCCTGCGGGACGCCCTCACCAACGGCCTGCTCAACCCCTTCCAGACCCTGCTCACCGACTCTCCGTGGTGGCTGGTCGGCGCCGTCCTGGTCGGGCTCGGCGCGGTCCTCGGCGGCTGGCGGGCCGGGGTGACGGCGGCCGTGTGCGTCGGGCTGCTGGTCGGCACGGGCCTGTGGTCGGACAGCATGACCACCCTCGCCTCCACCGCCGTGGCCACCGTCCTGGTGATGCTGGTCGGCGTGGTCTTCGGCGTGTGGATGGGCCGCAGCATGCTGGTGGACCGGCTGATCCGGCCCACCCTGGACGCGGCACAGGTCATGCCGCCGTTCGTCTATCTCGTACCGTTCCTGGCGCTCTTCGGCGCCACCCGCTTCACGGCGATCGTCGCGGCCGTCGTCTACGCGGCACCCGTCGCCGTCAAGATCATCGCGGACGGGGTGCGGAACGTGTCCGCGCCCACCGTGGAAGCGGCCACCTCGGCCGGGTGCAACACCTGGCAGATCATCACCAAGGTCCAGCTGCCGATGGCACGCAGCGCCCTGACCCTCGCGACCAACCAGGGCCTGATCTACGTGCTGTCGATGGTTGTGGTGGGCGGCCTGGTAGGGGCCGGCGCCCTCGGCTACGACGTCGTGGCCGGTTTCTCGCAGGGCGAGCTGTACGGCAAGGGGCTGGCGGCGGGGCTCGCCATCGTACTGCTCGGAGTCATGTTCGACCGGATCACTCAGGCTGCGGCACGACGCACCAGGGCATAAGGAGCTCGACACCATGGCACAACACTGGCGAGCCGGCGCGGCCGGCCTGGCCGTCCTCGGCCTCACCCTCACCGCCTGCGGCGGCGCGAAGGTCGGCGACAGCAGTTCCGCCGGCTCGACGTCCTCGGGCGGCAAGTGCGGCACCTTCAACCTGGCCGTCAACCCCTGGGTGGGCTACGAGGCGGACGCAGCGGTCGTCGCGTACGTCGCGCAGCACGACCTCGGCTGTACGGTCAACAAGAAGGACCTGAAGGAGGAGATCGCCTGGCAGGGCTTCGGGACCGGCGAGGTCGACGCCGTCCTGGAGAACTGGGGCCACGACGATCTGAAGAAGAAGTACATCACCGGGCAGAAGACGGCCGTCGAGGCCGGCTCCACCGGCAACAAGGGCATCATCGGCTGGTTCGTGCCGCCGTGGCTGGCCAAGGCGCATCCCGACATCCTCGACTGGAAGAGCCTCAACAAGTACGCGTCCAACTTCAAGACGTCCGAGTCGGGCGGCAAGGGCCAGCTGCTCGACGGCGACCCGTCGTACGTCACCAACGACGCCGCACTGGTGAAGAACCTGAAGCTGGACTTCAAGGTGGTGTACGCGGGCAGCGAGACCGCGCTCATCCAGGCCTTCAGAACGGCCGAGAAGAACAAGCAGTGGCTGATCGGCTACTTCTACGAACCGCAGTGGTTCCTCTCCGAGGTGCCGCTGGCCAAGGTGGACCTGCCCAAGTACACGACGGGCTGCGACGCCGACGCGGCGAAGGTGGCCTGCGACTATCCCGTCTACGACCTGGACAAGATCGTCAGCGCGAGCTTCGCCAAGTCGGGCAGCCCGGCGTACGACCTGGTGAAGAAGTTCAACTGGACCAACGACGACCAGAACACCGTGGCCAAGTACATCGCGGTGGACAAGATGTCGGACGACGCGGCGGCGAAGAAGTGGGTCGACGCCAACCCCGACAAGGTGAAGGCCTGGCTGAAGTAGCGAGGGCCGTCAAAAGGGTCGCTCCGGGACGCCCGGCGGGCGGTGCGCAGCTGTGCGCGCCGCCCGCCGGGCGTTGCCGTTTTCCGGCCGTCGTGAGGGCCGCCGCCGGGGCCGCTCTCGGTGCTGTTCCGCGGGCTGTTCCGCAGGGTCGCCACCCCCTTGACACCCCTCCTCGAAGGCGGGCACATTGAGTTGCGCAGCCTGAATCACGTTGCGCACAAAGCAACTGCACCGGTCTCAAGTTCGGAGGTTGGGCGATGGCGGGACCCCGAGTGGTCATCATCGGAGCGGGTGTCGTGGGGGCGGCCCTCGCGGACGAGATCTCCCAACGCGGCTGGACCGAGGTGACCGTGGTCGACCAGGGCCCCCTCCCGGCCACCGGCGGCTCCTCCTCACACGCTCCCGGCCTGGTCTTCCAGACGAACCCCTCGAAGACCATGACGGAGCTGGCCCGCTACACCGTCGAGAAGTTCTGCTCCCTCGACGTCGACGGCAAGCCCTGCTTCCTCCAGGTCGGCGGCCTCGAAGTGGCCACCACCCCCGAGCGCCTCACCGAACTCCACCGCCGGCACGGCTGGATCACGTCCTGGGGCATCGAGGCGCGGATCCTCACCCCCGAGGAGTGCGTCGAGCAGCACCCGCTGGTCAACCCCGACCGGGTCCTCGGCGGCCTGCTCGTCCCCACCGACGGCCTCGCCAAGGCCGTCCTCGCCGTCGAGGCCCAGATCCGCCGGGCGACCGAACGCGGCGTCCGCTTCCTCGCCCGCCACGAGGTCCTCGACGTCCGCCAGAGCGAAGGCGCCGTCACCGCGGTGGTGACCGACCAGGGCGAGATCCCCGCCGACATCGTCGTCTGCTGCGCCGGCATCTGGGGCCCGAAGATCGCCCGCATGGTCGGCATGAACCTGCCCCTCACGCCGCTCGCCCACCAGCTCGCCTGGACCGGCCCCGTCCCCGCCCTGGCCGGCCAGACCGAGGAGGCCGTCCGCCCGATCCTGCGCCACCAGGACGCCGACCTCTACTACCGGGACCGCTTCGACACCATCGGCATCGGCTACTACGGCCACCGCCCGATGCCGGTCTCCGCCGACGACATCCTCTCCGTCGACGAGGCCGGCCAGATGCCGTCGGTCCTGAAGTTCACCGAGGAAGACTTCGAGGACGCCTGGACCGAGACCCGGTCCCTCCTCCCCGCAACCCGCGAGGCCAAGGTCGAGGAGGGCATCAACGGCCTGTTCTCCTTCACCACCGACGGCTACCCGCTGCTCGGCGAGTCCCCGGACGTCAAGGGCTTCTGGGTCGCCGAGGCCGTCTGGGTCACCCACTCCGCCGGCGTCGGCCGCGCGGTCGCCGAATGGCTGGTCGACGGTCACTGCTCGTCCTTCGACCTCCACGAGTGCGACGTCAACCGCTTCGAGCCCCACCAGCTCGCCCCGGAGTACGTCCTGGCCCGCGACTGCCAGAACTTCGTCGAGGTCTACGACATCCTCCACCCCCTCCAGCCGTCCGGGAAACCGCGCCCGATCCGCACCAGCCCCTTCCACGCCCGCCAGCGGGAACACGGCGCGTTCTTCCTGGAGGCGAACGGCTGGGAGCGCCCCCAGTGGTACGAGGCCAACGCGGGCCTTCTCGAAGACCGTTCGATCCCCACCCCCAACGACTGGGCCGCCCGCTACTGGTCGCCGATCGTCGGCGCCGAGGCCCAGGTCACCCGCGAGACCGTCGCGATGTACGACATGACCGCGCTCAAGCGCCTGGAGGTGAGTGGCCCCGGCGCCGCCGACTTCCTGGAGGGCCTGGTCACCGGCAAGGTCGCCAAGTCCGTCGGCTCGGTGACGTACACGCTGCTCCTCGACCACGACGGCGGCATCCGCAGCGACATCACGGTCGCCCGCCTCGCCCGCGACCTCTTCCAGGTCGGCGCCAACGGCAACCTCGACCTCGACTGGTTCACCCGCCACCTCCCTGCCGACGGCAGGGTCCAGGTCCGCGACATCACCCCCGGCACCTGCTGCATCGGCCTGTGGGGCCCCCTCGCCCGCGAGGTCCTCCAGCCGCTCACCGACGAGGACTTCTCCAACGAGGGCCTCAAGTACTTCCGCGCCAAGCGCGCCTACATCGGTTCGGTGCCGGTCACGGCGATGCGGCTGTCGTACGTCGGCGAACTCGGCTGGGAGCTGTACACCACCGCCGACCAGGGGCAGAAGCTCTGGGACACCCTCTGGCAGGCGGCCGAGCCCGTCGGCGGGATCATCGCCGGCCGCGGCGCCTTCAACAGCCTCCGGCTGGAGAAGGGCTACCGCTCCTTCGGCACCGACATGACCTACGAGCACGACCCGTACGAGGCCGGCGTCGGCTTCGCGGTCAGGCTCGACAAGGGCGACTTCGTCGGAAAGACCGCGCTGGAGCGGCGCAAGGCGGATGTGCGGCGCCGGCTGAGCTGCCTCACCGTCGACGACCCGCGGGCGGTCGTGATGGGCAAGGAGCCGGTGTACGACGGTGAGCGTGCGGTGGGTTACGTGACCAGCGCGGCGTACGGCTACACGATCGGCAAGGGGATCGCTTACGCGTGGTTGCCGGTGGAGCTGGCGGTGCCCGGGACCGGCGTGCAGATCGGGTACTTCGACCAGCGCGTGGACGCGGTGGTGGCCGAGGAGCCGTTGTTCGACCCGGGGATGAGTCGTCTCCGTGGGTGACGGATCCGGGTGGCGTCGTTGTTCGACTGCGGGCTCGTCGTGGCTGGTCGCGCCCACGCGGCGGTAGCCGCATATCAGTACAGCCCCGCGCCCCTTACGGGGTGCCTCGACAAGGTCGTTGAAAGGATCGCGGAACCCGTATGAACGCGCTCAACATGCCCCTGGCCGAGCTGGACCCCGAGGTCCATGCCGCGCTCCGTGCCGAGCTGGAGCGGCAGCAGTCCACCCTGGAGATGATCGCCTCCGAGAACTTCGCGCCCGTCGCCGTGATGGAGGCGCAGGGTTCGGTCGCGACGAACAAGTACGCCGAGGGCTATCCCGGCCGCCGCTACTACGGGGGCTGCGAACACGTGGACGTCACCGAGCGGTTGGCGATCGAACGGGTCAAGTCGCTCTTCGGGGCGGGGTTCGCCAACGTGCAGCCGCACTCGGGAGCCCAGGCCAACACCGCCGTCTTCTTCGCGCTGCTCCAGCCCGGCGACACGATCCTCGGCCTCGACCTCGCGCACGGCGGCCACCTCACCCACGGCATGCGCCTCAACTACAGCGGCAAGATGCTCAACGTCGTGCCCTACCACGTCTCCGAGACCGACAACCTCGTGGACCTGGACGAGGTGGAGCGACTCGCCAAGGAACACCGCCCGAAGATGATCATCGCGGGCTGGTCGGCGTACCCGAGGCAGCTCGACTTCGCGGCCTTCCGGCGGATCGCCGACGAGGTGGGCGCCCTGCTCATGGTCGACATGGCGCACTTCGCGGGCCTGGTGGCGGCGGGGCTGCACCCGAGCCCCGTCCCGCACGCCCACGTGGTCACCACGACCACGCACAAGACCCTCGGCGGCCCCCGCGGCGGAGTCGTCCTCACCAACGACGCCGACCTCGCCAAGAAGATCAACTCGGCGGTGTTCCCGGGGATGCAGGGCGGCCCGCTGGAGCACGTCATCGCGGCGAAGGCCGTCTCCTTCAAGGTCGCCGCGTCACCCGAGTTCGCCGAACGTCAGGCTCGCACCCTGGCCGGGGCCCGCATCCTCGCCGAGCGCCTGACCCGCCCCGACGCGGCCGCGGCCGATGTGCAGGTGCTGACCGGCGGCACGGACGTCCACCTCGTCCTGGTCGATCTGCGGGAGTCCCCGCTCGACGGCCGCCAGGCGGAGGACCTCCTCCACGAGATCGGCATCACCGTCAACCGAAACGCCGTCCCTTTCGACCCGCGCCCGCCGATGGTCACCTCCGGCCTGCGCATCGGCACCCCCGCACTGGCCACCCGGGGCTTCGGGGCGGAGGACTTCGCCGAGGTGGCCGACGTCATCGCGCTCGCCCTCCAGCCCGAGCCGGACATCGCCGCCCTGCGCGCCCGCACCGAGGCGCTCGCTGCCGAACACCCGCTCTACCCGCACCTCTCGCACGACGGAGCCGTCCGATGAGCCCCCGCACCCGCCCCCTACGCCCTGCGGGCGTGGGGGGACCCCCAGGCGCCGACCTCCCCGACCACCCGGAGTTCCTCTGGCGCACACCCGAACCCAGGCGGTCGTACGACGTCGTCATCGTCGGCGGCGGCGGGCACGGCCTCGCCACCGCCCACTACCTGGCCAAGAACCACGGCATCACCAACGTGGCAGTCCTGGAGAAGGGCTGGCTCGCGGGCGGGAACATGGCCCGCAACACCACGATCATCCGCTCCAACTACCTGTGGGACGAGAGCGCCGGCATCTACGAACACGCGCTGAAACTCTGGGAGGGACTGGAGGAGGAACTCGACTACCCGATCCTCTTCTCCCAGCGCGGCGTCCTGAACCTCGCCCACAGCCTCCAGGACGTTCGCGACAGCGTCCGCCGGGTCGAGGCCAACCGCCTCAACGGCGTCGACGCCGAGTGGCTCGACGCCGATGGGGTCAAAGAGGTCTGCCCGATCGTCAACACCTCACCCGACGTGCGCTACCCGGTCCTCGGCGGCACCTACCAGCCCCGCGCCGGCATCGCCAAGCACGACTACGTCGCCTGGGGCTTCGCCCGCTCCGCGGACGCGGCCGGCATCGACATCATCCAGAACTGCGAGGTCACCGGGCTGGACGTGGTGGGCGGCCGGGTCGTCGGCGTGCAGACGACCCTCGGCCCGATCGCGGCAGGCAAGGTGGCCCTCTGCTCGGCCGGCCACACCTCGGTCCTGGCCGCCATGGCGGGCATCCAACTCCCCCTCCAGAGCCACCCGCTCCAGGCCCTGGTCTCCGAACTCCTGGAGCCCGTCCACCCCACCGTCGTCATGTCCAACGCGGTGCACGTGTACGTCAGCCAGGCGCACAAGGGCGAGCTGGTGATGGGCGCGGGCATCGACGCGTACAACTCCTACACGCAGCGCGGCGCGTTCCACATCATCGAGGAGCAGATGGCGGCGGCCCTCGAACTCTTCCCGGTCTTCGCGCGCGCCCACGTGCTGCGCACCTGGGGCGGCATCGTCGACGTCAGCCCCGACGCGTCGCCCATCGTCGGCCTCACCCCGGTGGACAACCTGTACCTCAACTGCGGCTGGGGAACCGGCGGTTTCAAGGCCACGCCAGGCGTCGGCTGGGTCTACGCCCACACCATCGCCCACGACAGCCCTCACCACCTCAACGCCCCCTTCTCGCTCGACCGTTTCACCACCGGCGCGCTCGTCGACGAGCACGGCGCGGCCGCGGTGGCCCACTAGGGAGCCCAACCATGCTGCTCATCCCCTGCCCGTGGTGCGGGCCCCGCGACGAGACCGAGTTCCACTACGGCGGCCAGGCCCACGTCCCCTACCCCGAGGACCCGGCCTCCCTCACCGACGAGCAGTGGGCCCGCTACCTCTTCTTCCGCACCAACCCGAAGGGCCCGTTCGCGGAGCGCTGGAGCCACGCGGCAGGCTGCCGGCGTTGGTTCAACGCGGTCCGCGACACGTCGACGAACGAGATCCTGACGGTGTACAGGACGGGCGAGCCGCGCCCGGTGACTTCGCAGCCGACTCCGCCCCTCCCAGCCCGTCCGGCGTTTGAGGACGAGGCCGTTCAGGCCGAAGGGGGGCCTGGGGGCGCAGCCCCCAGCGGGGTCGAAGGGGCGGCGCCCCTTCAGGACGGGACGGGCAGGGGCGGCGGGGGCGACCACCCCTACCGCACCCCCACCGGCGGCCGAATCGACCGCACCACCCCCCTCACCTTCACCTTCGACGGCACCCGGTACCAGGGCTACCGAGGCGACACCCTCGCCTCCGCCCTCCTCGCCAACGGCATCATCCAAGCCGCCACCAGCATCAAGCTCGGCCGCCCCCGCGGCATCTTCTCCGCAGGCGTCGAAGAACCCAACGCGGTCGTCCAGATCGAGGCCCCGTTCCCCGAGCCGATGCTCCCCGCCACCACCGTCGAACTCCACGACGGCCTGGTCGCGACCAGCCTCCCCGGTCAGGGCCGCCTCGCCACCACCCCCGACCCGGCCCGCTACGACGCCGTACACGCCCGCTGCGACCTGCTGATCGTCGGCGCCGGCCCGGCCGGCCTCGCCGCTGCGGCGGCCGCGGCCACCACCGGCGCCCGCGTCATCCTCGCCGACGACCAGCCCGAGCCCGGCGGCAGCCTGCTCGGCACCGGCGAGCACCTCGACTGGGTCGCGGCCACCCGAGCCCGCCTCGAAGCCGCCCCCGAGGTGCGCGTCCTGCCCCGCACCACCGTCTTCGGCCACTACGACGACAACCATCTCCTCGCCGTGGAGCGCCGCACCGCCCACCTCGGCGCCGACGCCCCGCCGCACGTCTCCCGTGAACGCGTCTGGCGGATCCGCGCCCGGCACGTCGTCCTCGCCACCGGCGCCCACGAACGCTCCCTCGCCTTCGGCGACAACGACCGCCCCGGCGTGATGCTGGCGACCTCGGCCCGTACCTACCTGAACCGGTACGCCGTGCTCCCCGGCCGGCAGGCCGTCGTCCTCACCACCAACGACAGCGCCTACGCGGCCGCCCTCGACCTCGCGGCGGCCGGAGTCGGCATCGCCGCGATCGTCGACACCCGGCCCGAACCGGGCCAGTGGGCCGAGCGGGCCCGGTCCGCCGGGATCGAGGTGCTGCCCGGCCACGCGGTCACCGGCACGGCGGGCAGCGAGCGTCTCACCGCCGTGACCGTCGCGCCGTACGAAGGCACCGGCGCCCAGCGGGAGTTCGCCGCCGACCTCCTCCTCGTCTCGGGCGGCTGGAACCCCGTTGCCCACCTGTTCAGCCAGGCGGGCGGCAGGCTCCGCCACGACGAGGCACTCGGCACGTTCGTGCCCGACAGCTGCCGTCAGGCGGTGGAGGCCGTGGGCGCCGCGAACGGGGCGTTCGACCTCGCCACGGCCCTCGTACAGGGCACCGCGGCCGGCACCCGCGCGGTGGAGGCGGAGGGCTACACCGCCGAGACCCCCGCCCTCCCCGCCGTGGCCCCACAGCCGTACACCCCGCCCATGGCGGTCTTCACCGTCCCCGGCGAGGCCCCCCGCTTCGTGGACCTCCAGCGCGACGTCACCGTGGCCGACCTGACCCGCGCGACCGGCGCGGGCCTGCGCTCGGTGGAGCACACCAAGCGCTACACCACGGCCGGCACCGCCAACGACCAGGGCAAGACCGGTGGCCTCCTGGCGAGCGGAGTCGTCGCCGAACTCCTCGGCGTCGACGTCTCGGCGCTCGGCCTGCCCACCTTCCGGCCGCCGTACACCCCCGTCTCCTTCGCCGCCCTCGCCGGGCGCGACCGGGGCGCGCTGCACGACCCGGTCCGCACCACCGCCCTGCACCGCTGGCACGTCGAGCACGGCGCGCTCTTCGAGAACGTCGGTCAGTGGAAGCGGCCCTGGTACTTCCCGCAGGACGGCGAGGACATGGAGACCGCCGTGCTCCGCGAGTGCCGTGCCGCCCGTGAGGGCGTGGCCTTCATGGACGCCTCCACGCTCGGCAAGATCGACGTCCAGGGCCCGGACGCCGGGCGCTTCCTGGACCTGCTCTACACGAACATGATGAGCACCCTGAAGGTCGGCATGATCCGCTACGGCGTGATGTGCCGCCCGGACGGCATGGTGTTCGACGACGGCACGGTCATCCGGCTCGCCCCCGACCGGTTCCTGGTCACCACCACGACCGGCAACGCGGCGGCCGTCCTGGACTGGATGGAGGAGTGGCTGCAGACCGAGTGGCCCGACCTGCGCGTGCACTGCACCTCGGTCACCGAGCACTGGGCGACCGTCGCCCTGGTCGGCCCCCGGTCCCGCGCCGTCCTCGGCTCGCTCGCGCCCGGACTGGCCGTGTCCAACGACGACTTCCCGTTCATGGCCTGGCGGGAGACCACCGTCGCCGGCATCGACGCCCGCGTGTGCCGGATCAGCTTCTCCGGCGAACTCGCCTACGAGATCAACGTGTCGCCGTGGCACGCGGTCGCGCTCTGGGAGGCGCTGTACGAGGCGGGCGCCCCCTACGGCATCACCCCGTACGGCACCGAGACCATGCACGTGCTGCGGGCCGAGAAGGGCTACCCGATCGTCGGCCAGGACACCGACGGCACCGTCACCCCGCAGGATCTCGGCATGGGCTGGGCGGTCTCGAAGAAGAAACCCGACTTCATCGGCAAGCGCTCCTACGCGCGTGCCGACACCGTCCGGCCCGACCGCAAGCAGCTCGTCGCCCTGCTCACCGACGACCCTGCCGCTTTCCTCCCGGAGGGCACGCACCTGGTCGCCGAGAGCGAACTGCCCGCCCCGCCGGTGCCGATGCTCGGCCACGTCACCTCCAGTTACCGCAGTGCCGCACTCGGCCGGACCTTCGCCCTCGCCCTGGTCAAGGGCGGCCGGGAGCGCATCGGTGAACGCCTCTACGCCCCCGTCGGCGGACAGCTCCTGCCGGTGACCGTCGCAAGCCCCGTCCTCTACGACCCCGAGGGAGCCCGCCGCGATGGCTGACACCGCCCCGACCGCATCCCGGCGCAGCCCCCTGGCCGACGCCGCACCCCGGCTGGCCGCCGTGACCCGCTCCTCCAAGGGCGCGGTCCGCCTCGCCGAACTCCCGTTCCTGGCCCAGGTGAACGTCCGCCTCGACGCCAAGAGCCCGGTGGCGGACGCCGTCGGACTGGCCCTGGGACTGCAGCTGCCTCTGGAACCCGACACCGTGGTGCACGCGGGGGAGGCGACCGCGGTCTGGCTCGGCCCCGACGAATGGCTGGTGGTGGGTCTGCCCGGCACCGAGCGGGACCTGGAGAGCCGGATCCGTACGGCAGCCGGGGACGAACCGGGCGCCGTGACCGTCACGGACGTCTCCGCCCAGCGCACCGCCCTCCTCGTCGGTGGCCCGCGCGCCCGCGACCTGCTCGCCCACGGCTGCGCCCTGGACCTGCACCCCCGGGCCTTCGGCCCCGGCCGCTGCGCCCAGACCACGCTGGCCCGCACCCAGGTCGTCCTGGTCGCACGGGACGAGACCAGGGCCGGCTTCTGGGTACTGGTGCGTTCCTCCTTCGCCGGCTACCTGGTGGACTGGCTGCTGGACGCGGCCGTGGAATACGTGTGAGGCACCGCGAAGGGCGGGCCGGCACCCCACCGGGGTGCCGGCCCGCCCTTCGCGGTGTCAGCGGAAGACGACCGTGCAGCGGCCGTTGACCAGCACGCGGCTCTCACTGTGCCAGCGCACGGCGCGGGCGAGCACCTGGGCCTCCACGTCGCGGCCCAGCGCGACCAGCTCGTCCGGGGCGTGCGCGTGGCTCACCCGGACGACGTCCTGCTCGATGATCGGGCCCTCGTCCAGGTCGGGCGTCACGTAGTGCGCCGTGGCGCCCACCAGCTTGACGCCGCGCCGGTGCGCCTGGACGTAGGGCCGGGCCCCCTTGAAGCTCGGCAGGAAGGAGTGGTGGATGTTGATGGCCCGGCCGTCGAGCTGCTTGCACAGATCGTCGGAGAGGATCTGCATGTAGCGGGCGAGCACCACCAGGTCGACGTCCAGCTCGCCGACGAGCCGCAGCAGCCGGGCCTCCGCCTCCGCCTTGGTGTCGGGTGTCACCGGGATGTGGTGGAAGGGGATGCCGTAGGTCCGGGCCAGCGGCTCGAAGTCGCGGTGGTTGGAGACGATCGCCGGGATCTCGATGTTGAGGGCGCCCGTGGACCGGCGGAACAGCAGGTCGTTCAGGCAGTGGCCGAACTTCGACACCATGATGAGGGTGCGGGTCGGGGTCGACGCGTCGGTCAGCCGCCAGGTGATGCGGTGCTCCTCGGCGACCGGGGCGAAACCGGTGCGCAGATCCTCCAGGGAGACGGCCTTGTCCGGGACGTCGAAGTGCACCCGCATGAAGAAGCGGTCCTGGAGCCGGTCGTCGAACTGCTGGCTCTCCAGGATGTTGCCGCCGTGGCCGACCAGAAAGCCGGTGACGGCGTGGACCAGACCGGCCCGGTCGGGACAGGACAGGGTGAGGACGAACTCGCGGCCGGGCTTCGGTCGAGGAGACATGACATCCTCCTGATGCGCATTGCGCAACGACATGAGTGATACGCAACATGGTCCAGCCAAGGGGGTCTACGGGTCAAGAGGCTGCGTTCTACTTGGCGCACCACTCTGTACGATGCGCAACTCGCGTGCGAGTCGGTCCCGTCAACGGCCGCCGGGGCGGGACCGCTCCGCGAGTCCCTTCAGGTGCGCCGTGCGCGACTCGCCCGTCTGCCCCTGGACCAGCAGGAACAGCCCCTCCCTGGCCAGCCGTTGGGCGCGGTGGTCCAGGGACATCGCCCGGCCGCCGCCCGTCACCACCGCCGCGGTCGTGGCCGTACGCATCAGCGTGAACGCCTCCGCCCGCAGCGCCAGCCGCTCCTCCGCGTGCTCGTCCGGCACCGGATGGTCGGCCAGCGCGTAGGCCCGGCGGCGGATCTCCGCCAGGCGGCCGCGCAGGCCGGCCGTGAACTCCTCGTCCACCAGCGCCAGCGCCGTCTCCGCGATGCCGAAGACCGCCGGGTTGGTGTTGCGGGTCTTCGGGCGGTCCGCCGCCGCCCACCGCGCGAACGGCGTCCGGAGCGCGACCGCCTCCTCCGGGACCAGCAGGCCGTCCAGGTCCAGCGACACCGTCCGGGACGCGGTGAGCGCCGCCAGGCGCATCGGCTCCGACGGCCGCAGGCCCGGCTGCTCCCGTGCCTCCACGAAGGCGAACAGGGCCTCGTCGTCCTCGGTCACCCCGGCCAGCAGCAGCACGTCGTTCAGGCCCCAGCCGGTGTACCAGGGCACGGTGCCGGAGAAGAGCCATGCGCCCGCCTCCCGACGGACCCGCACGGGAACCCGCGGGTAGGACCGCAGATGCGCGTACGCCACCCCCGACAGCAGCTCGCCGCGGGCCAGCGGGCCCAGCAGGCGCTCCCGCACCGGCAGGGCGGTCCCCGCCAGGGTCAGCACGGGCGTGTGGTGCTGCGTCTGCACGAACCAGGTCGAGCAGCACGCCCCGGCCAGGATCTCCGCCGTCTCCCGCACCACGGCCGCGGGCGCCGCCGAGCCGCCGTACGCCACCGGGGCGTTCACCCCCAGCAGGCCCGAGCGCTTGACCGCCTCGATGTGGCTCGCGGGGACGCCCTCCTGGTCGACGTGCTCGGCGGCGGGGGAGAGGAGGCCGTCGGCGAGTTCCCGGGCGCGGGCGACGAGCGGATGCGTGGCGATGGTCATAGCAAAGATTCTTTCGGTTACCCGGAGTGCGGTGTCGATCCGGGGGCCCGCCGTTCGTGTAGAAGGCGAGAACACCCCACGACGACCGAGGAGTACGTCATGAAGCACTACCTGCTGAGCGTGGTCCAGCCCGCCGACGCCACCCCGCCCCCGCCCGACGCGCTCGCCACGATCATGCGCGACGTCGAGGCGTTCAACGACGAGCTGCGCGCCGCCGGTGCCTGGGTCTTCGCGGGCGGACTGCACGGTCCGGAGACGGCCACGATGCTGCGGCCCAAGGACGGCGACGTACTGATCACGGACGGGCCCTACGCCGAGGGCAAGGAGTACCTGGGCGGCCTCTGCCTGATCCGCGCCGAGGACCTCGACGCCGCCCTGGAGTGGGGCCGCAGGGCCGCTCTCGCCACCACCCTCCCCATCGAGGTACGGCCCTTCGTGGACCAGCACTGATGGTGGAGTCCGCCGACGTCGAGGCCGTGTTCCGTACCGAGTACGGGCGCGCGGTCTCGGTTCTGGTCCGCTTCCTCGGCGACATCGACCTCGCCGAGGAAGCGGTCCAGGACGCCTTCACCACCGCGCTGGACAGCTGGCCGCGCACCGGGACGCCGCCGAGCCCGGCCGGCTGGATCATCACCACCGCCCGCAACCGCGCGATCGACCGGCTGCGCCGGGAGTCCTCCCGGGACGCCCGGCACACCGAGGCCGCCCGGCTGCACGCGTCCGACGCACCGGCCGAGGAGGGCCCCGTGCGCGACGAACGGCTCCGGCTGATCTTCACCTGCTGCCATCCCGCCCTCGCCCTCCAGTCCCGGGTGGCCCTGACCCTGCGCCTGCTCGGCGGGCTCAGCACGGCCCGGATCGCCCGCGCCCTCCTGGTCCCCGAGCCCACCCTCGCCCAGCGCCTGGTGCGCGCCAAGGCGAAGATCCGCGACGCGGGGATCCCGTACCGGATCCCGAAGGACGCCGACCTCCCCGACCGGCTGAACGGGGTCCTGGCCGTCGTCTACCTCGTCTTCAACGAGGGCTACGGCGGCGATCCCGCGCTGTGCGCCGAAGCCCTGCGCCTGGGCCGGCTGCTGTACGAGCTGATGCCGGACGAGCCCGAGGCCGCAGGGCTGCTCGCGCTGATGCTGCTCGTCGAGGCCCGGCGGCCCGCCCGGCAGCCGACGGCCGGTGAACTGGTCCCGCTGCCCGAGCAGGACCGCGGCCTCTGGGACCGGGAGCTGATCGAGGAGGGGCAGGAACTCGTCCGGCGGTGCCTGCGGCGCAACCGCCCCGGGCCGTACCAGATCCAGGCCGCGATCAACGCCGTGCACAGCGACGCGCGGAGCGCCGGGGCCACCGACTGGGGTCAGATCCTGGCGCTGTACGACCAGCTCATGGCCGTCGCCCCCACTCCGGTCGTGGCGCTGAACCGGGCGGTCGCGGTGGCCGAGGTCCAGGGCCCGGCCGCGGCTCTGGAGCTGGTCGACGCCATCGAGCTGAGCGGGTATCACGTGCTGCACGCCGTCCGCGCCGACCTGCTGCGCCGGCTGGACCGGGACAGCGAGGCGGTGGCGGAGTACGACGCGGCCATCGCGCTCACCGGCAGCCTGCCCGAACGAGTACACCTCGCACGGCGACGGGGCGAACTCACCGACTGAGCAGGTGTGACCTTCGTCAAACGCAGTGGTTTCGGGCTGCCGGAATTTACTTCGGTCCATGAAAGGTTGCAATATGCATCTGATCGTCGAGACCCCGTTCGGGCCGTGCGGCCCGAACGCACCACCAGCGAGGCATCCGTGAACCAGCCCACCCCCGAGCAGCCCGCCGACATCGTGGCCCGGCTGCGCGCCACCTTCCGCACCGGCCGCACCAAGCCCGTCGAGTGGCGCATCGGCCGGCTCCGCCGGCTGCGCGCCATGCTCACGGAGCGCGGCGACGAGATCGCCGCGGCCCTCAACGCGGACCTGGGCAAGAGCACCCGCGAGGCCTACGGCTCGGAGATCGACTTCACCATCCGGGAGATCGACCACACCCTCGACCACCTGGAGGAGTGGCTGCGCCCCGAGTCCGCGCCGGTCCCGAAGCACCTGGGCGACGACGCGACCGCCTGGACGCAGTACGACCCCCTCGGCGTCGTCCTCGTCATCGCCCCCTGGAACTACCCGGCCCAGCTGCTGCTCGCCCCCGTGGCCGGCGCCCTGGCCGCCGGCAACGCCGTCGTCGCCAAGCCCAGCGAGCTCGCTCCCGCGACCTCGGCCGTCCTGGCCCGGCTGCTCCCGGCCTACCTCGACACCGAGGCGGTCGCCGTCGTCGAGGGCGGCATCCCGGAGACCACGGCCCTGCTCGCCGAGCGCTTCGACCACATCTTCTACACCGGCAACGGCGTGGTCGGCCGTATCGTCATGCGGGCCGCCGCCGAGCACCTCACCCCGGTCGCCCTCGAACTCGGCGGCAAGTCCCCGGCGTTCGTCGACCGCGACACCGACCTCACCGTGGTCGCGCAGCGGCTCGCGCGCGGCAAGTTCCTCAACGCCGGGCAGACCTGCGTGGCCCCCGACTACGTCCTGACCGACCCGGAGACCGCCGCGGCCCTGGAGCCCGCCCTGGCCAGGGCCGTCCAGGGGCTGTTCGGCAGCGAGCCCAAGGAGTCCGGCGAGTACGGCCGGATCGTCAACGAGCGGCACTTCGACCGGCTCAGCGCACTGCTCGGCTCGGGCCGGGTGGCCGTCGGCGGCGAGACCGACCGCGCCGCCAAGTACATCGCGCCCACCGTGCTCGCCGACGTCGACCCGAAGTCCCCCGTGATGCAGGAGGAGATCTTCGGCCCTCTCCTGCCCATCGTCACCGTCCCGGACCTCGACAGCGCGATCGGCTTCGTCAACGACCGCGACAAGCCCCTCGCGCTCTACGTGTTCAGCGAGTCCGACGACACCCGGGAGCGTTTCGCCGCCGAGACGTCCTCCGGCGCCCTCGGCCACGGCCTGCCGCTCGCCCATCTCACCGTCTCCGACCTGCCGTTCGGCGGGGTGGGGGAGAGCGGTATGGGCAGCTACCACGGTCGCTACTCCATCGAGACGTTCAGCCACCGCAAGGCGATCCTGGCCAAGCCGCTGAGCTGATCCCCCGCCACGTTCCGGGCCCGGCCGCACCTGCGCGGCCGGGCCCGACCGCTGCCGTGGCCCGGGGTTCGGCGGCCGGTTGACTGGTCTACACCCTTGACTGGTACAGACCAAAGCAGTTGAGTGTGCCTCACACCCCCCACCGCGGCCGCACCCCCTTCGAGGGGCGCGGCCGTGCTCCGCAAAGGAGTTGATCCGTGTTGAGGCGCCGTATCGCCGCACCCCTGACCTCGCCGGCCATAGGCGGCTCCGTCCTGGTGCTCCACGCGGCCCCCTCGGCCTCCGCCGCCGGCTTCGTCGTCAGCGAGGCGCAGTTCAACCAGATGTTCCCGAACCGGAATGCGTTCTACAGCTACAGCGGCCTCACCGCCGCCCTCAGCGCCTACCCGGCCTTCGCCAACACCGGCAGCGACGCCGTCAGGAAGCAGGAGGCGGCCGCCTTCCTCGCCAACGTCAGCCACGAGACCGGCGGACTGGTCTACATCGTCGAGCAGAACACCGCCGACTACTCGCACTACTGCGACTGGAGCCAGTCCTACGGCTGCCCCGCGGGTCAGTCCGCCTACTACGGGCGCGGCCCCATCCAGCTCAGCTGGAACTTCAACTACAAGGCCGCGGGCGACGCGCTCGGCATCGACCTGCTCGACAATCCCTGGCAGGTCCAGAACAACTCCGCCGTGGCCTGGAAGACCGGCCTCTGGTACTGGAACACCCAGAAGGGTCCCGGCACCACGACCGGGCACAACGCCATGGTCGACCAGGCCGGCTTCGGCCAGACCATCCGCTCCGTCAACGGCTCCCTGGAGTGCGACGGCAAGAACCCGGCGCAGGTGCAGAGCCGGGTCAGCGCCTACCGGAAGTTCACCCAGATCCTGGGCGTCCCGACCGGCGGCAACCTCTATTGCTGACCTTTCCGTCAGGACCGTGTGCCAGACTCCGTCGATGACCTCCGAAACGATCACCGCGGACGCCTCCGGCACCTGGAAACTCGGCGACCTGCCCGTCCACCGCCTCGGCTTCGGCGCGATGCGGCTGACGGGCAGCGCCGCCTTCCACCACGGCACCCCGAGCGACCGCGACCGCTCGATCGCCGTCCTGCGCAAGGCCGTCGAACTCGGCGTGAACCACATCGACACGGCGGCCTTCTACTTCTCCGCCCTGCGCTCCGCCAACGAACTCATCAACACCGCACTGTCCCCGTACCCCGACGGCCTGGTCGTCGTCACCAAGGTCGGCCCCCACCGGGACTACTCCGGTGAGTGGGGCACCTCCGCCCGCCCCGACCAGCTGCGCGGGCACGTCGAGGAGAACCTGCGCCAGCTCGGCCGCGACCACCTCGACGTCGTCAACCTCCGCCGGATGCGCCAGGACTCGATAGCCGAGCACTTCGGCGCCCTCGCCGAACTGCGCGAGGCGGGGCTGATCCGGCACCTCGGCGTCTCCGACGTCGAACCACGCCATCTCGACGAGGCACAGGCCATCGCCCCCGTGGTGTGCGTACAGAACCGCTGGGGACTCGACGCGGCGGACCCGGCCACCGACGAGGTCGTGCGCATCTGCGGCGAGCGGGGCATCGCCTTCGTGCCGTTCTTCGCCGTCGCGGGCGACGCCGGGGCGCTCGGCGCCACCGCGAGCCACGACGACGAGGTCCTCGCCGTCGCCCGCGCCCACGGCGCCACCCCCGCCCAGATCCGCCTCGCCTGGACCCTGCACCAGGGCCCGCACGTCCTCGCCATCCCCGGCACCGGCAACCCGGACCACCTGGCCCAGAACGTGGCGGCCGGCGCCGTCCGGCTCACCGAGGACGAGCTGACCCGGCTCAACGCCCTCCACACCAGGGCCGGTTGACGGTACGGCTCAGACCGCCCACACCCCGCCCCGCATCAGGTGCCGGCCACGCAGCTCGTGCGTCCCGTGCCAGGCCTGCACCGCGTACGGCCGGATCCGGAAGAACGCGTACGACGGGCTGTCCCCGCGCGGGTCCCAGCCCGTCTTCGCCCGCAGCGCCCCGGCAGCCGCCGCCGGCACGTCGGCCGGGGAGCAGGCGGTCACCTCGCCGTCGAGCAGCACGACGTCCTGGGTGTCCCCGAGCGCGAGCCGGGCCCGGCCGCCGTCCCGCAGATTGCGGCCGGTCGGGTTGGTGATCCGGGTGGACAGCCACACCGCGTCGCCGTGCCAGACGAACCAGAGCGGGACGAGACACGGCAGCCCGCAGTCGTCCGCCGTGGCCACCCACACGTCCCTCTCCCGCTCCAGACGGTCGAGTACGTCGCGCTTGCGCTGCTCGGGGGAACGGGCCGGGTTGGTGATCTTCATGGCCGCGAAAGTACCGGCCGTGCCCGCCCCGCGCCTCGGGCCCGCGTCCTAGGTCTCCGGTACCGCGCACCGGGGCGGTTCCCCGGCGCGCGCCGGGCTCCCCATGACGGGTTCACCGGTGCCGGCCGCCGCCGGGCTGACTACACTGCCGTAGACGGTCTGCCGACCGAGGACGAAGAAGGGGTGAGGAACCTTCCATGGCCGACGGGAAGGACGAACGCCGGCCCGCCGGCGAACTGGAGGCGAGCGTCATGGCCGCTCTCTGGGCCGCGGGCGCGCCCCAGACCCCCGGACAGGTGCAGCGGAGCCTCGGCACCGACCTGGCCCGCACGACCGTGACGACGATCCTGACCCGGCTGCACGACAAGGGCGTGGTCGAACGGCACCGTCAGGGGCGCGGCTACGCCTACGTCCCCGCCCAGGACGCACAGGGCCTCACCGCGAAGCGGATGCACACCGAACTCGACCGGGACAGCGACCGGGAGACCGTGCTCGCCCGCTTCGTCGCCCAGCTCAGCCCCCACGACGAGCGGGTTCTGCGGACCCTGCTCGAACCCGGCGAGCAACCCGGTCCGTCATGACCGCGCTGCTGCTCCTGCCCCTGCTGGTGCCGTTCGCGCTGCCGGCGCTGTCCCGGCGGGCCCTCGACCGGCTGGCGCCCGGCACCGCGCTCTGGGTGATCACCGCCTCGGCCGTCGCCCTCGCGGGCTGCTGCCTGGCCGCGCTCGGTGCGTTCTTCCTCACCGGGCTTCTCGAGCTGCCGTTCTTCGCGGCGCTCGGCCAGCTGGTCCGGCCCCTGCGCACCGCCTCCGACCAGTTCGTCCTGCCACTCGCGGCCATCTCGGTCGGCGGCCTCGCCGTGTGCCTCGGGACCCTCGCGCGGTCGGTGCTCCGGCAGACCCGCGCCTTCCGCGCGGCCCGCACGGAGGCGGGGCGCCGGCCTGCCGCGGGCGACCTGTGCGTCGTCGACTCACCGTGCCCGGACGCGTACGCGCTGCCCGGCCGTCCGCACCGGATCGTCGTCACCACCGGAATGCTGCGCAGCCTCGACGGAGCCGAGCGGGAGGCGCTGTTCGCCCACGAGCGGGCGCACAACACGGGCGGCCACCACTTCTTCCTCGCCGCGGCGGAGCTCGCCGCGCACTGCCACCCGGCGTTGCGGAGGGTCCGGGACGTCGTCCGGCTCGCCGTGGAGCGGGCCGCGGACGAGGCCGCGGCGAGCGCGGTGGGGGACCGGCGCCTGACGGCCCGCGCGATCGCCCGGGCCGCGCTGGCGGGGCAGGGTGCCGCCGCCGAACGGCCGGCGTTCGTGTCGGGCGCCGCGTCCGGGCCGGTGCCGCAGCGGGTCGAGGCGCTGCTGGCGCCGCGCGGGCGGCGGCGGGCCGGGGCGTGGGTCGTCGTGCTGCTGGTGGCCTGCGCCGGGTTGTCGTGTGTCGCCTCCGCGACCGGGATGGTCGACTTTCACCATCGGGTGGAGGTCGCTCAGGGGGAAGCGGAGCGGTAGGGGACGGCAGGGGGGGCGGCCGTTCGTCGGGTGCGGGTGCGTTGTGGCTGGTCGCCCAGTTCCTCCCCCAGCCTTCGGCCGGGGGTACCCCCAGCGCCCCTGTGGGGGCGCTCCGGTCGGCGCACCCCGAAAGAGCTGCCCGGGGGAAAGGCGGCTGGCGTCCTGGGCGTTTTACGTATAACCTCTCCCGCTAACCAGCCCCACCGAAAGGCCCCCATGCGACGCGTCGCCCTGGTCACCCTCGTCGTCGGCGACTATGACGAGGCGATCCGCTTCTACACCGAGGCCCTCGGGTTCCGGCTCGTCGAGGACGAGCCCCGCCCGGACGGCTCCCGCTGGGTCGTCGTGGAGCCCGGCGGGCAGGGGCACGGCACCGGACTGCTGCTCGCCCGCGCCAAGGACGAGGACCAGCGCGCCCGCGTCGGCGACCAGACGGGCGGCCGTGTCGGCTTCTTCCTGCACACCGACGACTTCGCCCGCGACCACGCCCGGATGACCGCCGCCGGCGTGACCTTTCTGGAGGAGCCGCGGCACGAGCCGTACGGCAGCGTCGCCGTCTTCCAGGACCTCTACGGAAACCGCTGGGACCTGCTCCAGCCCGCCGCCTGACCGACCACTCCGAACCACTTGCCGAGGACAGCTCCACCATGACTGCTACGCGCGTAGACGCAGCCGCGATCCGTCGCCTTCCCAAGGTCGTCCTGCACGACCACCTCGACGGCGGCCTGCGCCCCGCCACCCTCGTCGAGCTCGCGGCCGAGGTCGGTCACACCCTGCCCACCACCGACCCCGACGAGCTGGCCGCCTGGTACTTCGAGGCCGCCAACTCCGGCGACCTGGTCCGCTACATAGCCACCTTCGAGCACACCCTCGCCGTCATGCAGACCAAGGAGGGGCTGCGGCGGGTCGCCGAGGAGTACGTCCTCGACCTGGCCGCCGACGGTGTCGTCTACGGCGAGGTGCGCTACGCGCCGGAGCTGAACGTCAAGGGCGGGCTCACGCTGAACGAGGTCGTCGAGAGCGTGCAGGAGGGGCTCGCCACCGGTATGGCGAAGGCCGCCGCCGCGGGCACGCCCGTCCGCGTCGGCACCCTCCTGTGCGGCATGCGGATGTTCGACCGGGTCGGCGAGGCCGCCGGGCTGGCCGTCGCCTACCGGGACGCCGGTGTCGTCGGCTTCGACATCGCCGGCGCCGAGGACGGCTTCCCGGCCGCCGACCACCTCGCCGCCTTCGAGTACCTGCGCCGCGAGAACGTGCCGTTCACCATTCACGCCGGTGAGGCGTTCGGCCTGCCCAGCATCCACCAGGCGATCCAGGTGTGCGGCGCCCAGCGCATCGGGCACGGTGTCCGCATCACCGAGGACATCGTGGACGGCAAGCTCGGCCGCCTGGCGAGCTGGGTGCGCGACCGCCGGATCGCCCTGGAGATGTGCCCCACCTCCAACCTCCAGACCGGCTGCGCCGCCTCCATCGCCGAGCACCCGATCACCGTGCTGAAGGAGCTCGGCTTCCGGGTCACCCTCAACACCGACAACCGGCTGGTCTCGGGGACGACGATGACCCGGGAGATGTCCCTGCTGGTCGAGGAGGCGAACTGGACGGTGGAGGACCTGCGCACGGTCACGGTGAACTCCCTGAAGAGCGCGTTCATCCCGTTCGACGAGCGCAGGGCCCTCATCGAGGACGTCGTGCTGCCGGGTTACGCCGCCGTGCTCTGAAGCAGCCCCCGCAGATAGGCGGCCTGTCCGACGTGCTGAAGGTCGTCGGACAGGACGCTCACCAGCCGTACGCCCAGCGTGACCGGCGGATCGAAACGGGTGTCGACGACCCGTTCGAGGTCCTTGGCGGGGAGCTCGCGCAGCACCCCCAGGGTCTGCTCGTGCACCGCGTCGTAGTAGCCGGTCAGCAGGTCGCCGGAGTCCACCGTGACCTTCGCGACGTCGGCGGGCGTATGGCCGTACCCGTGGTCACGGGGCGGCAGGTCGAGGCCGAAACGCTTCTCCCAGCCCTGGGCCAGCCACACCTGGTCGAGGTCGAAGGCGTCGGCGACGTGGTCGTCCTGGATCCGGGTGAGGTGCCAGACCAGCCAGGTGACGGAGTTGGCGTCGGTGGCAGGGCGCTTGTTGAGCAGGTCGGGGCCGGCGCCGTCGAGGGCGGCATGGACTTCTTCCTGGATGCGGCCGAAGCCGTCGATGAGAATGTCCCTTGCATGCATACGACCACGATCGCGCATCGCCGGTCGTCATGCGTCAGGAATCCAGCTTCCGTGGAAGCCCAGCGGCACCCGGCCCGGCAGGTGCACCCGGGCCAGCGGCTCGCCGGTGAAGTCCTGCGCGGCGAGGATCAGCAGGTCGGCGGCGCCCCGGTCGGGATTGTGGACGTAGGCGATCGCGTACCCGTCGTCCTCCCGCCGCCCGTGTTCGCCCGGCACGAACACCGCCTCACCCGCCGCCGCGTCCCTCGGCAGCCGGTGCACCTCGGCCGTGCCGCGCGCAAGGTCGTGCTTGAAGAGGGCGTTGGAGAAGGCGCGGTCCGGTGGGTTGCCGTCGCCGGCCAGATAGGCGACGGACATCTCGGCGGCCGCCGCCGAGTAGCCGTAGCGGTGCCGGCGGGACACCAACTCCTCGTTGACCCGCGGGAATTCCTGCGGCCGGTCGTCGAGCGTGCGCCTGCGGACCTGCCCACGCCGCAGGGCGACCGTCCAGCGCTCCAGCTTCGCGGTTCCCACCGCGTGCGGTCCGTCGGTGGTGGCGCTCGCGACGTCGAACGGTGCCGGATACGTCGTCAGGTCGATCACCACGGACCCGCCCTCGTCGTACGCGTTGAGGGTGTGCGAGTAGAAGACCGGGTCGACGCCGAACCACCGGACGGCGCCCCCGGAGCGTGGCATCACGCCCACCCGCGCCGGGTGTTCACGGTTCCAGACGTACGGCACCGGTGCGCCCGCCCCCGCGGCCGCCGCGTCGAAGGTGACCGGGATGTCGAAGACGACCACGTGCCTCTCGGTGAGCGCGAAGTCGTGCATCATCGGCGCGTCCCGGACCGGGATCCGGGTGGTGCGGGCGAGCCGGCCGCTCGGGTCCACGACCAGGTGACGGACATGGTCCCAGGTCGGGTAGTAGGCGATCGCGTGCAACTCGTCCGCGTGCGCGTCGTACTTGGTGTGCGCGGTGAACGCGCCCTCCAGGGTGCCCCGGAAGTCGTAGGTGCCCACGGTGTTGAGTTCCCCGTCGAGTTCGTACGGCAGCGGGCCGCTCTCCTGGAGCGCGAGGATCCGTCCCCGGTAGGGGACGACATGGGTGTTGCAGGCGAAGTCGTCCGGCGGGACCGGACCGGGGTAGGTCTCGCCGAGCTCCGCCGTCACCTGTGAGGACCGCACCCAGCGGTTGCGGTACCACTCGGCGCGGCCGCCGCGCAGCCGCACCCCGTGCACCATGCCCTCGCCCAGCATCCAGTGGTGGGCGCGCGGATCCTCCAGACCGAGCACGTTCGGGCCGTTGCGCAGGTAACGGCCGTTCAGGTCGCCAGGGATACGGCCGGTGACCGGCAGGTCGAAGGCCGTGAGTTCCTCCGTGACCGGGGCGAACGCGCCCTCCAGGAAGGGAAAGCGACGCTCCGCTGCATTCGCGTCCGCTGCCGCTGCCGGACGGACCGCCGTTCCCGTCAGCGCGCCCGCCACCGCGATGCCCGCCGCCCCGCGCAGCACCGTACGCCGTGTGTGTTCCGCCATCTCCGTACTCCCCGTCGTCGTCGTGGACAGCCACGAGTCTGCGGCGACGGGGGAGTCCGGGTCAGGAGGGGCAGGCCCCGTCCGGGGGTGTTGCCAGACCCCCTGTTTCGAGGAGGGTGACCAGCGCCCTGGCCGCCGGGCTGGTGGCCGTCTCGGGCGGCAGCAGGGCGACCGTCTCGTACGCCGCCTCGTCCGTGTCCTTGAGCGCGAGCGCGGCCAGCGCGGGGCGCTTGTGGCGGAAGTGGCGGGGCACGACGGCGATGCCGAGGTTCTCGTCGACCAGGTCGAGGAGGCTGTGCACATCGTTGACCTCAAGGGCGACCGTGCGCCGTACGCCCGCCGAGGCGAAGGCCGCGTCGGTGGTGCGGCGCGGGCCCCAGTCCGGGTGGAAGTCGACGAACACCTCTCCGCCGAGGTCCTCCGGGGTCACGGCAGCACCGGCCGTCGCCAGCCGGTGGCTGGGATGGCACAGCACGGTCATCGGCTCGCCGGTCAGGGACACCGAGCGCAGCTGGTCGGTGTCGTCCTGGGTGCGGTAGGCGAAGGCCAGGTCGAGCCGGCCCGCCGCCACCTCCTCGGCGAGGGCGCCCGAACCGGCCTGCCGCAGCCGGATCTCCACGTCCGGGTGGCGGCGCCGGAACGCGGCGAGCAGCCCGGCCACGTGCACCCCCGCGATGCACTGCTCGGTGCCCAGCGCCAGCGTCCCGCGCAGCACGCCCTGCACCGCGGCCACCGCCTCGTGCGCCGAGCGCACCTGGGCGAGGATCCGCTCCGCCTCGCCGAGCAGCGCCCGGCCCGCCTCGGTCAGCGTCACCCGGCGGGTGGTCCGCACGAACAGCGGCGCCCGCAGCTCCCGCTCCAGGGCCCGGATCGACGCCGACAGACCCGACTGGGACACCATCAGCCGCTCGGCGGCCCGGGTGAAGTGCTGGTCCTCGGCGACGGCGACGAAATGCTGGAGGTGGCGCAGTTCCATGATTGAGAAGACTAGCCGCACAATTCCATCGGATTCTCCTGTTGGACCACTGCCCGCGGCTCGGGAAAGAGTGGCACCGGTAGATCCTGTGGCAACCCCTCTGGAGTCGCGTTGTACACCGCACACCCCGACCGCTACGCCGACATGCCGTACCGCCGCAGCGGCCGCAGCGGCCTGAAGCTTCCCGCGCTGTCGCTCGGCCTGTGGCACAACTTCGGGCCCGACCGGCCCGTGACGACCCAGCGTGCCATCCTGCGCCGCGCCTTCGACCTCGGTGTCACCCACTTCGACCTCGCCAACAACTACGGCCCGCCGCCCGGCGCCGCCGAGTCCGCGTTCGGCGAGGCCCTGAGGGCGGACTTCGCGGCCTACCGCGACGAGCTGGTCATCTCCACCAAGGCCGGCTACCTGATGTGGCCCGGCCCGTACGGCGAGTGGGGTTCGCGCAAGTACCTGCTGTCCTCGCTGGACCAGTCCCTGACCCGGATGGGCCTGGACCACGTCGACATCTTCTACTCGCACCGCCCGGACCCGGAGACTCCCCTGGAGGAGACCATGGGTGCCCTGCACTCGGCGGTCCAGCAGGGCAAGGCGCTCTACGTCGGCATCTCCAACTACTCGGCGGAGCAGACCCGCGAGGCCGCCCGGATCCTCGGCGAGCTCGGCACCCCGCTCCTCATCCACCAGCCGCGCTACTCGATGCTCGACCGCCGCCCGGAGACCGAGGGCGTCCTGGACGCCCTGGACGAGCTCCAGGTCGGCTCCATCGTCTTCTCCCCGCTGGAGCAGGGCCTGCTCACCGGCCGCTACCTCGACGGCATCCCCGAGGGGTCGCGGGCCGCGAGCGACAGCCCGTTCCTGAACTCGGACGCGGTCACCGCGGACCTCGTCGCCCAGCTGCGCGACCTCGACGAGGTCGCCAAGGGCCGCGGCCAGACCCTGGCCCAGCTCGCCCTGTCCTGGGTGCTGCGCGGCGGCCGGGTCACCTCGGCGCTGATCGGCGCGAGCAGCCCCCAGCAGGTCGAGGACTGCGTCGGGGCCATCGGGAACCTCGACTTCGACGCGGAGGAACTGGCCCGGATCGACGCGATCATCAACCGGTGATCCGTTCGGTGAGGCGGACGCACACCGCGTCCCCCTCACCCTTTCCGATCGCCCTGCGGACGTCGGCCCGCACGGGGAGCTTGTGCGTGCCGTCGCCCAGGGCCATGAAGGAACTCCGGAACGGGTGCCCGTCGACCGTGCCGCGGATCCTGACGAGCCCCCGGGTGCCGAAGAACACGGCGGACTCCGGCCAGACCACGTAGGTCCAGCCGCCTCTGGCGGGGCTGCGGCGCAGCACGGCGGTGAATTCCACGTCCAGGTGTGCGGTCGTACTCATGACGATCCTCCGCTCGCGGTGGTCTCTCTCGTCGGGGAGACCGCCGCGAGGGCGGGAACTCATCGCGGGCGCGGGCTCACGCCCCGGCCGGAACCCGGTCCAGGAAGCCCAGCACCCGGAGGATCCGGCCGTCCTCACTGAGCGTGACCACGTCAAAACCGGCCACCGGAGCCGATCGGTCCGCCTCGTTCACCAGCTCCCAGCCGAAGCGGGCCGTGTCGTGGTGGCCGTCGACGACCCCGAGCGGGCGGAAGGCGAAACCGGGGAACTGCTCGTGCGCCGCCGCGATCACGGCCGTGATCTGCGCATGTCCGGCGACATCCGCGAGCGGGTCGGTGTAGCTGCCTTCGGGGGCCCAGGCCTCGGCGACCGCCTTGCCCAGCGCCTCCGGCTCGGTGGCGTTCCAGGCCTCGAAGTAGCGGGCGGCGGCGGTCTGGTAACGGTCGGTGTTCACGGACATGGCGAATCAGCCTCCATCGAGGTCGTCACTGCTGGTCAGGGGGTGGATCGCGGTGTGCGGCGATCCGTGGGCACCACTCTGCCCCGGTTCGCGTGACGGGTCGATTACCCCGCGGGTAATGAAGGCCGGCCGGTGCACCTCGCGCATTTCGGCCAATTCGCAGGGCGAATATGCCAAGAGACTGGCCGGAAAGGTGTGGTGACAGTGTTTCGAAAGTGAACATACTCGAATGTCAGGGGCACTTCACCGCACAGGAGCCGCACGGAAACCCGGCCGCGACGGCACACCGGCGAGCTACGGGGGAGTGATCGTGCACGACGAATTCCTGTGCCATGTCACGGCATACGGCATGTGCGGCGGGCAACGCATCGGCGTTCCGCTCGGCACCTACCGTGCGCCGACCCTGGCGCTGGCGCTGTGGTGGTTACGGGACCGGGCCTCCTGGATCGCGGAACGCCTCGACCCCTTACCCGAGAACCCCAGATTCCCGCAGGGTTCACTCGTCCCGGTCGCGGAGACCGTCTCCGACGTGCCCGGCCTGCTGCGCGCCTGGTGCGCCGACGCGGCCCGGCAGGAACTGGTCGCCGACGAGCTGGCCGACGGGCGGCTGGTACGGATCGCGCTCCAGGACGACACCACGGAGTACGAACTGCTCGCCGAGTCCATCGACGCCCTCCGGATGCAGCGCACCATCCCGGCCCTCGTCGTCCCCGTCGCCTGACCCGTGACAGCCGCCGCCGAGGCGGTCGTGACCAGGCACAGAAGAGGTCGGATCGGTAGAATTCTGCCCATGGCGGAGTGGCCGGTCGCCTCGACGGCGCCCGAACTCGTCCTGGAGACCGACACGGGATCCACGGTGATGACCCCGGGCCGCGACTACCACGTCGGGCGGGACCCGTTGAGCGACATCGTCATCGACGATGCCCGGGTCTCGTGGCACCACGCGGTGCTGCGCCCCGACGACGGCCACTGGACGCTGGAGGACGAGCAGAGCACCAACGGCACCTACGCCGACGGCCGCCGCATCCGCGAGTGGGAGGTCGGACCGGGCACGGTGATCCGCTTCGGCAGCCCCGGCGACGGGCCGTCCGCCGTTCTGAGCGGCCGCCCGGCGCCCGCCACGGACCGTCCCTCCGCCGTCTCCATGCCCGCCCGGACCGGCACTTTCCGGCAGCCCTCCTCGGTACGTCGGCTCCCGGCCCGCACGGTCCGCATCGGCCGCGCCGCCGACAACGACATCGTCGTCGACGACCTGATCGTCTCCCGCCACCACGCCGAACTGCGCACCCAACCCGACGGCAGCCACGAGATCGTCGACCTCGACAGCCACAACGGCACCTACCTCAACGGCCGCGCCGTCACCCGCGCCCTGCTCGGCCCCCGGGACGTCGTCGGCATCGGCCACTCCGCGTTCTGCCTGGTCGACGGGGAACTGCAGGAGTACGTCGACACCGGCGAGGTCTCCCTCGACGTCCAGGAACTGACCGTCGCCGTCGACCACGGCCGCAGGATCCTGCTGGACCACGTCTCCTTCCCGGTGGGGGAGAAGTCCCTGCTCGCCGTGGTCGGACCGAGCGGCGCCGGCAAGTCCACCCTCCTCAACGCCCTCACCGGCCAGCGCCCCGCCGAGCACGGCACCGTCCTCTACGACGGCCGCGACCTCTACCGCGACTACGCCGAGCTGCGCCAGCGCATCGGCCTGGTCCCGCAGGACGACATCCTGCACGTCCAGCTGACCGTGCGCAGCGCCCTCACCTACGCCGCCGAACTGCGCTTCCCCGAGGACACCGCGAAGGCCGAGCGCCGGCAGCGGGTGGACGAGGTCATCCGGGAACTGGGCCTCGAACAGCGCGCCGAGCAGCCCGTGCACAGCCTCTCCGGAGGGCAGCGCAAACGGGTCAGCGTCGCCCTGGAGCTGCTGACCAAACCGTCCCTGCTCTTCCTGGACGAGCCGACCTCCGGACTCGACCCCGGGATGGACCGCTCGGTGATGAACATGCTGCGCGGCCTCGCCGACGACGGCCGTACCGTCATCGTCGTCACCCACAGCGTCCTCAGCCTCGACGTCTGCGACCGCCTCCTGGTCCTCGCACCGGGCGGCCGGACCGCCTACTTCGGCCCGCCCGGCGACGCCCTCGGCTTCTTCGGGTTCGACGAGTGGCCCGAGGCCTTCGAGGCGTTCGAGCGGGACACCGGCCGGGACTGGGCGGGGGAGTACCGCGCCTCGTCGTACCACCGCAAGTACATCGTGAACTCCAGCGCGCAGCCGGTGGTGGCGCGCTCCGGGGCGGTGGCCGCGGCCCCGCCGCCGCGGCCGCGCAGCTGGGGCGCCCAGTTCTCGACCCTGGTGCGCCGCTACACGGCCGCGCTCGCCGCCGACCGGACCTTCCTCGCCATCATGATCGCGCTGCCTTTCGTCATGGGCGCGATGGTCCGGGCCGTCGCCGGCCACAAGCTCACCGTCGACACCGCGACCGACGTGCTGCTCCTCCTGTGCGTGGGGGGAGTGCTGGCCGGCTCGGCCAACGCGGTGCGCGAACTGGTCAAGGAACGCGTCATCTACCAGCGCGAGAGAGCCGTCGGGCTGTCCAGATCGGCGTACGTCATGTCGAAGGTCGTCGTCCTCGGCACCGTCACCGTCCTCCAGGCGATCGTGCTCACCCAGGTGGGCCTGGCCGGCGTCGACCTCAACGCGCCCGGCGGCGAGGGGGTGCTGATGCCGCCCCTGCTGGAGATCACCGTCGCCGTGGCCGTGCTCTCCTTCACCGCGATGATGCTCGGGCTGCTGATCTCCGCACTGGTCCGCAAGGAGGAGGTGACGATGCCGCTGCTGGTGCTGCTCACCGTCGTCCAGGTCGTCTTCTGCGGGACCCTGCTGAAGCTGAACGGCGTGCCCGGTCTCGAACAGGTCGCCTGGCTGGTGCCTGCGCGGTGGGCGCTCGGCGCCATGGCCGGCACCGTGGAACTGCACCGGATCGTGCCCGGCTCCCTCACCGCCGACCCCTTGTTCCGGCACTCGGCGGGCGTCTGGCTGCGGAACATGGTCATGCTGGTGGTGCTGTCGGTCGTCTTCGGCTGGGTGCTGTCCCGGCTGCTGCGCCGCCACGAACCGGCCGTGATGCGGAAGTAGGCGACCCATGACGACGACGCCAGGATTCCGGCCCACCCATGTCGTCCCCGGCGACGGCATGCCCGCCTGGGAGGCCCCCGACCCGGCCCGGCCCACCGTGCCCCTCGACCCGCTGCTGCCGGTCCGGCTCGTCGAACGGCGCGGCGACTGGGCGCACGTCGGCTGTTCCAACGGCTGGTCCGCCTGGGTCGACGGCCGTTACCTCGTCGCCGTACCCCAGGACCCGCCCGTCACCGGCGGACCGCCCGCCGAGGCCACCGACCCGCGCCCGCTGCTTGCCCGCGCCGCCGAGGCGCTCAACGGCTACCGGGCCGCCGTCGAGGAACTGGCCGTCGGCGGCCTCGACGGGGAGTCCTTCCGCGGCCGTACGCACGGGCTGCGCATCGGCGTGGTGGTCGACGGGGAGTCCATGTGGCTGTACGACCCGGCCGAGGGACGCTGGCTGTACGGCGACGGGCGGCGGCTGTCCACGTACGTCACCGACCGCGCCCGGCCCGGGCGCGCCGGTCCCGGCCGCGAGCCGACCCGGGTGGTCGCCCCCGACGGTGACCGCTGACGGCGGGCTGCGCTCAGGCCGCCACCTCGCCCCGCCGGTGCACCGGGCGGGCCAGCAGCGCGCCCAGGAACCCGGCGAGCAGACCCCACAACGCGCCCAGGCCCACCGCCGGCCAGAGCACGGGCTCCAGCAGCAGTTCGCCGGACAGGTTGCCGCCGAGGTCGCCGATGCCGAGCAGGGAGAGGCCGTAGTGGGCGGAGATCCGGCCGATCAGGCACAGCGTCAGCATCGTCAGCGCGAGGGCGACGGCCAGGTGCAGGGCGTGCTGCCAGGCGCGGATCCGGGCCGGGGAGCGGGCCGCCGTCAGGAAGGCGGCCGCCGGCAGCAGCACCACGGCCACCCAGGCCAGCCACCACCAGCGGCCGTCGTGGGCGGCGACGGTGCGCAGGTTCAGCGTCGAGACGTCCGGTGTGCGCAGCACCTCGGCGAGCACCTTCGGCACCGGCAGCCCGAACGGGCCGTCGACCCTGCCCTGCCAGGTGGCGCCCAGACCGAGCGTGAGGGCGAGCCAGGCCAGGTTGGGCAGCCCGAGCAGGATCACCGCGAGGGTCTCCTTGGCGTGCCCGCGGGTCACCACCGAGGCCAGGGCGATCACCAGGGCCAGCACGACGTACGCCAGCACGAGCACGACCATCGCGTACCCCGCCGGGCGCACCGAGGCCTGGAAGCGCAGCAGACGACCCGGCAGCGGCGCCCCGCGCGACACCAGCAGCGCCAGCAGCAGGATCCCCGCCAGCCACAGCAGCCCGAACCCGGCCGTCTGCGGCACGTCCGCCGTGAAGCCCGCCTTCGGCGCCGCGTCGAGCGCGTCGGTGAGATCGTCGAGGGTGCCGCTGTCCACGTCCACCGCGAAGGTGTGCCGGGCACCGGACGCGAGCCCGACCAGAGTGAGCAGCCACAGCACCGCGATCCGCGCCGCCCACCCGGCCAGCTCTCCGGCCCCGGCCACCGCCCGGTGCCGCAGCGGCCGCAGGAAGCCCCCGGCGGCGGCCAGCGCCCCGACCAGCGTCACCGACAGCGGTACGACCGTGAGCCCGGCGTTCGTGCGGGCCAGTTCGCCCGCGTTCCCCGACAGCTCGACGGCGCCGCCCACCGCCGTCACCACGGTCGCGAGAACCACCGGCAGGAACGCCCCCTTCGGCAGGTCCGCCGCGCCCGCCGCCCACAGCCCCACCGCGGCCACCACGAGCATCGCGACCGACGTGGCCAGCACCACGGCGAGGGCCTGCGGCCAGCCGTGCCGGGCCACTGACCGGCCGGCCGGCGCGGCCACCGGCCGCTCGGAGGCGATGCGGAGGCGCACGCTGTCACGCTAGGCAACGCCCGGACCCGCCGCCCGCCGGGTGGTCCGTCCGCGTCGGCTCCGCGTCGGCTCCGCGTCGGTTCCGAGTCCGCTTGCGGACGGTACCGGACCGGCGCACATTGGGCTCAACATGCCCCAAATGAGGCATTTTTCATCAATGCCGTTTACCGCACTGGGGAGATGAGCGCGTGAGCGTCGAACCGCCGTCGTCCGGCCGCCCCACAGGACCTCCCTCCGGCCCCCTGTCCGGGCCGTCCGGGCCACCCCCGGGACCCCCCTCGCAGCCGACCGGAGGCGGCGACGGCCAGGGCGGCGAGCCGCGCCGGCCGTGGTGGAGGTCGGCGCCCCGGGTCGCGACGCTCACCACCGCCGTGGTGGTCGCCGCCGCCCTGGCCGTGGTCCTCACCCGTTCGGGCGACAGCTCCGGCAGACGCGGCGAGGTCTTCCTGCAGGCCGCCAACAGCTCCGGCCAGGACCCGTTCACCGAGTCCACCGCCAAGAAGAGCTCCGCGGCGCCGCTGTCCGCGGCCCCGGCCGCGTCGGCGGCGCAGGCGAACGAGGTGCGCGGGGTGGACGGCGGGGCGCCCGGCCTCTACAGCGGCACGAAGAACAGCGCCAGCTGCGACGTCGAACAGCAGGTCACGTACTTCCAGGCGTCGCCGTCCCGCAACAGGGCCTTCGCCTCGCAGGTCGGCGTCCAGCCCTCCGGCGTCCCCGCCTACCTGCGCTCCCTCACCCCCGTGCAGCTGCGCGCGGACACCCGCGTCACCGCCCACGGCTACCGTGACGGCAGGGCGACGACCTACCAGTCCGTCCTCCAGGCGGGCACCGCCGTCCTGGTCGACGGGCACGGCGTGCCCCGGCTGCGGTGCGCCTGCGGCAACCCGCTGGCCCCGCCGGTCGCGCAGCAGACCACCCCGAGGACCATCGGCACCGCCTGGGCCGCCTACCGGCCCGCGAACGTGGTCGTCGTCGCACCCGCCGTGCAGATCATCAAGGTGTTCGTCGTCTTCGACCACGACCACGACGACTGGTTCGGCCGCCACCGGGGCGACCACACCGGGCACGACGACCGCCCGGCCAGGCCGCCGGCCGATCCGGACCCGCTGAACCCGCCGCCCCACCACGGCTGCCCGCCCGCGTCCGGCAGGCCCGGGTCACCCGGCACCACCCCGTGCCCGCCGGCCTCGTCCGGCCCGTCGACGCCGACGAGCCCGGGGAACGGCTCCAGGTCCCCGTCGTCGAACCCGCCGTCCTCGAACTCCCCGTCCTCGCAGTTGCCGGCGTCGAAGCAGCCCTCGTCCGCGCCGCCCTCCTCGAAGCCGCCGTCCTCCGAACCGCCCTCGTCGGAGCCTCCGAAGAGCGAGTCGCCGAAGACCGAGTCCCCGCAGACCCAGAACCAGTCCCCCCGCACCGAGTCCCCGCAGACCGAGTCCCCGGCGTCGCAGCCGCCGAAGTCGCAGGGACCGGCCTCCGAGCCGCCGTCCTCCGCGCAGCCGCTCGCCCCGCAGTCCGCGGCGCCGCCGGGATCGCCCGGCCGGCAGTCCGCGGTGTCCTCCGCCGCTCCGGCGTCCTCGGCCCCGCAGGCGGCGCCCGGCTCGGCCGCTCCCGGTTCGCCGGCGCCGTGACCAGCGTGACGAGCGGAGTGCGCGGTCGGCGAACGCCTCCGGGGACTGCCGGGGCGCACTCGGGGTACGAGCATGGATGCAACAGCGACGGGCCGGGACGGCCTCCTGGAGAGACACGCATGATCGAAAATCTGGGCGGGGCAGTGATACCGACTGGCTTCGACGTACCCGTGGAGCCGCTGCGGCGCGCGGCGCACTACACCGGCGAGCCCGGCTGCATCGCCGAGGCACGGGACTTCGCGGCCGGCTTCCTGGAGCAGCTCAGGACCGAGTGGTGTGCCGCGATCGATCCCCGGGCCGACGGTGAGCTGCTTCTCGTGGTGAGTGAGCTGGTGACCAACGCGGACCGGCACAGCAACGGCCCGTACATCCTCGAACTGGAGGGCACGGACAGCGCGGTCCTGGTCTCCGTGTACGACAGCAGCGCCGCGCTGCCCCGTCGCTTCCCCAGGAACCCCGAGCGGGTCGGCCGGCACGGGATGGAGATCGTCCATGCCCTGGCGGCGGAGGTGACCGCCGAGCGGGTTCCGGTCGGCAAGCGGGTACGCGCGCTGGTGCGCTTCCCCCAGTGAGCCCGAACCCCGCCCCGGTGAGCCGAGGCCACGGGCGCTGCCCCACGCGCCGGTGCGGGGCAGCGCCCGGGATCCCGCCGTCAGGCGCAGCCGAGCTCGCCGAGCATCCCCTGACGCAGCCGTGTGATGATCCGCTTGATCAGGCGGGAGACGTGCATCTGGGAGCAGCCGAGCCGCTCACCGATCTCCGCCTGGGTGGCCTCCTCCACGAACCGCAGATGGATGATCTCCCGGTCCCGTTCGCTCAGCTCGGCCATGAGCGGGGCCAGCGACTGGAAGTCCTCCACGAGCCGCAGGCCTTCCTCCTCGACCCCGATGAAGTCCGCCAGAACCGCCTCGCCGTCCTCCGGGCCGTCCCCGGTCAGCGCGGCGTCCAGGGAGGAGGAGTTGTAGCCGTTGGCGGCCAGCTGGCCCTCGACCACCTCGTCCTCGGACAGGTTCATGAGCGTGGCCAGTTCGGCGACCGTCGGCTCCCGGTCCAGGCGGCTGGAGAGCTCCTCGCGCGCCTTCGCCAGCTCCACGCGCAGTTCCTGGAGGCGGCGCGGCACGTGCACCGCCCAGGTGGTGTCACGGAAGAACCGCTTGATCTCGCCCACGATGTACGGCAGCGCGAAGGAGGTGAACTCGACCTCGCGCGACAGCTCGAACCGGTCGATCGCCTTGATCAGGCCGATCATCCCGGTCTGGACGATGTCCTCCATGTCGTCGCCGCGGTTGCGGAACCGTCCGGCCGCGAACCGGACCAGCGACATGTTCATCTCGATGAGCGTGTTGCGGGCGTACTGGTATTCGTGTGTGCCCTCCTCCAGCTCCCCGAGCCGCTGGAAGAACTGGCGGGACAGCTCGCGTGCGTCGCGCGGGGCGACGGTGCTCGGGTCCTCGATTCCTGGCAGTGCCCCCTCCGGCGTCCGCGCCTCGACGGGGTGAGCGGTGTTCACTGCTTCCGACCGGATCCCGGCGGTGTTCATGTCCTCTCCCAGGTCACTCATGTTTCGGCGGCTGCCTCTTCGGCCGGTGTCGTCCCGGCCCTGTCCAGGTGTCGCTCGGCCCCGGATACCCGGAACCGGACGTCTCATGCGTGCCTCGTCCGTTCGGGTACCCGGGGTGACGCGACGCATGCGTCCTGTTTCCCGCCCTGGCGGGAAACCGCCGGTGGCGGTCTGTGGAGAGGTGGCTACGGCCCGACGCGTACGGCTGTGACCAGCTCGTGCCAGTACCGTTTGGTGACGACACCGTAGTACCGGGAGTCGATCAGCTCGCGGATGCTCGTGAGCAGCCCGTTCCGGGCCGGCTCCGGGAGTGCGCGGTGGTTCGAGTAGGTCAGCAGCAAGTCCAGGTACTGGCCGGTGCTGTACGTGATCTCCTGGGCGTGGCCGTGCACGGCCACGTCGGTGAAGTACGGGGAGCCGGTGAATTCGGTCGCGTCGGTCGCGAGATCCGACTCACGGGTCTGGCGCAGGCCCGGCGGGGTGGCCGGATCCCAGCGTTCGTAGCACTCCTGGACCTCGGCGAAGAAGTCCTCGGTGCCGCCCGCCACGTGGTGGGTGGTGACGACACCGAGCAGCCCGGCGGGGCGCAGCGCCCGGGCCGCCTTCGGCACCCGGACCGCCGGGTCGAGCCAGTGGAAGGCGGTCGCGCAGACCACCGCGTCGAACGGCTCCGGCGGCAGCTCCCACTGTTCGAAGGCCGCGACCACCACGTCCACCCCGGCAACCGCCGACAGCTGTCGGCGGGCCACGGCGGCCATGCCCGGTCCGATCTCCACGCCGGTGACCGAGCAGCCGGACGCGGCCAGGTCGACGGTGAGCTTGCCGGTGCCCGGGGCGATCTCCAGCACCCGGACGCCCGGCCCGGCCCCCGTGACCCGGACCAGCTCCTCGACCAGCGCGGCGGGGTAGCGGGGCCGGGCCCGTTCGTACAGCTCGGCGTCCTCGTCGAAGATGTCCCGCAGCTTCGGGTCCTTCACCCTGAATTCCAGTGCGTCCACGCAGGGCAGGATGCCGGTGCCCGCGCCTCGGGGCCAGTGCTTTTCGTCGGCGCCTCGCCCTCGCGCAGCTGGCGGCCGATGAGTTTCCTGGCGGGCACCGGTCGGTACACATGACCGCGTTCCCCGCTCCCAGGAGGTGTCCATGAGCACCGACGGATTCACCACGTGTCTCTGGTTCGACGGGCAGGCCGAGGAGGCCGCCCACTACTACGTGTCGATCTTCAAGAACTCCAGCATCGGGAAGGTCGGCCGGTACAACGAGGCCGGGCCCGGGGAGGCGGGCTCCGTGCTGGCCGTCGACTTCACGGCCAACGGGCAGAAGTTCGTCGCGATCAACGGCGGCCCGCAGTTCAGGTTCACCGAGGCGATCTCCTTCCAGATCTACTGCGACGGCCAGGAGGAGGTCGACCACTACTGGGCCAAGCTCACCGAGAACGGCGGCGAGCCGGGTCCCTGCGGCTGGCTCAAGGACAGGTTCGGCGTGTCCTGGCAGGTGATCCCGGACGGGCTGATCGAGATGATCGGTGACGCCGACCCGGAGAAGGCCGCGCGTACCACGCGTGCCATGTACGCGATGGGCAAGCTCGACATCGCCGCGTTGAAGAAGGCCTACGCGGGGGAGTGAGCGGTACGGGGAGGGGGGGCGGTGTCCGCGGACACCGCCCCCCCTCGTGCACACGCCGCCGGGTCAGACCCGGTCGGCCACGATCAGCAGGTACTGGAAGCTGCCGTTCTTGTACGCGGTGAGGAACGCGTCCTCGATCCCCGTCACCAGGTGGTCGGCCTGCTTGCGCAGTTCCCAGTACGGGATCGTCGCCGCGGTGAGGTCCTCGACATGGACCGGCACCAGCCGGTTGGCGGCCATCGCCCGGAAGTACTCCGACCTCGGGTGGATGTCGCAGATGTAGTGCGCGTTGATCAGGGACACCTCGCGGGACGCCTGCCCGTAGGCGTTGTTGTAACAGCCGGTGATCGTCACGTAGCGGCCACCGCGGCGCAGCAGCCGGGCGTGCTCGGCGAACAGCAGCTGCAGCTCGACGTACATCGTGGACTCGTTGTTCCACGAGGCCGCGTAGGCGCCCGTCTCGAAGCCGGTGTCCAGCATGTTCCGGTGGTGGTAGCGGACCTTGTCGCCGACCTCCCGTTTGCGGGCCATCTCGTTGGCGAAGTCGGCCTGCTTGGCGGAGATGGTCACCCCGTCGGAGTGGCAGCCGTAGCGCAGGTTCGCCACGATGCTGCCGCCGCCGCGGCCGCAGCCCGCGTCGAAGACCCGGTCGGCCGGCGTGAGGGCGCCGAGATGGGAGGCGAGCAGTTCGGCCTGGGCGTGCTCCAGGCGGTGCAGCTCGGCGGTGACGCGTTCCTTGCGCAGCGCGGGGTCGGTCTCGTCGAGCACCGACCAGTCGGCCTCACCGATGCCGTAGTGGTGGTGGTACAGGTCGTCGATCTTTCCGAGTTCGAGGTTGACCGGGTTCTCCTCGGCGTTCCAGTACTCCGCGACGCTGTTCTGGTACCTGGACTGGGTCGGCACCGGGGCTGACGTGGTGGTCTTCCGAGTGACAGGGGCGGTCGTCAACAGTTGCTCCTCGAAGTGTTTCTGACGGCGTTTCGGATTGGCTCGGTGGCTACCAGTAGTCGGGCAGGTGGTAGCGGTTGGTGTTGGTGGCGTGCCACTCGTGGTTGCCGGCGACCCAGGCGGCGAGCCCCTCGGCGTAGCGTGCGACCAGCGGCGAGCCGGCGGACAGGGCGGCCGACTCCTCCTCGAAGGCGTCCATGACCCGGTTGTGGATGTCGACGGACTTCAGATAGGCCGCCTTCAGCCCGCGCCGGTCGTTGGCGGCCACCACCTGGGGCAGGTTCAGGTGGTCCGGGTCGCTCGCCAGCTCCTTGGTGAAGGAGTACAGGTCGTTGACGATGGTGGTGGCGTTGCAGGCCAGGGCCGTGATCCGCTGGATCTCCGGGCGGGCGTAGAGCTGTTCGGGCAGTTCGTAGCCGTCCACCGCGTCGACGATCGACAGGCACGGCCGGAAGTTGTTGAACTGCCGCATCACCAGGTACTCCCAGACCCGCGGTACATACCCGGTCTCCATCCACGCGGCCTCGCCCAGATAACCGAGGTGCAGCCGGGCGATGTCGTGCACGAACCGGTCGGTCTGGCTCGGCGTGGCGAAGGCCGCGAAGTCCGCGAGGGCGAAGTGGTACGACCGCAGGGGTCCGGTGGCCCGGATCCCCTCGCGCCACTCCTCCTCCAGCTCCGGGATGCCGTGATAGGGGTCGAGCGCCGACTGGGCGATGATCAGCGGCCCGCCGAGGCCCCGCCGGGATCCGCCGCGCCCCTCGTCCTCCTCGCAGTAGCAGGAGTCCACGATGTTCTCGGCGAGCAGCAGCTTGCCCGCGGCGGTGAGCCGGTCGAGGTCGAGGCCGCCCGGGTGCTGGAGGACGACGGCCCGGCCGAACTGGAAGCCGGAGAAGTCCCCCTTCCAGGCGGCGGGGAACAGGTCCAGCTCGCGGGCCCAGGCCTCGAGCCGGCGGTCGAGTTCGGCGGCCTTCTCCGGGGCGGCGGGCACGGCCGGCCGGTAGTGCAGTCCGGGGACCGCCCCGCTGCGCCTGGCCGGGCGCAGTCGCTCCGCGATGTTCGGCGGTCCCGGCAGGGCGTAGGAGGTGGTGGTTGTGCTCATGGATGTGCTCCAGGCCGTCAGTCGGCGGTGCGGCCGAGCTGGACGTTCTCCAGGATCCCGGCCGCGTCGGGGACCAGGACGGCGAGCGAGTAGTAGGCGGTGACCAGGTAGTTGACGACGGCCTGCTCGTTGATCCCCATGAAGCGGACGTTCAGGCCGGGCTGGAACTCCTCGGGGATACCGGTCTGGTAGAGGCCGATGACCCCCTGGTCGGCCTCGCCGGTGCGCAGCGCGATGATGCTGGTGGTGTGGTCGTCGCTGATCGGGATCTTGCTGCACGGGTAGATCGGGACCCCGCGCCAGGCCGGGATCTCGTGCCCGTCGACGGTGGTGGACGGGGGGACGAGGCCGCGCCGGTTGCACTGCCGGAAGAAGGCCGCGATCGCCTTCGGGTGCGCCAGGATGACCTTGGTCTTGCGGCGCATGGAGATCAGCTCGTCCATGTCGTCCGGGGTCGGCGGACCGGTGAAGGAGCTGATCCGCTGCCCGTAGTCGATGTTGTGCAGGAGCCCGAACTCCCGGTTGTTGACCAGCTCCCACTCCTGGCGCTCGCGGATCTCCTCGACCGTGAGGCGCAGCTGCTGCTGGGTCTGGTCCATCGGGTGGTTGTAGAGGTCGGCGACCCGCGAGTGCACCCGCAAAACGGTCTGGGTGAGCGACAACTCGTACTCGCGTGGCGCGAGTTCGTAGTCCACGAAGCCGCCCTGGAGGGTCGGCTCGCCGGTGTGGCCGGCCTGCACCGGCACCTCGGCCTCGCCCTTGCGGTTCATCGGCAGCCGCTGCCGGTCGACATAGGCCTGCAGATGGGCGCCGAGCGACGGCACCCGGTCCATGATCTCCTCGGCGACCGCCCAGGGCAGCGCCAGGACCACGCCCGCCGTCTCGGCCCGCACCGAGGTGAGCCACAGCGGGTCGGTCTGGCCGACCGCCTCGTCGCCCATCTGGTCGCCGTCGGTGACGACCCCGACGACCTCCTCCTCGCCGTACTTGCCGGCCGCGTACCGGGTGAACCGGCCGTGCACCACCAGGTAGGTCTCGGTGACCGGCTGCCCGGCCTCGAACAGCACCTGCCCGGCGCGGACCTCGCGGGGCTGGAACCGGTCCGCGAGCTGGTTCAGGGCCTCCTGGTCGTCGTAACCGCGCAGGATCGGCAGCTCGGTGAGGGTCCCCGGGATGACCCGGATGTCGTCCCCGCCGTTGTGCTCGAAGCTCACCCGGCCCCGCCCGGTGCGCAGTTGGAGGCGCCGGTTGACCCGGTAGGTGCCGCCCTTGACGTCCACCCACGGCAGTGTCTTCAGCAGCCACCGGGAGGTGATGGCCTGCATCTGCGGTTCGGACTTGGTGGTCGTGGCGAGCTGGCGTGCCGCCCGGGTGCTCAGGCTGGTGAGCTGCCCGTCGGCGGTCGGATCCGGCTCGGGCTCGTCGACGGCGGAGCCGATGACGCTGTCCGGTGTGGACACATTCCCTCCAGCAGAGAGGTGAACAACGGTGACCCGGAGGGTCGGTGGTGTGCGAGGTGGTGGTGCGCACGGACAAGCCAAACAGCCTTGGTGATCTACGGGTACGGCGCGAAAGGGGCGGTTGCATCCCTTAGGTGCGCAAACCTGGTGTTCGGGGTGGAAAGGGTGGTGTTCGGTGATCGCGCGCCGGTCACCCGCACCGGTGCCCGGGTCGCCCGGGAGGTTCAGCTCAGGAAAGGTCGTTCACCAGCACCGCGGCCCCGTCGAAGCGCCCGGCCTTCAGGTCCCGCAGGGCCCGCGGGGCCTCCGAGAGCGGGTAGGGGTGGGTGGTCGCGTGCACGCCGTGCCGCTCGGCGAGGGCGAGGAACTCCCGGCCGTCGGCACGGGTGTTGGAGGTGACGCTGCGCAACTCCCGCTCGTAGAACAGCTCGCGCTCGTAGTTCAGCGACGGCACGTCGCTGAGGTGGATGCCCGCGACCGCCAGCACCCCGCCCCGGTCCAGGGCGCGCAGCGCGACCGGCACCAGGTCGCCGACCGGCGCGAACAGGATCGCGCTGTCCAGCGGCTCGGGCGGCGGCTCGTACGCGTCCCGCGCCGAGGCCGCGCCCAGCTCCACGGCCAGCCGCCGCGCCTCGGCGCCCCGGGTGAGCACATGCACCCGCGCGCCCTCGGCGAGCGCCACCTGCGCGCACAGGTGGGCGCTGCCCCCGAAGCCGTACAGACCCAGCCGGCCGCCCGCCGGCAGCGACGCCCGGCGCAGCGCGCGGTAGCCGATGATCCCGGCGCACAGCAGCGGCGCGAGCGAGACGTCGTCGAGGGCGCCGGGCAGCCGGTAGGCGAAAGCGGCCGGCACGGTCGTGTACTCCGCGTAACCGCCGTCGGCGTCCCAGCCGGTGTACTCCGAGCGCGGGCACAGGTTCTCGGCGCCCCGCAGGCAGTACGCGCACTCCCCGTCCGTGCGCCGCAGCCAGGCCGCCCCGACCCGGTCGCCGACCGCGAAGTCCGCCACCCCCGCACCCGCGCCCGCGACCACGCCGACCACCTCGTGCCCCGGAGTCACCCCGGTCCGGCGCACCGGCAGATCCCCCTCGGTGACATGCAGATCGGTGCGGCACACCCCGCAGGCCCGCACCCGCACCAGCAGCTCGTCCGCCCCGGGCACCGGCACCGGCCGCTCGACCAGCCGCAGCGGATCCGCCTCGACCGGCCCGGGCCGCTCCACCGACCACGCCCGCATCACGTCCGCCATACCGCGCCCCGTCCGCCGAAGGCCGCCGAATCCCTTCCCAGTCTCCGCCGGAGTCCGGCATTCGGCGCGCGGGCGGACCGCCCCGTGGCTAGCGTGAGGAACCGGGAGAACCCGCTCGATCGGAAGGGCCGCGGCGATGGCGGTACAACCTGAAGGAACCCCCTGTTGGGCCGACGCGATGTTCGCCGACCTGGAGGGGGCCAAGCGCTTCTACGGCGAGGTCCTCGGCTGGACCTTCGGCGAGTCGTCCTCGGAGTACGGCAACTACACCCAGGCCTCCGTGGACGGCAAGGCCGTCGCCGCCGTCGTACCGCCCATGTCAGGTCAGGAGGGGCACTCGCAGTGGTGCCTGTACCTCGCCTCGCCGGACGCGGCGGCCACCGCCGCGCGGATCCGGGCGAACGGCGGCGAGGTGCTGATGGAGCCGATGCAGGTGGGCGAGTTCGGCACCATGTGCCTGGCCCGCGAGCCCAGCGGCGCGGTGTTCGGGATCTGGCAGGGCGGCGTCCACGAGGGCTTCGAGGCCACGGCGGTGCCCGGCGCCTACTGCTGGGCGGAGTTCTTCACCCGCGAGCCCGAGAAGACCGACCCCTTCCTCGCGGCCCTCTTCCCCTACACGGTCCAGCAGATCGAGGACGGCAACGTCGACTTCCGTACGTTCCACCTCCGTGAGCAGCCCGTCCTCGGCCGGATGCGGATGACCGACGACTTCCCGCCCGAGGTGCCCTCGTACGTGAACGTGTACTTCACCGTCGCCGACTGCGACGAGGCCGTCGCCAGGGCGACGAAGCTCGGCGCCGCGCTCCGGTTCGGGCCGATGACCAGCCCATTCGGCCGGATGGCGGCGCTCACCGACCCGCAGGGCGCGAACTTCTCGGTGATCGACGTCACGACCACCGAAGGCGAGATGCCGTCCAGCACGGAGGTCTGACCAGGGCGGATCCCGGGCCACGGCCGGGCACCCCGCCCGGCCGTGGCATGATCGGGCCCATGCGTGAACGAGTGGTGGCCGCGTGCGACGGGGCTTCTAAGGGAAACCCGGGACCGGCGGGCTGGGCCTGGGTGGTGTCCGACGACGCGGCGACTCCGGCCCGCTGGGAGGCCGGGCCGCTCGGCAAGGCCACCAACAACGTGGCCGAACTGACCGCCCTGGAGCAGCTGCTGGCGGCCACCGACCCGGACGTGCCGCTGGAAGTGCGGATGGACTCGCAGTACGCGATGAAGGCCGTCACCACCTGGCTGCCCGGCTGGAAGCGCAACGGCTGGAAGACCTCCGCGGGCAAGCCGGTCGCCAACCAGGACCTCGTCGTCCGGATCGACGAACTCCTCGACGGGCGCACGGTCGACTTCCGGTACGTCCCCGCCCACCAGGTCGACGGCGACCCGCTGAACGACTTCGCCGACCGCGCGGCCAGCCAGGCGGCCACGGTCCAGGAAGCCGCGGGCAGCGCCCTCGGCTCCCCGGCACCGCCGCCGTCACAGGCGCCCGCCGCCTCCACCGCGGCCCCGCGCCGCAAGGCGGCACCCCGCAAGAGCGCGGCGGGCGGCTCGGCGTCCCGCACCATCAAGGCGAAGTTCCCCGGCCGCTGCCTGTGCGGCCGTTCCTACGCGGCCGGCGAGCCGATCGCCAAGAACGCGCAGGGCTGGGGCCACCCGGAGTGCCGCGCGGCGGCCGAGGCCTGACGCAGGCGTGACCCAGCGGCCCGGTCAGGCCTCCAGGGTGTCGAACGTGTAGAACCTCGTGTGGTCGAGCAGGTCCGCCGGCCGCACGTCGTTCCACGGCTTCATCGTCTCGTCCAGGTCCACCACGTCCGGCGTGCCACCGCCCGGCACATAGGCCGCCTCCGGGTGCCGGCGCTGCCACCGGGCCCACAGCTTGTCGACGAAGGCGTGGTGCAGCCAGAACACCGGGTCGTTGGGGGACACCCCGGTGGCCATCTGGCCGCCGACCCAGACGTGGACCCTGTTGTGCAGGTTGACCCCGCGCCAGCCCTCCAGATGGTTCCGGAACCCGTCCGAGGCACTGTTCCAGGGCGCCATGTCGTACGTCGCCATGGACAGGACCGAGTCGACCTCGGCCCCGGTCGGCAGCTCGCGCACGCCCGTCCCGAGCGACCTGCGCAGATAAGTACGGGCGTCCACGCGGACGTTGACCGGCCAGTTGCCGCCGGTGGCGGCGAACGGCCCGTCCGTCACCCGCCCGTCCGAACTGCGCCCGGTACCGCCGAGGAAGTCCGGTGCCCACAGCGAGGCGCGGACGGTCCGGTCGGTACTCCAGTCCCAGTAGGGGAGCGCGACGGAGGAGTCCACCGACTGCAGCGCCTGCTCGAAGTCGAGCAGGAATCTGCGGTGCCAGGGCAGGAACGACGGCGAACGGTGGCCGGTGCGCTCCGAGTCGTCGGTGTCGGACATGATGAAGGCGTTGTGCGTGCGCACGAAGTCGTCGTAACGCCCGCTGCGCTTCAGCTCGACGACGGCGGCGACGAACCGCCGCTTCTCGTCGGCGGTCAGACTGGCCTGGTTCTTGCGTACGGTCATGTGCGGGAAGCTCCTCGAACGGGGCGGTCGCGGCGGTCAGTTGGCGGGGAACGGCAGCAGCGCGGCGCCCTGCAGCTCGTCGACCGCGGCCCTGGCGGCGGCGCGCGGGGTGGCGACCGGATCGTAGTGGCTGACCACGCTGATCCAGCTGCCGTCGGCGTTCCGCATCACATGCAGTGCGACCCCGTCCACGAACACCGCGTATCCGGCGCCGTGTCCGTGGTGGTGACCGCCGCCCATTCCCTTCGTCCCGCCCATGTCGTCCATGCCGGCCGGGCGGCCCTGTATTCGGCGGCCCTTGTAGACCTCGTCGAAGGGTTCGAGCGATCCCTCGTGCGAGTGGCCGGCGGCCGATGCGCCGGGCGCGAGGAGGGTCTGGGTGCCGGCCGCGGCGGCGAGGGCGGCCGCCGCGGTGAGGGCGCGACGGCGGGTGAGTTCGGGCATGCGGATGCTCCTGTGACGGATGTGGGTGCTGACCCCGTATGCCTATCCGGCGGTCTCGGAGCGGGAGAAATCGCCCGGATCGGGTTGGCTACGATCAGGACAATCAGTCACATGTCATACAAGATTGAACGAAGATGATCTTGCTGTGGCGATGGCTGCGACGGACCCGGAACGGGTAATTCCTTGCGCGGGCGCGCGGCTTGCCGCTGATCCTTCTCCGTGGTCCGCCGTCCGGGTGGTGTGGCTCACGGCGTCAAACTGGCGCGATTCGAAAACCCGGCCGGGTGTCCTCGCACTGCTACCCTCCGATGCCAATTGAACACGTTCGGTGAAACCTAGGGGTGTGTGCGTGAAGGTCGTCTGCGTCGGAGGCGGGCCCGCCGGCCTGTATCTCGCGATCCTGCTCAAGCGGCAGAACCCGTCCCACGACATCGCCGTCCACGAACGCAACCCCGAGGGCTCCACCTACGGCTGGGGCGTCACCTACTGGCGCGCCCTGCTCGACCGGCTGCACACCTGCGATCCCGAGTCGGCCCGGGCCATCGAGGGCAGCTCGGTGCGCTGGACCCAGGGTGTCGCCCACGTCCGGGACCGGACGGCCCGGCAGCCCGGCGACGTGGGCCACGGCATCGGTCGCCACCGCCTCCTGGAGATCCTCGCCGACCGCGCCCGCGGCCTCGGGGTCCGGCTGGAGTTCGAGGACGAGATCACCCCCGAGGACCTCCCCGAGGCAGACCTGGTCGTCGCCGCCGACGGCATCCACAGCGCCCTGCGCACCCGGCACGCCGGCCACTTCGGCACCGAGGCCACCGAGGGCCGCAACCACTACGTGTGGCTCGGCACCACCCGGGTCTTCGACTCCTTCACCTTCGCCTTCGTCGAGACCGGGCACGGCTGGGTCTGGTGCTACGGCTACCCGTACGACGACGGGCACAGCACCTGCGTCATCGAGTGCGCCCCGGACACCCTCGCCGGTCTCGGCCTCGACGCGATGGACGAGGCCGGCCAACTGGCCCTGCTGGAGAAGCTGTTCGCCGGCATCCTCGACGGCCACCCGCTGACCGGCGGTTCCTCGGCGGCCTGGCCGGCCTTCCGTACCCTCACCAACCGCACCTGGCACCACGGCAACCTCGTCCTGCTCGGCGACGCCGCCCACACCACCCACTACTCCATCGGCGCCGGCACCACCCTCGCCCTGGAGGACGCGATGTGCCTGGCCGGCGCCCTGCGTGAGCACACCGTCCTGCCGGAGGCCCTCGCCGCCTACGAACGGCGCCGCAGGGCCGAACTGGTCTCCGCCCAGAGCGCCGCCCGCCTCAGCGCCCAGTGGTACGAGAACCTGCCGCGCTACATCGGCCTGCCCCCGCACCGCATGTTCGCGCTGCTCGGGCAGCGGCACTCGCCGCTGCTGCCGTACGTCCCGCCGCAGCTCTACTACGGCCTCGACAAGGCCGCCGGTCGGCTGGAAGTGCTGCGCAGGTTCAAGCGGTGGATCGGGCCCCGGGCGGCGCGCGCCCTGCACGCCCGGTCATAGGCGCCGTACGCGGAATGGTTTGGGTGAAAGACCATTCACCCGATAGGGTGAATGGTCTTTCACCTGTTTATCCGCGACGCCCGCAGGAGTGCCGATGGACCAGCCCGCCCCGACAGCCGGTCACCCGGGATCGCCCGCCGCCCCGCCCCCGCTGCGCGAACGGCTGACCATCCCGGTGCTGGCCTTCGGCGGGATCCTCATGGCCGTCATGCAGACGGTCGTCGTCCCCCTCCTGCCGGACCTGCCCCGGCTCACCCACTCCTCGGCCGGCGCCGTCTCCTGGACGGTCACCGCGACCCTGCTCGCCGGGGCCGTCCTCACCCCGGTGCTCGGCCGGGCAGGTGACATGTACGGCAAACGCCGCGTGCTCACCGGCGCCCTCGCGCTGATGACCGTGGGCTCGGTGATGTGCGCCCTGTCGTCGGACATCGGCGTGCTCATCGTGGCCCGCGCCCTGCAGGGCGCCGCCGCTTCCGTCGTACCGCTCTCGATCAGCATCCTGCGCGACGAACTCCCGCCCGAGCGCCGGGGATCGGCGGTGGCGCTGATGAGCTCGACCGTCGGCATCGGCGCCGCACTGGGCCTGCCGCTGGCCGCGCTGGTCGTGCAGTACTACGACTGGCACACCATGTTCTGGCTGACCAGCCTCCTCGGGGCGCTGGGCGTCGCGGCCGTCTGGTGGGCGGTGCGGGAGTCGCCGGTGCGTGAGAGCGGCAGGTTCGACTTCCTCGGCGCGCTCGGGCTGGCCGTGGGGCTGACCTGTCTGCTGCTCGGCGTCTCGCAGGGCGGTCAGTGGGGCTGGGGCAGCCCCCGCGTCCTCGGACTCTTCGGCGCCGCCGTCCTCGTGCTGGCCCTGTGGTGGTGGCAGCAGCTGCGGACCGAGCAGCCCCTGGTCGACCTGCACCTCGTGACCCGGCCGCGGGTCGGTCTCTCGCACGTCGCCGCCCTGCTCACCGGGTTCGCCTTCTACGCCAACTCCCTCGTCACCGCCCAGCTGGTCCAGGCGCCGAAGGCCACCGGATACGGGCTCGGCCTGTCGATCGTGGCCACCGGCCTGTGCCTGCTCCCCGGCGGCGTGACCATGCTGCTGCTCTCGCCGGTCTCCGCCCGGATCTCCGCATCCCGCGGACCGCGCATCACCCTGGCCCTCGGCGCCGCGGTCATCGCCTGCGGATACGTGGTCCGCATCGCCGACAGCCGCGACCTGTGGATGATCATCCTGGGCGCCACCGTCGTCGCCACCGGCACCACCCTCGCCTACTCCGCGCTGCCCACGCTGATCCTGCGGGCCGTACCGGCGAGCCAGACCGCCTCCGCCAACGGCGTCAACGTCCTCATGCGCACCATCGGCCAGGCCACCTCCAGCGCCGCGGTGGCAGCCGTCCTCACCCACCACACCAGCCTCGTCGGCGGCGCCCCGATCGCCACGCTCCACGGCTACCTGCTGGCCTTCGCGATGGCCGGGGTCGTCGCCCTCGCGGCCGGTGCCGCCGCCCTCTCCATCCCCGGCGACAGGGCGCCCGACGACGCCCCGCGGGCCCGGAGCCGTGCCGAGGGCGCCAGGGACGACGCGCTGGAGGGAGCATGAGTGCCGTGAACACCCGCCCCGGCACCCCCGCCGCGCCCGCACCCGCCCCGGCTCCCGCCCGCCGGGACGCCGAGGCCACCAAGGCGGCCATCCTCAGGGCCGCCCGGTACCTCCTCGCCCGGCACGCGCACGCCGACATCACCCTCAAGGACGTAGCCGAACGCGCCGGCGTGAGCGCGCCCCTGATCCTCAAGTACTTCGGCAACAAGGACAGCCTGTTCGCCCGCGTCATGTCCTTCGACACCGACGCGGCCGCCCTGCTGGACGCGCCCCTGGAGGACCTCGGCCGGCACATGGTCCGGCACGTCCTGGAGAGCCAGCGCGACCGCGGCGCCGACCCGCTGCTCCGCATCGCCTTCGCACCCCTGCACGGCGACCACGGAGACGTGCTGCGCGCCAACTTCCGCGCCCACGTGATCGACGCCCTCGCCGCCCGGCTCACCGGCCCCGACCCCGGCCTGCGCGCCGAACTCGCCGTCGCCCAGCTCATCGGCCTGGGCGTGATGTACGGCATCGCCCGCGGCCCGCGGCTGCGCGAGCGCGCGGCCACCGACGTGGGCGACATCGCCGACCGCTACGGCCCGGCCGTACAGGCCCAGTTGACGCCCTGAGCGCTCAGCCGGAAGTGCCGCGACGCGTCGTCGTTCGGCCGCGGCGCCGTCGTGGCTGGTCGCGCAGTTCCTCCCCCAGCCTTCGGCCGGGGGTACCCCCAGCGCTCCGAAGGGGCGCTGCCGGACACCGGCGGACTTCCCCCCGGCCTGCTCAGTCAGGCTCCGGGCCCGTCAGCAGTGCCTCGGCCGACCTGCGGAAGGCGGCCGTCAGCCGGTGGTTGTCCCCGGCGCGGGTCGCCAGCACCACATGGCTCGGTTCGAGGCCGTGCAGCGGGACCGTGGTGAGGTCCGGGCGGATGGCCGCGCCCGGCACCCAGGGCACGATCGCCACGGCCTGCCCGGCGGCGACATGCTCGAACTTGTCCTCCACCGCGCCGATCAACGGCCCGTCGGGCGCGGGGCTGCCGTCCGGCCGGGGATCGACGCGCCAGAACGCGTTCCACAGCGGATCCCGCCCGCGGGGCAGCGGCTCCTCGGCGATGTCGTCGAGGGTGACCGACTCCTTCCCGGCCAGCCGGTGGTCCAGCGGGACGACCAGGACGCGCGGCTCGTCGTAGAGCACCGTCACCCGCAGCCCGTCGGTGCTCAGCGGCAGCCGGGTCACGACCGCGTCCACCCGCCCCGCCAGCAGGGCCTCGCGCGGCTCGCCCCAGTCGAGGTGCAGGGTCCGCACGTCGGCGTCCGGGAAACGGCGGCGCAGGTCGCGCACGGCGGGGGTGACGAAGATCCCGTTGATGTACCCGACGGTGATCCGGCTCGGCTCGGCGGCGGCCCGGGTGACGGCCGCGGCCTCGCCCGCGGCCCGCAGCAACCCCTTGGCCCGCGGCAGGAACACCTCGCCGGCCTCGGTGAGCCGGGCCCCCTGCGGGTTGCGGTCGAAGAGCCGCGCCCCCAGCACCTGCTCCAGCCGCTGGATCTGCCGGCTCAGCGCCGGCTGCGTGATGTGCAGGGCGCCCGCGGCCCGGCCGAAGTGCCGCTGCTCGGCGACGACGGTGAAGTACCGGACGAGCCGCAGATCGAGGTCGGGGACGGACGCGGGATCAGCCATGTCTCCAGATTACGACCGGCGACCTGCGCTCATGCCTGAAATGCATTGCGCATTGCGAAAGAGGCTTTGGACGCCCGGCGTCCGCCGGCCGAACGATGGGAGCACAACCCCTCCTTGGAAGGACGCCCTCCATGCGCGTATTCGTCACCGGCGGCAGCGGCTTCATCGGCTCCGCCGTCATCCCCGAACTCCTCGGCGCGGGCCACCGGGTCCTCGCCCTCGCCCGCTCGGACCGGTCGGCCGGGACGCTGCGGGCGGCGGGCGCCGACGTGCACCGTGGGAGCCTCGACGACCCCGGGGACCTGGCCCGCGCGGCGGCCGGTACCGACGGCGTGATCCACCTGGCCTTCAACCATGACCACTTCCCGGACCTCACCCGCGCGGCGGAGGGCGACCTGCGCGTGATCGAGGCGATCGGCGCCGCGCTGGCGGGCTCCGACCGGCCCTTCGTGATCACCTCGGGAACCCTGATGCTCGCCTCGGTCGACGGGGTGGCGACGGAGGAGGACACCCCGGTGCCGGGCACCTACCGCGCCGACCCCGACCTCGCCGCGCTCGCCCTGGCCGAGCGCGGCGTACGCAGCGCGGTGGTCCGCCTGCCCCCCTCGGTGCACGGCCACGGCGACCAGGGCTTCCTGCCCCGGCTGATCGACGTCGCCCGTGAGAAGGGCGTCTCCGCGTACGTCGGCGACGGCACCAACCGCTGGCCGGCCGTGCACCGCCTGGACGCGGCCCGACTGTTCCGCCTGGCCCTGGAGTCGGCCCCGGCGGGCACCGGCCTGCACGGCGCGGCCGACGAGGGGATCCCCTTCAAGGACATCGCGGCGGCGATAGGCAGCGGCCTCGGTGTCCCGCTCAAGGGCATCCCGGCGGAAGAGGCCCAGGCCCACTTCGGCTGGCTGGGCATGGCGGCGGCCGTCGACAACGCGACGTCGAGCGAACGGACCAGGAACATCCTGGGCTGGAAGCCGGAACAGCCGGGTCTGATCGCGGACTTGGAAGTGGGCCACTACTTCGGCGCCCCGTAAGGGGCGTGGGGAACTGCGCGACCAGCCCCCACCCACCCGCAGCGTTCAACGGCGCACAAGCACCGCGTCCAAGAACCCGTTGCTGACAACCCGGTGTGGGTCAAGGCGGTCCAATACCTCCACCGCCGCTTCCCACACCGCGCCCCCGAACGACTCCGGAATCCTCGCCCCGATCACCTCCTCATCACTCCACACATCCGACTCCGTATAAGCCCACCCCTTGGACCACTCCACCCGGGTCCCTTCGAACCTCTCGAACAGAAACCTCTCCAGCTCCCGCAGGAACGCCTCTGCATGAGGCGTCCCCGGCAGCGTCAGCACATCCAGCCACACAGCGGTGTCGGCCCCCTCCCGGGGCCGCACCGCCGACAGCAACGGCACCTGCGCTCCGGCCACCCCGGCGTCGGACGCCTCGTCCAGCCCCGTCACCCGGATCTCCACAGACCCGTTGACCGGGAACCGCCCCGCCGCGGCGTACGCGGCCAGCCGTTCCCGGTAGAACGAGGTGAACTCGTGCACCACCCGCTGCACGTCGGCCCGCCGCGTCAGCACCGCGTACCCGTTCGCGCCGACCCGCAGCGTGGTCGGCCTGATGTACAGCAGCGTGTTCTTCGACGCCCCCCAGATGTCCGAGGACAGCGTCGCCGTCAACCCCAGGACCGCCACGTCCAGTTGCGCGTTCCCGAGCACCGGCGCCAGGTACCAGGCCGCGTCGGACGCCATCCGCCCCACCAGGTCGGCGACCACGGTCGGCACGTTGTCGGAGAAGGGGTAGTTGTACGGCGCGGTGACGTGCCGCGAGGTGAGCGGCCTGTCCGGTGCCACGCTCCACTCCTTCAGCCACGGGTACTCGGTGAAGGCGAACCAGATCGCCTCGACGCGCCCGGACCGGCGCAGGAAGCCGTCCAGGGTCCGGCCACCGGAACCGGGCGCGGCGAACAGCTCGCCGGCCGGGATGTCGGTCCGGCTGACGCACCGCAGCATGCTGTTCGCCCCCACCCGGAGCACGACCTCGGTGACCAGCGCGCGGCCCAGATGCGTCAGCAGCGCCGCGCAGTCGGCCTCGTCGCGCCGGAACGTCCGCAGGACGTACGCTGCGGCGCTCTCGTCCCACACCACCGCCGTCAGCGACAGCACGAGGTTGCTCAGCGAGCCGTAGGTGTGCCCGGGCACCGGCTCCTCGCCGTCGGCCGGTACGGCGGTGCCGTGCGCGTCGATCGCCAGCGCGCCGCCGAGCGTCAGATCGCCCGGCGCGGGTGCGGCGGTGAGCCCGAGGCCGTGGTCCTCCAGGAAGGTGAGCAGCGCCTCCAGGGTGACCCCGGTGCCGGCCCGGACCGCGGAGCCGGAGTCCAGGGAGAGCCCGGTGAGATGGCTCGTGGTGTCGACGAGCAGAACCTGTTCGCCCGCTGCCGCCCCCTCGGTGATCGTCAGGGGCGACCAGCCGTGCGAGGAGCCACGCGCGCGTACCCGCCACCCGTTGCGCCAGGCCCAGTCGACGACCGTGAGCACCTGACCGGCGTCGGCCGGGGCGCAGGCCCACAGTCCGTCGGCGGTGATCTCGCCGACCCAGTTGCGGTAGGCGGAACGATACAGCGCGACATTCGCCGGAAAGCCGGGCAGTTCGGCGGCGGCCACGGCCGGATCGGCGGCGAGCAGCACCGGAACGGCGGCGAGCGCGGCGGCGGACCGCAGGAAGCCACGGCGGCTCCAGCCGTCCACGGCAGGGAAGTTGTCCGATGAACGATCAGTCACGCCGACACGCTAGGGGCCCGGTGGACACACCTCCGATTTCCGTCCCTCACAATCACCCGTGTGAGTGAAGGATTCACAGGCGGGTGCCGGTGCACCGGCCCGTGACACCGTTGTCGGTGGCGGATGACAGACTGGCGCCATGGACGAACGCGTAATCGGCAGGTCGGGACAGCGGGCATCGGTCGTCGGCCTCGGCACATGGCAGCTCGGCGCCGACTGGGGCGAGGTGGACGACAAGGAGGCGCTCGCCGTTCTGGAGACGGCGGCGGAGTCGGGGGTGACCTTCTTCGACACCGCCGACGTGTACGGGGACGGGCGCAGCGAGCAGACCATCGCCACGTTCCTGCGCGGCAGGCCGGACCTGCACGTGCTGGTGGCCACCAAGATGGGCCGCCGGGTCGACCAGATCCCGGAGAACTACGTCCTGGACAACTTCCGCGCGTGGAACGACAGGTCCCGCCGCAACCTCGGCGTGGACCGCCTGGACCTGGTGCAGCTGCACTGCCCGCCGACCCCGGTCTACTCCTCCGACGCGGTGTACGACGCCCTCGACACCCTGGTCGAGGAGGAGCGCATCGCCGCCTACGGGGTGAGCGTCGAGACCAGCGCGGAGGCTCTCACCGCGATCGCCCGCCCGGGCGTGGCCAGCGTGCAGATCATCCTCAACCCGTTCCGCATGAAGCCGCTGTACGAGGTGCTCCCGGCCGCCCGCGAGGCCGGCGTCGGCATCATCGCGCGCGTGCCGCTCGCCTCCGGGCTGCTGTCCGGCAAGTACACCAAGGACACCGTCTTCGCGGCCGACGACCACCGCACGTACAACCGGCACGGCGAGGCCTTCGACCAGGGCGAGACCTTCTCCGGCGTGGACTACGCGACGGGCGTCGAGGCCGCCGCCGAGTTCGCCGCCCTCGCCCCCGAGGGGTACACCCCGGCCCAGCTCGCCCTGCGCTGGATCATCGACCGGCCGGGCGTGACCACGGTGATCCCGGGCGCCCGCAACCCGGAGCAGGCCCGCGCCAACGCGGCCGCCGCGCGGCTCCCGGAGCTGTCCGGGGAGACGGTCGCCGCGATCCGCGAGCTGTACGACCGCCGGATCAAGGACCAGGTGGAAGCCCGCTGGTAGCACCGCACGGACCGGGGGCGGCACCCTGCCGCCCCCGGTCCGTGCCGTTTGGGGGACCGGCCCGGGGGTTACCCGTACTCCATGACCGACCAGGAGCGGCGGACCGGGCGCGACGAGACGGAGGAGGAGCGCGCCGACCGGATGTGGGGCGAGCTCATCCAGGAGGTGCGCGTCGCCCAGACCGGAGTGCAGATCCTGTTCGGCTTCCTGCTCACCGTGGTCTTCCAGCAGAAGTACGCCCAGCTGTCCGACGTGGACAAGACGATCTACATCGTGACCGTCATCCTGGGCGCGTCCGCCACGGGCGCCCTCATCGGCCCGGTGTCGCTGCACCGGCTGGTCGCCGGCCGCAAGGTGAAGCCGCAGGCGGTGCGGACGGCGTCCCGGCTCACCTCGATCGGCCTCTTCCTGCTGCTGGCCACCATGACCGCCTCCCTGGTGCTGATCCTCCGGGTGGCCACCGGCGGCAGCCAGGTGACCTGGGCGGTGGCGGCCGTCGTCGTCTGGTACCTGGTGTGCTGGTACGGCCTGCCGCTGTGGTCCCGGCACCGCCGCACGACCCGCTGAGCCGCGTCACACCGGCCGAGCCGCGTCACACGCCCCGCCGAGCCGCCTCCAGCGCCCGCAGCTGCCGGTCGTGCACCCTGCTCAGCACCAGGACGGACACCGTCGCGCCGATGAGCGCGCAGAACATGTCCCACTGGGTGTCCCACACATCGCCCTGGGTGGCCAGGAAGGCGTCCGCCCCGTGCCCGCCGATCTCGGCCGCCAGCCACTCCAGCAGCTCGAAGAAGGCGCTGAACGCGAGGCACGCGCACACCGTCAGCGGGGCCAGCCAGCGGCTGCCGCGCAACGGCGAGGTACGGACGAGCAGTTCCCGGACCAGGACCGCCGGCACGAACCCCTGCATGAGGTGGCCGAAGCGGTCGTACGGATTGCGGGACAGGTGGAAGGTGTCGCGCACCCAGTCGCCCACCGGCACCTCGGCGTAGGTGTAGTGGCCGCCGACGGCGAGCACCAGGGCGTGCGCCGCGAGGAGCCCGGCCAGCAGCCCGGTCAGCGGGAAGCGCCGCCAGGTCAGCACCACCAGCGGCAGCCCGACCAGCACCCACACCGTCTCCAGGAACCAGGTCGTACGGTCCCGTGCGCCCCACGCCGAAAGGGCCATGCCGGCCACCACCACCCCGGCGAGCAGCGCCGGCGGAACCCGGCGGGGCACGCGGTGCGGAACGGGGCGCGGGGCGGGGTGCACTGCGGTCATCGCGGACTCCTTCTCGTGGGAGCCCCATCGTGGCCGCGGCGTCCGGGCGCCTGCATGAGTACGGCTACTCAGCCGGTGGCGAGGATCTCCGCGAGTACGTCGTCCACCGGGACCTCTTCGCGGCCGGGCGGCACGGCCATGTAGGTGTCGCTCAGGAAGGAGGCCAGCGCGGGCGCCCACGCGAACACCACCGCGTGGTGGCGGCTGCCGCCGGGCAGCGGGTCGCCGAGGAAATCCATGCGCACTTCCCTCCAGCGCCCCTGCCGTACGGGACGCAGCCGGACGTCCCCGACCCCGACCGGTTCTCTCAGCCCGTCGTTCAGCATCTCGCGGTCCAGCCGCCACCGGGCGAGCACCCGGCCGTCCAGGGTGAACACCGCGGTGACGGCGAACGGGTCACCGGGGTCGTACGACAGATGGGCGAGGACGGGACAGCGGCCCGTCCCGTCCGTCCGGAGCTGTACGACCAGGGTCCTGTGCACGATGGGGTTCACGCGAGTGGCCTCCGAGAACGATCGGCTTGGTGCCTTCTAGTACCCCTCTCGCGGGAAAAACGCTCAATCCTGAGCGGAATTGCCCTGCGAGTCCTACGAGTCCTACGCGTCCGCGGTGTTCTCGTCGCTCTCGGTGCCCTTCGTGCCGCGCAGCGCGGCCAGGCAGGAGCCGATGGCCTGCTGGAGGTCCTCCAGGCGCTGGACCATGTCGTCCTCGTAGAAGTCCTGGGCGTCGTCGAAGGTCAGCTCCTCGAACGCCTTGGTCGCCTTCTGCAGGCTGTTGTAGAACTTGGTGCGCTTCTCCTGGACCCGCAGTTCGGGGTCGGCCTCCACCGCCTCCACGACCAGGTTCTTCATGGTGTCGTAGGCCTCGGTCGCCCACTCGCCGGTGTCCTCGTCCTCGTCCAGCTCGTCGAGGAGCGACAGATGGCGCTCGGCCTCCTGGCGCAGCTCCGACGGCGCGTCGACGGTCTGCCCGGCCGGGGTCTTGATCTGGCCGGACTCGGCGATCTGCCGGACGTAGCCGATCCGGTCGGCCGAGCGGCTCTCGGTGGCGACGGCCTTCTTCAGGTCGGCGGTGCGGACCACGTCCCGGGCCAGCACGGTCTGCAGGTCCGGGTCCTCCTTGATGCGGTCGAGAAGGGCCGAGCGGGCGGCGCGGGCGGTGGACGGGTCGGCGAGGATCGCGGCGCGCAGCGCGGTGGGGTTCTCGGCGACCTCGAGGGCCTTGGTGGGCCGGATGCCCTCGGCCTCGGCGGCCTCCGCGATGGCCGTGCCGCGCTCGGAGCCGGCACTGCTGCGGGAGACGTAGTAGTCCAGCCAGACGTCGGAGTCCGGGAGTTCCACCTCCTGGCCCGGGGCGAGGGCCTCGAAGTGCGGGACCAGACCGTCGTCGGCGGCCTTGTCCCAGGCCTTGTAGTAGCGCATGACACGCTCCGCGGAGCAGCCGGCCAGCTCGGCGAACTCCTTCGCCGACACCTTCGGCGTCTCGTCCGCCCCCTGACCTCCCGGCCGCACGCTGCGGGCCACCATCAGCCCGAACGTCCAGCCTCCGGTCCGCACATAGGCGCCGAACTCGCGGGCGTCCCGCGCCACCAGGTCGGAGAGGGGAGCCGGGGACGCGCTGGACGTCTCGGACGGGTCGATCGCTAGGGTCACGGAGGACACTCCTGAAGGCTGCCGAACTGCATACGTACCGACGGGCAGCCTATATCGACCCATTGGCCGGGGTTTGCCGGACCGGCGAAGATCAGCCGAGGGCGTCGCGCAGTGCCGGCAACAGCGTCTTGCGGGACCAGTCCAGGTACTCCGGCTGTGACTCGCCGCCGATCTGCACCAGGGCGATCTCCCCGAACCCGGCCTCGGCGTACGGCCGTACGGCCTCGACGAAGTCGTCCGGGTCGTCCCCGCACGGGATGGACGCGGCCACGTCGTCCTGGGTGACGAACTGGGTCGCGGCCTCGAAGGCGTCCGGGTGCGGAAGTTCGGAGTTGACCTTCCAGCCGCCGCCGAACCAGCGGAACTGGGCGTGCGCGCGCTTCACCGCCGTGTCCCGGTCGGGGTCCCAGCACACCGGCAGCTGCCCGACCCGGGGCTTGCCCGAACCGCCGTGCCGGTCGAAGGCGTCGAGGAGGGACGCCTTCGGCTCGGTGGCGATGACCAGGTCGGCGAGGTGCCCGGCGAGCGTGCAGGACTGTTCGCCGGAGACCGCGATGCCGATCGGCGGCGGGTCGTCCGGCAGGTCCCACAGGCGGGCGGACTCCACGTCGAAGTGGGTGCCCCGGTGGTTCACATGGCCGCCCGCGAACAGCGCCCTGATGATCTCCACCGCCTCTTCCAGCATCTCGTGCCGTACGTCCACCGACGGCCAGCCGCCGCCCACCACGTGCTCGTTGAGATTCTCTCCCGCGCCGAGGCCGAGCCGGAACCGGCCCCCGGACAGCACCTGCACGGTCGCCGCCTTCTGGGCCACCACCGCCGGGTGGTAACGGAACGTCGGGCAGGTCACGTAGGTCATCAGCGGGATCCGCTCGGTGGCCTGGGCGGCCGCACCGAGCACGCTCCACACGTACGGCGAGTGCCCCTGTGAACGCAACCACGGAAAGTAGTGGTCCGAGGCCACCGAGAAGTCGAAACCCGCTTCCTCGGCCCCCACCAGATGGTCCACGAGATCACGTGGACCGGCCTGCTCGGTCATCATCGTGTATCCGATTTGCACCATAGGCGCCGAGTCCCCCGGTCGGGCGGCCGGAAAACGGATCAGCTCGCTCAGGTGCGGAACGTCTCCAGGAAGGTCTTCATGGCGAGCTTGTCCGCGGCGTCGTCCCAGTCGGCGGCGGGTGCCGTGATGCGCAGCGAGAAGCTGCGGCCGCCGCCGAGCAGGAAGCCGCGGCCGAAGGTGTGCACCCGGTCGGCCCCCGTGCCGGACAGCCACTCCATGTCCGCGGCCTTGTGGCCCTGGTAGGTGGTCGCTGTGATCTCGCCGATCCGTTGGTAGCCGTCCAGTTTCTCCAGCCCCGGCTCCACGTCGTCCCGCCAGATCGCGACCGGGTCCGGGCCCGCCTGGGTGCTGTAGGTGACCGCCAGGGTGCGAAGGTCGTCGCCGCCCGGGCCGAAGGTGACACGGTAGGCGACGTCGTCCCGGGCGGTGTCGAGGCGCTTCCAGCCCTTCGGGAGCGCCACGGAGAACCCCTCCGGGGCTGTGTAACGGCGGAAACCGGCCGGCAGGGCACCCGCCGAGGCCGAGGCCGAGGCAGAGGCCGAAGCGGAGACGGAGGCGGAGACGGAGACGGAGGCGGAGGCCGACGGGGTGGGGGAGGAGGACGCCCTGTGCGACGGGGAGGGACTGGGGCCGTTGCCGTCCGTGCGGTTGCCCGCTGCGCCGGCCGTGGCCGAGGCGCTCGGCGCCGAGCCGGCCGTGGCGGCACCCGGCAGGCCCTGGGTCGCGGCCAGCACCGCGACGGACACGGTCACCACGGCCAGCGCGGTCCCGCCGATCATGGTGGTCCTGCTCCACCCGGAGGCCCGGGCGGCCACATAGGCGCCGCGCAGCCGGGAGACGGGGGCGGGCTGCTCGGCCGTCTCCGGGTCCTCCTCCAGGACACGTGTCAGTGCCTGACGCACCACGGCCCGGCCGAGCCGCTCCCGAGAGCTCTTCCGCAGCAGCCCCTGCATCACCTGGGTCAGCGGCCCGGCCCGCAGCGGGGTGCGCAGCGGCAGCCGGTCCACGCCCTTGAGGGTGGCGTCGGCCCTGCCCCGGTCCCGGAACGGCGGCCGTCCCTCGACCATCGTGTACAGGATCGCGCCGAGCGCCCACAGGTCGGCGGCGGGGCCGATCCGCTCGTCGCGGGCCTGCTCCGGCGAGGCGTACGACGGCGCGGTGACCCGGGGCGCCAGCGTCGCGCCGGCCAGACCGAACCCGGTGACGACCACCGGGCCCCGGTCGCGGACGAAGATCTGGCCGGGGCTCAGCTCGCCGTGCGTGTAGCCGTCGGCGTGCGCGGCCTCCAGCACGTCGAGCACTTCCAGACCGATGCGTGCGGCCTGTACATAGTTGAACGTGGACTGCTGGGCGAGCAGTTCACTGAGCGGCGTGCCGTCGATCAGCTCCGTCACCGTCCACAGCACGCCCGCCTCCTCGAAGGCGTCGATCACCATGGCGACCCGGCCCGGCCGCAGCGCGCTCATCACCTCCGAGGAACGCAGAATGCGGGCCGTGGCCCGGCGCACGGTGTCCTCGGTGGGCGACTCGGGAAACGCGATCTCGGTCACCAGACGCGGTCGCTCGGCCTGCACGTCCTCCGCGTACCAGCTGACGCGGTTCGGCTCGCGGTCGGCGACCTCGAGGAGCCGGTACCTTCCGGCGACCAACTCTTGTGCGGAGACATGCGCCTTGACCATCGTCATCCCTCGCTGAAACCCCTGCCTCGTCATTGACCAGAGGTACGCGGGACATACCTGGGTTTGTTCAAAGAATCTGCAACTCGGGGACCGTTCTTGCCTTTTATTCAAGTGGCCGCACCGGCCCGGCACTTGAGGAAAACAACCTATGGCCGGGCTTCGACCTGCGGGTAACCGACGGTAAAAGCCCGGCTGCGATCCGCTGGTCAGGCCGGCCCGAAGCGCGCGGTCCACTCCGAGATCTCCTGGTGTGTCACATTGCCTCCGCACACCACGAGCCCGATGCGGGCCCCGGTGCCGACCCGCTCGAGCACCTGCCGGGCCGCGGGCAGCAGACAGCCGGCGGCGGGCTCGGCCCACACCTTCGCGTGCTCGGCGAACTCCAGACTGCCCCGCACCGCCTCCCGGTCCGGCACCACCAGCACCTCCTCCACCAGCGCCGCCGCATGGTCGTACGTCAGCCGGGACACGGACGGCGCGCTGAGCGTCGTCACGATCGACGACACCGCGACCGGCAGCGGACCGCCCGCCGCGAGCGCCTCGGACATGGCCTGCGCGCCCGCCGTCTCCACGCCCCACACCCGCACCTCGGGGCGGCGGGCCCGCACTGCCGCCGCGACGCCCGCGATCAGGCCCCCGCCGCCGATGCTGACGATCACGTCGGTGACGTCGTCGTCCGCGTCCTCGGCGAGTTCCAGGCCCACCGTGCCCTGTCCGGCGATCACGACCGGGTCGTCGAAGGGGTGGACCAGGGTGAGCCCCTCGTCCCGCAGCCGCGGCACCAGCGCGAACGCCGAGTCCATGCCGTCGGTGAGCCGCACCGACGCCCCGGCCGCCTCGACCAGCGCGATCGACCGCGCGGGCGCCGTCCGCGGCATCACCACCGTCGCCTTCACATCGAGGGCCGCGGCCATCACCGCGAGGGCGATGCCGTGGTTGCCGCCGCTGACCGCCACCACGCCGGCGGCCCGCTCGGCCTCGCTCAGGGAGAGCAGCTTCGCCGTGGCACCGCGTGCCTTGAAGGAGCCGGTGCGCTGGAGGAGTTCGAGCTTGGCGGTGACCGGGACGCCGAGCAGCTCCGACAGGCCGGGACTGGGCACGGTGGGGGTGCGTACGACGTGTCCTTCGATCAGCCTGGCCGCGGCTTCGATGTCCGAGATGCCGATGATGCCGTTCAAGGCGGTTCACCCTTCCGGCGCGGGGCGACGGTCCGCGCCGCTCGCACCCTCACCCGGCCGGACCGCCCTGGTCAACCCGGACCGGCCGCGGCGGCCGGACCACGCGGACCAGGGCGCCGGGTGTCAGTGCTGCTGCGCCTTCTGCGGGGTCGCCTCGCTCGGCCGGACCACGACATGGCCCTCGCCCTGGAGCATCAGCTGGACCGTTTCGCCGGAACCGCCGCGCAGCATCGAGCCGATGGACTGCGAACGGTGCAGCGAGGTCTGCAGGTGCGCGGTCCAGCCCACCACCGCGTCCGTGTCGACGTACACCGGTGCCTGCGGCGAGACCGGGATCACCAGCGGGTTGCCGTCACAGATCAGGCCGAGCCTGCCGTATCCGGAGAACACGCTGTTGAACAGGCCGCCGCCCGCGATGCCGGACCCCTTCACCGTCCGGATCTCGTACGACAGCGTGGCGTCGAAGCACAGCACGTTGCGGCCGTTCACGGTGAACTGGTCGCCCGGCTCTATCTCCACGATGAAACAGTTCTGCGCCTCGTGCGCGAACCAGGCCTCGCCCTGGCCCTGCACGGACATCAACGGCAGCCCCTCGCCGGTCACCGCGCGCTTGAGCATCCCGCCCACGCCCTGGCCCTTGCGCTCGAACTTCAGACTGCCGCGGTGCGCGATCATCGCGCCCTGGCGGGCGTACATCTCGCCGCTGACCGCGTACCTGAGGCACTTCGCGTTCTCGACCGTCATGCCCGGCTCGACCGCCGGCGCCACCATGTGCTGACTTGAAAAGAGATCACCCTTCATGCCGGGCATGGTGTCCCGGACGGACCCGTTCCGCCAAGATCACGGACGGTACCGGCTCAGGCACCGAACAGCTGGGTCCAGTAGGTGCCGGCCCGCCCGCCCCCGGCGAAGCCGGTGCCTATGTGGGTGAAGTCCGGTTCGAGGATGTTGGCCCGGTGACCCGGGCTGTTCATCCAGCCCTCCACCACCTCGGCCGCGGAACGCTGGCCGCAGGCGATGTTCTCGCCGATGGTGCGCCGGCGGGAGCCCGCGGCGGCGGCCCGGTCCCAGGGCTGGGTGCCCTCGGGGGAGGTGTGCGAGTAGAAGTCGCGGGTCGCCATGTCCGTGCTGTAGGCCTGGGCGGCCGCCGCCAGCTGCGGATCCGCCGCGAGCGGCCGCAGGCCGGCCCGGGTGCGCTCCTGGTTGGTGAGGTCGACGACCTCGGCGCGGGTGCGGGTCAGTTCGGCCTGGGTGAGGGGTCTGGCCCACAGGGCGGTCCAGTAGGTGTCCCCGTCCCGCGGGCCGCGGGCGTGCGCCAGGCCGGCGTGGGTGAAGGCCGGGTCGAGCAGGGTGCGCCGGGCGTCCTCGGTGCGCAGGCAGTAGTCGACGAACTCGGCCGGGGTGCGCGGGCCCGAGACGAGGTGTTCGCCCACCGTGACATAGGCGAATCCGGTGGCGCTGATCCGCTGGTGGACGGAGACGCCGTCGCGGCTCTCGCCGGACAGCCGGCCGGCCTCGGCCATCGCGGTGGCGTGGGCGAGGGCGGCGGAGGTGAGCCGGGTGTCCGGGGCCACCGGCGGGCGGCCGGCCCCGGCGCGGGCGGAGTTGACCAGGCCCAGCAGCCCGTCCGGATCGGGGAGCGAGGCCACTGAGGGGCGGGCCGGCGAGGCCGCCGTGCGCTGGCTCGGGATCGTGGCGCGGAAACCGGGGGACGGCTGCCGGTCCTCGACCACGTCGACACCGAAGTCCCGGGCGAGGCCGGCCAGTCCGTCCGCGTACCCCTGGCCGATCGCGCGCAGCTTCCAGCCGGTGCCCCGGCGGTATATCTCGGAGAGCAGCAGCAGGGTCTCCGTCTGCGGGCGCGGCGGGGCGAAGCGGGCCACCGTACGGCCGAGGCGGTCGGCCACGTGCAGGGTGGCGGCGGGCAGCCGGCCGAGCGGGGTGCCGGGCTCGGCGGCGGTGACCGTGAGGGTGACGCGCTGGGCGCCGGTCCGCAGCAGGCCCGGCTCGACGGTCAGCGTGTCACCGCGCAGCCGGACGCCGGGTGCGTCCGGCTGGTTGTAGAAGACGAAGTCGGCGTCCCCGCCGACCTTGCCGCTCTCGTCGGTGATCAGCGCCGACACGTCGAAGGGGCCGGGCACCCGCAGCGTCAGCGCGCCGCCCGGAAGGGGCAGATTGCCCCCGGGGACCAGCTCGCTCATCTCGCCGCCTCTGCGAGGTCGGGGGCCGAAGGTCGCGCCCGGTGGGGGAGTCGCCGGTTGAACGTCCGGCCCGGGCGCGGGGTTCCCTCCGAGAACCGGGGCGCTACTGCTCCCGCGGCGCGGCCGGTGCCACGTCCTCGCGCTCCAGCGGCACGGCCGCGGTCCGCGGGGACTTCTGCTTGCCGCAGAACACCGGCTCCAGCGTGGCCGCCAGGGTGTTCAGCACGTCGGAGCTGTTGGAGGCGTTGGCGAGCGCGGTGAGGCTGCGCCTGCCGTCCTTGCTGGTGAAGGAGTACGTGTAGTAGCCCTGGACGGCGCCCGTGTGGCCGTAGACGGAGATCCCGCAGGACAGGTCGCGGCGGCGCAGCCCGAGGCCGTAGGAGGTGTTGGCGTTGACGCGGGTGAAGCGCTCCATCTCCGCGAGGCGCGCGGTCGACGTCAGCTTTCCGCGCACCAGCGCCGAGTAGAACGTGTCGAGGTCGCGTGCGCTGGAGATGATGGCGCCCGCGCTCTGTGCCCAGGAGACCGTCTGGTCCGTGGCGTCGACGGGCGCGGCGCCCGCCCGGTCCGCGGTGAGGTAGCCGTTGGCGTGCCGCCCCGGGATCTTCGTGTCGGGGTGGACGTAGAAGGTGTCGTCGAGCTTCAGCGGCTTGAAGATGCGGTTCTCGTACTCCGTGCGCACGCTGTGCCCGGTCAGCTTCTCGATCAGCATGCCGGCGACCACGAAGTTGGTGTTGGAGTACGAGTAGGCGGCGCCCGGCGCGTTGGTGCGCGCCTTCTTCAGGGACATGTCCACCAGCTGGCGGTAGGTGAAGACCTTGTTGCGCACGGCCTCGAAGCCGGTCACGCTGCTGGCGAACATGTCGTTGGTGTAGTCGTAGAGACCGCTGCGGTGGCTCAGCACGTGCCGCACGGTGATGCGGTCGTCCGGCAGCAGACCCGGCAGGTAGCGGTTGACGGGCGCGTCCAGGGCGAGTTTGTGCTCGTCCACCAGTTGCAGCAGGACCACCGCCGAGAACGTCTTGGTGACGCTGCCCACCCGGAAGCGGTCGGTGGTGGTGAGGGCCCGCCGGGTCGTCCGGTCGGCGACGCCCTGTGCGGACCGGTAGACCTGCGTGCCGTCGTCGATGCGGGCCATCGCGCCGGGCGCGCCCTTCGCCACGACCGAGCGCAGCACCGCGGCCAGTCCCGTGGTGTCGGGCGCCGGGAGGGCGGTGGCCGCCCGCGGCCCGGCCGCCGTCTTCAGGGGCGCCGCCTGGGCCGGGACCGCGAACAGTGACAGCGTCACCGCCCCGAGCACCGCGCTTCTGCACATCATTGCCGAGACCATTCGGACCTGTTCCTCTCCGTGCTGTCTTCGATGCGAGATGAGTCACATACGGCTCGGGGAACCCTCTCGCATCCCGTCACATCTCCACAGTCGACGCACAGTTGGTCACTCCTTGATCACTGTGCGGTGCGGGTTCGCCAAGTAATGCCACGAAAGGCAAGAAACGTAACGAATTGCGCTTTACATGTACATGATTCGTCCGGAAGGGTTGCGGCTCGGGGCCCGACCAGCCCTCTCGGCGCCCGACGGCGCCCTGCCGCAAGGCGGTTGGTGACCCCGGCCGTCTTCGAACGAAGGAACCCTGATCAGTGCGTAGCGCGCACATACGCAGCGTGGCGGTCGCCGTCGCCGTGACGACGGCCGCCACGGGCCTGGCCGGCACCGCCTTCGCCGGCCCCGCGACGGGGGAACGACAGCCGGCCGTGGCGGCCTCCGCCACGACGGCCGCGCAGGTGGTGGCGGCGGCCCGGACCGCGGCCTTCGCCCATGCCGCGGCGACCGGAGTCGGCGCGGGCGACGAGCTCCAGCCGCAGGACGTGATGATCGACCCCGAAGGGGCGCGCCATGTCCGCTTCGTCCGCACCCACCGGGGGATGCCGGTGCTCGGCGGCGACCTCGTCGTCCATCTTTCCCGCCGGTTGGCCTACAGCGGCGTCACCCGGGCGGCCGACCACACCGTCAGGCCCGCCGCCACCGAGGCGAAGCTGACCGTCCGGCAGGCCGAGGAGAAGGCCGCCGCGGCCGCCGACGGCGACGCCGGCACCGCCCGGCTCGTGGTGGACGCACGCGACGGCGCCGCCGCCCTCGCCTACCAGGTGGCGGTCGACGGTGCGGACGGCTCCAGCACGGTCGTCGTAGACGCCCTCACCGGGAAGGTGCGCAGCAACACGCCGGACAGCGACGAGTTCCTCTCGCCCAGGCTGCTGGACACCCTCCGCAGCCACGGCGAGACCCTCGACCCGGCCACCGGCACCGGCGCACAGGCCCAGGCCCTGGCCGGCGCGTCCGTCTCCGCCGCCGCCCACTACCCGGTGACCGCCCACGGCTCCGGCAGGTCCCTCTTCGTCGGCAAGGTCCCGCTCACCACCACGCAGACCGCCCGCAAGAGCTTCCTGCTCAAGGACCCCACCCGCTACGGCACCGAGACCCGGGACGCCAAGGGCAGGGAGACCGAGAGCTTCGGCCAGGGCACCAAGTTCACCAGCGCCACCGACAGCTGGGGCAACGGCACCACAACCAGCCGGGGCAGCGCGGCCGCCGACGCCCAGTACGGCATCACCGAGACCCTGGACTTCTACAAGAAGACCTTCGGCCGCAAGGGCATAGCCAACAACTCCAAGCCCGCCCGCGCCATGGTCCACTGGGGCGACAAGGTCGGCAACGCCTTCTGGGACTCCGCCTGCGGCTGCATGCTGTACGGCGACGGCGACGGCGACGAGATCAAGAAGCCGCTGGTCGTCCTCGACGTCACCGGCCACGAGCTGACCCACGGCGTGGTGGACGCCACCGCCAAGCTCGAACCGACGCGCGTCGACAACGACGGCAACCAGTTCGGCGAACCGGGCGCGCTGAACGAGTCGCTGGCCGACATCTTCGGCTCCGGCGTGGAGTTCTTCGCCAACAACCCGAAGAACCCGCCGAACTACCTGCTGGGCGAGAAGCTGGGCCTGCGCCAGAAGTTCCTGCGCCGCCTCGACCACCCCTCGCTCGACCGCCTCGAAGGGACGGTCGACTACTGGTCGCCCGAGGTGGCGGACGCCGAGGTGCACGCCGGCTCCGGCGTCTCGTCGCATGCCTTCTACCTGCTCGCCGAGGGCAGCGGCCGCAAGACGATCGGCGCCACCACCTACGACTCGCCCACCTACGACGGGTCCACGGTCACGGGTATCGGCCGCGCCAAGGCCACGGCGATCTTCTACCGTGCCCTGACCCGGTACATGGTCTCCTCGACCGACTTCCACGACGCGCGGATCGCGACGCTGAGGGCGGCCAAGGACCTCTACGGCGCGAACGGCGCCGAGTACCGCACGGTCGACCAGGCCTGGGCCGCGGTCAACGTCACCGAGGCCGACACGCCGGCCGCCCGCCGCTGACGGGCGCGCCCCACCGCTGATCCGGGTGCCCCGTCGGGGGGCTGGGCACCCGGATCGGTCGCGCTTGCGGAACGTGAGCCAACGCCCCCGCCCCACCCGTCATTTGAAGGCCACGGGAGCCTCACAGTCAACCATCAGGTGATTCCTGTTTCTTTTATTGACAGCGGAAAATAAGCCACCTAAGTTCCCGGCCATGCGCTCCACCTCCCGAGCCGAGACGTTCCCGGCCCACACGCCGGCCGTCTCGCAGATCTTCACCACGGTCCTGTGCCACGGCCCCCTCACCCGCCTGGAGGCGGCCCGCCGGGCCGGCCTGTCACCGGCGGCCGTGACCAAGGCCGTCCGGCCGCTCCTCGCGGCCGGGTACCTGGCGGAGGACGCCGACGGCGAGGCCCGGCCCGCCCTCGGGCGCCCCGCCAACCTGGTGCGGGTGGACGGCGGACGCGCTCTGTTCATCGGGGTCAAGGTGACCGGCGACGAGGTCATCGCGGTCCTCACCGACCTGTGCTGCCGGATCCTGCTGGCCCGCCGGCTGCCGGTCACGGACCGCGCGGCCAGGGCCGTCCTGACCTCCGTCGCCGAACTCACCCACGAACTGCGCACCGAGGCCGAGGACTTCGGCGCCCCCGTGCTCGGGCTCGGCATCGCCGTCTCCGGCGACGTGGACCGGGCCGAAGGGGCCGTGCGGTACTCACCCTTCCTCGACTGGCGGGACGTGCCCCTCGCCGAACTCGCCGCGATGACCACCGGACTGCCGGTCGTCGTCGACCACGACGTCCGCGCCCTGACCGTCGCCGAGCAGTGGTTCGGCGCCGGTGTCGGGCTCTCCGACTTCGCCGTCGTCACCGTCGGCGCCGGCATCGGCTGCGGACTGGTGGTCCACGGCCAGGTGGTGTCCGGTGCGCACGGCGTGGCGGGGGAGATCGGGCACGTGGCCATCGACCCGGCCGGGCCCCACTGCCACTGCGGCAACCGCGGCTGCGTGGAGGCGATCGCCGGGGACGCGGCGATCGTCGCCCGCATGCGGGAGGTGACCGGCCGTCAGGTCGCCGACTCCGCGGCGGCGGTGGCCCTCGCCCACGAAGGCGTGCCCGGAGCGCGCGAGGTGTACGCCCGCGCCGGTGAGGCCATCGGCCGGGGCATCGCCACGGTGGCCAACCTCTTCGGCCCCGAACGCGTGATCATCTCCGGCGAGGGACTCGCCGCCCACGACCTCTTCGCCGAGCAGATCCTCGACTCGTTCACCGCGGCCGCCTTCGGCTCCGCCGCGCGGTGCGACGTACAGACCCGCCCGCTCCCCTTCGAGGAGTGGGCACGCGGGGCCGCGGCCGCCGCGATCCAGTCCTTCATCACCTCTTCTCCCACACCGACGGGCAAGGGCTGAGCCGCCCAAGACCCCGAACCCTGGAGGGCCCATGCGGTCACCTTCGACATCCGCCCTGCCCGTACGCGGGCTGAGAACCGTCCTCGTGCTGGCACTCACGGCAGCCTTCGCGGCCACCGTGCCCGCCGCGCAGGCCGACACCCCCGCCCCGATCGCCGCCAAGCCCTACATGGGCTGGTCGAGCTGGAGCATGCAGTCGTCCAAGTACCCGGGCCTGAACGACAAGGGCGACTACAGCTACCTGACCGAGGCGAACGTCCTCAAGCAGACCGACGCCCTGGCGAGCAAACTGAAGAAGTACGGCTACGACTACGTCAACATCGACGCCGGCTGGTGGATGGACTGGAACTGGAAGCAGGGGTACGACCAGTACGGCCGTCAGAAGGCCGACCCCGCCCGCTTCCCCAGCGGCATGAAGGCCGTCGCCGACCACATCCACGCCAAGGGCCTCAAGGCCGGCATCTACCTCCCGGTGGGCCTGGAGAAGGGCGCGTACGGCGACGGCAAGACGCCGATCTGGAACGCCGAGGGCTGCACCACCGCTGACGTCGTCTACGACGACCTGCGCACCACCAACGGCTGGGACAGCTCGTACAAGCTCGACTTCGACAAGCCGTGCGCGCAGAAGTACATAGACTCGCAGGCCCAGTTGCTCGCCGGCTGGGGCTACGACTTCCTCAAGCTCGACGGCGTCGGCCCCGGCTCCGGCAAGAGCGGCGACCAGTACGACAACGTCGCCGACGTGGCCGCCTGGCACCGGGCGATCGCCGCCACCGGCCATGCGATCCACCTGGAAGCCTCCTGGTCCCTGGACTTCGGGCACGCCGCCGACTGGCAGAAGTACACCAATGGCTGGCGCATCGACACCGACGTCGAGTGCTACTGCAACACCCTCGTCAGCTGGGAGAACTCCGTCGACGACCGCTGGGACGACACCCCGGCCTGGACCGGCAAGGCGGGCCCCGGCGGCTGGAACGACCTCGACTCCCTCGACGTCGGCAACGGCGCGATGGACGGCCTCACCAAGGCCGAACGGCAGAGCTACGCCACGCTGTGGGCCATCGCCAAGTCGCCCCTGTTCACCGGTGACGACATCACCAAGCTGGACGACTACGGCGTCTCCCTGCTGACCAACCGCGACGTCATCGCGATCGACCAGAGCGACAACCCGCCGGCCCGGCCGATCACCCCGTCCGACCCGCAGCAGGTCTGGGCCGCGAAGAACGCCGACGGCACCTACACCGTCGCCCTGTTCAACCTCGCGGACTCGCCCTCGGCGGTCACCGCCGACTGGACGGCGCTGGGATTCACCGGCATGGCGTCGGTGCGGGACCTGTGGAACCACGAGAACCTGGGCAGCTTCCAGAACAAGATCACGGAAGCGCTGCCGGCCCACGGCTCACGCCTGTTCACCGTGACGCCGAAGGGCAGCGCGCTGGCCTCCACCGGGTACGAGGCCGAGGCGAGCGGCAACACGCTGAGCGGAAACGCCTCTGTCGCCGGGTGCGACGCGTGCTCCGGCCGGCAGAAGGTCGGAAACCTGTACCAGGGCGGCAAGCTGACCTTCAACGACGTGGTGGTCGACAAGGCCGGTACGTATCTGGTGAAGGTGGCCTACATCAGCGGTGACTCCCGGCCGGCCACCGTCGCGGCCAACTCCGGGGCAGGGACCGGCCACAAGTTCCCGTCCACCGGGGACTGGGGGACCGTGGCGACGGTGAGTGTGCCGGTGGTGCTGAAGGCCGGTGCGAACACGATCAGCTTCGACAGCGGGTCGGGGTACGCGCCGGACGTCGACCGGATCGACGTTCCCAAGTCGCCCCGTTAGTGGCCTCGGTAAGCGCGTAGTTCGGGAGCTGCCGGCCGGTGGGGGCCGGTCGCGCAGTTCCCCGCGCCCCCGAGGGGGCGCCCTTCTCACGGACGTCGGATTGGAACTCCATGGACAACCAACCCAGTAGACGCAGCTTCCTGGCCCTCGCGGCAGCCACCGGAGCCCTGGCCGGGCTGCCCTCCTTCACCGCATCCGCCGCGCCGGTGCGGTCCTCCGAACCGCTCGCCACCCCTCGCCATCAACTCTGGTGGCAGGCGCCTGCCGACGACGGGTCGATGATCACGCAGGGGCTGCCCGTCGGCAACGGCCGGCTCGGCGCCCTCGCCGGCAACGACTCCGGCCGTGAGCTCCTCCTGGTCACCGACGCCACCCTGTGGACCGGCGGTCTCAACGACACCCTCGACTCCGACGGCCAGTTCCCCTACGGCCGGGCGGACTTCGGCTCGCTCACCCTCCTCGCCCGGCTCACCGTCGAGATACCCGACCACGACCTGGGCGCCGTCTCCGACTACCGCCGCACCCTCGACCTCGACAACGGCGTGGTGACGGCGTCCTACGTCCGCTCCGGCGTGACGTACCGGCGGCAGGTGTTCGCCAGCCGTCCCGACGACGTGATCGTGCTGCACTTCGGCCAGGACGGCGGCGGGCGCTACACCGGCACCATCACCCTGGAGGGCACCCACGGGGAGACCGGCGGCACCGCCGAGTCGTTCGCCGGGTCCTTCGCCAACGGACTGAGGTACGGGGCCGCCGTCAAGGCGTACGGCAGCGGCGGCAGCGTGCGGGTGAGCGGGTCGCACATCAGCTTCGCCGACTGCCGCGAGCTCACCGTCGTACTCAGCGGCGGCACCGACTACGCACCGGACGCCGCCGCCGGCTACCGGGACACCTCCGTCGACCCGGTGGCGCTGGCCCGTACCAAGGTGAAGGCCGCCGCCCGGCACTCCGCGGACTCCCTGCTGCGCACCCACGCGGCGGACCACCGGGCGCTGTTCGGCCAGTTCGACCTCTCCCTCGGTACGTCGACGGCGGACCAGCGCGAACTGGACACCTGGGCGCGTCTCCAGGCCCGCGCCGACACCGGCGATCCCGATCCCGAACTCGAGGCCGCCTACGCCCAGTTCGGCCGCTACCTGATGATCGCCGGATCACGCGACAGCCTGCCGACGGGCCTCCAGGGCCTCTGGCTGGACGGCAACGACCCGGACTGGATGGGCGACTACCACACCGACATCAACATCCAGATGAACTACTGGATGTCCGACCGGCTGGGCCTGTCCCAGTGCTTCGACGCGTTCACCGACTACTGCCTCGCCCAGCTCCCGTCCTGGACGGACCTCACGCAGCGGCTCTTCCAGGACTCCCGCAACCGCTACCGCAACTCCAACGGCGAGGTCGCCGGCTGGACCGTCGCCATCTCCACCAACCCCTTCGGCGGAGGCGGCTGGTGGTGGCACCCGGCGGGCAACGCCTGGCTGTGCCAGAGCCTCTGGGAGCACTACGAGTTCACCCAATCCCGCGCCCACCTGGAGAAGATCTACCCTCTCCTCAAGGGCGCCTGCGAGTTCTGGGCGGCGCGGCTGCTCACCACCACCCTGGAGGACGGGAAGGAAGTGCTGATCGCGGACAGCGACTGGTCGCCGGAGCAGGGACCGCTGGACGCCAAGGGCATCACCTACGCGCAGGAACAGGTCTGGATCCTGTTCGGGAACTTCCGTACTGCAGCCGCCGAGCTGAAGAGAGATGCTGGATACGCCGCCACCATCGGCGGCCTGCGCGAACGCCTCTACCTGCCGGTGGTGAGCCCCAAGACCGGCTGGCTGGAGGAGTGGATGTCCCCGGACAACCTCGGCGAGACCACCCACCGCCACCTCTCGCCGCTGATCAACCTCTTCCCCGGCGACCGGATCCGCCCCGACGGCTCCACCCCCGCCGACATCGTCAAGGGCGCCACCGCCCTGCTCACCGCCCGCGGCATGGACAGCTTCGGCTGGGCCAACGCCTGGCGCTCGCTGTGCTGGGCCCGGCTCAAGGACGCCGACAAGGCCTACCAGCTCGTCGTGCGCAACCTCCGCCCCTCGAGCAACGGCAGCAACGGCACCTCGCCCAACCTCTTCGACATCTACGAGGTCGAGCAGGGCCGGGGCATCTTCCAGATCGACGCCAACTTCGGCACCCCGGCCGCCATCCTGGAGATGCTGCTGTACTCCCGCCCTGGCCACCTGGAACTCCTGCCCGCCCTCCCCGACGCCTGGGCCGCCTCCGGCAAGGTCACCGGAGCGGGCGCGCGCGGCGGCTTCGTCGTGGACCTGAGCTGGCGGGACGGCCGGCCGACGGAGGCCCGGATCCGCAGCGTGGGCGGCCGTACGACCACGGTCGCCTACGGCGGGAAGACCCGGACGATCACGCTGAAGCCCGGCACGTCCGTCACGCTGAAGGACCTGGCGCGGTGACCGGCCGGTTCGCGCGGCTCGTCGGCGTCGCCGCCGTCTTGCTGGCCACGGTCGCCTGCCAGACCGGGCCCGCCGGGGCGACACCCGTGCGGGAGTCCTCCGCGTCGCCGTCGGCACAGTCCCCGCAGTCCTCGCAGTCCCCCCAACCCGCCCGGCCCGCTCCGTCCTCCTCCCGGTCCGCCGCCTCAGCCCGGCACGACGTCGTCACCTGGGGGGCCGGCGCCGACCAGCTGGGACAGGGCACCGCCGACCGCGGCTACCGGCTGGTCGTGCACACCAGCACGGCCGGCAGCGACCTGCGGGTGCGGCTGTCCAACGCCTTCGGCGACCGGCCGCTGAACCTGGACAGCGTCTACGCCGGTCTGCAGAGCGCGGGCGCCGCCCTCAAGCCGGGCAGCAACAGGCGGCTGACCTTCGACGGCGCCCGCACGGTCGCCGTGCCGGCCGGCGCCACCGTGTGGAGCGACCCGCTGCCCGGCACCCTGCCCGCCGGCAGCAACCTGGTCGTCAGCCTGCACAGCCCGGACGCGGCCGGCCCCGCCACCGGCCACGGGATGGCCATGCAGACCTCCTACCTCACCCAGGGCGACCACACCGCCGAGGAGAGCGCCGCCAACTGGACCGGCACCACAGGATCCTGGTGGTACCTCGACTCGGTCTCCGTACGGCCGAAGGACCCGGACACCGGGGCGGTGGTGGCGCTCGGCGACTCCATCACCGACGGCTGGGCCTCCACCAGCGACCAGAACCGGCGCTGGCCCGACTACCTCGCCCGCCGGCTCCAGAAGGCCGGCACCGAGGTCAAGGGCGTGGCCGACGAGGGGATCTCCGGCAACAAGGTCCTCGCCGACGGCGCCGGGCAGGCGGCCCTCAACCGGCTGGACCGCGACGTCCTCAGCCAGCCGGGCGTCCGTACCGTCTTCCTCTTCGAGGGGGTCAACGACATCAAGGCCCACACCGGGGTCACCGCGGCCGACCTGATCGCCGGATACCAGCAGGTCGTCCGGCGGGCGCACGCGGCCGGGAAGTGCGTGGTCGCCTCGACCGTCGGGCCGTTCGAGGGCTGGCCGGAGTGGGACCAGGCGGGCGAGGCGGTACGCCGGCAGGTCAACCAGTACATCCGCACCAGCGGGGAGTTCGACGGGATCGCCGACTTCGACCGGATCCTGCGCAGCCCCTACGACCAGGCGCGGATGCTGCCGTTCCTGGACGGCGGCGACCACATCCACCCCAACGACAAGGGAATGCAGGCCATGGCCGACTCCGTCGACCTGGCGGGCCTCGACTGCGACCGCTGAACCACCTGGACCCCCGGTCCGATCACCCCTGGGCCGTCGGCTCGGGGGTGATCAGACGTTCCCGGTAGGCGATCGCCACCGCCTCCGTACGGCTCGCCGCGCCCAGCTTGGCGAGGATGTTGGAGACATGCACGCTCGCCGTCTTGCCGGTGATGAACAGCTCCTCGCCGATCTGCCGGTTGCTGCGGCCCAGCGCCAGCAGCCGCATCACGTCCTGCTCGCGTGCCGTCAGCGGCGGGACCGGGTTCTCCACCGGCGCCGACCGGCGCAGCAACGCGTCCGAGCGCGCCAGCAACGGCGCGGCCCCCAGCGCCACCGCGGTCTCCCGGACCGCCCGTGCCTGCTCCGCGGCCTCCGCAGGCCGCCCGTCGGCCGCCAGGGCCTCGGCGTAGCGCAGCCGCACCCGCGCCGCCTCGTACACATCGCCGTACGCGAACGCGGCCACCGCCTTCTCCCAGGCCGCCACCGCCGGCCCGGACACGGCCCGGGCCCACTCCGCCTCGGCCCGCGCCAGCCAGGCCTGCCCCTCCGGACCCTGCGGCCCGGCCGCCGATCGGGCCAGCTCCACCAGTTCACCGGCGGCGCCGGTCCAGTGGTCCTCGCTCCCGTCGCCGCGCCGTTGCGCCGCCGCCCGGTCCGGGACCGCCGCCAGCGCGAGCGCGGCGAGCCGGACCGTCACGTGCGGCGCCCGCCCCAACCCGTCGGAGAGCACCGCGACCGTCTCCCGCGCCCGGGCCACGGCCTCCTCCGGATCACCCCGCAGCGCGGCCGCGTCCGTCAGCACGATTCCCCCGACGAACGTGCCCATCCAGTCGAACGGCTCCCCGAGCAGCGCCCTTGCCCGCGCCACGACATCCGGCTCGCCCCGGGCCAGTGCTACGTACAGGACGGGCCCTTCGGCGAAACCGGGTGCCGGATCCTCGCGGGCCACCCGCACACACTCGTCCCACCGCCCCAGCGTGAAGAGCACCAGCAGCCGCAGGTACCGCATCTCCAGCGCGTACGGCGAGGACAGCAGCCCCGACCGCCGGGCCCGGTCGAGCCCCTCGGTGATCCACGGCAGGGACTCGCGCAGCTCACCCGACTCGAAGCAGCTGATGGCCAGGCTGAACAACGCCCGTATCTCCACCGGCGTGTCCCCGGCTTCCCGGGCCAGCTCCCGCGCCTCCCGGAGCCGCTCCCGGCCCTCCCCGGTGTGGCGCCCGCCGCCTTCCAGCCGGGCCAGGGAGATCAGCAGGTCGGCCCGGGCGGCGGTGGCACCGATCCGCTCGGCGACCTCCAGGGCCTGCCGCGCGACCCGCAGCGCGGTCGCGTCGTCACCGACCTGACGGGCCGCCATGACATGCGTGGCCGCCGCCCACACCCAGGTCCGGGACGGCGGCTCGGCGGGGATCATCGCCAGCGCCTCGCTGCTGTAGGCGAACGCGGCGGCGAGGTTGTCGACGGTGATCAGGTTCCCCGCGAGGGTGTAGCGCACCCGGGCGGCGAGTTCGGGATCCGCGTCCTGGCCGGCGCCCGCCAGCGCGGCCCGGGTCAGCGACACGGCCCGGTGCGCGTCCCCGGAGTGCGCGGCCGCCGCCGACGCCCGCAGCGTCAGACTCACCGGGTCCAGCCCCTCGCCGGCGGGCCGCGCCTCGCACGGCACGGCCGGCCACAGGTCCAGGGCCGTCTCCAGGTGCCGCAGCTCCTCCGCCGGGGCACCCATCCGCCGGGCGTGACCGGCGGCCTCCAGGGAGGCGGCCAGCGCCTCGGGCAGATCGTGACTCTCCCGGTAGTGGTGCGCCCGCTCGGCGGCCGTCGCCGCCCCGCTCCCGCGGGCGGCGAGCAGCCCGGCGTACGTGCCGTGCAGCCGCGCCCGCTGCCCGGGCAGCAGATCGCCGTACACCGCCTCGCGCGCGAGGGCGTGCCGGAAGGCGTACGTGTCCCCGTCCCCGGCGACGAGCAACTGCCGCCCCACCGCCTCCCGCAGGGCGGCCTCCAGCTCCTCGTCCGGAAGGCCGACCGCGTCCCGCAGCAGATCGTGCCCGACCCGGCGCCCGGCCACCGCGGCCGTCCGCAGCACCTGCTGGGCCGTCTCCGACAACTGCTCGACCCGGATCAGCAGCAGATCGGCGAGTCCGGTCGGCATGCCGTCCGCGCCGGCGGCGGCCACCAGCTCCTCGGTGTAGAAGGCGTTGCCCTCGGCCCGCTCGACGATGTCCCGTACGGTCGCCTCCGCCAGCGGCCGCTCCTCCAGCGCCCGCACCAGCCGCGCCACCTCGCCGTCGGCCAGCGGCCGCACGTCCAGCCGCTCCACCCCGGGCAGCCGCACCAGCTCGGCGAGCAACGGCCGCAGCGGATGCCGCCGGTGCAGGTCGTCGGCACGGTAGGAGGCCAGCACGGCGAGCCGCCGGGGCAGCACCCCGCGGCTGAGCAGGAACCGCAGCAGATCCCGGGACGACTGGTCGGCCCAGTGCAGATCCTCCAGGATCAGCAGCAGCGGAGCGCTCGCCGCGAGATCCGCGAACAACCCGGCCACACCCTCGAAGAGCCGCAGCCGTGCGTCGGCGTCGCGGGAGGAGTCCGAGGCGGCACCGAGCAGGCGCTCCACGACGGGATGCGCGGCAAGCACCCCACCGAACCGCTCATCACCCGCCAGCACCCCGAGAATCTCGGTGAACGGCAGATACGGCAGTCCCACATCCCCGAGATCGACACAGTGCCCGACGACGACGGTCGTTCCGTCCGCGGCCGCCCTGGCCGCCACCTCGTCCAGCAGCCGGGTCTTGCCGACCCCCGCGTCCCCGGCGACCAGCAGGGCCTGCCCACTGCCGTTCCGTGCCCGCTCCAGCACCGAGGCAAGGCGGCCCAGTTCGTTGTCCCGCCCGATCAGAGGGCTGCCAAAAGATCTCTGCGACACGCCCTCATCCTGACAAGGGACCACTCAAGAAGCCAGGGGCGCTGGGGGTACCCCCAGCCGAAGGCTGGGGGAGGAACTGCGCGACCAGCCACGACGCACCTGCAGCCGCCGTCACCACAGAACCCCCCACCCCCGTAGGCACGCGGCTCAGCCCCTCAGAACCCGCGCCCAGTCCGCCGGCACCCGCTCCGCAGGACCCGGCACCGACTGCTCCGCGGGATGACTCACCGGCGGCGCCAACTCCGGCCCGGCCTCGTAGAGTTCCTCCGTCTCGAAGTTCCAGAACCAGCCCTCGCCCGGCTCGTAGCTACGGATCACCGGATGCCCGGTGGAATGGAAGTGCGCCGTCGCGTGCTTCGCGGGCGAGTCGTCGCAGCACCCGATGTGCCCGCACTGCGCACACCGCCGCAGATGGAACCACCAGCCCCCCGCCGCGTCGCACTCCACACACCCGGCGCCGCTCGGCGGAACGTTCGGGTCTATCGCGGTGTCGCCGCTCATACTGCCTCCACAGGTGTCTCGGATTCCTCGGGCGCCTCGGCGGTCAGCGGGAGCAGCACCTGGAACCGGGTGTCCCCGGGCTCCGACTCCACCCGCATGGTGCCGTGATGCTTGTTCACCACGATCCGCCACGAGATGTCCAGACCGAGCCCCGTGCCCTGCCCCACGGGCTTGGTCGTGAAGAAGGGGTCGAAGATCCGGTCCTTGATCTCCGGCGCGATCCCGGTCCCGGTGTCCCGGAACTCGACCAGCAGCTGCTCGTGGTCGAGCGCGGTCCGCACGGTCAGCGTGCCGTGTCCGCCGCCCGCGCCGTCGCCGTCCTTCATCGCGCAGACCGCGTTGTCGATGAGGTTGGTCCACACCTGGTTCAGCTCGGCGGGGTAGGCGGGGACCGGCGGGACCGAACGGTCGTACTCCTTGACCACCCGGATGTCCTGCCCGATCTTCGCGGACAGCATCAGCAGGGTGCTGTCGAGGAGTTCGTGCACGTCCACCACCCGGTACGGCGCCCGGTCCAGCTGGCTGTACTGCTTGGCCGCGTCGACGAGGTTCGAGATGCGGGTGGTCGAGTCCTCGATCTCGTTCATCAACAGCTCTGTCTCGATGGTGTAGTTGAGCCAGCCGATCGAGTTCGGCAGGATCTCCTCGTCCACGGCCACCGCGACCTGGTCCAGCCAGTCGACGTCGAGACCGGCCTGTACGAAGGTCGGCGCGATCTGCCAGGCGTTGTCGCAGCCGTGGTCCTCCAGCCAGTCGGTGAGCGTGTCCTCGCGGTCGGCGGCCTCCAGCGGACTGAGCGCCGGCGCCTTGGCGACCAGCTCGGCGGTGCGCTCCTGGATCTCGATCAACCCTGCCAGCTGCTCCCGGGAGAAGGGACTCTCGGCGATGATCGCGAGCTTGTGCCGCATCTTCGCCACCCGCTCGCGCAGCGTGGACGTGGCCCGCACGGCCGCCGCGGCCGGGTTGTTGAGCTCGTGGGTGAGCCCGGCGGACAACGAGCCGAGCGCCAGCAGCCGTTCGCGCTGTCCGATCGCCGCCTGGGTGTTCTTCGAACCGAAGAACAGGCCCTCCAGCAGGTGCACGGCCATCGGGAACCAGTCCTGCATGATCTCCGCGAACGTGTCGGCCGGCAGCACGAAGAACCGGGTCGGCTCGGTCACCCGCATCGAGTTGTTGTACGCCTGCCGCACCCGGTCCCCGAGGTACGCCTGCATGGCGCCCGCGTACACGCCGGACTGCGAGGTCCGGGTGACCTCGACGTCGTCCCCGCCGACCTGCCGGGAGAGCACCACCGTGCCCTCGACCATCACGTAGAAGCAGGTGGCCGGTTCACCCTCGGTGTAGACCGGACCCGGCTGGAACAGCTCCACCCGGCCCGCCGCGCACAGCCGCCCGAGCTGCTCCGGCTCCAGCTTCTCGAACAGGAACAGCGCGCCGATCTCCTTCGGGCTGCACGGCATCGGCTGCCCGCTCATGACTGCTCCAGATACCGGTGGACGAGCATCACTGCCATGGCTCCTTCTCCGACGGCGGACGCGACACGCTTGGCGGACTCGGCGCGTGCGTCGCCCGCCACGAACACGCCGGGAATGCTGGTCTCCAGGTGGTACGGCGGCCGGTCCAGCTCCCAGCCCGCCGGCGGCCGTCCGTCGACGGTCAGGTCGGGCCCGGCCAGGATGAACCCGCGTCCGTCCCGCAGCACCGTGTCGCCGAGCCAGTCGGTGAGCGGTGCCGCCCCGATGAAGACAAACATCCACTGGGCGTCGACCTGTTCCCGGTCCCCGCTGCGGACATGGCGCAGGGTGAGCTGCTCCAGGCGCTCGACGCCGTGCGCGGCGTCCACCACGGTGTGGCTGCGCACGGAGATGTTGGGAGCTTCGTTGATCTGCTGGATCAGGTAGTACGACATCGACGCCGACAGGTCGGCGCCGCGGACGAGCAGGGTCACCGACTTGGCGAACCGGGACAGGTACATCGCCGCCTGGCCGGCCGAGTTGGCGCCGCCGACGATGTACACGTCCTGGCCCTGGCAGGAGGTCGCCTCGGTGAGCGCGGAGCCGTAGAACACCCCGCAGCCGGTCAGGTCGAGACAGCCCGCGGCCTCCAGCTGTCGGTACTGCACACCGGTCGCCAGGATCACGCTGTGCGCCGCGACCGCCGAACCGTCCGCGAACCGCACCACCCGTGCGGCCCCGTTGACCTCAAGGGCCGTGACCTCGCGCGCGGTCAGGATCTCCGCGCCGAACTTGGCGGCCTGCCGCCGGGCCCGGTCGGTGAGCTGGGCGCCCGAGACACCGTCCGGGAAGCCCAGGTAGTTCTCGATCCGGGAGCTCTGTCCGGCCTGGCCGCCGGTCGCCGACCGCTCCACGAGCACGGTCCGCAGCCCCTCCGACGCCCCGTACACGGCCGCGCCGAGCCCGGCCGGGCCGCCGCCGATCACCACCAGGTCGTAGAAGTCCGCCGTCGGGGTCGTCGCCAGGCCCACGTGCGCGGCCAGCTCCGGCGCCTCCGGCTCCACCAGGGGGGTGCCGTCCGGCGTGATCACCAGCGGCAGCCGGTCCCCGTCGGCCTCGGCCGCGGCCAGCAGCCGCCGGCCCTCCGGCTCCTCCACCGAGTACCAGCGGTACGGCACCTGGTTGCGGGCCAGGAACTCCCGCACGTCCGAGGAGCGCGCCGACCAGCGGTGCCCGACGACCTTGGTGGCCGGCACCGGCTTGTAGTCGCTGGCCCGCCAGGCGTCCAGCAGGTCGTCGAGGACCGGGTAGAGCTTCTCCTCCGGGGGATCCCAGGGCTTGAGCAGATAGTGGTCCAGATCGACCACGTTGATCGCGTCGATCGCCGCGTTGGTGTCCGCGTACGCGGTCAGCAGCACCCGCCGCGCGCCCGGGTACACGTCCAGGGCCTGTTCCAGGAACTCGATGCCGTTCATCTGCGGCATCCGGTAGTCGGCCAGGATCACGGCCACCAGGTCGCCGCGCAGCTTCAGCTCCCGCAGCGCGTCCAGCGCCGACTCCCCGGACTCCGCGCGCACGATCCGGTACGACGCGCCGTAGCGGCGCCGCAGGTCCCGGGCGACTGCACGGGAGACCCCCGGGTCGTCGTCCACGGTCATGATGACGGTCCGTGCTGCGTCGGCAGCCTGTGCCATACGTCTCCCACCCCGAGCCGTTGGTTCCACGGCACGGCAGCCCCTGGAGGGGCGCGGACACCGTACCGGTTCCCGCCCATCGTATGTTCGATCGCCCGCCTGCGCTCTGGTACGAGGGTGCACAGTGGGCACCCGTCAGTGCGGAAGACTGATCACGCAGACGCGGAACCGACGAGGAGGCCGGTGCATGACACGCCCGATCACGGCAGGGGTCGACGGTACGGAGGAGAGCCTCGCCGCTCTCGACTGGGCGGCCCGGGAAGCGGTGCGCCGGGGGCTGCCGCTGCGGGTGGTGCACGCCTGGCGGTACGAGCGGCACGAGGCGCTCGGCGGTGACCGGGAGGCCCAGCGCGGGTGGGTGTCCGACGGGGTGGCCGAGTCGGTGCGGACCGTCACCGGGCGGTATCCGGAGCTCGCGGTGAGCGTCGACGTGCGGGAGGGCGGCCCGGTCGAGGTGCTGGCCGACGCGGCGGCCGGGGCCGAGCTGCTGGCGCTGGGGTCGCGCGGGCACGGCCGGGTCGTCGGGTTCCTGCTGGGCTCCGTCGGACAGCAGGTGATCGCCGGGGCCGCACGTCCGGTGGTACTGGTGCGCGCCGGTGACCGGCCCACTGCGGAGGCCGCCGGACGGGAGGTGGTCGTGGGTCAGCAGGGCGGCCCGGAGGACAGCGCGGCAGCACTGGAGTTCGCGTTCGGCACGGCGGCTGCCCGGGGCGCGACGGTCCGGGTGGTGCGGGCCTGGACCCTGCCGCCGGTCTTCGCCTACAGCCCGGGCTCGCTCAAGCTCCTCGACGAGTCCGGAGGCATGGAGCCCTACGAGAAGAAGGCGCTCTCCGAGGCGGTACGGCCGCTGCGCGAGCGGTTCCCGGACGTGCCGGTCGCCGAGCACGTGGAGATGGGCAGCGCGGGGCAGGTGCTGCTCTCGGTGGCCGCGCGGGCGCAGCTGATGGTCGTCGGCCGGCGCGCCCACCGCACGGCGGTCGGCGCCCGCATCGGCTCGGTCGCGCACGGGGTGCTGCACCACGCCGACTGCCCTGTGGCCGTCGTCCCTCACGAGTGACTCGGCCCGGGGTCGCTCCGGGGCTCACTCGGGGGTGACCGGCTCCAGGGTCTCCCGCGCCTTGGGCAGCACGTTCTCGATGTAGTCCTCGACCGCGTTCTCCAGGCCTATGTCGTGCTGCGCCCGCTCGGAGAGGTACCAGCGGTGTTCGAGCAGCTCGTGGTAGATCTCGGCCGGGTCCATCGAGCCGCGCAGCTCCAGCGGCACGGCCCGCACGGTGGGGCGGAAGACGTCCCGCACCCACCGGTGGGCCAGTACCTCGGGGCGGGCGGCGAGAGGGTCGCCGGGGGCGTAGTCGTCCTGGGTGGCCATCCAGCTCTCCAGGTCGTTGAGCAGCCGGCGCGCCTGGTTCTCCTCGGCGTCCAGGCCGGTCAGCCGCAGCAGCTGGCGCTGGTGGTGGCCGGCGTCGACCACCTTCGGCACGAAGGTGACCGAGTCACCGTTGGAGGAGTGCTCGATCTGCATCTCGGCCACGTCGAAACCGAGGTCGTTGAGCCGCCGGATGCGGCGCTCGATGTACTGGTACTTGCCCGCCGGATACACCGAGGTCCGGGTCAGCTCCTTCCACAGCTCGCCGTACCGGGTGCAGATCTCGAACCCGAACTCGATCGGGTCCAGCGAGGGATGCAGCGCCCCCGAGGCCTCCAGGTCGAGCAGTTCCCCGCTGATGTTCACCCGGGCCAGGTCGAGGTCGTACTCCCGCTGCCCGTTGCTCAGCTGCGGGTGCAGGTCGCCGGTCTCGGCGTCCACCAGGTACGCCGCGTAGGCGCCCGCGTCCCGCCGGAACAGGGTGTTGGACAGCGAGCAGTCGCCCCACGCGAACCCGGCCAGGTGCAGGCGGACCAGCAGCACCGCCAGGGCGTCCATGAGGCGGTGCATGGTGGCCGGGCGCATGGTCGTCTCGAACATCGAGCGGTACGGCATGGAGCCGCCGAGGTGCCGGGTGACCAGCACCGACTCCAGCGGTTCGCCGTCCGCGTCGAGGCGGCCGGTGATCACGGCGAGCGGGTCGACGGCCGGGATGCCGAGCCGGTCCAGGTCGCGCAGCAGCTCGTACTCACGCAGCGCCGGGCGCTCCGCCAGCTCCTTCACCGCGATGACCTCGCTGCCGGCCCGGGCGTAGCGCACCACGTGCCGGGAGATGCCGCGGGGAAGCGGCACGAGGTACTCCTCGGGCCACTCCTCCAGCGGGACGTCCCAGGGGAGCTCGAGCAGGAGCGCGGGGTGCTCCGGGTTGGTGGCGTTGATCTGCAAGGCCATGGGAGGAACCTTAAGGCCGGTGGGTCACGAGACAAGCTCCCGGGCCCGCTCGGCGGCCGCCCGCACCGGACCGCGGTGCAGCGGGCCGTGTCCCGGCAGCAGGGCGTCGCCGTCGAGGGCGCCGATCAGGTCCAGCGAGGCGACGGCCCGGGCCCGCTCGTGGTGGAACATGTCGGGCAGCAGCTGCGGGCCCTGGATCCGCGAGGTGCGGTGGCCGCTGACCAGCGCGTCCCCGGAGATCACCAGCCCGGCCTCGGGCAGGTGGTAGACGGTGTGCCCGTCGGTGTGGCCGGGGGTGTGCACCGGGACCGGGCGGCCCGGCAGGTCGAGCGGGCCGTCGGCGACCGGGAACGCCTCGGGCGCCTTGACCGGGTGCTGCTCGGTGCCGCCGACGCGCAGCACGTGCACCAGCCAGGGCACGACCCCCGGCCGCCAGGCGTTCTTCACCACCTCGCCCACGGACACCTGCTGGAGGAACTCCCGCCGGGCGTGCGGTACTTCGGCCTCGTGGAGATAGACCGGCGTGCCGTGGGCGTCGCGCAGGTACTCGGCCGAGCCGAGGTGGTCGTTGTGCGCGTGCGTGATCAGCACGGCTGCGACCGCCTCCGGCGCGCTGCCCACCTCCGCTAGGGAGCCGAGCAGCCCCTGCCGGTCCCCGGGGTAGCCGGTGTCCACCAGCGTGACGGCGTCACCGTCCTTGAGGATCACCCAGTTGGTGTGCTGGCCGTGCACCAGATAGGCGCCCTTGCCGACTTCGTGTACCTCTGCCCGCATGATCACTCCGGCCCGTTCGTGCAGATCGAAACGGAGGACAGCCAACCACATGCCGTGTGCCGCCCGTTGCCGAGGCCCGGGTCAGCGCACCCCGTGCGGCCGGAACTGGATGCTGATCCGCGGCCCGGCGGCCCGGGCCGTCTTCGGCACGCAGTGCTCCCAGGTCCGCTGGCAGGAGCCGCCCATCACGATCAGGTCGCCGTGGCCGAGCGGGCGCCGGACCGAGGGGCCGCCGCGCAGCGGCCGCAGCAGCAGATCGCGGGGCGCGCCCACCGAGAGGATCGCGACCATGGTGTCCTCCCGCGCACCCCGGCCGATCCGGTCGCCGTGCCAGGCCACGCTGTCCCGGCCGTCGCGGTAGTAGCAGAGCCCGGCCGTGGCGAACGGCTCGCCCAGCTCCTCGGCGTAGTGCCGGGTGAGCGCCTCGCGGGCCTCGGTGAGGACGGGGTGGGGGAGCGGGTCGGCGGCGCCGTAGAAGGCGAGCAGGCGCGGTACGTCCACGACGTTGTCGTACATCTGCCGGCGCTCGGCGTGCCAGGGGACGTCCGCCGCCAGCTGTTCGAACAGCGCGTCGGCGCCGCTCAGCCAGCCGGGCAGCACGTCGATCCAGGCGCCGGAGCCCAGCGCCGTCCGGCCGATGCCGTCGAGGGTGCCGAGCCGCAGCTCGTCGGTCTGGTCGAACAGGGAGCCCTGGAGGTGCGTGGCCATGAGCCAAGCGTACTCCGTAATCGAAAATCTGTTCTCATTTGATCTCCGGCGGGTCCGTGGCGGCCTCTTTCGATACACCGATGTATTCGATACATTCGCGTATTGAACGGAGGTCGGCCCATGACGGTGGACGGCGGTGCGCAACGGCGCGTGACCCGGCGGCGGGTGCAGACCCGCGCCCGGCTGCTCGACGCCGCGTTCACCGTGTTCGCCGCCAAGGGCTTCGGGCGGGTCTCCATCGAGGAGGTCTGCGAGGCCGCCGGGTTCAGCCGGGGCGCCTTCTACTCCAACTTCGCCACCCTCGACGAGCTGTTCTTCGCCCTCTACCGGGAACGCGCCGACCTCATCGCCCGGCAGGTCGCCGACGCGCTCGCCGGCGACGGACCCGGCCTGGACGTACCGGCCTCCGTGGACCGGGTCACGGACGTACTGCTCCTCGACGTGGACTGGCTGCTGGTGAAGACCGACTTCCTGGTGCACGCCGCCCGGGACCCGGCCGTCGCCGGGCTCCTCCTCGACCACCGCACCCGGCTCCGCGAGGCCGTCGCCGACCGGCTCCTGCGGGCCCGCGGCCACACCCCGGTCCCCGCCGTGCTCGGCGACGTCGAGAGCGCGGCCCATGCGGTGGTCGCCGCCTACGACGGGGTCACCGTCCAGCTGCTGCTGGACAAGGACGTGGACCGGGCCCGTGCCTGGCTCAAACAACTGCTCACCGCGCTGCTGACCGACGGCAGCACCCGATTCGGATAAGAAAGGCGTCGCCATGGACGCGGACGTCATCGTCGTCGGAGCCGGCCTCGCCGGCCTGGTCGCGGCGCACGAACTCACCAGCAGGGGCAGGCGCGTCGCCCTGGTCGACCAGGAGAACGCCGCCAACCTCGGCGGCCAGGCGTTCTGGTCCTTCGGCGGGCTCTTCCTCGTCGACTCGCCCGAACAGCGCCGCCTCGGCATCAAGGACTCCCTCGACCTGGCGTGGAGCGACTGGCAGGGCAGCGCGCAGTTCGACCGCAAGGACGACGAGGACTCCTGGGCGGTGCGCTGGGCGCGCGCGTACGTCGAGTTCGCGGCCGGGGAGAAGCGGCCCTGGCTGCAGAGCCACGGCATCAGCCTGCTGCCGACCGTCGGCTGGGCCGAGCGCGGCGACCTGCGGGCCGACGGGCACGGCAACTCCGTCCCGCGCTTCCATGTCACCTGGGGCACCGGCACCGGCGTGGTCGAGCCCTTCGCCCGGTACGCCAAGCAGGCCGCCCGCGACGGACTGCTCACCTTCCACCACCGCCACCAGGTCGACGAACTCGTGATCGAGGACGGCGAGGCGCGCGGCGTCCGCGGCACGGTCCTCGCCCCCGACGACTCACCGCGCGGCGTCGCCTCCAACCGCGACCGCATCGGCGACTTCGAACTCACCGCCCAGGCCGTCGTGGTCACCACCGGCGGCATCGGCGCCAACCACGACATCGTCCGCCGCTACTGGCCCGCACGCCTCGGCACGCCCCCCGCGGAGATGGTCACCGGCGTCCCCGCCTACGTGGACGGCCGGATGCTCGACATCAGCGCCGAGGCGGGCGTCCGCCTGGTCAACCGCGACCGCATGTGGCACTACACCGAGGGCATCCAGAACTGGAACTCCGTCTGGCCCGGCCACGGCATCCGCATCCTGCCCGGCCCCTCCTCGATCTGGCTCGACGCCCTCGGCCGCCGCCTGCCCGACCCCTGCCTGCCGGGCTACGACACCCTCAGCACTCTCAGGCACCTGCGCACCACCGAGGACATCGCCGGGTACGACCACTCCTGGTTCGTCCTCACCCGCAAAATCGTCGAGAAGGAGTTCGCGCTCTCCGGCTCCGAGCAGAACCCCGACATCACCGCCAAGGACCGCAAGGCCGTGCTGCGCGACCGGCTCCTCGGCAAGGGCGCGCCCGGACCGGTGCAGGCCTTCCTCGACCACGGCGCGGACTTCGTGACCGCGACCTCCCTGGACCAGCTCGTCGAGAAGATGAACGGGCTCACGGACAAGGCGCTGCTCGACGCGGCCGAGGTGCGCCGCCAGATCGTCGCCCGCGACCTGCAGATCAACAACTCCTACAGCAAGGACTCCCAGGTCCAGGGCATCCACAACGCGCGCCGCTACATCGGCGACCGCCTGGGCCGGGTCGCCACCCCGCACCGCATCCTCGACCCGGCCGCCGGACCGCTGATCGGCGTCAAGCTGCACGTCCTCACCCGCAAGACCCTCGGCGGCATCCAGACCGACCTGGACTCCCGCGCCCTCGGTGCCGACGGGCAGCCGATCGGCGGGCTCTACGCGGCCGGCGAGGTGGCCGGCTTCGGCGGCGGCGGCGTGCACGGCTACAACGCGCTGGAGGGTACGTTCCTCGGCGGCTGCCTGTTCTCGGGCCGGGCCGCGGGACGCGCGGCGGCGAAGCAGACTGCGTGAGCGTCGCGCCGGGGGTGCCGCGAGGTGCGGTCGCCGTCTGCGGCGCCGTCGTGGCTGGTCGCGCAGTTCCTCCCCCAGCCTTCGGCCGGGGGGTACCCCCTGCGCCCCTTACGGGGCGCTCAGCTGACTCAGTCGGTCAGGAGCCGCGCCAGTACCGTGGCGTGGCTCTCGTCCGGGGTCTTGGACGAGGTGAGCAGGGTCACCGGCCCCTTCCGGGCCGACTCCCGCAGGCCGTCGAGGAGTTCGGCGGCCTCGGGAGCGGCCAGCTCCGCCTCGTAACGTCGGGTGAACTCCTCGTACGACCCGCCGTCGTGGAACCAGCGGCGCAGCTCGTTCGACGGCGTCAGCCCCTTCGGCCACTCGTCCACGTGCGCGTCCTCCTTGGACACCCCGCGCGGCCAGAGCCGGTCCACCAGGACGCGCACCCCGTCCTCCGGCTCGGGCGACTCGTAGATCCTGCGGACGCGCACGCTCACGGTCGATGCACCTCTCGGCTCGCTGACGGTGCCGCGAGCGTAAGCGGCGAACCCGCCCCACGGGCTGCCGACGCGGCGCAGCTTGACCAGAATGAGGGGGAAACGCGGAGACCCGCGCGCCTAGTCTGTGGGCCATTGATCATCGGCCACCCCCCAAGGGAGTTCATGTGCAGGGCGCAAGCAGACGTACCGCAGTCCTCCGCCGCGAGGCCGTCCTCGGCACCGTCCCGGTCGCCGTGGCGGCCCTGCTCGCCGCCGCCGGAACGGCCTCGGCGAGCACCATCGGCGCCGCGGGCGCGGGCGACCCCTACTTCCCGCTCAGCGGCAACGGCGGCTACCACGTCAGCCACTACGACCTGTCGCTCCGCTACGACACCTCCTCCCGGCACCTCGACGGCAAGGCGGTCCTCACCGCCCGTGCCACCGAGAAGCTGACCCGCTTCGACCTCGACCTCAGCGGACTGAAGGTCACCCGGGTGACCGTCGACGGCCGGACGGCCCGTTTCAGCCGCAGCGGACAGGAACTCGTCGTCACGCCGTCTCGGGCGCTGGCGAAGGGCCAAGACTTCCGGGTCACCGTGGCGTACAACGGCACACCCAAGCAGGTCACCGACCCCGACGGCTCGGCCGACGGCTGGATCCGCACCGACGACGGCGCGTTCGTCGCCGGGGAGCCGCAGGGTGCGATGACCTGGTTCCCGGCCGACAGCCATCCCAAGGACAAGTCGTCGTACGACTTCACGATCACCGTCCCCAAGGGCCGCACCGCCGTCGCCAACGGCGTCCTCCTCGGGCAGCACACCTCCGGCGGCCGTACGACCTTCCGGTGGCGGCAGACCGAGCCGATGGCCGCGTACCTCGCGACCGCCACGGTCGGCACGTTCAAGGTGCAGCAGTACACCACCCGGGACGGGATCGAGGTGTACAACGCGGTCGACCCGCGCGAGGCGAGCGGGTCGGCGGCCGTGCTGAAGAAGCTGCCGTCGGTGCTGGAGTGGGAGAGCAAGCTGTTCGGGCCGTACCCGTTCCGGTCCGCCGGGTCGATAGTCGACCACGCGCCGAGCGTCGGGTACGCGCTGGAGACGCAGGGCCGGCCGATCTACGACTCGGCGCCGGATCTGAGCACGCTGGTGCACGAGAACGCCCACCAGTGGTTCGGCGACTCCGTCTCCCTCACCGCCTGGAAGGACATCTGGCTCAACGAGGGCTTCGCCACGTATGCCGAGTGGCTGTACAGCGAGCAGCACGGCGGCGACAGCGCGCAGAAGAACTTCGACGCGCTGTACGCGAAGCCGGCGAGCGACGAGTTGTGGGCGTATCCGCCGGGGGATCCGGGGAGCGGGAAGAACATCTTCGGTGAACCGGTGTACGCGCGGGGCGCGATGGCCCTGCACGAACTGCGGAAGGCGGTCGGGGATCCGGTGTTCTTCCGGATTCTGCGGGCGTGGGCCTCGGAGCACCGGTACGGCCACGGGACTACGGCGGAGTTTGTGAAGCTGGCCGAGGGGGAGTCGGGGAAGGACCTCGGTTCCTTGTTCCAGACGTGGTTGTACAAGAAGGGCAAGCCGTAGCGGTTCGGATGCGGGCCGGTGGGGATTGCTCGCGCAGTTCCCCGTGCCCCTGAAGGGGCGCTGAAAGCTGACGACTTTCTTACATTCGTCGGCCAAGGTCGGTCTCATGATCCATCGCAGAGCTGCTGTCGCCCTCCTCTCCGCCTCCCCCCTCCTGCTGTCCGGGTGCGGGGGTGGCGCCGAGGCTGCGCCGAGCCGGTCGGGCGACGACCGGCCGGCGGAGGCGACGGCTTCCCCCACACCCGAGAGCAGCAGCCCGCAGCCGAGCGGCATACCCGGGCTCGGGCCCAGGACGACGGCCGCGATACCCGGGCGGGCGGAGCAGGTCGTCGTCGCCACCGGCCGGGGCAAGGACTCGCCGATCTCCACCGTCGTCCTCTACGAACGCGACGACGACGTCTGGCAGTCCGGCGCCAGTTGGCCCGCGCACAACGGCAGGGACGGCTGGAGCGAGCACCACATGGCCGGGGACCTGCGCTCGCCCGTCGGCGTGTACGGGCTGACCGACGCCGGCGGCCTGCTCGCCGACCCGGGGAGCAGGCTGCCGTACCACCAGTCCTACGGCTTCACCTCGCCCGGTACCGGGTTCGAGGGCGAGCCGCTGGAAGGTTCCTTCGACTACGTCGTCGCCATCAACTACAACCGCCAGACGGGCACTTCCCCGCTCGACTGGACCCGGCCGATGGGCGCGAACCGGGGCGGCGGCGTGTGGCTGCACGTCGACCACGGCGGGCCCACGCACGCCTGCGTCAGTGTCGCCAAGGCGCACATGAAGGAGTTGCTGCGCACCCTCGACCCGGACCGGCATCCGGTGATCGCCATGGGCTTCGCCGGCTGGCTCGCCCGCTAGGCCGCCGGAACTCCGCTTAGGATCCGAACCTGTGTGCGCACATGTGCTGGTGGCCGAGGACGACGAGATGCAGGCCGAGCTGATCCGGAGGTCGCTGCTCGCCGAGGGGCACAGCGCGACCGTGGTCCATGACGGGGCCGCCGCGCTGGACGCGGCCCGGCGGCTCGGTCCCGACCTGGTCGTCCTCGACCTGATGCTGCCGGTGATCGACGGCTTCGGCGTCTGCCGGGTGCTGCGCGGCGGCGACCCGGAGATCCCGGTGCTGATGCTCACGGCCCGCTCCGACGAGGACGACGTGCTGCTCGGCCTTGAGCTGGGCGCCGACGACTACATGACCAAGCCGTACAGCCCGCGCGAGCTGATGGCCCGGATCCGGACGATCCTGCGGCGCAGCGGGCGGGCCGCGCCCGTCCGGGAGGAGGAACCCGCCGTGACCGCCGCCGGGATCAGCGTCGATCCCGTGCGGCACCAGGTGCGCTGCGACGGGGAGCCGGTGGAGGTGACCCCGGCCGAGTTCCAGATCCTGCTCGCCATGGCCGGGGAGCCCGACCGGGTCTTCACCCGGCGGCAGTTGCTGCAGTGCACACGGGGCTTCGACCGTTCCTCCACCGAACGGGCCGTCGACGTCCATGTGATGAACCTGCGCCGGAAGATCGAGGCCGATCCCCGGCGGCCGGTGCGGCTGGTGACCGTGTTCGGTGTCGGCTACAAGCTGAGCGGCGGCCGGCCGTGAAGCCCCGGATACCCTGGCGCAAGCGGCTGCTGGTCCGGCTGCTGTTCACCTCGGTACTGATCGCCGTCTGCTCGGTGGCCGCCACCGCCTGGCTCGCCGTGACGACCACCACCAGCGCGCTGGAGGAGGAACAGGGGCAGGACCTGGCCGCCGACAACAAGATCCTCGCCGAGCTCAGCGGGTACGCGGCGGACCACCCCGACTGGAGCGAGGTCCAGCACACCCTCCGGGCCCTGGCGGCCAAGACCGGCCGCAGGATCGCGCTGACCACCGCCGACCGCACGCTGATCGCCGACTCGGCAGCCCACGACACCCCGCTGCCACCGCGCCCGGCGGCCGCCGTGGACCCCCTGCACACCGACACCTACACGGAGTCCGGCGCGCAGCTCAGCGGCATCGATCCGCGCGCGGTCGGTCCGTTCCGGCTCACCGCGCCGGAGCGCGGGAAACTGGACGCGGTCGCCGAGAAGCAGCAGGAGTGCTTCGACCGCTTCGGCGTCCGGACCAGCGTCCAGCACATCCCGAGCGGACGGCCGCACGTCGTCTTCGACGACGCCAGAGACGCTCCTCTGCAACTCAAGGTCGGGTGCGGCAACGTCCTCGGCGAGTCGACCGGCGGGATCAACGACGCGCTCGACTTCCCGACCGCCACCGAGACCAAGGCCCTCGACGCGCTGACGGACCTGGCCCGTCCCTGCCTCAAGGCCCAGGACAGGGACATCGGCGGCTCGCTGTACCTGACCTACGACACGACAGGGCGCGACCCCGTCTCGGGCGGGTTCCTCGTCACCAAGAAGGGGATCGAGCGGAAGACGGACCGGCCGGCGAAGAACTGCATCGCCAACGCCCGGCGCACCCAGCTCGAACCGTACGTCGCCCCGGCCGCCGAGCTCTTCCTCGGCATCGGCGACCAGACCGCACCCCGCTTCGACATGTCCCGGGCCAACAAGACGAAGATCGTCGGCGCGGCCGGCCTGGTCCTCGCCGTCACGGTCGCCGTCACCGCCGTCGTCGCCATGCGTCTGGTGCGGCCGCTGCGTGCCCTCACGGCCGCTGCGCAGCAGCCGCCCGAGCTGCACGTCCGGGCACGCGTGCGCACCCGGGACGAGACCGGGCTGCTGGCCGAGGCGTTCAACGACCTCACCGAGCGCCGGGAACGCCTCGAAGAGCAGCGCAAGGCGATGGTCAGCGACATCGCCCACGAACTGCGCAGCCCCCTCACCAACATCCGCGGCTGGCTGGAGGTCACCCGGGACGGTCTGGTCGACCCCGACCCGGCCCTGCTGGGCTCCCTGCACGAGGAGGCGCTGGTCCTGCAGCGGATCATCGACGACCTCCAGGACCTGGCCGCCGCCGATGCCGGCACCCTGCGCGTGCACCGCGAACCGGTGCGCGCCGCCGACCTGACCGACCAGGTCGCCGCCGCCCACCGCGTCGCCGCCGACGCGGCCGGGGTCACCCTGCTGACCGACACCGACGGCACCGCCTGGCTCGACGCCGACCCGGTCCGGATGCGGCAGGCCCTCGGCAACCTGGTCTCCAACGCCCTCCGGCACACCCCCGCCGACGGCACGGTCACCCTGTCCGCCCGCCGTGTCGGTGACGACGTCGTCCTCACCGTCACCGACACCGGTCCGGGCATCGCCGCCGACGATCTCCCGCACGTCTTCGAGCGGTTCTGGCGCGCGGAGAAGTCCCGCAGCCGCCGTACCGGAGGCAGCGGCCTCGGCCTGCCGATCGTGCGCCATCTGCTCGCCGCCCACGACGGCACCGCCGAGGCGCGCAGCGAACCCGGCAAGGGCGCCGAGTTCATCCTGCGGCTGCCGGCCGCACCGGCCCCGGCCGACGTCAGCTGAGCCGGCGCTCCGCCCGCTGCCGGCGCCGGGCCAGCAGCCGGCGCTCCGCCTCGGTCGTACCGCCCCAGACGCCGACGGTCTGCCCGGTCGCCATCGCCCAGCGCAGGCAGGGGTCCTGCACCGGACACCGCTCGCACACGGCCTTCGCGCGCCGCGTCTGATGCAGCGACGGGCCGGTGGTCCCGATCGGGAAGAAGAGGTCGGGGTCCTCGTAGCGGCACTCGGCGTGGTCTCGCCAGTCGTCCATCGAAGTCACCTGCGATCCAAGTCGATTCAGCCGTTTCCTGTGCGCGTTGCTCGGCTCCGGGTCACCGGTCCGGGCGCGGCTGAAACGGCCAAGTCCCGCGGGATTCGCGGGCGGTCACTGCTCGCGCAGACCCCAGGGGGAGCCGTATTCGGTCAGCAGGTCGAGGAACGGGCGGGCCGGGAACGCCTCCGGGCCGAGGACGCCCGAGCCCGACCACGCGCCGGTGGCCAGGAGTTCGAGGGCGACGACCGGATTGAGGGCCGTCTGCCACACCACGGCCTGACAACCGTACTCCGCCATGGACCACTGGTTGTCGACAACGTGGTAGAGATACACCTCCCGCGGCTGTCCGTCCTTCACCCCGCGCACCCAGGTGCCCGCGCAGGTCTTGCCGCGCATGCGCTCGCCCAGTGTCGCCGGGTCGGGCAGCGACGCGGCGACCACGTCCCGGGGCGAGACCGCGACCGGGCCGTCGGCGCCGGGCACCGTCACCGGGGCGGTGCGGTCCAGGCCCAGCAGGTGCAGCGTCTTCAGCGTCTCGATGAACTCGCGCCCGAGCCCGTACTTGAAGGTGACCCGCCGCGCGTCCACCCAGCGCGGCACGAGCAGCACCTCCTCGTGCTCGACGTTCACGCACTCGACCGGACCGATCCCGTCCGGGAAGTCGAACACCTCGGGCTCGCTGAACGGCGCGGTGGTGAACCACCCGCGCCGCCGTTCGTACACGACGGGCGGGTTGAGGCACTCCTCGATGGTGGTCCAGATGCTGAAGGAGGGCGCGAAGTCGTAGCCGTCCACGGTCAGGTTCGCACCGTCGCGGATGCCGATCTCCTCGATCTCGTCGAAGAGCTCGTCGGCCGCGTACCGGGCGAACACGTCCGACAACCCGGGCTCCACCCCGATCCCGACCAGCGCCAGCGCACCCGCCCGCTCCCACTCCCCGGCCAGCGCGAACTGTTCGTCGCCCAGCTTCACCCCGCACTCCTCGTACGGCCGCTCGGGATGCGGGCGGGACAGCGACATCGCCATGTCGAGGTAGTCGGCGCCGGCCTTGCGGGCGGCCCGGAACAGAGGCATGACGAAGCGCGGGTCGGTGGCGTTGAGCAGCACGTCGCAACCGTGGCGGGCCAGCAGCGCGGCCACGGCCGCCTCGTCGCCGGCGTCGACGCGCTCGGCGCGGAACCGGTCGTCGCCGACGGCCGCCACCGCCGCCTCGGCGCGGAACCGGTCGTCGCCGACGGCCGCCACCGCCGCCTCGGCGCGGGCCAGGTCGTAGTCGGCGACCACCAACAGGTCGAAGAACGGCCGCCGGGCCGCGATCCGGGTGACGGCGGTGCCCACACCACCGGCTCCCACGAGCAGTACACGCATGCGGGAATCTCCTTCTGGGACAGAGAGCGAGGTCGGAAACGGGGGCGCCCTGGCCGGAATGAAACGCCCGGCCGTCGCGTAAGGTCAATGGCGTTGGCATAAGGGCGGGGCACAGCAACGGCAGGGAGTACGCGATGCCCAAGACGGTCGTACCGGAGGAGAAGCGCCGCAGGCGCCGCCCCACCCGCAGCGGCACGGTGCTCTCCGAGCGGCTGATCGTGGAGACCGCGCTGCGCCTGCTGCGCGAGCACGGCAGCGCCGGCCTGACCGCCCGCCGACTGGGTCTCGCCCTCGACTGCGACCCCAGCACCCTGTACCGCTACTTCCGGGGCATGGACGACCTCACCCTGGCGATCGGTGACGCCCTCATCGGCCAGGCGCTGGCCGGCTGGAGCCCGACGGGGGAGTGGCGGACGGACCTGCGGACCATCGGCCTGCGCATCCACGCGCAGTACGTCGCCCACCCGCAGGCGGCCCTGCTGACGACGAACCGCGTGACCGGCCGGGCACACGAACTGGCCGCCGACGAAGCGGTCCTGGACGTCCTGCGCACGGCAGGCTTCTCACTCCCGGAGACCGTCCGCGTCTACCACGCCTTCATCGACCAGACCCTCGCCTTCGCCGCCCTGGACGCAGCCTCCCTCACCCTCCCGAAGGACTCCCGGCGAGCCGACGAGGACAAGTGGCACTCGACCTACGCCCGCCTCCCGCACACCACCCACCCACGTATCGCGGAGGCGGCTCCGCTCCTGGCGAAACGCATGGTGACCAGCGCCTATCCGACGGCACTTGAAATGCTCCTGGACAGTGCGGCGCCCCGTCAGGGGCGCGGGGAACTGCGCGACCAGCCCCCACCCACCCGCACCCGTACGAATTGACTCCCTACGGCCGGCGCAACGCACCCTCGGCCGTACTCGCCACCGCCTCCGCCACCGCCCCCAACGCCGGCGAATCCAACTTCCACTGCTGCCAGTACAACGGCACGTCGACCCACCACTCCCGTCCCCCGATCCGCACCAACCGCCCGTCCCGCAGCCGCGGTACCGCCTGCGGCTCCGGCACCATCCCCCACCCCAGCCCCGCCGTCACCGCGTCCACGAACCCCTCCGACGTCGGCACGTAGTGCCGCAGCGCACTCGCCCCCGCCCCGCCCAGCCGCCGTACGAACCCGTCCTGGAAATCGTCGACCCGGTCGAACACGATCACCGGCGCCTCGGCGAGCGCATCCGGCAGCGCCCCCGAAAGACGCGCCGCCGCGAACTCCGGCGCCGCCACCGGCAGGTACCGCATCCGCCCCAGCGCCCGCACCGAACACCCCGGCACCGCCTCCGGCGACGACGTCACCGCCGCCATCACCAGCCCCTCCCGCAGCAGCGCGGCCGTGTGGTCCTCGTCCTCCCGCCGCAGTTCGACATAGACGTGCGGCAGCCCGGTCAGCGCCCGCAGGAACCACGTCGCCAGCGAGTCCGCGTTGACCGCGACCGACACCCGGGTCGGCTCCCCGGCGCCGCTCATGCCCAGCTCACCGCGCGCGTCCCGCTCCAGCCGCGCCAGCTGCCGGGCGAACCGGACCAGTACCTCGCCCGACTCCGTCGGCCGCACCGGCTTGGTGCGTTGGAGCAGCACCCGGCCCGTGCGCTGCTCCAACGCCTTGACCCGCTGGCTGACCGCCGACGGCGTCACGTGCAGGGCCGCGGCCGCCGCGTCGAACGTGCCCTCGTCCACCACCGCCAGCAGCGTCCGCACCTGGTCGAGCGGAAGTTCCACCGTCGCACTCCTGTCTGTCTCCTGTCTGTCTTCAGCTGCGCTAAGGGTACGTAAAAATCTTTAGCTGTACGCAGAGTGATCGCTTCCGTAGCGTCGAGGGCATGTCCAGCTCTCTCGCCGCCGCTGCCGCAGGATTCGGCACCGGCCTCTCGCTCATCGTCGCCATCGGTGCCCAGAACGCCTTCGTGCTCCGCCAGGGCATCCGCCGCGACGCGGTCCTCGTGGTCGTCGGCATCTGCGCGCTCTCCGACGCCGTCCTCATCTCGCTCGGCGTCGGCGGGGTGGGCGCCATCGTGGTGGCCTGGCCGGGCGCGGTGCGGGCGGTCGGGCTGATCGGCGGCGCCTTCCTGCTCTGCTACGGCGCCCTCGCCGCCCGGCGGGTCCTGCGGCCCGGCACCGGCGGTCTGCGCACCGAGGGCGAGACGGCAGGGTCCCGGCGGCGGGCGGTCCTCACCTGCCTGGCCATGACCTGGCTGAACCCGCACGTGTACCTGGACACCGTGTTCCTGCTCGGCTCCCTCGCCGCCCACCGGGGCGACCTGCGCTGGACCTTCGGACTCGGCGCCGCCCTGGCCAGCCTCTGCTGGTTCACCGCCCTCGGCTTCGGCGCCCGGCTGCTCGGCCGGTACCTCGCCGGGCCGGCCGCCTGGCGGGTGATGGACGGGCTGGTGGCACTGACCATGATCGGGCTCGGCCTGATGCTCGTGGCGGGATCCTGAGCCGCCCGGATCCTCGAACGGCCGCATCCTGAGACAAGCGGTTCGGCAGCGACGGAAGTTGCTGCGATAGTGAACCTGCAACCGAAAAGATGTAGCGGGCATCGAGAAGAGCGGGACACCAGGAACTCCGTGGACACCAGCGAGAGCGGCACCCAGTCCGACATACAGACCCCCGACGACGCCACGGCCGCCCCGCCCCGGAGCGGCTGGCGGCGCTGGGCGATGGACACCCGCCCGCTGCGCATCCCGGCCTACCGCAGGCTGTGGACGTCGACCATCGTCACCTCGGTCGGCAGCCAGCTGACCGCCGTCGCCGTGCCCAAGCAGATCTTCGACATCACGGGGTCGTCCGCCTGGGTCGGCGCGGCGAGTCTCGCCGGACTGCTGCCGCTGATCGTGTTCGCGCTGTGGGGCGGCGCGGTGGCCGACACCATGGACCGCCGCAAGCTGCTGCTGATCACCAACATCGGTATCGGCGTGACCTCACTGCTCTTCTTCGTCCAGGCGGCCACCGGGATGAGATCGGTGGCCGCGCTGATGGTGCTGCTCGCGATGCAGCAGGCGTTCTGGGGGCTGAACGCGCCGGCCCGTACCGCCTCCATCGCCCGGCTGGTCCCGGAGGCGCAACTGCCCGCCGCCAACGCGCTCGGGTCGACGGTCATGCAGACCGGGCAGGTGGTCGGCCCGCTGCTCGCCGGTGCCCTGATCCCCGTCATCGGGCTGCCCGAGCTGTACCTGATCGACGCGCTGGCGCTGTGCGTGACGGTGTGGGCGGTCTACCGGCTGCCCGCGCTGCCGCCCCTGGCGGGTGCGACGGCGCGGCGGGCCGGGGTGCGCGAGATCGTGGCGGGCTTCCGGTACATCTCCATGCACAAGGTGCTGCTGCTGTCGTTCCTCGCGGACATCATCGCGATGGTCTTCGGCATGCCCCGTGCCCTGTTCCCGCAGCTGGCCGCGCAGACCTACGCCTCCTACGGCGAGGGGCTCGCGCTCGGCCTGCTGTTCGCGGCGATCCCGGTCGGCGCGGTTCTCGGCGGGCTCTTCTCCGGCACCTTCTCGCGGGCCCGCCGCCACGGCCTGATGGTGATCGGCGCCGTGGTCGGCTGGGGTGCTGCCGTCGCCGGGTTCGGGCTGAGCCGCAACCTCTGGGTCGCCGTGGCCTTCCTGGCCGCCGCCGGGGTCGCCGACATGGTCTCGATGGTCTTCCGCGGCGCGATCCTGCTGTCCGCGGCGACCGACGAGATGCGGGGCCGGATGCAGGGGGTGTTCACCGTGGTGGTCGCGGGCGGGCCGCGGCTGGCCGACGTGCTGCACGGCACCGCGGGCTCGGTCTTCGGGCCGCGGGCGGCGGTCGCGGGCGGCGGGCTGCTGGTGGTCGCGGTGATGCTGGTTCTCGCCGCCGCCGTTCCGGCCCTGCGCCGCTACCGCGTCTGAGCGGCCTACACGGGCCGACGTCCGACGTAGGCGTCGAGGAGTTTGCCGCGGGTGACCTCCAGGCGGCTGGCGAGGATCTCGGCGACCGTCCGTACCAGGGACAGACCGAGCAGCGGATCCTCCACGCACAGCGCGAGCACGGCCGAGGCGTCGTACTCGTAGGCCCGCACCTGGCTGAAGGCCACCGCCCCGAAGTCCCAGGTGTACGGCGGGAACAGCCAGGACCAGCCGAGCAGGTCGCCGGCGCCCAGAGTGGCGACGGTGACCCGCTTGTGGGTCGTCACCTCCTGGTCCAGGTTGACCGCTCCCGAGCGGATCACCCAGAAGCGGTCGGCGGTGCCGCCGGCCTCGAAGATCCTGGAGTCCTCGGGGAAGGACACCTCGTGAGCCAGTTCCATGAGGCGCTCGCGCTGGGCCTGGGGCAGGGCGGTGAGCAGTTTGATGGCTTTGGTCATGGCACGGGGCTCCTCGCCGGCGAGGGTACGGGGTGCTTTCCCTACGCCCATTTCAGCCGCTGCCGCCCCGCCGGGCACCTCGAAGAAGGTGAGAATCGCCGTCGGAAACCGGTCCGGGCGTGAAAAAGCCCTGGCTGGACGGGGGAGGCCAGCCAGGGCCGTCAGAAGTGGTTCGGGAGGACCTGTTGTCAACTCCTCGACCACTTATGGGTGAACGGTAAACCATCCAGAGCAATTTCGCGTAGTCGTGAACAGGGTACGTGACCTGTTTCACTTTGGGGAGCCCCCGGTCGCCCGCGAAGGGTTTGGCCGCGCCCCGACCGGTGAGCCGAAGAGCAGAGCCCCGTACGGACGGGACTGAGCCGACCAACCGGTCCACCACCCAGGGAGCGAAAGGATGTACGAAAAGTACCGGACCGAGTCAACCATGGCACCACCTGAGTCCCGTCGGCCGCCGCTGCGGCCGGCCGACGCCCGCAGAGCGGTACGAGGCGCCGTCGCCCGACGCGCCGTACCGTGCCCCGCCGAAGCCCTCGACGACGCCCTGCTCGTCACCTCCGAACTGACCACCAACGCGATTCTGCACGGCGGCGGGATCACCGGCTTCGCCGTCGACGTCGAGGGGTGCGCGGTACGGGTGTCCGTCAGCGACCGCAGCGACGAGATACCGGTGGCCGAACGGGCCGTCGACGAGGACCGCCGGTGGCGGCCGCACGGCCGGGGCTGGCCCATCGTCTGCCGGCTGGCCCGGGACGTGGAGGTCGCCGGACTGCCCTGCGGCGGCAAGCGGATCACCGCGGTCGTGCCCCTGCGCTGAGCCCGCGGAGGGGCTGGTGCCGGGAACGGTGTTTGGGCCCGGATCGAAGGGGCAGGCGGAGTGTCGTGCTTCGGACCGGAGGCGCGCGCCAGTGGGAGCAGTCGTTCGACAGCCCCCGGGCCCGTAGAGCGGTCCGGGTGGTGCTTCCGCGGCGACCCTGACATCGCAGTTCGGGTCGAGTCCCGGAACCACGTTCCGGTGACGCCCTGAAACCCACAGTTCAGGAGCGAATCCGCATGCCCACCGACTTGTCGACCAGCCGTTCCCGCACATCCGACCGCACCACCCGCACGACGCCCCGCCGCACCCACGACGACGCCCCGGACACGGTGGCCCTCTTCACCCGGCTCGCCACGCTCGACGACGGGCCCGAGCGGGAGGCCCTGCGCGACGAACTGGTCGCCGCCTGGCTGCCCATGGCCCACCGCATCGCCGGCCGGTTCCGCGACCGCGGCGAGTCCGTCGAGGACCTGCGCCAGGTGGCCGCCCTCGGGCTGGTCAAGGCCGTGGACCGCTTCGACCCCTCGCGCGGCGCCTTCGAGAGCTACGCGGTGCCCACCATCACCGGCGAGGTCAAGCGGCACTTCCGGGACCGGATGTGGGCGCTGCGCGTACCGCGCCGGGTACAGGAACTGCGCAACCGGGTGCGGGTGGCCCGCCGCGAACTCACCCAGAACCCCGGCTCCGCCGAGCCCACCACCGCGGCCCTCGCCGCCCACACCGGGCTCACCGAGGACGAGGTCAACGCCGGCCTCGAGGCCCTGGAGAGCTTCAGCACCCTGTCCCTGGACGCCGAGCTCTCCGCGGGCGAGGACGGCTACAGCCTCGCCGACACCCTCGGCGAGGCCGACGGCTCCTACGACGTCGTCGTCGACCGGGAAGCGGCCAAGGAGGGGCTGCGCCGGCTGCCCGAACGGGAGCGGGCCATCCTCTACATGCGCTTCTTCGAGGACATGACCCAGAGCCGGATCGCCGACAAGCTGGGCATCTCCCAGATGCACGTCTCCCGCCTCATCAGCCGCAGCTGCGCCCGCGTCCGCGCCGAGGCGCTGGGCCGGACCGCCGAATGATCCCCACGACCGCCGTGGAACCGCTTCCGACCGACCGAGGAGTGACGCCGTGCTGATGCCCCACCCCGCCACGCTGCGCCGGCTCGTGGACGAGTACGAGAGTCTCCGCACCGCGGAGACGGCACCGGACCCGAAGGCTGGCGACCTGGCCTACACGCTCTGCGTGATCACCGGAACCCGCGACATCGCCGCGGCCCTGGCGAAGTCCCGCCACCTCCTGGCCGCCGCCGCGACAGCCGGCCTCCCGCCCGTCACCATCCCCGCCACGCCCTCACCTCCGGCACCGGACACGACGGTTGCGCCGACGGCGGCCACCGCGGCCCTGCCCGGGGTGCCGCCGGTCCCGACGACGGCGTTCGGGGACGCGCGAGACCGTGCCTCGGCCCGCCTCGCGGTGACGGAGTGACCCGGCGTCAGGGGGCGGGCACGGGCTGCCGGACGGGGACCTGCAGCGGACGGGCCAGGCCCGCCACCGACTCGTCCAGGCGCTGGAGATGGCGCAGCACCCGGTCGGTCACCCTGCCGTAGCGCGGGGCGCGCAACGTACCCGGCTCCAGCATCGACACGATGCTGGGGCCGGTCTCGATCCGGGCGTCCGACCCGTCCTGCCCGACATGGGCGGCGATCGCCTCGATGTTGTGCACGATCCGCCGTCCCGCCCCGCGCAGCCGGGGATCCGCCGCGATGGCCGGATGGGTGGGCAGCAGCTCCGCCGTGGCCGCCAGCGACCGCGCGTGGTAGGCACAGGTCTCGAGCAGCGCCACCACATAGCGGGCGGTGTCCCGGCGGGAGCGCAGCGGGGTGATCGGATGGGTCAGCGGCTGGACGGCCGCGGCCAGATCGGCCAGCGCCTGGTCCAGGTCCCGGGCCTTCTCCACCAGGTCGACCGGCGGCGCCCCGCCCAACTGGTCGGCGGCGGCCCGGGTCACGTCGGCCAGCCGGTCCAGCGTCGTCACGAGCAGCTCGTCGGTACGGCGGTCGGTGTGCACCGGCAGCACTACCGCGGCCGCGATCACCCCGCACACCGCACCGAGCGCGGTCTCCGCCACCCGCAGCACCAGGACGTCCAGGCTGTAGGTGTTGAGGAGCGTGTACAGCAGGCCCAGCATCGCCGTCACGAAGAACGACATCAGGGTGTACGACAGCGGTGCCGAGTAGAACATCGCGAAGATGAAGAGCAGCACCAGCCCGAACGCCGTCCAGGTGTGGTGCCCGACCAGTCCCGCGAGCCCGATGCCGGCCACCACGCCGAGGACCGTGCCCAGCAGCCGCCGGTAGCCCTTGACCAGGATCTCGCCGGTGGACGAGGTGTTGATGAACACGATCCAGCAGGTCAGCACCGCCCAGTACCAGCGCTGGGCGGACAGGAACTCGCCGCCGACGATGGCCAGCGACGAGCCGACCGCCACCTGCACCGCCGCCCGCGTGGTGGGCCGGCGCAGCCCGGTCGCCTCCCCGGCCTGCCGTTCGCCCTCCTCGGCGCCCTCGATGGCCGCGTCCTCGGCGTCCAGTTCCTCCCGCGACCGGGAGGTGGCCGGGGTGTCGTCGGACTCGTCCTGCGGCCCGTCCAGGGCGATCCGCAGCCCCAGCACCGCACGCCCGGCCTCGCCGATGCCCCGGAAGACGTCCTGGACGGCGGGCGAGGCGGCCGGCAGGTTCTCCCCCTCCCGGTAGCCGAGGAGCCGGTTGCGCAGCCGGGCCAGCGCGGTCCCCTTCCCGGGGCCGCCGGGCCGCAGCACCAGCAGCCGCAGCGCCTCCAGATCGAGCCGCAGCCGCTCCAGCGCCTCGTCCCGCACCGGCTCCCCGACGGCCGACGGCAGCGGGGCACCCGGCAGATGGAGGGTGAGCGTGTCCGCCCGCCCGGTGCTGCGGGCGGTGAGCAGCAGCAGCCCGAGCCGCTCGGCGGCGATCTCCGCGTCCGCGATCCGGCGCTGCACCAGCCTCGCCACCGTCTCGTCGGAGGTGCCGTCCGTCAGCCGCCCCTGGATCAGCAGCGCCGTCTCGTGCAGCCGGGCGGTCCTGACCCGGACCTCCTCCACCGCCCGGTCCAGCTCGTCCGGCCCGGCGTCGAGCAACTCGGCCTGCGCGGAGACCAGTTGGGCAAGCCGGACGCGGAAGGCCCGCCGCAGCCGGGCCAGGATGCCCGCGGGGGTCTGCCGGACCAGCACGAACCGTGCCAGGGCCGCGCAGCCGAACGCCACCGTGATCGTGAGGTACAGGCCCGGCAGCGCGGCCACGGTCGCGTGCACGAACAGCGACGCGAAGTAGATCTGGAAGCCGATCAGCCCGAGCGCCGTGCCCCGGTCGCCGAAGCGGCGGCCGTAGACCGCGCAGAAGATGAGCGCCACGAAGAACAGGTCGCCCATCACCACCCGCGCGTTGAGCAGCGCGCCGAGCGACATCGAGGCGAGTGCCACCGGCAGGCCGAGGGCGAGCGTGACGGCCTGCTGCGCCCGCCCCTTCTCCCGGATCGCGAAGGTGGCCACCATCGCTGTGATGGCCCCGGCCACCAGATGGGACACGTCGGCCCGCAGCGCCGCCAGCACGGCGAGCGTGAGCGCGATCGACGTGACCGTGCGCAGACCGGCGGTGAACCGGAGCAGCCCGGGGTCGGCCGCCGCGAGCCGCCCCCAAAGCTCCGCCCGCACCGCCCGCCCCGCCGCTCTCACCGGGCTGCGCCCTGCGTCACGCCGGCGAGCCGCCGGGGTCCTCGGGGCCCTCGGCGCGCGCCCGGACCTGTTCCGGCGTCAGATACGTGTTCGTGTACTCGAAGTCCTTGAGCCGGGCGGGCTTGCGGGCCTGGAAGCCCGTGCGCACGAAGTCGTCGCCGGCCAGCGCGTTCAGCAGCCAGTTGGTCGCGACCCGGGTCTTGGCCACGTTGGTGCGCAGCGCCGACCAGTGGTAGCCGCGGGCCACCGCCTGGGCGGGCAGACCGCGCAGCTCGATGCCGAGCGGCTTGGAGACCGCGTCCTTGCCGCCGAGGTCCACCACCAGCCCGAGGTCCTTGTGCACGTACGGGTGGAGCGCCTGGCCCCGCAGGGTCGCGATCACGTTGTCGGCGACCGCCCTGCCCTGCCGCATGGCGTGCTGCGCGGTCGGCGGGCAGACCGCGCCCGGCTCGTCCTTCGCCTTGTCCGGTACGGCCGCCGCGTCGCCGAGCGCGAACACCCCGTCGTGGCCGGGCAGCGTCATCTCGGCGTCGACCGCGAGCCGTCCGCGGACCGTCTCCGCGCCCAGGGTGGCGATCAGCGGGCTGGCGACCACCCCGGCCGTCCAGATCAGCGTGTGAGTGGGCACCACCCGGCCGTCGGTGAAGGTGACCTCCTGATGGCCCGCCTTCTCGATCGACACCCCGAGGGAGACGTCCACACCGCGGCGGCGCAGCACCTCCTGGGCGCTGCGGCCGAGCTTGTCGCCGAGCTCCGGCATCAGCTTCGGCGCGATGTCGATCAGGTGCCACTTGATCAGCTTCGGATCCAGGTTCGGGTAGCGGTGCAGCGCCGCGTGCGTGAGCTTCTGCAGACAGGCCGCGGTCTCGGTGCCCGCGTAGCCGCCGCCGACCACCACGAACTGCAGCCGCGCGGCGCGTTCGGCCGGGTCGTCGCTGGCGTCGGCGAGATCGAGCTGGGCGATGACGTGGTCGCGGATGTAGGCGGCCTCGGCGAGGGTCTTCATGCCGAACGCGTGCTCCGTCAGGCCGGGAATGTCGAAGGTGCGGGTGACACTGCCCGGAGCCAGCACGATGTAGTCGTACCGCTCGTTGACGAGCTGGTCGGTTATGGTGCGGACGACGCACACCTTGGACTTCAGATCCACGCCGATCGCGCCGCCCGGGATGATCCGGGTGCGGTACCGCTTGCTGCGGCGCAGCGACACGGCGATCGACTGGGGCGTCAGCACACCCGAGGCGACCTGTGGCAACAGAGGCAGATAGAGCTGGTAGGAGGTCGGCGAGACCAGGGTGACGTCGGCCTCGTCGGGGGAGAGCTTCCGCTCCAGGCGGCGCACGCATCCCACTCCGGCGAAGCCTGCGCCCACCACCAGGATCCTGGGTCGTGTCACGGTGTATCCCTTTCCGCTGCTCCGGGCCGTTCGGCTCGAGGCCGTCCGCGTGCCCAGGAACGCTTGCTTCGCACCACATCGATCCCACCGTGCCCGACGCCGTTCCGCCAGCCGGGCGGAGCAGGCAGACGAACGCGTGGGCTCCAGCATGCCCCTGGATCGCCGGGAGAAACCGGCTGTCGCACAGATATGCGGCGGACTTCCGTCCGGTCAAAGGCCGTCCCGCGGCGATCACATACGCCAGTAGAGTGCCCGCCATGGCGCAGACCCAGCCCGGAACGGGCTTCCAGAAGCGGCACATCGACCCCGACCGCGTGACCCCGCTGGTGGCCGCCCTGGACTCCCAGGACGCCAACCCCGGCGTACGGCGGCTGCGCGCCTGGGCCGAGCAGGCGCTGGCGGTGCGGCCCGGCGAGCGGCTCCTCGACGTCGGCTCCGGCACCGGCTCGCAGACCCGGGCACTGGCCGCCGCCCTCGGCCCGGACGGTGTCGCCATCGGCGTCGAGGTCAACCCGAGTCTGCGCGCGGTCGCCGAGGAGCGGTCCGCCGACAGCAGGGCCCGCTTCCTGCAGGGCGAGGCGGAGGCGCTGCCGGTACCGGACGGCTCGATGGACGTCGTGTGGTGCGAGCGGGTCCTCCAGCACCTCCACGACCCCGACCGGGCGATCGCCGAGATGGCCAGGGTGCTGCGCCCCGGCGGCCGGGTGGCGGTGCTCGACACCGACTGGGGGACCACCCTCCTGCACCCCGGCGACCCGGTGGTGGTGCGCGCCCTGACCGCCGCCGCCCTCAACGGCGCCAACCCCTACTCCGGGCGCCGCCTGGTCGGCCAGCTGAGCGCGGCCGGGTTCGTGGTCGACGACCGCGGCTCGCAGGCCCTGCTCCAGGACCACGACTCGGTCGCCTGGCCGCTGATCCGCATGCTCGGCGAGGCCGCCGTGCGCACCGGCGCCGTCACCGAGGAACAGCGGGACACCCTGTATGCCGATCTCGCCGAGGCCGCCGAGCAGGGCGCGGTGCACATGTCGGTGACGATGTTCGGAGTGGTCGCGCACCGGGCCGAGTGACCGCACCCGGCCCCACGAGGGCACCCCCGCCGGGGCACCCCTGGGCATCCCTCACCAGGGCAGAAAGGCGTGGATGTCCTTGCCGTCCGCGGTGACGACCACGCTCACCTGGTCGCACAGGGTGTGCAGCAGGTGCCAGCCGATGCCGCCCCCGCCCCCGTCCGGGTGGAAGGGCCGCGGCTCGGGCCGGACCTGGCTGGAGTCGTGCATGGTGACGTGGATCCCGTCGTACGTGCGGCGCATCCGCAGTTCGAAGGGGCCCGGCGCGTACTGGACCACGTTGGCGGCCAGCTCCGTCACGACCAGCAGGATGTCGTTCCAGCAGTCGGGACCCGAGGGCGGCGAGGTGCGCGCGAGACCGACGAGGTAGCCGTCGGCTGCGATCCGGGCACCCGTCACATCACGGAGCCGCCCCGGGAAGGGGACCGCGCATGCGTCGGTCTCCTCCGCGGATCCTCTGTCGTCCCGCCGTGGTCCGGTCCCCATCTCGTCTCTTTCAGTCCCGGAAGGGTGCCCCCGTCGCGCTGGTCTCTTCTCCTTCGCTGCGAGTTCCCACCATGTCACCGGATACGCGTCACCCTCACCGGAAGACGTTGTCCGAGTCGTCCCAGTCGGCCGGGTCGGGCCGGCCCGGGCGGCGCACCGCCTGCGAGCGGGCCTGGTACATGGCGTCGATCTCGGCCGCGTAGTGGCGCGCTATGGCGTCCCGGCGCAGCTTCATCGACGGGGTGAGCATGCCGTTGCCCGGGGCGAACGGTTCCTGGAGCACCCGGTAGACGCGGATCGACTCGGCGCGGGACACCACGCTGTTGGCGGACGCGATGGCGCGGGCGATCTCCTCGCGCAGCGCGTTCTCCTCGCGCGCCTCGCGCCCGGGCGAGTCGCCCGGCACCGTCAGCGCCCCCCGCCAGTGCGCGAGGAAGTCCGGGTCCAGGGTGATCAGCGCACCCACACAGGGCCGGTCGTCCCCGACGACCACCGCCTGGTGCACCAGCGGGTGCATCCGCAGCCGCTGCTCCAGCGGGGCCGGGGCCACGCTCTTGCCGCTGCTCGTGATGAGGATGTCCTTCTTGCGGCCCGTGATGGTCAGATAGCCCTCGAGGTCCAGCCGTCCGATGTCCCCGGTGGTCAGCCAGCCGCCGCGCAGCGCGGCCCGGGTCGCGTAGTCGTCGCCGACGTACCCCTGGAACACCGACGGACCGCGCACCAGGATCTCGCCGTCCTCGGCCACCTGGATCTGGGTGCCCGGCAGGGCCTGGCCCACCGTGCCCGACTTCTCCCGGCCCAGCGGCTGCATGGTGATCCCGCCGCTGGACTCGGTGAGGCCGTAGCCGTCATGGACGTACAAACCGATGCCCTCGTAGAACAGGGTGAGTTCACGGCTGAGCGAGGAACCGCCGGACGTGGCGCGCAGCACCCGTCCGCCGAGTGCCCCCCGCAGCTTGCGGTACACCGTCCGCTCGTACAGGGCGTGTTGCAGCCGCAGGTCGAAGCCCGGGCCCGCCCCGGTGCCCAGCCGCTGCCGCTCCGTGGCCGCGGCGAAGTCCCGCGCGGTCTCCGCGGCCCGCTCGAAGAGGGCACCCCGGCCGTGCTGCTGGGAGGTGCGCAGGAACGTCTTGTACAGCTTCTCCAGCACCGACGGCACGGCGTACAGATAGGTCGGCCGGAACGTGCCCAGCGCCGAGGCCAGCGCGGCCTCGGTCATCTCCGGCTCGTGGCCCATCAGGATCCCGCCGCGCAGACAGATCACCATGATCATCAGGCCGTACACGTGCGAGAACGGCAGGAAGGCCAGGACGGAGGCCTGTTCGCCGGGGCGTGCCGCGGTGTGCCCCCAGCCCGCCAGCAGGGTGTCGCACGGGTACGCGAGCCCGCGGTGGCTCAGCGCGCAGCCCAGCGGGCGGCCCGAGGTGCCGGAGGTGTAGGTGATGGCCGCGGTCGAGTCGGGCATCACGATCCGGCGCAGCGACTCCACCGTGGTCAGCGGGACGTACGTGCCCTTCTGCACCAGCTCGGGCAGCGCCCCCGCGTCCAGCTGCCACACGTGCTTGAGCCCGGGCAGCCCCTCGCACACGGTGCCGACGGTCATCACCGCCTGCTCGTCCTCGACCACCACGGCCACGCAGCGGGCGTCCCGCAGGATCCATTCGACCTGGTCCCGGGAGGACGTCGGGTGGATCGGGACGACCTCCGCCCCCACCGACCACAGCGCGAGGCCGAACACCGTCCACTCGTAGCGCGTCCGCGCCATCACGGCCACCCGCTGCCCGGGCGAGATCCCCGACGCGATCAGCCCCTTGGCCAGGTCGACTACCTCGTCCCGCAGTTCGACCGCGGTGACCTCCTCCCAGCCCACGGCGGCGCCCTCGGGCCGGCGCGCCAGCACCGGCAGGGTGGGGTTCCGGTCCGCCGTCTCGAAGATGCTGTCGGCGAGCCCGCCGGTCAGGGTCGAAGCGGTCGTCGGAGCGAGGGCGTAGTCGCGCATGCGCTGCTCCTGGATGTACGGAGGGTTACCCTCCCGATCGGTACTGTTGTCGACGCGGGTCGAATCTAGCCCAGGGGAGTGCGGCTCGTGTCGGGAACGGTCAACTCGTTTCCACCTGATGACAAAGCTCAGCCCCGGAATTCAGCCCTGGGTGCGGCGCATGCACTCCACGACCACGTCCCGCAGGCTCCCGGTGCGCTCCAGGAACGACCGCTGCTCGCGGGCGCCGGTACCCCTGTGCAGCAACTGTGCGACGGCTTCCTCGGCGCCGACCGTGTCACCGCTGTCGGCGAGCGCCTGCGCGGTGTGCGCGAGGAGGGCGCGCACCACCTCGACGGCGGGCCGGGGCCGCATGGTCACGGGGTCGAGGAGGTCCTGCTCCAGGCCGACGCGGGCGGCCTGCCAGGAGGCCAGCCGGAGCATGCTCACACTGTGGTCGAGCGGCGGCCGTCCGGCCCGCCAGTCACGCGCGGCCGTCTCCACCAGGGCGCGGATCAGCGTGGCGACCAGGACGGTGGTGTCCGCCCGCAGGCACACGTCGGCCACCCGGATCTCCACCGTCGGGTAGCGCGTGGACAGGCGGGCGTCGAAGTACACCATCCCCGTGTCGAGGATGACCTCGCTGGCCACCATGTCCGCGACCCGCCGCCGGTACCGCTCGGGCGAGCCGAACAGCTCGGTCGGCCCCGCCGACGGGCCGCGCGCCCACAGCCGGCTGCGGAAACTGGCGTAACCGGAGTCCCGGCCCTGCCAGAACGGGGAGTTGACGCTGAGCGCGCGCAGCACCGGGAGCCAGGGCCGGATCCGGTCGAGGACGGCGACGCCCTCCTCGTCGGACTCCACCGACACGTGCACATGGCAGCCGCAGACGAACCAGTCCACCATCGCGGCACCGTACCGCCCGGCCATCCAGTGGTAGCGCTCGTGCCTGGTGAGCGCCGGGTCGACCGGCAGGGGGTAGGTGGCGAGTGCCGCGACCGCGCAACCGATCTCGCCGGCCAGTCGGCCGGCCTCCTTGCGGCACCGCACGATCTCGGCGCCGAGCTCCGCCATGTCCCGCTGCGGACTGGTCGCCAGCTCCAGCATCTGACCGAACAGCTCCATCTGGAACATGGCCTGCCCGGGGTCGTCCTGGGCGGCCCGGTCGAGCACGGCGGCCGACCAGGGCATGGGCTCCCCGCTGTCCGGGTGGACCAGCAGAAGTTCTTCCTCCACTCCGACGGTACGCAGCACGGGCAACCGCCCTCCGGCCGGGCCGCGACCGGGCGCGGCGAGGTCTTTCATCCCGGACTGCCCGGCCCCGGCCGCGGAAACACGTACCGCGGCCCTCGGCGGGCTACGGGGCGACTGGCTCCAGCCACACCGTGCCGAGCGGGGGCAGCGTGAGCCGCAGAGCCCCGTCGTCGGCCAGCAGCGGCCCCCGGCTGACGACGTCCCCGCCGCCGTACCGGGCACTGTCGGTGTTGAGGATCTCCTGCCAGACGGGGACCCCCTTGGGCACGCTCAGCCGGTAGCCGGGACGGACCACGGGGGAGAGGTTGGAGACCGCCAGCAGCGGCCGGGCCTCGGCATCGAACCTCAGGAAGGCGAAGACGTTGTCCTCGGCCGCGTCACCCACGACCCACTGGAAACCCGCCGGATCGGTGTCCCGCTGCCACAGCGCGGGGTGCGCGCGGTACCCGGAGTTGAGATCGCGGACCAGATCCCGGACACCCCGGTGATCGGCCTCGGCCCCGTACCCGGCGTCGAGCAGCCACCAGTCGGGGCCGTCGGCGTGGGACCACTCGCCGCCCTGGGCGAACTCCTGCCCCATGAAGAGCAGTTGCTTGCCCGGATGGGCCCACATGAAGGCCAGATACGCGCGGTGGCCGGCGCGCTGCTGCCACCAGTCGCCGGGCATCTTGGAGACGAGCGAGCGCTTTCCGTGCACGACCTCGTCGTGGGAGATGGGCAGGACGTAGTTCTCGCTGTACGCGTACACCATCGAGAAGGTCATCTCGTTGTGGTGGTACTTGCGGTGGACGGGCTCGTGGGACATGTACTCCAGCGAGTCGTGCATCCAGCCCATGTTCCACTTCAGCCCGAAGCCCAGGCCGCCGCTGTCGGTCGGCCGGGTCACCCCGCCCCACGCCGTGGACTCCTCGGCGATGGTCACCACCCCGGGCGCCCGCCGGTACACGGTGGCGTTCATCTCCTGGAGGAACGCCACCGCGTCCAGGTCCTCGCGCCCGCCGAACACGTTCGGCGTCCACTGCCCGGAGTCCCGCGAGTAGTCGAGGTAGAGCATCGAGGCGACCGCGTCCACCCGCAGCCCGTCGACGTGGAACTCCTCGCACCAGTACACGGCGTTGGCGACCAGGAAGTTGCGCACCTCCACCCGCCCGAGATCGAACTCGTAGGTCCCCCAGTCCGGATGCTCGGCCCGCCGCTCGTCCCCGGGCTCGTACAGCGGGTCCCCGTCGAAGCGGGCCAGCGCCCAGTCGTCCTTGGGGAAGTGCGCAGGCACCCAGTCCATGATCACGCCGATGCCGGCCCGGTGCAGGGCGTCGACCAGGTACCTGAAGTCGTCGGGGGTGCCGAGCCGGGAGGTCGGCGCGTAGAAGCCGGTGACCTGGTAGCCCCAGGAGCCGCCGAAGGGGTGCTCGGCGACCGGCATGAACTCGACGTGCGTGAAGCCCAGGTCGCCGACGTAGGCGGGCAGTTCCTCGGCCAGCTGCCGGTAGTCCAGGCCGGGGCGCCAGGACGGCAGGTGCACCTCGTACACCGAGAACGGCGCCTCGTGCACGGGGATGTCACCGCGGTGTGCCATCCACTCCGCGTCACCCCACTCGTACCGGGACGCCGTCACGATCGACGCGGTCGCGGGCGGCACCTCCGTCCGCCTGGCCATCGGGTCCGCCTTGAGGAACCGGCCGCCGTGCCGGGAGGTGATCTCGAACTTGTACCGGGCACCCTCGCCCACCCCCGGCAGGAACAGCTCCCACACCCCGGCCGCGCCCAGCGAACGCATCGGGAACTGCGTGCCGTCCCAGCACGTGAAGTCCCCGGCCACCCTTACGCCCTGGGCGTTGGGCGCCCACACCGTGAACCGGGTGCCGGCCACGCCGTCATGGGTCATCGGCTCGGCACCGAGCGCCTTCCACAGCTGCTCGTGCCGCCCCTCCCGGATCAGATGCAGGTCGAACTCACCGAGCGCGGGCAGGAAGCGGTACGGGTCGTGGACCTCGTGCTCGCCGCCCTCCCCGTCCTCTCCGCCCTCGTACTCGACGAGGAGGGTGTACGAAGGGACCTCGGCGTACGGCAGCACCGCCGCGAAGAGCCCGTCGTCCTCCGGTGCCAGGGGGCTGCGCACCCCGTCGACGAGCACGCTCACGGCGCGGGCGTGCGGGCGCAGCGCCCGGAAGAGGGTGCCGCCGTCCACCGGGCGGGCGCCGAGCAGGGCGTGCGGATCGTGATGGGTGCCCGCGAGCAGGCGCCCGCGGTCGGCGGCGTCCAGGGGCGGGGCCGTGGGACGGGAGGGGCCGGAGGGCTCCGGGAGCGAGGAGTCGCGCAGTGCCATGACGTCAGCCTCTCCAGCGGGCGAGCCGCTCGATCGCGGCCATCGGAACCGGAAGCCAGGCCGGCCGGTGCCGGGCTTCGTACACCACCTCGTACACCGCGCGGTCCGTCTCGTGGGCGCGCAGCAGTGCGTGCTTCCGGCGCGGGTCCCAGCCGGCCCGCGCAGCGTAACCCGCGCAGTAGGCCTCCCGGCAGCGGCGGGCCCACTCCGGGCGCCAGGGGCGGCGCTGGCGGGCCGCGTAGTCGAAGGAGCGCAGCATCCCGGCGACGTCCCGTACCGGCGACTGGGTGCTGCGCCGCTCGGCGAGCGGCCGGGACGGCTCGCCCTCGAAGTCGATGACGAACCACTCGTGGTCCGCCCGCAGCACCTGACCGAGATGGAGATCGCCGTGGATCCGCTGGGCGAGCGGCCCCGCGTCGCAGCTGGCGAGCGCCTCGAAGGCGCCGCGCAGCCCGGGGACGAACGGCCGCAGTACCGGCACCGCGTCCGCGGCCGCGTCCAGCCGCGCCGACATCGCCCCGGCCGTGCGGCTGTGTTCGTCGTGGACGGCGGATGGGAAGGCGGCGGCGAGCGCGAGATGCACGTCCGCGGTGGCGCGCCCCAGCTCGTGCGCCTCGGTGGTGAAGTCCTCCCCGGCCGCGAGCGCGCGCAGCGCCAGGGTCCAGCCGTCGGCCGCGTCCGGCAGGAAGGGCTGCAGCACCCCGAGGGTCGCCGGGCTCGGCTCGGTGGTGCGGAACCAGGCCACCGGCGCCGGCACCCGTGCGCAGCCCTGCGCGGCCAGCGCGCCGGGCACCTCCAGGTCCGGGTTGACGCCTGGCTGTATCCGCCTGAACACCTTCAGGATGTAGGAGTCGCCGTACACCAGGGAGGAGTTGGACTGCTCGGCGTCCAGCAGCCGCGGCGCGAGTCCGCCGGGTATCCGGGCCTGCGGGGCGGTCTCGAAGCGCAGTGGGCCGGCCGTGCCGGGTATGCGCAGCCGTTCCAGGAGGAGTTCGGCGGCGCGCGGGTCGTTCAGGGCGTCGTAGAGGGCGAGTCCGGCCAGGGGGCCCTCCTCGGCCCGGCCTATGTAGGCCCGCTCCAGCCGGGGCGCGCGGTGTTCGCGGACGCCGAGCAGGAGCTGATAGCAGTCACCGGACGGGGTGGTGCCGCCGTGCGGGGAGTGGTCGGCGTGGACCAGCAGGTGGAGGCAGCCGGGGAAGAGTTCGGTCACGGACAGCACGGACAGCTCGGAGACGGGCCGGTCCTTGCCCGCGAACCAGCGCTGCCGGGGCAGCCAGTCGCGCAGCAGCCCGCCCAGCGAGACCAGCGACCGGTCGAGTCCGGCCGTCGTGCTCCGGGGCAGGTCAGCGGTCTTCGTCATGGTGACGCGTCCTTTCCTCGGCTCCGCACGCTCAGCGCCGACGGCCGATGCGGGAGGCGACTCGGGAGAGCCGGAACCAGTAGAAGCCGTGCCCCGCGAGGGTGAGCAGATACGGCAGTTCACCGATGGCGGGGAAGCGCACCCCGCCGATCAGCTCGACCGGGTGCCGGCCGTCGAAGGCCCGCAGGTCGAGCTCGGTGGGCTGGGCGAAGCGGGAGAAGTTGTGCACGCAGAGGACCAGGTCGTCCTCGTACTCGCGCAGGAACGCGATCACCGCCGGGTTGGAGGACTGCAGTTCGGTGTAGGACCCCAGTCCGAAGGCAGGATTCTGCTTGCGGATCTCGATCATGCGCCGGGTCCAGTGCAGCAGGGACGACGGCGAGGACATCGACGCCTCGACGTTGGTGACCTGGTAGCCGTAGACCGGGTCCATGATCGTGGGCAGGTAGAGGCGTCCGGGGTCGCAGGAGGAGAAGCCGGCGTTGCGGTCCGGGGTCCACTGCATGGGGGTGCGTACCGCGTCGCGGTCGCCGAGCCAGATGTTGTCGCCCATGCCGATCTCGTCGCCGTAGTAGAGGATCGGTGAGCCGGGCAGGGACAGCAGCAGGGC